>NZ_JAKJSH010000014.1:0-206343 GCF_050336885.1 Photobacterium kasasachensis
TCATTGCCTAAGCCAGAAAACACAAATCATCTGTTTCCCGACTTGTTCAATCACCACTGTGAAATAGACAACAATCAGGTAAATGACATCCTGGCAGATGCCAGCTTGTCTGCCCCAGAGAGCGAAAAGCATGTCGTTGAAACACCAACGCCAATAAACCCTGATCTGTGGGATATACTGGGTGGTGCTTTTGATATTCCTGTGCCTGATGATAAGCGGGTTGAATACTATAAAAATTGGTACTTATCCAACCCACACCATATCGACACAGTAACCAAACGCGCTAAACCCTTCTTGTTCTACATCTACCAGCAGGTCGAACAGCGCGGTATGCCGTACGAGCTTGTGCTGCTCCCCTTTATTGAAAGCTCATTTGATCAATTTGCGCACTCGCACCGCGGTGCGGCAGGCTTGTGGCAAATCACTGTCCCGACAGGCAAAACCTTTGGCCTTGAATATCTTAAAGGGTATGACGGGCGTCGGGATGTGATTACCTCTACCGTTGCGGCCCTGGATCTTCTTGACTACCTCTACGATAAATTCGATGGCAACTGGCTTCATGCAATGGCTGCATACAATACCGGTGAAGGGCGCGTCAGAAGAGCTATCAAGAAAAACGCATCCCTTGGCAAGCCCACTGACTTCTGGCATTTAAAACTGCCGAAAGAAACCCGCCTGTACGTCCCCAAGCTTCTTGCGATGTCTGATCTCGTCAAAAACAGATCACACCATGACTTAAAGCTTGCACGTATCGAACCAACGGAAGTACTTACCGAAATCACAATTAGCAATAGAGTAAAACTTGATCTTATTGCTGGCCAGGCTGGACTGACAAGCCAAACCTTGTACCAATTAAACCCTGGCTACATCAGCGGCTATACCTACCCAGGAAGAGAAAACAAATTATTAATCCCAAGCAGCAACAAAAATCAGTTTTATAGCAACAGAAAAAGCTTTAATCGTTCACGTGAAGAATTCACCATTTATCACATTCAGCCTGGTGACTCCCTCAGTGAACTTGCCTTGCTAAATAACACCACGGTTGCTCGGATAATGAATGCCAACGATATGTCAGCATCAATGATAATTGCAGGTCAACAACTGCTTATTCCGCAGCCTTAACCGGTACCTCTGCACTCGATACGTCAGCAAGATGAGCACTGTCCTCTGCTGGCGTATATTCAAGGCGAACAGAGGCGTTCCACACTTCCTGAATAGCTTCATACTTTGCCTGCACCATAGGTTGTACCTGTTGCTCCAGGACAGTTAACGTCTGCAAATCCAACTCGTTATGAGACAAAGACAAACCGACAAGGATACCGGCCAGTAAACAAACAGGCGCAATTAAGCTTCGTATAGCGGTTAAACAACATATAGACAATACTGATACAATAGTTGCCAGGTAGATATTTCCCGTGAACTCACTATAAAAAGCGATATATATAGCCACACCTTGAAGAAACACACCGAACAACAAAAAAGTTAATTTCATAACAGCCACCACTTAACACTTTTAATCAATTATAGGTCTAAATAGTGGCCCGGCTAAGATTCAGGCGTTTATTTTGAACCCATCAAACTATTAACGCTGTTGTTGTTTTTTAGCTCCAAGCATATGAAATATGTTCTATACTTAGTTTTACGACGAACATACCGGAGTCTTTTCTATCATTAGAGGGAATTATATGCAGCATACAGAAATGATCGTTCCAACCAATATGGGCATTATTAGTCGAACAGTACTTACCGCAATCGTATTTATGGTTTTCGGGCTTTTCATGATGTAATTAAATACATTGAGGCTTGTTGAGATGAAATCTCTTATACTTCGATCTCACCCCAAATAAAAAGGCATGTTTACCACATGCCTTTTTATATTTCTTGAAATTATAGCGCAAGAACAGTGAAATCTATTCTTCTATCTTGGCTAATTGCAAGCCGCTATTATCAACCGCTTTGTCCGGTAAATAAACAGAAAAGGTCGATCCTTTACCCGGCGTTGACTGCACGCAGATATCACCACCAATCTCACTGATAATACCCTGACTGACAGAAAGCCCCAGACCTGTGCCGCTGCGGCGTGTCGTAAAGAACGGGTTGAAGATTCTCTCCAGATTCTCTTTGCTGATCCCGCAACCATGATCAGTAATATGAACAACAGCACCGACGGTCTTCCCCTGCTCGTCAATCCAGTCTTCTGTTCCGACTTTGAGCAAGCCTTGATCGCCCATCGCATGGACACCGTTCATCTGCAGATTAACCAGAACCTGCAACAGTTGATGGCGATTAACCTCGACACAACACTTTGCCTCCAGGTTGGTTTCTATATGAATTGCATGCTTTTTCGTTCCCGAACGAACCAATGTCAGGCTCTCTTCAACAATTGGATTAAGGTGCTGCCAGGTAACTTCGTCCTGTACCCCTCCTTGCCGGCTGTATTGCAACAGGCTTCGGGTGATATTTCGTATCCGGTCAATCTGCTCATGAATGGCTCCCAGCTCTTCCTTCACCCGTTCGGTATCGTCTCCCAGTTCAAACTGAAGCAACTCCACATTACCGAGTATCACTGCTGTCGGGTTATTGATCTCGTGTGCGATACCGGCAGTCAGCTCGCCCAGCGCCGCCAATTTTTCGCTGGTTACCAGCTTGCTGCGGGCCTGGTTTAGCAACTTAATGTGCTGCTCTAGTTCTTCGGTTTTTTCATGCAGGCTCTTGGTACGTGCCTTAACTTTGTCTTCCAGCTCGATTGAGGCCTGCTTTATCACTTCGTTACGCTGGTGAAGCTGATCCAGCATACTGTCAAACTGTTTGCCCAGTATTTCCAACTCATGATCGGGCGTTAGATCCAGTGAGCCTATCCGGCGATCAAGCCCCAGTTGTACAGCTTTCACGACCTGGTGAATTTTCTCTATCGGCCGAAACAAATCACGTGCTCCGCGATAAACCACAAGACCGGATATCAGCAGAACAAGTACAATGCCCACCCCAAGCTCAACAATGTTTGTCAGGTAAATGCGAATAAGTGGCCATTCTAGATAGCCAGTGTAGAGCATGCCAATTCTACGGCCATCATGATCGCGGAGCGGCTCATAGGCCGACACATACCAGTCATCATAAACATAAGCCCGATCAACCCATGTCAGGCCGCTAGCCAATACCGCCTGTCTCACCTCGTCCGAGACTCGTGTCCCTATTGCACGTCCGTTAAGCTGCTCGCTGTCTAGTGGTACGTTGGTGCTTACCCGGATATCGTCCATAAATAGCGTAACGGTTCCGATGCTACCTTCGGGTAACGTGTCTGAGGCGTAAACCAGATCCCGGATTCGATCGACCAGCGAAGTACTGTTATTGAGCAGCATACCGCCATCGACAATCCACTGCAGGTTGTTTTGTTCGTTGAAAACGGGGATCAGGCTTCGGCTTACCAGCCCCTTCGATTCAATCTCACCTTCGCTAAGCAATGGGATTTGAGCCCTAGCCGGCAGGTTGGGGTGCAAATCTTCAAGCGCCATCTCATCGAGCTGCTGGAAAAAAGTCTGCTCTTCACCATTCATCAACAAGCGACGGTTTGCCTTGGAAAACTCCCCCAGAGCCGATGCTGGGTGAACGACGACAAAATCAAGATCGTAGCGACCCGCCTGTTGTCTTACCCACTCACTGAGTTTGGCCTCATCATTTCTCAGCAAATACTGAAAATCGTAAGACTCGGATAATGCCGTCAAGCGCATACGCTGCTCTTTTTGCAGCAACTCCATGCTGTGGTGGGCAACCGCCAAATCTGCACGTGCATTTTTAAGCGCATTCTGCCAAGTATACATCACGGTCCAGTACATAGTCAGCGCAATAAGTGCCAACAAGGTAATGATGATCGGCACTGATGTCAGCATCAGCAGCCGGTAGCGCACCATGGTTCGAAAACGGCGAACCCACATCGCTAAATATTGTTTCATAGCTGTCACTGCCTATTTATGCGCTTTCGTCTGCCCAGTCTTTGTATTTTCGCTCAAGCGTTTTCCGCGCAACACCAAGCTGTCTGGCAGCGGCAGACTTATTGCCTTCATGGGAGTCTACGACCTGCATGATATGCGCTTTCTCTACTTCTTTTAGCGTCCAGTCCGTCGGGTAACAGAATGAATCTCCATCTATCTCTGCACAAGAGCACGATGGCTGATTGCCTGCTGGCACAGCTACAGAATCAAGGGAGGAGAAGGTTTCTTCCGCATTGGTAGTTCCAACCTGTATATCGGATGCAACAGGCTGCTCTCCTACCGTGGTAGCAGAAGTGATAACAACATCGCCGGCAAGCTCGCGCCAGTACTCAGCAGGTGGTTTACCCAGCAGCAGGCAACGCTCCATCATATTGCGCAACTCACGAATATTGCCCGGCCAGTCATAAGCCTGCATTGACTGGATATCTTCATGAGTCCAGCTAACCGGCTTTACGCCTAAATCTTTCGCCAGTTGCTGAGTAAAATGATGAGACAAAGCCGGTATATCTTCGACGCGATCCCTTAGAGCCGGCAATTCGATGGTTAGCACATTCAAGCGATAGTAGAGATCGCGGCGGAAACGCCCCTCTTCAACTTCCTGCTTCAGGTTGCGGTTGGTAGCTGCCACAATCCGCACATCGACCTGAACTTCGCGCTCGGCACCGACCGGGCGAATGGCTTTCTGCTCAAGCGCTCGCAATAGCGATGACTGCATTGAAAGCGGCATTTCACCTATTTCATCAAGGAACAAAGTACCGTTGTTTGCAACGCGAAACAGTCCTTCGCGTCCTTTCTTGGCACCGGTAAAAGCACCTGAAACATGGCCAAACAATTCACTTTCCAGCAAGTCAGGGGCAATGGCGCCACAGTTCAAAGGAACAAAAGGTCCGCTGCGCTTGCTCAGCTGGTGCAGCGCTCGCGCAACGAGTTCTTTACCCGTACCCGATTCCCCTTCTACCAGTACCGCGGCCTGCGAGGGAGCGACCTGAGCAATCATCTTTTTCATCATCAGGGTACGTTGCGCATCACCAATAATATCAACCGGATACGTTCTATCGATATCGCGCTGCAAGGCAAAATTCTGTCTTTCGACCAACCGCCTCTCGATACAGCGACTGACCGACTGCATCATTTGATCAAGGTTAAACGGCTTGAGAATGAAATCAGACGCGCCGGCACGTAGTGCCTGAATAGCTGTATCCAAGTCTGCGTAGCCCGTCATGAAGATCACATCGCTACGGCGTGTCGAGGGGTCAAAGGCTTCATGCCACTCAATTCCTGAGCGTCCCGGCAGATTAATGTCCACAATTAACAGATCGAAGTGACATCGCTTGCGAAGCTCTTCCGCTTCCTCGATACTGCCAGCGGTATCAACCTGGGCAAATTTCTTACTCAGGGCTTTTTTGAGGATCGCTCGCATTCCCGGCTCGTCATCTACGACAAGCACCGACACAGCAGACCAAGAAGAAGCAGCGGATTCAGACATAAGTTGTTATTTACCAATAAACAAGGGATGCGACATTTTGTCCCACCTCGTTAACCAATGTCAAAACAGTTTATGATGATAATGAATATAATTGCATTTTTGATCAAAATACTTGTTTAAAATCATTCGCTTGCAGCATTGGTTCGCGTTAATCTCAATGCGTTGGAAAAATTGGCACCTGATTTGCTTTAGCCTCGGCAGTCACGAAAGATTTGTCTGCCTTACAGGCAACAGCTATTTGCGTATTCACTTAATTGACATTAAGTCAGGAAGACCTATGAAATTTATAAAAACGACTCTTGTTATCCTTTCCCTTGCCTCTGCAAGTGCAGCCCAAGCCACAGAAGATATGACCATTCGCCTGGCCACGACGACCAGTACCTATCACTCTGGCCTACTAGACTACCTGCTCCCTGAATTCAAAAAAGATACCGGCTACAGTGTTGAAGTTCTGGCTGCCGGCACCGGTAAGTCACTGCGTATGGGACAAAATGGCGATGTTGATCTTGTTATGACCCACGCCCCGAAAGCCGAAGCGAATTTCGTTGAGAAGGGCTACGGTGTACTACCTCGCAAACTGATGCACAACGACTTTGTGGTTGTCGGGCCTCAGGCCGACCCGGCAAAAATTGCTGGCGACAATAACGTTGCTGATGCATTGACTAAAATTGCTTCTTACAACGCAACCTTTGTTTCTCGCGGCGATGACTCTGGTACCCACAAAAAAGAACTTAACCTGTGGGCACAAACAAAAATGGAACCTAACTTCGGCGGCTACAAGGCTGTTGGTCAAGGCATGGGTCCTACATTGAACATGGCATCTGAACTACAGGCCTATACCATGACAGACCGTGGAACCTGGCTAGCGTACCAAAACAAACTTGACCTTAAGATTGTGGTTGAAGGTGACAAGCGCCTGTTTAACCCGTATCAGGTTATTCTGGTTAACCCAAGCCGCTACCCTGATATTAACTACCAGGGTGCGAAATCATTCAGTGACTGGCTGGTTAACCAGAAAGCACAAAAAATGATCAACAACTATAAGCGACATGGCGAACAGCTGTTTGTCGCGGATGCTATCACACAATAAATGGATATTTGGCAAACCACCCAACAAGCCGTTCAGCTACTGCTGAGCGGCGATACCGCCCTCTGGGGCATTGTTGGTGTCTCTTTCTCTGTTTCTCTGCTGGCTATAAGCATTGTGCTTTTGCCAGCATTACTTATTGGCTTCGCCCTTGCCTACGGCAAGTTCCCCGGGCGCTGGCTGATACTGTCCATATTTAACACCTTTCAGTCAATTCCGACTGTTGTTATCGGACTGCTGCTGTACATGCTCTTGTCTCGATCCGGCCCCTTGGGTGACTGGAAGATGCTGTTTACCCAGCAGGCAATGATATTGGGTCAAATCCTGATTTGCTTTCCGATCCTTGTCTCAATGATGCACGCAGCCTTTCAAAACAGTGACCGCCGTGCCTGGGAAACGTCACTCACGCTCGGCGCAAGTATCCCAAGGGCGCTCATTAGCCTGATGTGGGAGAGCCGCTTTCCGCTTATGGCCGCAGTTATTGCAGCCTTCAGCCGCATTATTACCGAGGTAGGCTGTTCTATGATGGTCGGTGGCAATATTTTGAATTCAACCCGGAATATTCCCACGGCGATTGCACTGGAGAGCTCGAAAGGTGCCTTTGCTCAAGGTGTTGCATTAGGAATGGTGCTGCTGTTGCTGGCACTCGTACTAAACTTTTTTCTATCTGTTGCGCGGGGCAAAGCCCATTTGCGTACCAATTAAGCTGAGGAGCAGATGATGTCTCAAATCTCAATTCAGGCTCATGACCTCTCAATCCGCTTCAAGGAGCGCCTGCTATTTCATATCCCTCAGCTAAGCATCGGCCCGCAAGAAGCCATTTACCTGACCGGCGATAACGGCGTCGGAAAAACCACCTTGTTAAAGGTGCTGTCCGGCCTGCAGAAACCGACCACGGGCAAGGTGAATTTACAACAAGCCTCACTGTTGACAAGACTGTTCAAAGGAAAAAGCCAGGGTGGCGTTATTTATATGCACCAAACTCCTTACATGTTTGATGGCACTGTGTTCGATAACGTATGTTACGGCCTGAAATTTACGATAAATAACCGCCAGATGCGACGAACAGAAGCCATTAATGCCCTTCGTATGGTAGGGTTAGAAACCTTGGCCGACGAACATATTTCGGTCCTTTCAGGCGGTGAGCGCCAACGCGTGGCTATGGCACGGGCTTGGGTACTAAAACCGGGTGTATTACTAATGGATGAATCAAGTGCCAGCCTGGATCAAGAGTCGGTAGAGCGTCAGGTTGTTCTTGCTGAAGACTTACTTGATCGCGGTACCAGCCTTGTGATCACCAGCCACCAGAAAAATGCCCTGACGGATTTATGTCGTCGCCAGTGGACCATCTCCAATACAAAATTAATAGAACGAGCAGACTTGCAGCTCGTCGATGAGGATAGCAATGAGTATGCCTACGCCTGAAAATACAAGCTGGGTGATCCTGGCTGGTGGACAAGCCAGCCGTATGGGGGGAAATGACAAGGGACTGGTAGAACTTGCCGGCCGCGCAATGATCGAACATGTCATCGACACACTCCAACCACAAACCTCCGCAATAACCATTAACGCCAACCGCAACCAAGTGCGTTATAACACTTACGGAACCGTGTTTGGCGACCATATCCAGGATTACCCTGGCCCGCTGGGAGGTATGCATGCCGCCCTTCATCATCTCAGTGATGAGTGGATTGGTTTTGTCCCTTGTGACTGCCCTCGATTACCGGCAGATCTCGTTTCTCGCATGAGTGCAGCATGCCAAAGCGACACCGATATTGCTGTGGCACATGACGGCGAACACATTCAACCCGTTGTAACACTATTAAACCGGCGTATTCTGCCAAAACTGGAACGTTTTCTTGAAAACGGCGATCGCAAGATCATCCTGCTGTATAAACAATGCAATATGATCACCGTTGACTTTAGCGATCAGCCGAATGCCTTCGTTAACCTGAATACACCACAAGAATTACAACAATTTGGACAGGAACTATGAGTCAGATTTATGCATCCCTGCCCTTGCTGGGCTTTGCAGCGTGGAGCGGCACCGGTAAGACGACACTGCTTGAAGCCATGTTGCCTAAACTTGTCGAGCGAGGCATACGTGTTGCCGTGATCAAGCATGCTCACCACAACTTCGATATAGACCAGGAAGGCAAAGACAGCTATCGCCTGCGCAAAGCAGGAGCCAGCCAAATGCTGATCTCATCTCGCTACCGTCGTGCGCTGGTAACAGAAACACCGGAAGAAGAAGCTACACTGCCTCACCTTATTTCCCAGCTTGATCAGACCCAGCTTGACCTTATTCTGGTCGAAGGCTTTAAGAAGCTCGATTTCCCAAAAATTGAACTGCACCGTGAAGAGATTGACAAACCTTGGTTGCATCCACAAGACAGCAACATTATTGCAGTTGCATCTGATACCAAACCATCAACAGAACTGCCGCAACTCGATATTAATAACCTCGACCTATTGACTGACTTTGTCGTTAACTTTGCCACCCAGGCGAAAAACGAAAGCTTCAGCTGCTTTGATATTGACCCGTCCGGAATGATCTCTGTCGATGAAGGCCGCTCACGTATCTTGGAACAAATCGTCCCATCCAAGCGTGAAATCACGGTTCCGCTATCACAGGCTCTGGGACAAATTGTCTCAAACGACATTCTGTCACCGGTCAATGTGCCTCAACATACTAACTCGGCAATGGATGGCTATGCCATTCGCGGCGATGATCTTGAACGCGACAACTACACGGTTGTCGCCGAAGTGCTGGCAGGTCATAGCTATAACCAACCACTAGAAGCTGGACAGGCTGTTCGTATCATGACGGGAGCACCAGTCCCGGCCAACGCCGATACCGTCATTATGCGAGAACTGGCTGAGCAAGAAGGTGGCACTGTCACCTTTGACACAACTAAAGCCGCTATTAAACAGGGCCAGAATGTTCGCCAGGCTGGAGAAGACCTTGCTATTGGCCAAACAGCTGTAGCAGCAGGATCTCAAATTACGGCTCCTGAACTGGGTATGATTGCTTCTCTGGGTATCGATTCAATTAAGATAAATTCCACAGTGAAAGTCGCCATTTTCTCGACCGGTGATGAAGTGCAACATCCAGGCGAGGAGCAAAAGGCCAACTGCATCTATGACTCAAATCGCTATACCCTACTCTCTATGCTGACCAAAGCAGGTTGTGAAGTGATCGACCTTGGCATTATTGAAGACAGTGAAGAAGCACTGGAATCTACTCTGCTCAAAGCCAGTCAGCAAGCTGATCTTATCCTGTCTTCAGGTGGGGTTTCTGTCGGTGATGCCGATTACATCAAAACCGTACTGGATAAACTTGGCCAAATAAACTTCTGGCGGATCAACATGCGCCCGGGGCGTCCATTGGCATTTGGTCAAATTCAGCAAACCCCTTTCTTCGGTCTGCCAGGCAATCCGGTAGCCGTTATGGTGACCTTCCTGCAGTTTGTCGAGCCGGCAATTCGCAAGCTACAAGGTATGGATAACTGGCAGCCACAGGTATTCAATGCCATAGCAACAGAAAAACTTCGCTCAAGACCCGGCCGTACAGAGTACAGCCGAGGCATATACAGCCTTGACGCCAACGGGCGGCTGTCAGTGAAAACGACTGGAAAGCAAGGTTCAGGCATCCTTCGCTCGATGAGCGAAGCTAACTGTTTGATTGAAATAGTGCCGGAACAGCCAAGTGTTGAAGTGGGTGAAGTTGTTCGGGTTATCCCTCTGGAAGGGCGTATTTAACCCGGTAAACTTCTACATGTTGAAACTCTAAGTTTATTATTATAGCTGCAATTTATTAGCACTCAGAAAACGGCGAATTCACCGTTTACTGAGTGCTTTTTTGTTTGCAGCTTCCGTGCTACTTTATTTTCCTGAGCTTCTACACGTCTAGAAGATGGTTTTGAATACACTTTGTGTATATATTTTTTTACGCTCAGATAAAGTAACCTAGCCTGAAAATTCTATTTTATTTGACAAATGCAAATTATTCTTTTGCTTTGCCATTTATTAAGCGCTGAGGATATTACATAATTATGCTGCCCGTTGCATCAAAAATATCATTTTTTTATCAATCATTTATGAGAGCAATGATCAGACACCGTAAAAGGACACATTATGGGACCCCGAATATCAGTCCGTGCAGTATTCTATAATCACGGTCACATTTTACTCTGCAAGCATCATGATGAACGCGGATTCTGGTATATCACCCCAGGTGGTGGTGTCGAACATGGTGAAACACTGGAAGATGCTTTTCATCGTGAACTAATGGAAGAAATAGGTCTGAAAGCAATCATGGGAGATGTGTTGTGCATCCGAGATCTCATCTCTGATCGCGCTCCTACCCCTTATCTGCCAGAACATTTTCATCAAATAGAAATCTTCGTTGAGGGAAAAGCCCCCAACTTTATTGATACTGCCAGCAAACTAGATCCTGCTCAGATTGGTTATGAATGGGTACCGCTTGAGCAGCTCGATAGCATTTTATTCTTTCCGACGGAATTAGTAGAGGTGTTCAAAAACAGAGAATTCTCTACCATCTACCAAGGCCACAAACTCTAACCTCATTCCTTTGAAGTATATGCACATCGTACAAAACCAACCGTGCAGATACCCTGATTTGTTCGTAGAACCACCGCAAAGAGGCCAAAGTGTATTAATATTCAACAATTTAGCCCTATAAGTTTTCTATCAAACAGTCAAGCTTTACCTCGCATTCACTGGCTAGACCATCTATTGTGAAGTTCTCATGTAGAATACACGACAGTTTGATTAACTAAGGTATTCATAAGTTAGGCATGTTTTTAGAATCGTATTACTCTGAACAGAACGGTGAATTTTCTTTCACACGTGAACAAGCCAGTCATTTTGCCAAAAAAGTAGCTGGTGACTTCAATCCTATCCATGATGAAGATAACAAGCGTTTTTGTGTTCCGGGTGACCTACTTTTCTCTGTTGTTCTCTCCAAAGTAGGCTTGAGCCAGAAAATGCGTTTCGAGTTCGCGGGTATGATCAATGATGGTATCGCCATCAGCGTTGATCAGAAGTCGAACGATGACCTTTCTATGATTGATTGCAGCGGTAAAGAGTATCTCCACATTATCCGTGAAGGTGATACCACGCTTAACCAGGACTTGATTGAACAAGTCACCAAGAGCTATGTCCAGTTCTCTGGTATGAATTTTCCGCACATCATGGTACCGCTAATGGAATCCAAGCAAATCATGATTAACCCAACTCGCCCGTTGGTTATCTATGAAAGCATGGAACTCGATTTCGAACGTCTTGATATTTCATCGCCAACAGTTGAACTGACAGGTTCCGATATCGATGTCGACGGCAAACGCGGCAGCGTGACTTTGAAGTTCTGCTTCAAAGAAAACGGCGAAGTTGTCGGTACTGGCCGTAAGCGTATGGTCATGAGCGGACTGAAGCCTTACTGCCAAAACGATATCGATGACTTGGTTAACCGCTTCAACCAGCGAAAAGATGATTTCACTGCATTATTAGCTGCTTAATCATACAGCACCAAAGAATCTAAAAATGCCGGCCTTAAAGCCGGCATTTTATTTCGCTTTATATATCTAGCCCTCTGCCTCTCCTCCTATACTCTATGGTGTCTTTTACTGATATTGCATTGATACGAGTTGTATCAACCATAGAAGTAGTGGAGAAACCAACATGGTTAAGCGACTAATACCTAAGTTACTGTTTGTTGCTGTAGCTGGCTTTGCCGGGAGCATGAACAGTATTGCCGAAGATGATTTGCAGGAACTTGTTGCAAGAGCAAAATCAGCGGCTCCGGCCGAAATTAGTGGTAAGGCTACGGTAATCGTAGACGGTAAAGAAGTGGTTAAAGGCACCAATGGTTGGGTCTGTCTACCAAACACTTTTCCCGATGATGGAATGCCGATGTGCAACGATCCGGTATGGATGGAAATGCTGGATGCCATGGTGAACAAAAAAGATTTTAAGGCTGATCGAATTGGTATTTCTTACATGCTGCAGGGTGATTTAGGCGCAGGAGTCAGTAACTCTGACCCATATCATTCCGATCCTAAGAAAGCCGACGACTACGTTGAAATGGGCGCGCACTTGATGATCATCGTGCCTGAAGAAATGCTAAAAGGATTAACAGACGACCCAAGTAACGGTGGCCCATACATCATGTGGAAAGATACACCTTACCGTCATATCATGGTCCCAATCTCACCAAAGCCATTGAACTAAAAAACAATTTATAGCAATAATGATGTGAATTCCTGTGTATTTTCAGCTTGGTATTATTGATAAAGCCCGTGATAACTTTATAGTAATACCAAGCTAATCATATTGGCTTTATATGCCTCAGGCATTAAATCACCTTATGCCAACCTCCAGGGCAAAACATCATATTCAGTGAGTCATCAATTGACAGGGATCCATTTTGAACCTCAGGCAAATCGAAGTTTTTTACGCAGTGATGAAATCAGGAACGGTTTCAGGTGCGGCGAGACAACTTCATGTTTCTCAACCCAATATTACCCGAGTACTCTCGCATACCGAGCAACAGCTAGGATTTGCACTATTTCAACGTATAAAAGGCCGATTAATTCCAACCGATGAGGCACGAAAACTACTTCCTGAAGCAGAAAAAATATACCAGCAGCTCGGTAGCTTTCATTCACTAACCAACAAGATTAGGAAAGGCAGCCAGCACTTGAGGGTTGGTGCCCCGCCAATTTTAGCGACATCTCTGTTAGCATCAGTTGTCGCTGAGCTATGTAAAGACAGCGATATCTCCGTCGAACTGAGCACCGACAACAGAGCGGCATTGTGTACGGGTCTTCTCCAAAACCGACTAGATCTGGTTATCTGCTTTGGAAACGAGGTACCACCAGCTATTTCTGGCCAAGAGCTTTTCACCGAAGAAATGGTGCTACTCTACCCTCAAAACCATCCATATGTTCCTTTAATAAATGAAGGCAGCACTAGAGTAGACTGGCCACAACTAGTGACAGCGTCACAAAACATCATAGGACTTGATCCTCGTGATCCGCTTGGTGGCCTGTTAAGCCAATCCATTCAGCATTACGAACCTGATTACCACCATCAAATCACTGTCAGATCTTATAGTGCGGCTGCTCAATTGGTCGAGCATGGTGCAGGATTAGCCGTCGTTGACCCCTGGACGGCATCGGTCTTTGCCAACCAATTAGAGCAAAAGCCCCTTGAGCCCGCGTTAAGATTCTCTGTCTCTTTACTCTATGCCGACCACAGTCCAATCTCTGTGACGGGTAAAAAATTCATCTCTATGCTTAGTCACTAGTCCTTCGGTCAGCCGCATCCCCTCTATACTATGAATTAACAAGGTATACAGGTTGCCCCAACCCTGAAAAACATGCTGAGGATGCTAACAATGGCTGACTACTTTTTTCCTATCGTCTCAATGATTGCTTACGCACTTCTGATTTGGAAACTGCTCCAACCAAGACCACCAAGAAAATCAGATTCGAAGAAAAAATAGAGGCTATTCGTAGCTGCTTTTGCCAAACAGCCGCTTACCCACTGTTGATCTGCAATCAGGCTTTGCTGATTAGGTATAACTTGGATTTATACCCTGCAGACAAATAAGTATTCGGCTTCCGGCAGTTCACTCCTTACAGTAAGTGTCATTGTTTGCACCATACAAGGAAGAATCATGCAAATCCCACAGCCTTACTTACTCTTTCTCGGTGATGTCACCGATCCCCTTTCAGCCAAAACAGCCAAAGGAATACTACAGTGGCGTCCTAAGATGTGTACGGGTCAATTAAGACTTACGCAAGAAACGGTGTCGCTAGGCATCACCGACCTTTCTCTGGCTGAAGCCAGAGAACGTGGAGCCAAAACCTTGGTTATCGGGACGGCCAATGCTGGCGGTTTCATTCCCCAGTCGTGGCTGGCAACATTGCAAGAAGCCATTGAGCTTGGCTTCAACATTGCTTCGGGCATGCATCAACGACTCAGTGACTTCCCAGCCCTCTCCAATGCAGCCAATATTCATGGATGCCAGTTGTATGATGTTCGCCATTACGATCAGCCGCTAATTGTTGGTACTGGTAAACCGCGCCAGGGAAAGCGCCTGCTTACCGTAGGCACCGACTGCTCGGTGGGTAAAATGTACACCTCTCTTGCCCTTGAAAACGAGATGAACCGACAAGGACTAAAAGCACAATTCCGTTCAACCGGTCAGACCGGAATTTTAATATCCGGCACAGGCATTGCCGTCGATGCCGTAGTCGCTGATTTCATATCAGGAGCAGCCGAAGCGATCAGTCCTGATTTTACCGATCATGATTGGGATGTCATTGAAGGCCAAGGTTCTCTGCTTAACCCATCGTTTGCGGGCGTCAGCCTCGGGTTACTGCATGGTTCACAGCCCGATGCGCTTGTACTCTGCCATGAAATTGGGCGTGCTCATATTCGCCATTTACCGCATATGGGCGTTCCTACAATAGAGTCTACACTTGAAGCCAACTGCGTAGCCGCCAAACTAACGAACCCAAACGCTGAATTCGTCGGGATTTGCCTTAATACCTCAGCCATTGATGAATGTGATGCCCTTGCACTGTGTCGACAATGGGAGCGCCAGTACAAGCTGCCAGTGACCGATCCTGTTCGCTTTGGTGTTTCGACTATCGTTGACAAACTCCACTCGATTTAAAGCAAGGGATCGTAATGAACATTCATACCCAGCACGAGCAATTTCCCTTTGCTCGCCCTTTTACGATATCTCGTGGTACAAGAACACACCAGGATGTCGTCACAGTATCCATCGAGCATAATGGGCTTTCGGCTACTGCTGAATGTACGCCCTACCCGCGATACGGAGAGAGCATCGAGTCAGTAATAGAGCAGATCGAGTTACTCAATCATAAACTCTCAGATATTCAGCTAACCAGAGCTAACCTGCCCGATTACCTAACAGCAGGAGCGGCCAGAAATGCTGTCGACTGTGCCCTGTGGCGTCTTGAGCATCAAGCCGCCTTCCCGTATCAGATTTTTACCATCGAGCCCGAAATCATTACTGCGATGACAATCTCTCTTGATACACCGGAGGCAATGGGAAGGCAGGCGAAAGAACTATGCGAAGTACATGGTGCTAAATTACTTAAAGTAAAACTCGACCATAAGCGAATTATAGAGCGCGTTAATGCGGTTCGAGACAATGCACCTGATGTCAATATTATTCTCGATGCCAACGAAGCTTGGGGAGATCTTGGTCAAGATACTGATTTGGAGACTCTATTCGAACAGCTGACCCCGTTCAACATCACTATGATTGAACAGCCAGTGCCAAAAGGCATGGACAACAAACTACTGGGCATCAAACATCCTATCGACTTATGCGCCGATGAAAGCTGCCACACCAGTACAGATCTCGATGGCCTATTGGGCTGCTACGAGATGATTAACATCAAGCTCGACAAAACCGGAGGGCTGACAGAAGCGCTTATGCTGGAGGCCAAAGCACGCGCGCTGGGTTTTAAAATTATGGTGGGTTGCATGGTTGGCACTTCAATGGCGATGGAGGCTGCACTGCCCGTTGCCACACATGCAGACATTGTTGACCTCGATGGCCCGGTTCTCCTGAAACAAGACAGAGCCAACGGCCTGCACTACCAAGCAGGAATGTTGCATCTCGACCTCTGATACACAATTTGCACATTCCAGTTCGTGGAAGCATTGAATCAATGACAATATCTCTTCAGTACTTCCACTTTTTTATTAAGCTGCAGAACAAACGGTAGAACCAGGCGGGTAAGTCTGATAAATTCCAAGAGTCAATTAACCAATGGAGGAACTTTGATGATTGTTTTAAAAACTAACCGGGCGCAGCGAGACTAATAATTTAATCCCTCTCCCTCCTGCCCGGTCTTAAACCGGGGCCACAATGCCCCTGAAAATCGTCTTTCAGAATGGTGCGTAATGCATCAGGGGTCTATCTATCATGATCAAACCTATTTCTTTGCCTGAACTAGGCTGGAAACCTTTTTTTCAACAACAACTTTCGCTCGATGAATGGGAAACCTCCCATATAGCCAGAGTCATGGCACAACATCGCAGTCAACTAACAGTCATGACTGAGCAAGGCGAGCAGCACTTGAAGATTGCTCCCAGCATGCCAGCTATGACCGTTGGTGACTGGGTATTGCTATCTGATGATAGCCAATTTGTGCGAGCTTTGGATCGCAGTTCCGAATTCAGCAGGAAAGCGGCGGGCAGCAAAGTACAGTCGCAATTAATTGCAGCCAATATCGACACCGTTTTTATTGTCTGCTCGTTAAATAACGACTTTAACTTAAACAGAATCGAGCGCTACTTGGCACTGGTTAACGAAGCCGGTGTCGAGCCAGTTATCGTGCTCACAAAAGCTGATTGCTGTGAAGAACCTCAGCAGTACGTCCAGCAGGTTCAGAATATCGATCCAATGCTATTCGTCGAAGCCGTAAATGGCCTGGACCGTAGCAGCACAGCTGTACTTGAATCTTGGTGTCGCGCAGGAAAAACCGTTGCCTTTATGGGTTCTTCCGGGGCCGGTAAATCGACACTGATTAATGCCCTACAAGGTATTGAGGTGCAACAAACCGGCACTATTCGTGAAGATGACAGCAAAGGCCGCCATACGACAACATCGCGGTCATTGCACGTCATGCCGTCTGGCGGCTTGCTTCTTGATACACCTGGAATGCGGGAACTGCAGTTGGCTAGCTGTGAACAAGGGCTTGAGGTCACGTTTGCCGATATTGGCTTACTTGCCGAAGAGTGCCGGTTTTCAGACTGCCAGCATGATCAGGAACCAGGATGTGCAGTACGAGCCGCTATTGAATCAGGGAGACTTGAGGAACGTCGCTTGCGAAACTTTCATAAGCTAAACCGTGAGCAAGCCCGTAACGGAGCGACACTTGCGGAAAGACGGGCCAAAGATCGCAAATTCAATAAGTTTTGTCGTTCTGTCCTAGCCGAAAAGCAAAAACTAAAAGAAAGCTAACCAATTTGCGCTGACAAATGTCCAGACAGTGCAGAACTAGCTATCTATATAAACCACATGAAAAAGCACTCCCGAGGGAGTGCTTTTCTTAATACGGATGTTAGCTCAGCTTAAATCGTTGAACTTGCACATTCTGGCTGCCAAATTTGTGATTTTTCCTTCTCATGCACCTGCATTCTCATTACGGCAATGGGCCCCGTAATTAAGGTAACGGCAATCAACAGTGAAACAGGAACAGCGGTGATCACGATAAAAGACTGCAGTGCATTCAATCCGCCATCACCGGCTACTAACAACACCGCAGCCACGCACCCCATGACTATCGCCCAGAACAGACGCTGAGATTTACTTGGTTCGTTATCGCCCGAGACAACCATAGAGATTGAATAAGCCATCGAATCGCCTGTCGTGACAACAAAGGTAGTCGTCAATACCAAAAATGCAGGTACCAGCAAACTACTAAATGGCAACTGAGACAGAGAAGCGAGCAAAACGGCTGGAAGCCCGGCGTCATTCAGAGGTCCCGAGATGCTCCCCGGAGATTGAAGCTCGAAGAAAATTCCGGTTCCACCTAATACGGTAAACCAAAAGTTTGTCACGATTGGCGCACCGATGGCGACGGTCAGAATCAGCTCACGGATACTACGCCCCTCAGAAATACGCGCAATAAAAATCGCCATCATTGGCGCGAAGCCGATAAACCATCCCCAGAAGAACCATGTCCACCATGAATTCCATGCAGGAGCATCAGCGTTCAGGCTCATCTCCGGCATTTGTTCCACATACATCGCAAATGCCGAACCAAAGTGCTCAAAGATAAACTGAGTCGGACCAAATACCAGCATCACAAGCAGCAAGGCAAATGCACCAACAACATTCAGGCGACTTAACCATTGCAAACCTTTGTCCATGCCGGTAAAAGCGGAAACAGAATACACGGCAACCACAACGGCCAATATACCCAACTGGCTAGTTACGGTGTTCTCTATCCCCATCACAGATTCAAGGCTATAGCCCAACTGCGAAGCCAGAAAGCCGATTGGGCCAATAGTACCGGCCGCAACGGCAATAATCGAGCAGGCGTCAATCACAGAACCCAACCAATGGTTCTCTAACCGATCACCCATCAGCGGGTAAAGCAATGCCCGCGGGCGTAGTTTCACACCACCTTGGTGGTGAGCGTACATAAGAACAATTGTTGCAAGCGTGCCCAGTACTGCCCAGGCTAAAAAGCCCCAATGAAGAAAGCTCTGACTCAAAGCGGGGGTTACAGATTCTACAGAAGAACCCACCACACCATCAAAGCTCGGAGGGGGTGTAATAAAGTGATAAATAGGTTCTGCAGCAGACCAAAATACACCACCACCGGCAAGTAAAGTGCACATGATCATTGCCAACCAGCGGAAAGTTCCAATGGTCGGTTTCGCTTGCTTACCCATACGAATTTTTCCGTAACGGGTAACAGCAATAAGCACAGCCACTGCAAAATTGATAACCATCAACCATTGCCAGGCGTACCCAAAATGTGAAGTCACTGAGGAGAACATTGACTGAATCACACGGGTAACGAGTGACAGGTCGATGAGAGAAGAAAGCAGGAACAAACTGATGAACCCAATCGTTAGAGCTGGAACCAGTTTATCACCAACTTTATGTGTCGTGCTATGCATAATATACTCACGGTTACTGTGAGGGACGGCACATTATCAGCTTGCGGGCTATATAACCAGAAAAAAATGCTTTTTTTTATGAAAGAAAATTCAAAATAGCAGCCAATAGATACCTTTCAGTCCATAATGATGGCCTTTTACACTCCATTCTAGCCCGTTTCAGTGCATGGCTATTCATTAGAGTTCAAATGGTTTTATATCGTTTGAATACACAGCCCGGTATAGTATGGCAGTTCGCACCATTCCCTTCTTTCAACCAGCTACACCTACATAAAATAGTCCTCTTGACACTTTCTAACCATGGCTAAGTGGTAAAATGACATAAATTTCACTTTGTTAGCGTTACCCTCTGATACACTGCGAGTCCAAATTAATCATCCTTTATGACAATGCCAATCTATTCGTTTCTTCGTAACAAAATTCCTGGCTACATTGCCCTGCTCATTTTCGCCACCATGATGTCCGGCGTACTTATGTTCTTTTCATCTGTCGAGCTGACAGGTCCCGTATCCGATCTCACAGGTCAAACTTTCTCATTACTTACAGCATCAGCTGGGAGCCCCTATTTCCTCGTCACCGTCAGTGTTCTGTGCTTAGCTCCGATGATTTCGAAACTACCCCCAAAAGCAGTTGCCCGGCTTATTTTTCAGTTTGCCTTTCTGCTAGTACTCAGCTTTATTGCCAAAACAGCACTTAAGCAACTAACTGAAATACCAAGGCCCTATAGCTATCAATTGCAAAGCTTAGGTCTCGTGAATTCAGTTGATGAGTTCTATCAGTTAAGTGCGACTGAAAAAGCAAAAGCAGTTCAAATGGCTACGCCGAATGTCAGTGATTGGCGTACATCCCATTGGCAAGGAGAGACTAACTACTCACTACCTTCAGGGCATACTATTTTCGCCGCTGTCTGTGTCGTTTTTTGGGGGGGATTCTATTGGCGAAGGCGCCAGCTAGCAGCTGCAAGCCTTCTGATCCTGTGGGCAACAGGTGTCGGTATCAGCAGAATCTGGCTCGGGATGCATTGGCCAACAGACATACTCGCCTCTATCGCCTGCGCCGGACTGTTATACCTATTTATTCCAGAGTGGAAGAATACGTACTAACAAGCTGCGGTCAAAAGAAAAACGCTTCCTAGGAAGCGTTTTGAGTTTCTATGTCACAGTTTCTTTGAATCACTAACGGATCCGAATGGCCTGTTTCTAGCGTCACCGGGAACTGTGACTTACTGAGAGTTAAAGAACTCGAGCTATTACCCCTTCCACCTGAAACCATGACATTGTTAGTACTAGATACGATTCTTATATGAACAAAATCACTACTTTCATTTTTCAGAATCAATCTCACTCTATCCGTCTTCGATTCACAGGTAATACCTAGTGGTGGAAAAGTTGCTGCATTCACATGGAATGCAGCGATTAGAAAGGCCGTAGTTAGCGCTACTTTCATGTATTAATACTGACTTACATACACATGATTATAAGAAGAGCCACCTGCAATATATACATTCGAGTAATCGTTATTTGACTGTGTTACGTGAACTTTGTTGTAAGAAGTTCCACCGCCATAGTAATCATCAATTCTAACCTTAGATTTTGAGTAATCACCATACTGCTTGACTTTAACTTTGTTGTGATCTGCATTTTCACCTAAGATATCAACATCAGAATAATTCCAATTACCTTTTTGCTTCACTTTAACTTTGTTCCAGTCACCTGCTTTAACGCTAACTGTTGAATAGTTAAAAGCACCCTTCTGGTAGACATCTACATCATTATAATCCGCATAATAACCGATATTTACCTTAGAGTTATTACGATAACCTTTCTGACCTACAGTGACATAGTTATGATCCGAGTTACCGTAAATATAAACACCTGAACGGTTCTTTTTACCATACTGAGAAACATCTACATCGTTGTAATCAGAACCATAGCTAATCAAAACCTTTGAGCTATTTCCTTTATACTTACCAGGAGAGTGCTGATACACAGATACATGGTTACCGTCACTATTTTTCTTAATTTTAACGTCAGACTTATTGTCAGTATAATAACCTGTCGCTGCTGCAGAAGTTGAAACAAGTGCAGCTGAAACCAATAGAGCTAACTTTTTCATGATAATTCCTTTAATTGTGTTATCGTACAATACTATTTATGCATTTATTATTCAGGTGATAATCAACACCAAATATTACAAATACGAATTAAAACAATCATTGCAATAATTCAGTTATTATTATTGTAAGCAACCTATCCTTGGCTCTCTTCCTTGTTTGGATTTATGATAAATCAACTTATTATTAAACTTAGCGCAGTCTCTCAACGAGATAATTCTCTTGTGACAATACAAAACTCAATCGAATTGATTTGCTTGTTTGCCGATGTTCACATATTTAAGTTGTATTATTAGTATCGGACTTTCTAGACATTATTCCATAAACCTAATTATGAATATCCTCTCTCAAGTTTAATACTTTTATCAATATGGATAATCTGAGATCTAGTCATTGTGGTTGATAGCGTTCGTTACTCGTTAGTAAAAAAGTTTAACTGATTATAATCTATAAAAATCAACACCTTATAACACAAACCACTGGTGAGAGTTAACTCTTAACATCACAATCTATCCATTTGTTTAGTTTTACTTCTAATAAAAATTCGCTGCACTCAAAAGAATGCAGCGAAAACACATCAATAATTTACACGTTTACTTAGATTAGTATTGTGTTACATACACAGTGTTGTACGAAGAACCGTGTGTAATTTCTACATTCGAGTAGTCATTGTTTGTCTGAGTTACATGAACAGTGTTATAGCTTGTTGGGCCATAGTAACCGTCGCTGATTAACACCTTAGACTTACTGTAATCACCACCTTGACTTACAGAAACATAGTTGTAATCAGCATTTTCACCGAGAATGTCAACATCAGACATGTTGTAGTTACCATACTGATCTACGTGAACATTGTTCCAATCACCCTTGTTAATATACACATCGGAATAGTTAAAGTAACCATCCTGGTACACACCTACTGTATTATCATCAGCGTAGTTATGTATACCGACCTTGGAATCGTTATAGTAACCTGTTTGGCTTACATACACAGAATTATTATCTGAGTTGTAATTAATATCTATATCTGATTTATTCTTTTCACCATACTGGTTGACAGTAACGTAGTTGTGATCAGACCCATAATCAATCAAGACGTCAGAGGTATTACCGTCATAGCCGCCCGGAGAGTCCTGGTAAATTGTGACATGGTTGCCATCACTGTTGTTCTTAATTTTAACTGTCGACTTGTTATCACCATAATATCCCGTAGCTGCGGCAGATGTAGATACCAATGCAGCCGAAATTAATAGAGCTAGATTCTTCATGACAATTCCTTAATTGTGTTATCGAACAGTAATGCTTTTGTTCATCCCGTTGATGATCACATGCGTCTGACCACCAGTCTGGTTGATATCGGATTTAAAATACCTAACGTTACTTTTTTGGACGATTAACGCTTTATTGTCATTTCCATATTGCGCTATTTCGCCTCGGTTTTTGCTTCCCTTTTGTATTATTGCTGCTTTGTTGTTATTACCGTACTGAAGAATAACTCCAGTATTATCAAAACCATCTTCGAGTACTGCAGCATAGTTATCATCTCCGTTTTGGTCGATATATGCTTTATTACCGCTTCCTTTCTGAGCAATATACGCATCATTACGACTACCACTTTGCTTGATCTTAGCTGCGTTACCTAATCCACCATATTTATTTTGTTGAACAACAGTAGCTGTACTATTGTACGCACCACTTTGCTCAACACTTGATATGTTATCGTACTCTAACTGTAACTCTGATAGCTTACCTAATTCATTAAACGCTAGGTCACTTGAAAATACGTTAAAGCTAATACCTGATAGAAACAGTGGAATAATTAGTTTTTTGTAACTTTTCATTTTCACAGCCACACATTTAACTTGTACTATCAGTATCGAATTTCCTAAATATTGTTCCATCAACCTAATCATGAAACTCTTCTCTTACTGTTAATACTTTTATTGATAATGAAAAACCGCCTAACTAGTTAAATGCAATGAATAGAAAGCGATAAAACTAATCAAATAGTTTAAGTAATTTAAATAAAACGTATAAATTCAAAAAGATAAAATCAAAGCATCAAGATTAATACTAATGACCAAAACAACTTACAGGAGTGATTAATTAAATTAACAAAGAAGTAGTAAAAATATCGATAAAGTATAAGTTATTTATTATCAAGCACTTATACTTTAGTTGCGCAGTGATTTAATTCTCAGAACTGAGAACAGAGTATTGAGAATCGATGAGAATTCACTTTTTGAGCATTAAAAAGCCCTCTTGCAGAGGGCTTTGTTGTTATAGGAAGGGGTCAAACTAGATAATAGGTCTGGCACGAAGCATGTATTCCTGGATTATTGGATGTTGAAGATCCGCATCTCGCATAGGTTCCCATAGGCCAGCCTGGATACCATCAACAATCACGTGTACAACTGCCGCGTCTATTGCTGACATGACAGCAAGGTTCACAGGTTCATTAGTTGTATACCCCAGTTCTACTTCTAGCAGATCTTTATAATCGATAAACTTGAATACACCCGTTTGAAGCTCTTTAGAAAAGATAGTCTTACTGGTCGTTACGCTAAGCAGAATTCTTCCACTTCGAACATCAACAGCGCGTACATTAACGGTAACCTGGTCAGTGCGATACTGTCCTGAACCACCAATCCCCAAATATCGTGCCCCAGCTCCACCAGTTCGGACGTTACTGTCATAGGCCACAATTCCACCTTCTACCATAATATTCGCCGAAGCCAATGAGGGTAAATGAACACCATGGTTCGTTGGTATTTCATCCTTTTTCTGTGCAGCACGGATGATTTTCCTTTCGGTTAACAAGTTCTGCAACCCTTCGCGTTCCAGCGGTATAAACCATTTGGAGTCAAGCAGCGCTGTTGTTAACAATGCTGCTCCGCCCTGTGGAACTGCGGTAGAGAAGTTACTGTTTGGCTGTGGTTTATATTGGCCTGTTTGATCCCTAAAATCATATACAGAAACAAAGACTTTCCCTTTAGGTAGAGGTAGGGATACCAGATCCTGATATGCAACACCCCTCGCCATTAATGATGGTTCTTTGCTTATCTCCGGAGTCTCAAGTGACATAGAACAACCGGATAATAAGAGAAGCAAGCTCCCCCAAACTAGCGCTTTCATCTACCTTCTCCCTATAAATCCGGTACCAGACCACTCACCTGAATTGTCGATGATTCACCCGTCTCTTTATCTGTTATTTGAATAACCAAGCTACCATTGTTATCTACGATGTTTAGGACAAAGTCATTTGTAACAAGTTGCCCAGTATTTCCGTTACCAACATCAGACAAAAGCTGGCTTATCAGGCGTGATTCAAGGCTTGCCGCCAATCGCTCCAGATCAGACTGCTCATTAAGCAAGCCGTCATCAGGCGCTTTATGATCATTGATAGCATTGGCAACCCCCAACAAATGAGCACTGTTTAGTGGGTTCCCACCAAAACTGGGGTTTATTGGTGTATAAACCAACTCTGTCGCCGAAACCTTAGCAGATAAAGCTATCAGACAGACTAAGGCTATTTTGCTCCCTTTCATGATTAGTCCTCTTAAATTTCGTCATAATCAACATCAAAGGTATCTTTTAGATATCGCTCTATTCGCCACCGCACGACATAGGAACTGACCGTTTTTATTGCATCATCCACCTTCGCTTCTATTTGATCTCTTCCAGGCGATACAGCCGTTCGGTAGATAATAGTTTGTCGGTGAAAAACGGTGATAATACTGCCTGACAAGGCTGTCGGTCGTTCTTTTACCGTTAAGTTCTCTTCCAAATCCTCGAATTCATCATTCAACTTCTGAGAAAAAAGCGAGTAGAAATCTTCTCCGAGTCGAGTCATGGTTCGGTCAAGTACCACACCACTTATCTCTCTTAAATCATCAAGCGCGCCATTTTTCTGTTCCAGCGGAGGCCCATTCTCGAGAGGCTTCTCATCTTTAGCCTCCGCATTAAAAGACGGAAAAATACACGCAGCAAACAGTGTGATAATGACTAGTCTCATAATGGTAAATCATTGTAGTGATTGTTTTTTGCCCACATAAAAGCCTGCATCCTGTTCTTTACATTGATCTTTTTAAACACATTGTACAGATGCGTCTTTACTGTGTTCTCACTAACAAATAAGGTTTCGGCAATTTGTATATTGGATGCCCCCAACACTAACAACTGCATGATTTCCTTCTCTCTTGTCGTTAGGTTTGCTGTCGATTTGGCAACAATTGCATCTTTGTTACGGTACGAGGTAATCAATTCATTGGTCAGCTTTCGGCTTAGCCAGAGTTCGCCTTCAAGAACTTTTTTCATTCCTTTGGCGACAACACTCATTTCATCTCCAGCAAAAAAGACACCCACCATATTCGGCCATTTTGCTATCAAATTAGCAGCAACATTATTTGGGGAGTTAATTAACACTTCACTGCCACTTATTGACTTTTCTATAAGGAACTTGATATACAAGTCTAATGAGTCTTCATTGATGTGTGTATTATCAATGATTACTAGCACCGAGCTTTTTTCTGGTAATGTTAATCCAGACAAGCCTTCAATAGTCGTCATTTGAATAGGAATATCCAAAGATTTCTCTAGAAAATCTCTGAATAGTGAGGATTGTAAACTGGAATCACAGATAAAGATTAGATTATTATATTTATCGCAAGCCATCTTGATATTCCCTTACTATAAATATCTTATTACTAAGACTTTTTAAATCTAGAACATAGTGTTCAAACATCAAGACGACAAAAGATAATATTCGTGCTCACACTCACAAATTATTGATATATAAGGAAATATTATTAATCTCAATTTTGAACATAAGTTCATCATTTTTCAGTAGTTTTGATAAATGCACAAAAACAAAAAAAAGCCAGCTACCAAAAAAGTTAATGTGTTTTATATCTGAGAATAATTTGAATTATCGACAGGGGTATTCAGCGAAGTAAAGAGAGGTGTTAGAGGAAGCAAGTCATCACCTTGCGCATATTAGCGCAAGGTATTAATTTATCAAAAGTTTATTAATAAAGCCCGCAGTTAGTATGTTTGGACATTATGTTCATATTCCACAATAATTTGATTACCACTATACCGAACATTCTTAATATTCCCATCAACAATGTAGGTATTGGTCAAGGTAACGGAGTTTGGCATTGTTGCACCAACCTGCTCCCTCAACGATGGTAGCGTCATAACTGGGTCAACACCGATATAATTGCAAAACTGGTTAACAAAATTGTGCTCTAACGGTACCTGACCCCGTAAAATGTCTGAAAAAACCAACTGACTTAAGCCAAGTCGCTTTGCCATCTCAATTTGGGTTACCCGCATCTTCGCTTTATAGCTCATCCACGTGTCGTGTAATACTTGTCGGTCTTGTTCTGTGTACTGCATACCCATAAACCTTAGCGTCATATTATATTTATCCCCCAATTAAAACCTAGAATTGGGCGAAGTATGTCAGAGCAAAGTTAGGGTTAAGAATTCATTATCAATTTTGATATTCAGGTAATCGAATCATCACTCAAGCTGCATAACAAAACCCTTTAAGCATCAACTCATTACCCAAACATGCTCAATTCTCAGACAATAAACGTTTTCTTAACCACAAAGCTTGTCGCTTCGGACGGAACATGGATATAATCCTAGGGTTAGTTCTCTTGTTCGAGTTATAGGTATTTCATGCGGCTGCAGCAGATAGTTTCAAAAATCATCATGCTTGCAATGCTATTCACAGCACTTTCCCCAACTGTGAGTGCTAACTCGTTCATCATTGAAAACCCGCTAGCGCACTCTGGCTGTCACACCAGTTCAGCGATGGCCTGCTGCAGCGAGATGACAACGGCTTCTCCAGACAACACGACTATGTGTAGTACTGACACAATGAGTGATCATTCCGTGCCCACTTGCTGTGTCGATAACGACTGTCATACTAACAGCCTACAATTTGCGATTCTTAATCACCTATTCCAAATATCTGTTCCCTCTGCCACCCAAGTTTTTACTGAGCCTGTGGGTGAACGACTTTATTTCTACGATGTGATCCTTCGTCCACCTGTTTTTTCCTAGATTTCAAGTCAATCGCTGCTTTGGCCTTTTCAGCCATCGACTAACTCCGAATTACTTTAAATTTTGAACAAGACAAACAGGATTTTACAATGAAAATTAATCACATCGTCGCACTATCTCTACTCGTTAGCAGTTCGTTCGCCATCGCAGAAACGATCAAAGGAACTAACTACCAATCACCGTATTGCGGCTGTTGTAAAGACTGGGTTAAACACATGGAAGACAACGGGTTTGAGCTAGACGTTGAATACGTACAGGACATGACGGCGAAGAAAATCGATCTTGGCATTCGCCCGCAGTATGCTTCATGCCATACAGCTGAAATCCAAGGTTATACATTCGAAGGGCATGTTCCTGCAGAAGACATCCAGCGCTTTATCGACTCTAAGCCTTCACGCATGGTAGGCCTAGCAGTGCCTGGTATGCCGATGGGTTCACCTGGCATGGAATATAAAGATCAGAAAGACCCGTTTGAGGTTGTCGCCTTTGATGAAAACGGAAACACCATGGTATGGGCTCGCCATAACCAGTAAAGCTAGCCAAACAATAACTTAAAATAATAAGGGCAGAAAAGAAATTCTCTTCTGCCCTTTTGCAATTCCTGCCAAGCAACAATGAACCCTTTAATTGCTAACCAAGCTTCGCAAACAACACACGGTTCGGGTCATCGTTCATTGCCCACTCATTATCTGTTTCACGCTTTTCCAGATAGATCTGCATACCATTAAAATACGTAAAGGCTACCAACTCAGATTCCTGCATAAAGTACTCGAAGAAATCATCCTCGTGCTCTGCAAGCTGGCTCAATGTCGAAATGCCTTTCCTCAATGCCCACTGTACCGCATAAGGCGAAATCATCGTACGGCTTAATATCAGCTCTTTGATATCTGAGATTGCGACTTCTAGACCTTGCGCTGACTTTGGCTCTTCAGCTGCCAGCACACTTTCTTCCACCAGCATCGCTTTCAGGCTGGCAATACTCGCTTCTCGCTCTTCAGCAGAATATCCATAGGTAGTTTTGGCAAAACGAATGGCGTAAGCCAGACGATGACGGCCTACCGTCTCTACCACATCCTCAAGGTAAGCTTGTGGAATATTGTATGCCTTGGCCAGCTGTTCGACAGCCTGCACTAAGCTCGTGTATGTGATGCCGTTAAATTCAACCTGGAAACTGCTTGTCAGGCCTACAACAGGCAAACCGTCGATTATCAGCGGCCAACCGGTATAATTTACACGCTGCTTGGCAATTTCAAACATTGTCCAGGCACTTTCCCGAAAGCCTTCTAGCGCTTTACCCTCAAACTCTGACTCCTCAAGTTCCTGCTGAGTCCAGTTTGCACCAATTTGCAGGTGTTTTTCATACTTGCGATGAAGCTTCTCTTTCACTTTATCGCGTAACAAATCCAGACCACTGACCTTTATTGGCTGGCAAATGCGATAGCACTCCTGGCAACAAGGAACCATTATCGGCAGTTCCTGCTCATCATAATTTGGCGATGCCATAAATGAGTAAGACTCATAGTAGGGCTCGCCACAAAACCAGCAGGTATGACGAAACTCAAAAGGTATATCGATTGACTGGTAAGCTGTTGGCATGTCTGTGTTCTTTATCCTGTATCAACGAAACTATTATGCTGTTGACGCTGCGGTATCTCAAGTCACAAGCAGAATTGTTACTACTAAGTAGCATAGTTATACCCAAGCTACCTCAAGATGCTCGTTTCAGCGAGAATTACTTGGCTACTAGGCTAGGCGCCGATTAGAAGATCTAGTGGCTCTAAATCAATAATCGGTAACAACGCATAGAAGCCAAGTAAACTCGCCCTTTGGGAGTTAGCCAGCGAACCCATTTCTGTGTCAAATAACGTTGAAAGGGACTACCATTCCTACCGTTATTTTCCTTGAACTGAGCCCGCTGGTCTCACTCTGAATCCTGCATCTTGAGGTAGCTTGGGTATATAATTGTACTGTTCAACATAAAGCGTTAAAATACGTGCCCCTTTTCTGAACGAGTGTGATTGGATGTCTGAACAGAAGCGAAAGGCGCTGAAGAAAATTGCTAAATGCCTAGAGCTGGGTAACTCTGCGAACGTCAATGAAGCTGCACAAGCAATCAAGATGGCACACCGCTTGATGCTCAAGTACGGCCTTGAACAAGATGATATTGAATTCATTCAGATGGGCAAAACCAAGTCTTCGACACTTCTGCCAACCGACATCAGTCAGCAAATCCTCAAAATTATCCGAGGCATCAACCGCCGTTTCGGCGTTGAGTGTGTACTAACCAATTACAAAGGGCTAAAGCAGGCTGAATTTATTGGCGTTGCCGAACGTGCTATCTTCGCGGCCTTTGCATTTGATGTCGTCTATCGTGAAATGAACCAGCAAACCGGTCAGTTTCGAAACAGTTTTGCCGGTACCGGTACCAGTTCGGCAGAAGTTACCCGTCGCGTTAGCTCATTTCTGGCGGGTTGGATTGAAGGAGCACTGGAAAAGCTCCCCGAACTCAATACCGATGATGATCATGATAAACGCATGACAAACTATATCGATAAAGAGTTTGAAAATATTGACCGTGAAACCTTCAAAAAACAGCTTCAGGAAGCAATGAAAGCGCTGACTGATGATTATGAAAAAGGGATGAAAAAAGGCCGTTCTATCTCTGTTAACCGGCCTGTTGGGGGCTCGAAGGCCCATAACCCAAAACTATTAAATTCATAATTTCCTGCTTAATACGTCTCTTACAGCTGCAGTAAATTACAGCTGTAATTCTATACGTTCAAAAAAGAAGCAAAAGAATCAAATTCTTCCTCTTCACGCAATGAAGTGGGATGTAAATCCCATTTCTGTGATAGAATGAAACAAAATTCCTTAAAACCGATAGCTTTCACACATGAAATTCCCTGGTCAGCGTAAATCCAAGCATTACTTTCCAGTTAATGCCCGCGATCCATTAGTTGCTCAAATCCAGCAAGAAAATCCGCTATCTCGAACCCACTTAGTTGGTGTTGGTCAAACCATTGTTGATATCGAGGCTCGTATCGATGATGACTTTCTTCAGCGTCATTCGCTGAGCAAAGGCCACTCATTGGTTCTTGATGAAGATAAAGCCGAGCTGCTTTACCAGGAGCTAAAAGAACGCAACCTGATCAGCCACGAATACCCGGGTGATACTATTGGCAACACTTTGCATAACTACTCAGTACTGGCTGATGACAAATCGATCCTGCTGGGTGTGATGAGTCAGGACCTAAAAATTGGTTCTTATGCCTACCGTTACCTTTGCAATACCTCAAGCCGCATGGATCTTGATTATTTGCAGCCTGTTGATGGTCCTATCGGTCGCTGCTATACCCTGATCACCGAAGACGGCGAGCGTACGTTTGCCATCAACGAAGGTGAAATGAACCAGCTTAGCCCAGACAATGTGCCTGAATGCGCTTTTGAAAATGCATCAGCGTTAGTGCTTTCTTCTTACCTGGTTCGCGGCAAACCTGGCGCGCCGATGAAAGAAGCGGCACTAAAATCCATTGAACATGCCAAGAAACACAACGTACCGGTTGTCCTCACACTAGGCACCAAATACGTTATCGAAGGGCTGCAGGAATGGTGGATTGATTTTCTGAAAGAGCACGTCACCTGCGTTGCAATGAACGAAGAAGAAGCGGAAGCCCTGACCGGCGAAAAAGATCCGCTTCTTGCTGCCGACAAAGCTCTTGAGTGGGTTGATATGGTTCTGTGTACAGCTGGTCCTGTGGGGCTATACATGGCTGGATATACCGACAATGCACTAAAACGTGAATCGTCTCTACCATTGCTGCCGGGTCGTATTGCTGATTTTAACAAGTATGAGTTTAGCCGCCCGATGGTTAAATCGGAGTGTGATAACCCAATTCGAGTCTATTCTCATATTGCGCCATACCTTGGTGGTCCTGTTGAGATCAAAAATACCAATGGTGCTGGTGATGCCGCCCTGTCCGCTCTTCTGCATGACATGTCAGCAAACCGTTACCACAAAGAGAATGTACCTAACTCTGGCAAGCACACTGCTCAATTTTTGACGTATTCATCGTTCTCGCAGATTTGTCAGTACTCTAACCGAGTCAGCTACGAAGTTTTGACCCAGCATGCGCCACGACTATCTCATGGATTACCAGAACATGAAGACTGCCTGGAAGAAGCCTATTGGGAGCGCTAAACAACCAGTCAACTAACAACGGAGCCTTTTGGCTCCGTGTTTATATACAGGTATTAGCCAAAATTAATACTTCATCAAACTAGAATCAACATCGTCTATCCAGGCCAAAATCCCTCCCTTGAGATTGATGACATTGGAAAATCCGTTATCAATAAACTGCTGACATACTTTTGCCGAACGTCCGCCCACCTTGCAGTGAAAAACAAGTGTCTGCTCCGGATTGAATTCGTTCATATGCTCCGCTACCACGTTCATAGGAATATGACGACTTCCTTCAATACGACAGATTTCACGCTCGTAGGGCTCCCTGACATCAACCAATACTAACGATGCTTTCTGCGCAAGCTGTTGTTTGAGCTCTATGGCAGATATCTCTTGATAAGGCACCTCAACCGGCGTGCTTGAGATACCACAAAACTGTTGATAATCAATCAACTGGGTAATGGTTGGTGAACTGCCGCACAGGCAGCACTTTGGGTCTTTTTGAATGCTCAGTTCTTCAAAGCTAAGTCCCAGTGCATCATAGGTTAGCAACCTGCCACTCAATGTCGTACCAGCCCCAGTGACCATTTTTATTGCCTCCGTGGCCTGAATACTGGCAATCATAGCTGGTAACACACCCAACACTCCCCCTTCGGCACAAGATGGCACCAGCCCAGGAGGCGGCGGTTCTGGATATAAACAACGGTAACAAGGGCCTCCTTGATAATTAAAAACCGTTGCCTGCCCGTCAAAGCGGAAGATGCTGCCATAAATATTGGGCTTATTGAGTAATATACAAGCATCATTGACTAGATATCGAGTCGGAAAGTTATCCGTTCCGTCAATTACAATGTCATAGTCTTTGATAATCTCAAGTGCGTTCGCAGAAGTGAGCATCTCCTGATAACACTTGATATCCAAATCGTCATTGAGCGCAAGTAATCGCTCCTTGGCACAATCCACTTTAGGCTGGCCAACATCCCCCAAAGTGAATAGAATTTGCCTCTGCAAGTTCGTCTCGTCAACGGTGTCATGATCCACCAGACCAATCGTTCCAACACCGGCAGCAACAAGATACAGACACAAAGGCGAACCTAATCCCCCGGCACCAATAATCAAAATCTTTGCAGCCTTTAATCGTTGCTGCCCTTCCATACCCAGTTCAGGCAACATGATGTGGCGACTATAACGGCTGATTTCTTGCGGAGTGAGTGTTGGCAATGGACCTGCCCCACCCGCAATAGCCGGGACAATTCGCAGTTCACAGCCATCACGTAATGGGGTTGCCATCCCGCTTTGCTGTTTGATATCAACCCGGTCGAGAAACAAGTTCACGAAATTTCTCAACTGCCCCTTGTCATCAAATAGCTGAACCTGGAGATCGGGGTGCTTTTCACAAAGTAGTGTCATGGCCTCAAAAACAGTTTCTGCCTCAACGTCAACCTGACTACTTTGTTGAGTGAACCGCCGTAAAGGTGACGGGATCTTAATTACAGTCTTCATAACTTAACCTATATGTTCGTAGCCTCTTCACATACGCTGCTATATATACATTTTAGGAAATTGCTACGAGCCGTTATCAATTCGAACCAGCTCCTGATCAAAGCGCTCACGATCATCTGTGAGTCGCCATGAGCGATAACCTGAAGCTGTACCATTGCAGACAGAGACAATGATGTAACTGAGCCCTGGCCAGGCATGTACACGGTCAAATTCAGATGGAATATCAGGGTGATCAGGGTGAGAGTGAACGATGCTGATGATCGACAGTCCTTCACTGTCAGCCTTGTCTTCAGCGTCTTGATAAGCAAGGGGATCAATTAAAAAACGGCGTTCACGATTTTCATTTTTTTCATTGAGGCACGGCAGGTAATAACTGCCTGAAGCTTGTATATCACCGCTCTGGTCTATAGAAGCCGTTCCAATAATAAAACCGCAACACTCATGCGGATAGCTCGTTTCCGCATGCTTAATGACTTGAGTAATAATCTTATCACTGATCTGAATGGCCATGGTTCCACAACCCCGCACTAAAGTAGCGCTCACCAAGATCACAGAGTAATGTGACGACTGTTGCTTCCGTCAGCCCTTTCATCGCTTTTTCGCAAGCGGCAAGGTAAGCACCTGACGACTGTCCGGCGAAATATCCGTGCCGAGCAAGTTTCATACAGCAACTTTTCGTCTCATCGGCTGATACATCCACCCAACGGTCAACATAATCCGCCTCAAAGATCTGCGGCACTATATCTTCAGGCTCTCCTAACGGTTTGAGCCCTTCCACTCCAGGCCAGCGCTCTGGACGAACTGCAACAATTTCAATCTCCGGATAATACTCTCTTAACCGCCGGGCAATGCCAGTCAGCGAGCCCCCGGTACCAACCCCGCCAACAAAATGGGTGACTGGTCGCGGAACCTGTTCGATTATCTCAGCCGCCGTCCCCAAATAGTGGGCATTAACATTTTCAGTATTCTTATACTGATCACAAAAGAAATACTTATCCGGCGATGCCTCATACATCGCATGAACATGTCGCAGAGCTTCGTCGTAACCTTCAAGTGGATCTGTTTCAACTAATGTCGCACCATGTGCAAGCAAGCGCTGCTTTCTTTCCTGACTCGCATTGCCCGGAATGACAATAGTGACCTCGTAGCCCATCGCCGCACCGATCATTGCATATGAAATCCCCGCATTCCCGCTGCTAGAGTCAAGAATGATTTTCCCCGGAACTAGAGTCCCCTGCTCCACAGCCTTACACAGCATCTGCTTAACAGGTCGGTCCTTGAGTGAACCACCAGGATTCATCCATTCTGCTTTGGCAAACAGTGCTAAATCAGGCTGTTCGGGATATAAAAAACTAAGGTCGATTAAAGGGGTGTTGCCGATCAGATCCAACAGATTCATGACCGCCCTCCTTGATAGGGCTAAACACTCAGTAACCCAATGAGACTGGTACTCATTTAAGATAGTTGATAGCTAGCTATTACCCAAGGAAAAGAGGATGTGAATAAAAAAGGAGATGCAATACATCTCCCTTTCATTTTAGAACAAAGTCTTATAAGACAACTCACTAAACCGAGCGTCAACTTTAATATTGCTACCGCTTAGCTGTGGAGATAAGTTCGTGTCTTCAGCAATAAGATCAGTAATTACAGTACACGTCGTATAAGTACTTCTTAGATTGGCATCTGTAACAGCAAAATCCTGTGCTAAATCGAATGATATAGAACCACCACTGATTACATTATCGCGCCAGTTTTCATTTGCCGAATAATACTTTGTGAAGGCATTATTATCACAATTCAAACCAGCAGCTATATAGGTATACTTATGGTCTGATTCTTCTGGCCAGCTGTAATTAATTTTATCACCATCATAAGTAACCGGTGATGTAAACTCTACAGGCATGTCTCCTAAAGAAGCTTTAGCAATCACTTGTCCATCACGGCGCCATATAAACTCATAAATACCAACGCTACTTGCAGGAGCTGTGAAAAATAATGTGCTGTCAATAACTTGGTTTGACTGCAATTTAACGCCATCTGCTAAAACTTCAATTTCATCCGTGCCAGATAGATAAACATTACGCTTGGTATTATCTTTGTATTGCAACTTTGCCTAAACTGTATTCAACGTTAAGCCCAATGTATCACTTTGGGTATTATTCGCATGAAAATAAGCTTCTAAGAGAGAGGCGTCGTAGTCATTACTATGCTCTGATTTTGGAGCAGGTAGGCTTGGACTCCCTCCATCCCCGCTACCTCCACCGCATCCAGCTAAAAATATCACACCAGCAGTAAACAACGTATTTTTCATCAAGATTCCCCTATTTACATAAATAACTATTATCTAATAAGTAACAATCATTGCTCTAAAATAACTATACTTCTGTGTATTAATATTGCCATGAAAATCACTTACGGCTAACCATCCAAATTAAGTCGATTTGTTTACAATAAGATACGGCGAATTATGATTACACTGCTAGCTATAAAACACAAGCATCAATCAAACTATAATTCCTATTAAACTTGGCCAACTAACATTCTATCCCTCACAGCAATAATTAATGAACAATCATTCCTGTTGATACCATATATATATAAAGTGTTGTACTGTTGTATTAATCAACTCAAAGCAGCACTTTAAGTTAATTAATACATACAGTAACAATTAACCATGTTAAGTTTCATATGCTCTCCAGTAAACTTCGGTTTTCGGAGTGCAATAAAACCCTTCAAAAGATTCGGTTGAAAGAAGTTTTTCAATTAAATCTCTTGAAGAACTCAAAAACGAACAATGACTATCCCAATGTGTGGTGACTAATATGCTATGTTCATGTGTGAACACACAACCATGTGAGGGGATATAATCTTTTTCAATTAGATCGATAATCCAGTGTAGTTTTCTTTCTGTCCCAACCTCATCATCAACCCAAAACCAATCAAAGCCAAGCTTTCTAATTGCATTGAAAAGCCGATTTTCTAGCAACGGCGGCAGCTCACCCTCTGTAGGGTGGATGGTATTAAGCTCTTCAGATAGTGAATTTAGTTTGTTTGCTGCTTCTCTATTTGAAAGTGCCTTTTTTATACCGCCAATACTGGTTCTTAGCCCTACCTCAATATCTGCTAAACTGGAGAACTTTGTTAGCTTCAGAACCTCCGGCCAAGATACCGCATTGTAACCGTCAATAATCTCATGTTTTGTAGGCTACTTCGCAGGCCAGATGCGCTCAATATCCAAATTGAACGGTTTTAGAAATGGGTGAAGCATCACATTCACCGCTTCGAATTGACCTTCATAGAATGGAAGTATCTTTTCGTCGTATGGACATGAAACAAATTTTTCTGGTGTTGGTAGTATTCTATCCTTCATACCTCGATCTACCTTAGAAATATAACGCCGCCATCACCCGCCGGAGGTGGCTGTCACGCTTTTTGCCCCCGGCAAAAAGCGTGACAGCTGCCGAAGGTCAGGCACGGAGCGAAGCGACATTGCCTGCACCGCCTTGTTCGACCTCAGTTATTCCAAATGCAGTTTAAGAAAGTTGCTCATCTTTGCCCTAGCGATGTCGGATTCTGGAAGCCGCCAGTGAAACGCTTGGAACACGTGCCACATTCCCTCGTAGGCATCGAGTTTCACGGCTATGCCCGCCTGATCTAGAGCCTGGTAATGGCGTATCGAATTGCTGAGAAAAATCTCCTTCGTTCCGACCTGGATCAATGTGGGCGGAAAGCCTTTCGAATAATCACCGTAAACGGGTGAGACGTAAGGGTGTTTCTGGTCTGCGGGATCAGCATAGGCGGCAGCGGCGTTCTCAAGACTATCCGCGTAGACCAAAAGGGGATCCGCAGCGCGAAGGGTAGAATAGGTGTCGCCTGTTTCCGTGATGTCAGACCAAGGCGACCAGAGAACAACGGCAGCAACCAATCCCACGCCTTCATCACGTGCTTTGAGGACGGAACCGGCCGCCAGTCCCCCTCCCGCAGAATCCCCGTAAATAGCGATGTCCTTTAAATCGTACCTCCCCTCAACGAGCGCCTTAATCACTGATACCACCTGGCCGGTTACCTCCTTCCACCTCGCTGTCGGCGGAACGGTGTAATCGACGGAAATGACGCGCAATCTAGTGGCGTCGGCGACCGGGACGGAACTGATCAACGTTGAGGCTGCACTGAACAAGGTGTAGGCGCCACCATGAGTATAGATAAGGACTTTTCCATTGTCCTCCCAGTTCTTTGGCCTGATGTCGAGGACGGGCACACCGCCAAGTTCGAGTTTCTCTACGGTGGCGCCAAACTTTTTGGTGACCGCTTCGTTTTCTTTTTGCTGCGCCTCCTCGTTTTCCTCCCACGCTTTCTTCCAACCTTCGATGTCATCAGGCTTGGGGAGGCGCGACCGATCGCCGGAGAATTCCGCAGAAGCCCCTCGGGCTTCTCTTGAAATAGTTGCGGGAACGTGAAAATCTTTGGCCACCGCAATTGAATCTAGCACGGCAACTGCAATGAGTCCGGCTAAGAGAGGTATTGTCAAATAGTGCACTTTCATTACTTGGTCCACCAAGGTCGATTCTAGGTTTGAAGTCGAACGCCACGCTTAAGGCGCGAGTTTACGAACGTCCTAGCAGCGTAGTTGCGACTAGTGTAGTGGTCAACTAATTCAGGACAGTAGGTTAAGTCGATTTTCTACTTCAACTGGCGCGATACCACCACTATAACTGTGTGGTCGTTGCCAGTTGTAATAGCCCATCAGATATTGCTTCGGACACAGAGCGATAACCGGCTGTGGGCACCCATTCTGACTTCAAGCTTCGGAACAATCTTTCCATAGGCGCATTATCCCAACATTTGCCACGGCGGCTCATCATCTGCTCCATGCGGTAGCGCCACAAGTGCTGTCGGAACTTACGGCTGGCGTACTGGCACCCTTGGTCAGAGTGAAACAATACACCACCAGGACGGTCTCTTTGTTCGTAAGCCACCGCAAATGCCTTTGTTACTAATGCTGCGTCCGGCTTGTCAGATAGTGCCCAAACAACTCGGCGGCTGAACAAATCAATAACGACGGCGAGATAGCACCATCGATTTCCAGCCCAGATATATGTAATGTAACCACACCACACTTGATTTGGCACGCTGACATCGAACTCTCTGTTCAGGCGGTTCGGGATATCTGGACAAAAACTGTTTTCATATTATTGCGATGGATAAACAGGGACACATTCTCTCCTGACAAAAGCTAACCCGAAGCCAAATGAAAAAGTTTGTCATCAATACGCCGCCAACAACCGTGTGTTTTGAAGCATACCCTGGCTCTCAGTATTGGGGGCACATGTTTGCTGATGCCGACTTCAAAGTGAAGATAATCCCGGCACAGTTTGTAAAACCTTACTTGAAATCAATAAGAACGACTTCAATGACGCCGCCGCGATTGCCGAAGCTGGTAATCGTGGCTCTATGCGCTGCGTGCCATTAAAAACTGATGAACAGCTTGCGTTGCAGGCAACGCACCGAGTCCGACAGAGATTTAATACGAAACGAACAGCTGTTGTTAATCAGATGCGCGCACTTTTATTGGAATATGGGATAACAGTACCTGTTGGACGGAAGGTATTTGAACGCTCCCTTCCTGGTATTCTAGAAGATGCTGACAATGGGTTACCAGACTTCATGCGTGCCTTGGTTTTTCGTTTACGAAAACGCTGGCAGTACCTTGACATTCAGATAGACGAGATAACTGAACTATCGAAACAGGCTGCGTTCGCCTCCGAACAGTGCAAATTGATAAGCACAGTACCCGGCATCGGCCCAATCGTATCAACGGCTTTGATTGCGGCTGTTGGCAGCGGAAACCAGTTCAAACGAGCAAGGGATATGTCGGCCTGGTTGGGTTTGGTACCGAGGCAATAGTCGACCGGAGAAAAGTCTAACCTCGGAAGCATTAGTAAGCGCGGTAACACCTACTTACGAACGCTGGTTATCCAAGGAACAAAGGCATTAAAAATCCACATGAATCGAGAGCAATCTTCCCTTGGGAAGTGGATTGGAAGATTGGAGATCTCACATCATCACCATGTGGTTCTGATTGAGCTGGCAAACAAACTCATTCGTATCTGCTGGAAGGTATTAACCTCTGGCCGTGAATATCAGGCATACCCGAGCGCGGTATAAAGTATCCACTATAGCAATAACTAACCAATGTTTTGCGGAAGAAAACTGATGAAAGAAGCGTTAATCCCACATCACTGAAGCCTGGCTAAAAAAGCAGTCCATCGTGACTGAAAGCTTTATTAGGACGGTGATGTGCGGATCCCACCAAGGCCAGAGTACAAAGATTGCTCGCAAATAGGCCGGATACATTAACGCAAACGACTACTGGAATCGAGGTTCTCTTGCAATTCAGGAGCAGACCATACATTTTTTAGAATGGTTTTTTCTCGCTCCAGGCGATTAATACGAGCCTCTAGTTCTTGGGTTTTCTGCTGCTCTGGCGTCAACGCTTTAGAACTCGGCGTTGCTCCATTCCGCTCCTCTTTTAGTTGCTCGACCCAGCGCCGCAATGCTGTATCTCCAACATCAACAGCACGACTTGCTTCTGGAATTGTATAGTTTTGGCCAAGCACTAGACTTGCTGCATCACGCTTGAACTCTGGACTAAATGAACGACGTTTTTTGGTCATTGAACATCTCTTAATGAGTGGTAACTTTACCACCTAAAATGGTGTCCGGCTTTATTAGACCACTACAAAGGGAAGAGTATAAAAAGGAGATGCAATACATCTCCCTTTCATTTTAGAACAAAGTCTTATAAGACAACTCACTAAACCGAGCGTCAACTTTAATATTGCTACCGCTTAGCTGTGGAGATAAGTTCGTGTCTTCAGCAATAATATCAGTAATTACAGTACACGTCGTATAAGTACTTCTTAGATTGGCATCTGTAACAGCAAAATCCTGTGCTAAATCGAATGATATAGAACCACCACTGATTACATTATCACGCCAGTTTTCATTTTCCGAATAATACTTTGTAAAGGCATTATTATCACAACTCAAACCAGCAGCTATATAAGTATACTTATGGTCCGATTCTTCTGGCCAGTTGTAATTAATTTTATCACCATCATAAGTAACCGTTGATGTAAACTCTACAGGCATCTCTCCCAAAGAAGCTTGAGCAATCACTTGTCCATCACGGCGCCATACAAACTCATAAATACCAACGCCACTAGCAGGAGCTGTGAAAAACAATGTACTGTCAATTACTTGGTTTGACTGCAACTTAACGCCATCTGCTAATACTTCAATCTCATCCGTACCAGATAGATAAACATTACGCCTGGTATTATCTTTGTATTGCAACTTTGCCGAAACTGTATTCAACGTTAAGCCCAAAGTATCACTTTTGGTATTATTCGCATGAAAATAAGCTTCTAAGAGAGAGGCATCGTAGTCATTACTATGCTCTGACTTTGGATCAGGTAGGCTTGGACTCCCTCCATCCCCGCTACCTCCACCGCATCCAGCTAAAAATATCACACTGGCAATAAACAATGTATTTTTCATCAAGATTTCCCTATTCACATAACTAACTATTATCTAATAAGTAACAATCATTGCTCCAAAAGAACTATACTTCTGTGTATTAATATTACTATGAAAGTTACTTACGGCTAACCATCCAAATTAAATCGACTTGTTTACAAATAAGATACGGCCGAGTTCCGATTGCAATACCATATATAAAACACAGGCATCAATCAAACTATAATCCCTATTAAACTTGACCAACTAATATTCTATCCCTCATAGCAATAATTAATAAAAAATCATTCCTGTTGATACCATATAAGTAAAAGGTGTAGTACTGTTGCATTAATCAACTCAAAGCAGCAGTTTAAGTTGATTAACACATACAGTAACAATTCACCATGTTAAGAAATAGCAGGATTATCCTAAATCAGAAAAATCAGTTCTGTCATGATTATACAAACAACATCACTTTTTATTCGATGATGTAATCATCAATTCAGGCGTTTGTTACAACAAAAACAAGTCAATTTGAACCCATACTAGTACTCATAAGGATTAATACCTGAAGAAGTTAATTTTATCGCTAACATCATTGGTATAGCTTGCAACACGATTACTCTCTTCCTGTGACAGTTGCGCCCCTTTACCGATACTTTCCGCCGCTTCATTAATGGCCACAATGCTGCGATTTACTTCTTCAGTCACAGCCGCCTGCTCTTCCGCAGCACTAGCAATCTGATGTGCCATATCCTGTATCTTTCCGCTCTGAACACTCACCGCTTCCAGGGCTTTCACCGCCTCTTCGGCATGGGACATGCACTTATCACTTAGCCTCCGGTTAACCTGCATTGTATCAACAGCCTGTTTGCTACTCGTTCGCAAGCCATCAATCATCTGCTGGATTTCATCAGTCGAGTCTGCAGTTTTGGTCGCCAGATTGCGTACCTCGTCAGCGACAACAGCAAACCCACGGCCTTGTTCACCAGCGCGGGCCGCTTCAATCGCAGCATTCAATGCCAGCAAGTTTGTCTGTTCTGAGATATTACGAATGACTTCCAAAATGCTGCCAATACTATTGGTTTGAACTTCTAATTCTTCAATCACTTGCGTTGCATCGACAACATTATTTGCCAGTTCGTGCAAGCCTTCGGCATTGGCTCCAACAACATCTTGTCCCTGAGCGACTGATTGCTGAGTAAGTGACACGGCTTCCGCCGTTTCCTGAGCATTATCGGAGACACTATGGGCAGTCGAAGACATCTCATTGGTCGCTGCAACAACCTGTTCTATCTCCTGACTCTGCGACATAATCTGTGTTTGACTCTGGGTTGCTGCCTCGGCAGTTGCTGCCACACTCTGTTTAAGGGAACCCACAGATCCAGCAACATCTGTCACGATTCCTCGTACATCCGAAATAAAGGTATTCAGATGGTTTGCCAGCTGCCCTGTTTCATCTTTGCGGTCGATATCGATTTGCTGAGTTAGGTCGCCGCCCGACTGAGTCAGCGCCTTAACACGTGCCACCAGCACACTGATTGGAGAAGCAATCGAAACAGACACGAACCACATCATCACCAAACCCAGTAACGCCGAGATAAGACCGACGGCCATTTGTCCGGATAGATTGCTGGAAAAATGTGCCACAACAGTGTCGACAATGGCCTGAGCGCTTGCCAATGCAATATTTTGAGGAGCAACTACAATCACCTCCCATTCTGTGTCCGTACCGATAGTCCTGAAGCTTTCAGCCGCAATAAGGTTACTACCGGCTGTCACCGTTTCACCTAGGGTGCGATCCGCGATTAATGTCTTCAGGGAAGTGCCTGACAGCATCTTGCCGATATTGGCCGGCTCGGCACTATCTGCACCAACAATACCCAACGGACTTAGAATAATGACTCGCGAATGACCTGATATCAGGTTCTGGCTGGCACTAGTGGCCAGCGACTGCAAGAAATCAAGAGAGTAATCAACGCCGAACATGCCCACAAACTTGCCGTCGCGAACCACCGGGGAAACGAACGAGCTCATTAGTGTTGATACGCCCTGAATCTCATAGCTTGCCGGATCGATAACACAGGACCGCTTAGTTTCCATCGGGCATAAATACCATTCCGACTCGCGAATACCTGTGCTCGTCAAGCTTGTCGAATAAAATGGGTAAGTGGCTTCTACATGAACTTCTCCCGAGGGGGAACGGTTGAAATACGGACTGAATTCACCATTTGACTGAGCGAACTCAGTCCCTTTATACAAGCTAGACTGCCCATCAAACCCATTTACTTCCCACCCGCTGTATATACCGATGATGTTTGGCGTATTAGTGATGGTATTTTCTAGTAACTGAATGACACTCTGGCGGGATATCTTTGGGTCTGTGCCATTGAACGCTTCAGAATACGTTGTAGCAATATCCATTGCCTCGTTAAATACAAGGTTGATTTTTCCAGCCTCAACTTGTGCTGACAGACTTAATTGTTCTTTAAGGCCAGCTTCGGCATCATGCAAAACTAATTCATCAAGTTCTTGCATAAGCGCATCACCGTTATAATAGCTATAACCTAGCATAGCTATGGTGACGGCAAGCAAACTCGCCCCTCCAAACAACAATACTTGTTGTTTAATACTTGAAAACTGCATAAATTCCCCTTACTACATTCTCCTTTACGTTTGACTTGAGATATCCTCGTCAATATCACAGTCAAATTCGGGATGTAGAAATCCCAGTCAATATATTGACTAATAAAAGAAAAATATTAAYAACTAAAAATACAGAAAATGATTTCTATAACCACAATATTAGTAAGGGGCAGAAACTATCATATGCCACCATTGCATACAAAATACTTTATCAAAAAATATGGCACATAAGACAATTCTATTAGTGTTTATTCCTTATGGAAATAATTACGTTTATAAGTGTTAATTTTTAAAGGGCGCATGAATTATGCTCACTGCAAATAATCCACATTAAACATATCCATTAGGAATAAAGTTTAAATTGGTATCAACTATTTTCATTTACCATTCTTTGTAAATAAAAAACGGAGCTTTTTGCTCCGTTTTTATATCAAGCGCTCATTAGCAGTTTAGCATTCTGCAATCGCATTTTTTACCCGCTTATCTGAGACTGGGTAAGGTGTGCCAAGCTGCTGAGCAAAATAACTTACCCGCAACTCTTCAATCATCCAGCGAATGTCTTTCACTTTCTGCGGCACTGGCTGACCTTTCGGAATTTTATTCAGTAGCTCTTTATAATCTGAGACGACTGATTCAATCTTAAGGATGTGTAGCCGATCCTTGTTAGGATCAATTGGCAGCTTCTCCATCCGACGCTCAATGGCTTTCATATAGCGCAAAATATCCGGCAGACGCTTCCAACCACACTCAGTCGCAAAGCCTTTAAAAATCAAACCATCAATTTGTGCCTTAATGTCTGACAGAGCAAAAGCCATTGTCAAATCAACACGACCTTTCAGGCGCTTGCTGATGTTGAACGCAGTAGTCAAAATCGCCTCAACCTGCTTGGCAATGTCTACCACAGTATCACCCAGTTCGCCGCGGATGTGTTCCTTCAACGATTCGAATGCTTCCGGCTCCCATACCAGACCACCTTTCTCTTCAATAAGCTTATCGATGCCACAGGCGATACAGTCATCAATCAGATCCAGCACCCGACCATACGGGTTGAAATACAAGCCTAACTTGGATTTATTCGGTAGGTTAGCATGCAGGTATTTAATCGGCGACGGAACATTCAACAGCACCAAACGACGCTGACCTTGCTGCATCGCTGTCTGCTGCTCTTCCTCGGTTTCAAATAGCTTGATACCAACAGAGTCCTTGTTATCCACAATTGCCGGGTAGGCTTTTACTTCAAAGCCCCCACGCTTTTGCTGATAACGCTCAGGTAACTTACCAAAGCTCCAGGTTTTCAGCCCTTCCTGCTCGATGTCATCATCGGCAACCTGAGACAAGGTTTCCTGTACCTTTTCCTTCAGGCCATCTTTCAGGCTATACAGATCTTTGCTTTCTTTAAGCTTACGGTTACGGTGATCAACCACCCGGTAAGTGATTTTGAGGTGATCGGGCACCTGTTCAAAGTTCCACTCTTCACGCAAGACAGTCACGCCGGAAATACGCTTAAGCTCTTTTTCCAGTGAATCGAGCAACGGCATTGCCATCGCCTCGGCCCGAGCCAGGAAAGCTTCCGCATAGTTAGGTGCCGGTACAAAGTTACGACGGACAGGCTTTGGCAATGACTTGATAAGGGCAACCACCAGCTCTTGGCGTAAGCCCGGGATCTGCCAGTCAAAGCCATCCGGCTCAACCTGATTAAGAATAGGAAGCGGCACATGAACCGTGACACCGTCACTATCTTCACCCGGCTCAAACTGATAGCTTAGCTTCAGCTTAAGGTTGTCCTGATGCCAGAAATTTGGGTAGTCCAAGTCGGTAATATGACTAGCATCTCCCTTGAACAGCATCTCTCGCTCGAAGTTCAGAAGATCCTTGTTCTCGCGACTTACTTTCTTCCACCAGGTATCGAAATGACGACCGGAAACGACAGTCAACTCGATACGCTGATCATAAAATTCAAACAAGGCATCATCGTCGATCAAAATATCCCGACGACGCGATTTATGTTCGAGCTCTTCCACTTCCCGCAATAACTTACGGTTCTGGTGATAGAACTTATGCTTGGTTTCCCAGTCCCCCTCGACAAGTGCCGAGCGAATGAAGATATCCCGTGAAAGCTGTGCATCAATTCCGCCATAATTCACTTTGCGCTTGGCGACAACCGGAATGCCATACAGTGTCACTTTCTCAAAGGCAGAAACTGCTGCCTGCTTTTTCTCCCAATGAGGCTCGCTGTAGCTACGTTTAATGAGATGGCCAGCCAATGGTTCAACCCACTCGGGCTGAATTTTGGCGGCAATACGCCCCCACAATCTCGAGGTCTCTACCAGCTCAGCAACCATTACCCATTTCGGCTGTTTCTTGAAGATGCCGGAGCCAGGGAAAATATTAAAGCGCGCATTACGAGCACCTTGATACTCATTCTTTTCCTGATCTTTCAGGCCAATATGGGAAAGCATGCCAGATAGCAGCGCCATGTGGACACCCGCATAGCTCGCTTCCTGATCGTTGATACGAAGATCCAGCTCCCTCACGACCTGAGTAACCTGATAATAAATATCTTGCCACTCTCGAATACGCAGATAATTCAGGTAGTCCTTCTTGCACTGCCTGCGGAACTGATTACCGGACAGTGCCTTTTGCTGTTCCTGAACATAGTCCCACAGGTTAACAAAGGTGAGAAAGTCAGATTCTTTATCGTAAAAACGACGGTGCTTCTCATCGGATGCCTGTTGCTTTTCCATCGGACGCTCACGCGGGTCCTGAATCGACAACGCACAGGCAATAATCATAACCTCTCGAAGGGCACCCTGTTTCGGCGCTTCAAGCACCATACGTGCCAAACGAGGGTCAAGTGGCAAGCGTGCCAGTTGGCGCCCAACTGAAGACAATCGTTTGCGTGGATCCTTGGCCTTTGGGTTAATCGCTCCCAGCTCTTCCAGCAGGCGAATACCATCTTGAATATTACGGTTATCCGGCGCTTCAACAAACGGGAACGCCTGAATATCGCCCAGGCCGATAGCCGTCATCTGCAGAATAACGGATGCCAGATTGGTTCGGAGAATTTCGGGATCGGTAAACTCAGGGCGGGAAAGGAAATCATCCTCCGAATACAGGCGGATACAGATACCTTCCTGCACACGGCCACATCGTCCTTTTCGCTGGTTGGCGCTTGCCTGTGAGATCGCCTCGATCGGCAGACGCTGCACCTTGGTTCGATAACTATAACGACTGATACGGGCAGTACCCGGATCGATAACGTACTTGATCCCCGGTACCGTCAGTGACGTTTCAGCGACGTTAGTAGAGAGTACGATGCGACGACCGCTGTGCGACTGGAAAATCCGGTTTTGCTCTCCGGCGGACAGACGTGCATAGAGCGGCAGCACTTCAGTATCACGCAAGTTACGTTTTAGCAGGGCATCAGTCGTATCGCGGATCTCGCGCTCGCCATTCATGAAGATCAAGATATCACCCAGCCCTTCATCGCACAGCTCGTCCACGGCATCAAAAATCGCCTGCAACTGATCACGATCACTGTCATCACCGTCTTCAGAAACAGGACGATAGCGAACTTCTACCGGATAGGTTCGACCCGACACTTCGACAATCGGAGCATTATTGAAATGCTTGGAAAAACGCTCCGGATCAATGGTTGCCGAAGTAATAATCACCTTCAGATCAGGGCGTTTTGGCAATAGCTCACGCAGATAGCCAAGAATAAAATCGATATTCAGGCTTCGTTCGTGGGCCTCATCAATAATGATGGTATCGTACTGGTTCAGGTAACGGTCGTTTTGAATTTCTGCCAGCAAAATACCGTCAGTCATTAACTTAACCTGACTGCGGTCAGACACTTTATCGTTAAATCTGACTTTATAACCAACATACGATCCGAGTTCACACTTAAGCTCTTCGGCAATACGGCTGGCGACGGAACGGGCAGCAAGACGACGAGGCTGGGTATGGCCGATCATCCCCTTGGTGCCTAATCCAAGCTCCATGCAGATCTTTGGCAGCTGGGTGGTTTTACCTGAACCGGTTTCACCCGCAACAATCACAACCTGATTGTTCTTGATTGCCTCGGCAATATCATCTTTTTTCTGGCTAACCGGTAGCTGTTCTGGATACGTGATGGTTGGGCGCTGGGTAGAGCGCATCTCAACAACCTGCATAGATTTGGCTATGTCCATAGCGATTTCATCGAAAACAGCATGCTTGGCTTTTTCGTTTTTGATTCTAGCCGCACCTTGCACACGTTTGTGCAAACGGAAGCGATCGCGCATCATGCAATCTTTAATCGCGGCTTTTAACGTTTTCTCACTATTCAAAACGTCTGACTGAGAGGTATTCGACTGAGTCAAAGGAATTCCTGATATTTCAGCTTGGTATTAAATAAAATTGGCGGGATTCTACCACAAATCGCCTGGTTACGGCGGGATAAACTCACTGATACAACCCAAATTAGTTTTCATGTAACACGGCTCTGCGTCACAAGGTCATTCATTGTGAAACAAAACCTGGCCTGAAAAATGGTTGGATTTGTATGCATTGCATACAATTTACAAACTAAAACCAACAATTAATACAGTGAGCCTTCCTTAAATGAAAAAACTATCCGCCCTATTGCTTTCGCTCGGCATGTCTGCCCCAGTGTTTGCACAACAAGCCTTTCAACTTTCGGTTCCAGATGCCAACTTTCCGCCAGGCAATGTAAAAGGGGTTCGTTTTACTATTCTTCACGGTAAAACCTCCCAGGTTACCGGCCTTGATATACCTCTCCTCGGTCTCTCTGAAACCCAACACTTTTCAGGTCTGAGTGTCGGGCTTTTTTTCGGCATTAGCCGTGTGACAGGCAGCTCAAACGGCGTCAAGCTCGGCCTGGCCAACTGGAACGACGGTAATGCCAAGGGGGCTGATATCAGTTTTATTAACTACAATGCGGGTCAGTTTACTGGCTTACAGGTTGGCGGCTTTAACTATACCGGGCGTCTCAATGGCCTGCAGTTTGGCTTTATTAATGCCACCAACCGCATCGAGAAAGGCATTCAGATTGGTCTGATTAACTACGACAAGTCAGGCACATTTATCAGCAAGGACATTCCGGTATTCCCGCTTATCAATGCCCGCTTCTAGCCAGACACGCCATCTGCTGCACTCTGGCGTCATTCTATTCTAGAAGCGTTTCATAAAGAAAAGGGAACCACCCAGATGGTTCCCTTTTCTGTGATTTTAATCTATTGGCTAGGTATTGATTACGCAGAGACGATACATTGCTCATCGTCTTGCTTTGGCTCATCATTCACTAGATTAATTAACCAATGGCGGCCTCTGATTCGGTGTGTCGTCAATAGCACTTTTACCAGTTCTTCACTGAGTATTGCCAGCATTACCCAGTGTAACGGCCACCCGAGCACAATCCCCGTGAACACGGCAATTGGAATACCTACCGCCCACTGAGCAAACAAGTCGATGAATATGCTATAGCGAATATCTCCGCCACTGCGGAGTACACCTGCAATTCCAACCATGTTATACACCTTGAGAAATAACCCCAGGGCCATCACCAAGGTCACATTAATAGCCATCTCCAGGTTCGGCATGTCTGCTTTCGCCAGCAAATTCCCGACACCATCATGAAAGAGCAAGACTGTCATTCCAAGCAATAAGGCCAGTGACGCGCTCAAACCTATAAATAGCCACGACTGGTGCCAGGCTCGCTGATAGTTTTCCGCACCCAGCTCGTGACCAAGAATAGTGGAAGCTGCCACGGCAAAGCCGATAAAGCCCGAAATCAGTACACCTTCAATAGGTGATAGCAAACTGATGATTGCCAGTTCCGAGACACCAAGCTGACCGATAATATAGTTATATACCAGTAAGCCCATCGCCCAGCCGCCATCATGAATGATCATAGGAAGCGCCACTGACATATACTTTTTGCGCGCTTTCGGTGCCGCTGCAGTATCAACATCAGAAACCTTTGGCAAAATAGCATCATACTTCCAATGAGCAACCAAGAGCAGAATCACTGTTTGTATACCGCGTGAAATTGTCGTTCCCAACGCAGCACCCGCCACTCCCATTTCCGGAAAACCGTACAAACCAAAGATAAGCAAGGCATTCAGAGCCGCATTGATTATGACAGCAACCAGGCCAACAACGGTCGGCATTTTTGCCTCACCGACAGCCCGCAATGCCGACTCCAGGGGGACTACAATCGCGGTAAAGATAATGCTCCAGCCACACACAAACAAATAGCTGGTTGCATGTTCAACAAACGCGGGATCATCGGTCACCAAACCCACTATTTGCCCCGGTGCTAAACGATAAAGCAGCGCAAATGGAATCGTGAAAACTATAGCGCAGATCCATGATTGCAGAAGAGTACGTCTCACACCATCCATTCTACCGGCGCCAAAAAACTGCGCAGCCAACACGCCAACCGCACCACTCACGCCAATGATCAGTAACAAATTAAAAAAGAAAATTCGGTTACCGACACCAACCGCGGCAACTTGCGCCTCGCCCAGCTTGGAAACCATCATGACATCCACTAAACCGAGGATTGCAAATAGCATGGACTGCATTGAAACCGGGATCGCCAAACGCCAGGTTTTCTGCCAAAAATCTTTATCTGCTGAAGTTCGCCAATTATGCATATTTGCCTCCTTTTGTTATTTTGATTATGTGATTGAGATCTTACTCCTAAAGGCAAAAAACAACTTATGCTAGTCTCTTAAAAACTTTTGCAAAACTATCATATTTCAATTTGGAGTGAGTAAACCATTATGGGGTGGCCCGAGTACTTTGAAATATCTGATCAATGCCGCTCGACGATAATTGACCAAGCGCAGCTCGTAGCCCTTGAAAAACACCAAATTGTTCAATGTGGTATCAATTATGCCCGCGACAGTTTCACCATTTACCGCCGCAACCCGAACATGCACATGCTGCTTTTTACCTGTAGCGGAAAAGGCTGGCTAGATACGCCTTCACGTAAGTGGCAGCTGGTCCCCAATAGCGTGATGTATGTGCCCCCGGGCCATGAAAATGGATTTGGTATCGAACATGAAGACAATGATAACGAGAGCTGGGATGTTGCCTGGGTAATGCTTGCGTCAGAAGGTCTATGGGAGGATATCTTACCCCACGGTGTCACCTACAGTGATACCCGCTGTGCGGATTTACTCAGGCAGACAATCGACTGCCTTCACCAGTCTATGTCATTGCCCTACCCCGTAGGTCACGAACTGGGGGAAAACCTTGTCGAGCAAATCAGACTGCTTGTCTCTCACCGACTGCCAACATCTAACCCGACACCTCTTCAACGACTGGATAAGGTGTTTTCCCGGGCTCAGGAACAGTTTCACCGGAACTGGCAGGTCTCAGAATTGGCAGCCTTGCATCCGTGCTCCGAGGCTCACTTTCATCGTTTATGTCAGCAATACTATGGCCATGGACCAATGTCCCACCTCACTCGATTGCGGATGGAGTATGCGGCCCGTCTGCTGAGTTCGACTGAATGGCCAATCCAGCATATTTGCGAGTTAAGCGGCTATCCAAACCCGGCCAACTTCAGTACCCGATTCAAAAAATGGAGTTCATTGACGCCAAGAGAGTTCCGTCGGCGATTTAAATACTGACGCTTCGCTCAATATAGCCTCGCAATACAGCGGAACAAGATGGTAAGTTTCGCGGTCTCAACACTAGTACTTATCTCTTCTGCCTTGATTTATTGCACAATCAACCGCAGATATGGAGATAGAAGGCATTAGAAAGAGGCACCCTATGTTTACACAACTACGTACACTATTTCGTCAGGTTATGCATGAAGGCTCGGACGGAGGGGCGATTGATACTCCGACAATGAATCTCGCCATGGCTTCACTGCTGTGTGAGGTCGCCAATGCGGACCATGAGATTGACCCACGAGAAGAGTCTGCCAAAGTACACCTGCTGGTTAATTTGCTGGATATAGATGACAGCAACGCTAAATCTCTACTGAATAAAGCAAAAGAGCAAAGTAACCAATCTGTTTCTCTCTATGAGTTCACCACCAAGCTTCGCGCTTTGATGCCAGAACAGCGTTATCAATTAATTGAATCAATGTGGCAAGTCGCCTATGCCGATGGTGTTATCGATCCTTTGGAGGAAGCGGTGATTCGCCAAGTCGCCGAACTCATTTATGTTGATCATTCTGAATTCATCCGAGCCAAACTTTCAGCACAAGACAAATAGCCCCCTGTATAGCTTTCATTGTCATCCTGCCTAATAAGGTTTTTCGCTTTCATTCTCAATTTGCAAATCGCATCTATGAAGGCGAATTACTACCCCGCATCACCACAACAATCATAAGCCATTGATTTATAGGACAATTTTATATTTCAAAGCATTCGTTGGCAAAGCTGGCCTTATTTTTGACTAATGCTCTTCAGCATTAACAATAAGAATAAGGTTGCCTAATGAAGAAACTAAAGCTCTCTCTCGTTGCCTTCGGGCTTCTTTCATCCCCCCTCCCGGCGTTTGCGATATCCCCCTTCGACGACTGTCCAACTGAAGCGTTTCTTTTTCAGGGTAGCCCCTCGACTGTCTATGCTGTTGATCTTGCAACAGGACAGTATCGAACTGTAGGTACCAATACCGGGGCGGGTGGCGTTATCAATGCTGTTGGCTTTAACGAAACCGATCGCTATATCTACGGTTGGAATAAAAATGCCGGTACGATTACGCGCATTAATCAGGCCTACCGTGTCGAAGATCTTACTGTTCAATCTGGCCTGCCTGCAGATAAAAGTTTCTTCGTGGGTGATGTCTTTGGCAATGTCTATTATCTTTATCTCAAAAACACCGGCATGTTTAAAATCGACCTAAGCCAAGGTGATAACAACCTGGTCGCCACCCGAATTATGTCGGCAGCTGATGCCACCCTCACCCTTACCGACTTTGCCTTTTACCCTGAGACAGGTGAACTGTTTGCGGTCGAAAATAACAATAATGACTTATACCAATTCACGTTTGACGGTTCAGGCAATGCAAGTTTTGAGCGTAAAGGACCGACAGGCGTAACCGGTCAAACTACATTCGGGGCACAATATTTTGATAAATCAGGATTCATGTACATCAGCAACAACAAAGGAGGAAAGATTTATCGGCTAGATCTCCGCAACTTAAGCTCGTTCAGCACAACAGCCGAATTCTTTGCCGACGGTCCATCATCCGACCAAAACGACGGTGCGCGTTGTGCCAGTGCCCCGGTTACCGCCAACAATACTGATTTTGGCGATGCGCCAGATAGCTACAAAACAACACTGGAAAATAATGGACCTCGACACTTTATTGGGCCAAATTTTGTCTTCGGCACCGAAATTGATGCCGAAGGCGTGGCCTTAGCTTCACCGAGCTCCGATGATAATGATGGTTCTCCTGATGATGAAGACGGTATCTCTTTTGGCTCCAGCTTCAAGCAAGGCTCCGACGCACTTATCAATGTTGTTGTCGGAGGCGAAGCCGTCGGTTATGTCAGCGGTTGGTTTGACTGGAATGGTAATGGCACCTTTGATGAAGATACCGAGCAGGCTATCGCAGATGAATACCTGATGCCCGGCTCCCATACCCTCAAAGTACGGGTACCTGAATCGGCGCAAGCCGGCAGCACATGGGCAAGATTCAGAATTGGGCAAAACCCGGGGCTGACCTCCTTCGGCGGCGTAACCTACGGTGAAGTCGAAGATTACCCGATCACCATCGAAGAGCAAACGCTGACCCATACCTACTACCCCGGTGAAGGTACATGGGTAACGCTGGCTTATGAAGACAACTGGCCAGAAAAAGGCGACTATGACTTTAATGATGTCGTAATGTTCTACCGTGTCGACACAGTATCTAACCAGGTCGGCAACATTGTTCGCTACGATATTTATGGCAAGCTGCAGGCCTACGGCGCATCATTCGCAAATGGCTTTGCTGTACAGCTAGACAATATTGCTCGATCCCAAGTCAATGCTGACCTATCAAAGCTTATTGTCAATGGCAAAACCCTACACAGCCAGTCTGTTATCGAACAAGGACAAGACTTTGCCGTTATTGTTATATCAGGCAACCTTAAAGATGAAATAGCGCCTCCGCAGTGCAGCGGCAGTGCTGGTAATTTCTACCGGGTATGGCAAGGTTGTACCGCAGACGCTGCCGACCAGTTTAGCTTTGTCGTCAGCGTACCATTTAACTCAGCAATTGCAGCTGGCCCCGACATGCCGCTAAACCCTTTCCTTTTTGCTCCTGAAGGGCGCTTCCACGGCGATAACTTCAACGTTGAATTCCCCGGTCGCGAACTCGAAATCCACCTAAAGGGCGATTCACTGACCTCTCTCGCCTCCGATCGGTTCTTTTCAACGGCAAACGATACGTCAGTGTATGACCCGAGCAAGTGTCCGGGCCCTGACTGCGACAGCTTCCGCGGAGAAAACGGAACACCCTGGGGATTGCTCATAGATTCTAACTGGTCTCATCCTGCTGAAAGAATTGATGTACTAGAGGCATACCCGAACCTGGCAGATTTTGCCAGCTCAGGCGGCGAGACAAACAGCAACTGGCACCAACGTACTAACGCTATCGTCAGCAAACTTTTTGAATAATTTCTAAGAGGAAAAGATAATGAATAAATTCTTTATTTCCCTCAGCCTCGCTTTTGCTCTCACAAGCTGCGGTGGTGGCGGTGACTCTGGTAGTAGCAGCGGTGGAGGCGGGAGCGAGAACCGGGTGACCTTTGATCAAATTGTCATCCCTGAAGGATTCAACCTAAGAACCTCTTACCCGGTCATGCTCGATATATCACTCGGATCCAATGAGCTTATGTTCCTCAATGTTTATGGCAGCTACAGGCACGCAAAAAACGGAGAGGTTGTAGCTAATACCAGTAGCCGGATTATCGCCGGCGAGCTCAAAGACGGGCAATTCAAAGGGAGGTTTACAGCCACCTCAGGATTAGACAGTGTACTCGTAGAGGCATGGTTTAAAGACGGAACTCGTCTCCCATTTCGTCAGGTTATTCAGCTTCCTCAAGAAACTATCACGATACGTAACTAGACATCGCACTATTTAACGTTATTGCTGCTCGGCACAAACTGCTGGTGCAGAGCAGCAAAAATCATTATCGCAGTATTACTTAATGTCTATGGTTCGGCTGGCTTTTCGGTATTGGATTCTCCACCCCTGCCAACGCGGCAACTCCCAGCGCTTCGGATCCGCTTTCCGTTTTCCACTTACATGCACGGCCGTAACCAGCTTTCTTGCGATATGGTACTCGATTCGCATTGTTAAATCGGTCAATTCAACCTGATACGGATATGCCTGATCAAATTCGTCACGCTCCCAGTCAGGAATACCATCAAAAGGGAAGTCATCAACACTAAACAGTTCCAGGTCTTCTGCTGCCTCAACTCCAAGTGCTTCCAACTGCTCGCTGAACCACTCAGTCATATCCACCTGTGTTGCAGGACGCGAACAAACCTCTTGCTGATAGCGCCCGAGCGCCACATAAAGATTCCATTGATGAATATCGGCCGATATCCTATCAGCAAGCCCCGGTAAGGCCACTCCCTCAAGAATCATTCCGAGTAATGCCTGTCTTGCTGACTGTCCCTGCGGCTCTTGCCATTGTGAACTGATCACACGCCCGGCATAAACACGCTGTACTTCAACCAAGCATTGATCATCTGTCATCTGACTTTGACCCTGAACCTCCTCACCAAAATCCAGTGAGCTCAACATCTCCAGACTGACAGGAGACATACAGGTTGCCAATGACAATGTTTGCTTTACCCCTTTCCCCGGCAAAGCAAACTGATCGAAAACGATAGCCGCCTCTGCACTATCAGCAAATCGGCTGTCACGTCCTACAGTTACTTCGTTGTAGCCATTTCCTAATGCCTGACGACGCTTTTCACGTCTGATATACACCAACTCAGGCGCAGCTGTCATTACAGCCTGTAGCCAATTTTCACGCTTAATCGATGTGGCGACTTCCAACTGCGGGAGCTCAAGAGCCTCACGAATTTGTTCGGATAGCTGCTTTGCTTCTTTAAGGACACTTTCGTCAACAGTAAGAAAGTCGGGGGTCGGCTCTCGAAGCAGTTTTACCATCGTTATGGCGTCACAGGCCACCGGTAACCATTTTGACAGCAGTTCACGCCGCTCTTCACCACTTGGTAATTGCCAAAGCCGCTGCGGTACACTGAGCGCAGCAGACAAGTCAACCATCATCTCCTGGCTGGCCTTATCCGGCATCACTGTTATCAGATGTGCAAACAGTGTATCAATCGGCAGTGGATACAAACGCTGGCCATGAGTAGTCACCTTCCCCTGCTCGTCAATCGCTCGCATTTGCAGTAGCTTGTCCTTTGCTTTTTCAAGCGTTTGTTGAGGCAAACTGTCAACAAACTTCAGCTCTGCAAATGTGAACCCACTACAAGCTGCAGCCAACATCGGCTCAACCAACTCCTCCCGGTGCAGTTCGGGCGGAGTCAGCCTCTCAAGCGGTGCTGCCTTACCGTATAAACGTATACAGTTCCCTTCACTGACTCGACCAGCCCGACCTTTACGCTGCTCGGCACTGGCTCGTGATATTGCATGAAGCCCCAGCACTGTTCGACCGTTTCGCTGGTGTGTTCTGCGCTCAAGGCCAGTGTCAACGATAAGTGTCACACCAGGAATGGTTAGGGATGTCTCGGCGACATTCGTGGCCAAAATAATCCGTTGTTTGTCACTTTCGGTTAGCGCTCTGTGCCTCTCTTCGTCAGAGACAGAGGCATGGAGCGGAATAACATCCATCAGCCCAGAAGCAACTTGCTCATTAAAAACTTGTTTTAACTGGGACACGCATTGGGCAATTTCTTTGCGACCCGGGAGAAAGACCAGAATATCTTGGTGCTGCTCATAACCCCCTAGTATCGCTGTGCTGACTTTCTTCTCAACTCCTCTGATATCAGGCATGTTTCTGCTATCACTGGCAGAGTGGGTAACTTCGACAGAATACGTTCGCCCCTTAGCCTGCAAACGCTGAGCGCCCAGATACTTTGACAGACGCTGACCATCCATTGTCGCCGAAGTCGCGACCAACCGGTGCCTGTTAAGCTTCATGAGCAAAGCCAGCAGCAAATCGGTATCCCAACGCCTTTCATGAAACTCATCGATGATCACGGTATCAAAGGACGCAAGCTGGTCTTCGCTTAGCCATCGCAATGCGACGCCGGGGGTCACAAAAACAATGCGGCTCAAATCGGTATATCGATTATCAAAACGGATCGCATATCCCACGCCTTCACCCAGCGTCTCCCCCGCCAATTGCGCGACATATTCGGCTAGTGAAGTACATGCCACACGTCTTGGCTCGACGACCAATACCCTGCCCTTTTCTGCGGCCCAAACGGGCAAACGCGTTGACTTACCCGAACCGGTCTCGGCTTCGACAACCATATGCTGATGTGAAAGTTGGGAGAGGAATGTTTCTTTAAGAGAATCTATGGGTAACGTCTGCGACATGCCTGTTTCTGCTGCTAAATCCAATTCTTACGGTATTTTGTCAGCATTTGACGTCCATGTCATACTTACTTTGCTGTGAAATTGGTGTTGATACAAAGGGAACCTTCAACGATGGCTACAACCGTCACTAGATTAATCAGGGCGATCTTGCCTCATAGCATCTTCAGCATGGACTGTTATTTTATTTTTAAGGCCTTTGTTGATCTTATAGTGAATACCCAAAATGACAGCAAACAGCACCGTAAGGAATGGCTGCTGAGTGAAAGCACCGGTGAACACAGACAATATTGAGCCCGTACCTGTTTCGGTCAATAAGAGAATTATGATCGCAATGATTGATAGTGTTACCTGAGCAGACCAATTAATCACCTTCTTTTTATTAACAAGCTCTAATACTTCCTCACTTTTGGTATGCATAACGATATCATTTGGTTTTTCTACTAACTGATATTCAGAAGGCAAGCAGATTGGTGAGTAACTAATATAGTTTTTCTCTATTCTTTCCACCACGCTATCATGGATTTTGGCCAGTTTAATATTCACTTTACCCGTATTCATCAACTCGTCGATATTTCTCGGCGCGTAACGATACAGTGATTTCAGCCCGGCTCTCGAGTCATACATTGTGCCATGGCTATTGGCCTTATCGCGATATTGACCAAGAATACCGTTTTTGAGCCGTAGTCCATGTTGCTGCGCTTTTTCCAGCATCCATACCAGCGGCACATAAGAGAGGTCATCATCCGGATAGCCACCTCCCACATTAGAGTGAACACCGCTAAACCAGACCTGCTCGATACGATTACCGTCTTCGTTGCTTTCATCCCAAAGCAAAGGGTGAAAGGTCTTTCGTTCATCATCGATCGCTAGGGCGTGCACTGCCTTCTCAACGGATTGCGATAACTGACGATCAGGTATGTAAAGTGGGTAACAACGATTGATAAAGTCTTTTATCTCATCAACGGGTGCGCCATAGGCATCCACGGTATCCCACACACCAACAAATTTAATCGGAATAGGAGTGTTATTCTCTGACTGTGTATCTTGGCCCGTTCGCTTTTTCCAGTCACTCAAATAGGACTCATATTTATCCTTGGCATCCTGTTTGAGCTCAACATCATTTTTACCTTGTGCCAATCCCTGATTTGCCACAAGCCCAACTAATATTCTCACCGTAAAGGCACCACGACTAAAGCCAAAACAATAAATATCATCACCGGCTTCATAATTTCTGCTGAGAAAAGAGTAAAGGTCAATTACGTTTTGCTTTAATCCCCAGCCAATCGCCCCACCAAGCAACTTGAGAGGCTTAAAGCTGGATGTGCCAACACCGTCGTCGTAGAGGGCTATTTGTGTTTTGGCTACCTCTTCACTGTTTATATCTATCGCTTTATAGGTACGCCACACGTTTGTTTTGTGCAGCTTGGCCGCACTATTGCCGGTACCATCCGAGAGCAGAATAATATTCTTGGCCACATTCACATCTCCTTTACGATATCTGCAACTAAACCTGTTTCAGATAAGAACTATGACAATAACCATCAGCCAGATTGTCTCCTTCAAGATCAACCTGGCTCCAATCCCCCTCCTGGCCAATCACATAAAGTAGTAAATTCGGTTGTAATACTGTAAGGGTCGGAAAACTTACACCCGGACCGGCACGTAAGTTAAGTCCTGTACGTGCTATTACTTTAGAACGCACCATCTGCTCTTCGTCCGGATTATCGTTCAGGCTTGGCCTTTCTGGCAGTAAAGATGGAACGGGAGGAGCACCGCCGTCTCCCTGTGAGCGATATATTTCACTGGCAAGGTTACTCGCCCAGCTTTCATCTGCGTCTTCCGGATAATCCCCCCGGCGCAGTTTTGCAACAGATAAATCGGGTAACTGCAAGTGCGGCATTTCCCAGGAAAGAGGCTCAAGCCCCTCAGCCTTGGCAACTTTGTGCATCCGTTTCCACCATTTCCGCTTTTGCCCACGATCATCCCAGCTCCAGCGGCCGTTTTCTCGTAAAACTAAATCAGCTGCACATCCATATTGATGCATGGATTGCCAAGGTTTAGCTTTAGTTACTATAGAGCCGGCGTTACCGTTGCGCCCTTTACTATAGAGATAAGCTTGTCGAGACGGGGAGCGATAACCTTCAAAGACCTGAAAAGGCAGCCCTTCATCATTTAAGATTGACACAACAGAAACGACTCGAGCTCGTATAGTGGGGTGAAGATGTTGCATGTTTCGATCTACACTCATGTCAATACCACCCTTAACCTTGGTATTTCACAAATACACATCATTGGGCTTATCACATCAGGCAAAGAAGAATGCTTGAAGTGATCTATTACGCATCAAATTAATAATGCCATACAGTATTGTAGTCTAAACTATACATCTTGCTATCTCAGGCGAACAATCGTCTACATCTTCACTAGCGCTAATGTCGTCTTGGTGCTCGTGTTGTCTGCCAGGTATCTGTCCCTAAAGGCATCGGTAGTCAGTGGCTTGGAGTAATAATAGCCTTGCCCGATATTGCAAGATTTGGTTTTCAGAAACGCTTCCTGTGTGGCGGTTTCTATACCTTCGGCAACCACAGACATACCAAGGTCATTTGCCATCGAAATGATTGCGCCAGACAACGCCTGGTCATAGGTATCGGTATCGATATCTCGAATAAAGTCTCTATCAATTTTGACGCCATCAAAGCTGAACTGGCGAAGATACTTCAATGAAGAATACCCTGTACCAAAATCATCAAGCCATACCTGAACACCAGCATCCGATAAAGACTTAAGGTACTGTTGTGCTTTCCTTTCATTTTTTATCAGCAAGCTTTCCGTTACCTCAACATGCAACCTGTCGGCAGCAAGGTTATGCTTATCTAACATTTCTACAATTTTCTCGCAGGTATTTTGCCTGTAAAGCTGCTTGGCCGAGATGTTGATTGCAATATGGAACTTAGGCGGCAAATCGGCTGACCAATCCACCAGATGCTGACAGACGCTTTCTATTAACCAGTCGCCAATTGGGATGATTAGCCCGGTAGATTCGGCGATGTAGATAAACTCGTCAGGGTGGATCAAGCCAAGCTTCGGGTGACGCCATCGAATAAGGGCCTCAGCCCCTACTACTCTACCACTGTTGAGATCAATCTGGGGCTGCAGCCAGATTTCAAATTGCTCCAGGGCTGTTTGAGCCTTCCTTAACTCTGTTTCTATCAAGCTTCGGTGCTCAAGCCGGTTGTTCATTTCTGCATTAAAATGACTGAATGTTCCCTTTCCTTTCGCCTTGGCCTCATACATTGCAATGTCGGCATTTTTAATCAAATCGTTGCCGGTATCAGAAGATGCCGAAAAACTTGATATACCAACACTGGCATTGATAAATAACTCCTTACCCTCAATGGTAATTGGCCGTTTAATTAATTTGATCAGTCTTTTTGCGACAGTCGATGCCTCGCTATCATTAGCCAACTGAGGCAGACACAGCAGAAACTCATCCCCACCCACCCTGGCTAGAATGGCCTGACTCTCGCTGCATTCAGAATTGAAGTCGGTACGACGAAGGCTGGTAATAATCCGCTCCGAGACCTGCCTCAGCAGCGCATCGCCTACCGGATGGCCAAAGGTGTCATTGGTGTTTTTGAATTCGTCAAGATCAATGAACATAACAAACAAAGGCGAAAAATGTGCCTTACGCTTTCTAATCAACGCGTTGAGCAACTGCAGGAAATACTCTCTGTTGGGCAACTTCGTCAATGGATCATGATAGGCAAGAAACTCCATTTCTTTTGTTCGTAGCTGTAATTTAACACTGAGATCGTTGAATGAGTTCGCCAGTATCCCTACCTCATCACTGGAGCTAACCTTATTCAGTCGAGAAAAATCCCCTTGAGACATGCGTTTCACATGATCAACCAGATCAGAAATAGGGCCAGTTATCGAGCGCGTCAAAAAGACCGACAGACTAAGGCTCATTAAACAGACAAATAACACAGAGACGACGGTTATCACTTGGATCTGCATCAGTTTCAACTGCGTGAAATCCGATATCAGTTGCCTTGAATTATTGATATCACCATGAATGGATGTAAGAGAAAATTGCAGAAATAAACCGCCCAATAACTTATCACCAAGAAAAATTGGAGTAGCAAGCTCATAGTGCAGCTTGGTCTCATTTGAGTAGTCTCTCTGTTCAGTTAAGACCACATTCAACACATCAGTTCGCTCAAACAGCGCACCGTAGCTAGTGATCTTTCGCTCGGCTTCATGGAAGATCTTTCCGTTATCATCAAAGACAACAATCGCATCAACTTTCTTGGAACTTAATGCCGGATTCAATAGCCGATATGTCGACTCTAAGTCATACATGTAAAGCGGGTTAACCAAGGCCTCCGAGAAGTACCTCAGTGAATGATTGGCACGCTCGTACAGTTGCTTCATCAATGTTTGAGAGGTCAACTTCGTCGTATCTTCTAAGACTTCTTTCGAGCTATCTTTGACAATCGCTATCTGAATCGTCGAAACCAGCACAATACCGCCGACGACAAGCAAGGTATTCCATAATGAAAAGCGGGTGAGCAAGTTCATTATACCCCCTAGGGAACCAACTGCTGTTCAACAATTTCTCTAAGCTGTTCGGCATACGCGATGCCGTCTAATGCATCAGAGTTTAAATGCGTAAATTTTGCCGTTGACTGATACCGCCGCAATGCCGCTTTCCCAGCTTCGCTGTCATTGGCATCAAGTAACAGTCGTTGGATCTCTTTCTTTAGCCCGTTGTCGATCCCGGAGCGAATTAATACAACACTTCTTGGAAACGACGGAGACTGATGGATAATATTCAGCTCCTCGCGCATCTGCGACGGCAGATCTTCCTCATCGTTCCAGTTCAAATCACTAAAAGCCCCAGCCATAATCACCCCATTACAGACCCATGATGAAATATTGACTTCGTTATGCGAGGCCGTCATCTCATCAGAGAATAGGTAACCGACCCGATTCGCATCAGGTAACTCTCTCGGTGATTTTAACTCCTGAAGTTCAAAGCCTGACTGAAGCAAAATTGATGCAGGAATATAGAAAGCACTGGTTGAACTTCTGTCTTCAAATGCAATGGTTTTTCCAAGTAGGTCATTCAATGACTTAATACCGCTATCCTTCCGGACAAAGAACACCGAGCGATATTTCTCCACCCCTTTCTTCCACCTAAGCAAAAGCAACTCGGCATAGGATTCGTTAACGAGTTTACTGGCTGTAAATACCGTTTCCGACAATACATCAACCTTGCCTTGCTCAAGCAGGTTCATCATCTGTGCGGTATTTCTGGCGACGATCACCTCGCCTTTTTCGATACCGTAAGCGTGAAGATTGCTGGCTAAGTAGTCAGCCATCGGCTTAATGAATTTATATTGCTTCTTCGGGTTAGTACTGATGACACCAACAGTAAGTACACTAGAAGACAGGCTCAAGTCAGTTTGACTCACTGTCACAGCATTTGTTTCTATACCGACAAACAATAACGCCAGACACAGAGCCCTGTAGATCATGACTCGACATAGTTGAACATCCTTCATCGACTACCCTTCACGAAATTGCTCTAAAACAAATTTCATAATAGACCAACGGTAAAATTGTGTTACTCAGTTCTCAATTTTTCGATAAAAAATATGCAGTATTCATAACTAACTATTCCGACCTTCTATTAGTACCGATCTTGTAATTTGACAGTTATTTCTCTCACAAATACTTTCGGCTTCATTAACAAGCACTGCAGCTGTTCACAAACTCAGCATGAGTCACTAACCTTCTTCCCCGGTCAGCACATTATTTGTTAACCCGTTACCTACAAGGAATGGGGAAAAATCCCCCCAAAATAAAGAAACATGATCATTTTCTCGAAAATAATCCTTACAGGCTTTGAAATAACTCGCTTATAGGCATACGATTAGCCCCTAAATGAAAATGTTGTATACAATTTTTATTGATAACTACCAAGTCCCCCAAAAACAGAGTCTATTGCATGAAAAACGATAAAAGACCCTTATATATTCCCTACGCAGGCCCTGCGTTGCTTGAAACACCTCTGCTAAACAAAGGTAGTGCATTCTCTGTCGAAGAACGGATGTTCTTCAATCTGGAAGGTCTGCTTCCAGAAGCAATTGAAACCATCGAAGAGCAAACTGAACGTGCATATCAGCAATATCAAAAATTTGATAATGATATGGATAAGCACATTTACCTGCGAAACATCCAGGATACTAACGAGACTCTGTTCTATCGCCTGGTTGAGAATCACATCACCGAAATGATGCCAATCATTTACACACCAACTGTCGGTGCGGCATGTGAAGACTTTTCTAATATCTATCGCCGTGGACGCGGCCTGTTTATCTCGTACCCGAACCGCGACCGTATTGAAGACATGCTTAACAACGCTTCTCGTCACAATGTGAAAGTCATCGTTGTGACCGATGGCGAACGTATTCTTGGTCTTGGTGACCAAGGCATCGGCGGTATGGGGATCCCAATTGGTAAGCTGTCTCTGTATACCGCCTGTGGTGGTATTAGCCCGGCATATACCCTGCCGGTTGTTCTTGATGTAGGTACCAATAATCCACAACGCCTGTCTGATCCTATGTACATGGGCTGGCGCCATCCGCGTATCTCCGGTCACGAATACGAGAACTTCGTTGACGAATTTATCCAGGCAGTAAAACAACGTTGGCCTGATGCATTAATCCAGTTTGAAGATTTTGCCCAGAAAAACGCCATGCCTCTGCTTGAGCGCTACAAGGACAAAGTTTGTTGCTTCAACGATGATATTCAGGGGACTGCAGCGGTTACTGTTGGTTCCTTATTGGCAGCATGTAAGGCGGCTGGCAGCAAGTTGTCTGAACAGCGTGTTACCTTCTTAGGTGCTGGTTCTGCAGGTTGTGGTATTGCCGAGGCAATTATCGCGCAAATGGTATCTGAAGGTATTCCCGATCAGCAGGCCCGTAGCCAAGTATTCATGGTTGATCGCTGGGGTCTGTTGGTAGACGACATGCCGAACCTGATTAACTTCCAGAAGAAACTTGTTCAGCCTCGTGACGAGATTAATAAGTGGGAAGCACAGGACAACAACATCTCGCTACTTGATGTTATGCGCAATGCCAAACCAACCATTCTGATCGGTGTATCCGGTGTACCGGGATTATTCAGTGAAGATGTGATTCGTGAAATGCACCAGCATTGCGAGCGCCCTATCATCTTCCCGCTATCCAACCCGACAAGCCGCGTTGAAGCAACACCGGCTGATATTATTCGCTGGACAGACGGTAATGCGCTCGTTGCCACAGGTTCACCGTTTGAACCTGTTGTACATAACGGAAAAACCTACCCGATTGCCCAGTGTAACAACAGCTATATCTTCCCGGGGATCGGCCTGGGCGTATTGGCTGTAGGCGCGCGGCGCGTCACTGACGAAATGCTGATGGAAAGTAGCCGCGCTCTGGCAGAATGCTCCCCGCTGGCTATCGATGGTAAAGGCGCCCTGCTCCCACCATTGGAAGAGATCCAGACAGTATCTCGGCATATTGCTTTTGCTGTTGCCAAAAAGGCAGTTGAGCAGCATAAGGCACCGAAGAATACTGACGAACGAATCAAAGAGAAGATTGACGCAAACTTCTGGCAAGCAGAATACCGTCGTTACAAACGCACATCTTTCTAACGATTACTTATCAAAAGCCCGCGCTATGCGGGCTTTCTTCATGCTAAGCTTCTTCTAGCATCAGCCTACCTAGATCTCTTTAGCAGCACACAACATTAGCCTTGCTGAGGCAAGAACCTTGCCTTTTCTCTCTACTAACAACTGTTACATTGCTTCATTTATTTTCGTGACAAACCTCAAAAAAACACTGTTCGATTATTGTGTAAATGACAAGCACATATATATTAGTTAATAACAAAGCTAATTACTTAAACATGGTGAATATATAAACAATTCAGTTTAACCAAATGTCTTTCATAAAACACTCATATTAGTAATGCTATTAAATTTTGCATTTCTAAAGGCTATTTTTTTATTCTTGCTATCAAAAACATGTATTTACTTTTCTTACTGTATATTTATTAATTTCGATTGGAGATTCACATGAAAAAATCATTCTTAGCCATTGCAGCCATTATCACCTTCACTTCCTCTACCAATGCAATTGCCAGCGGCAATCATAGTGGACAAGCTTTAAAAGAAACAGGTAAGTCCGGCTCACATGCCAGTGCCAGCGTTGGTCACTCCGTTGCAGGCTCAGGACAGGTAACCTCAGCCGCTTCTGCCATGCCACTCGCCGTTGTCGGCTCTGTCGGTACAGTGAGTAAAACAGTATCCAATGAACTCATGGAAGCCGCAACGGCACCTATTGGCACCCCACTAGAAATTACGGAAGAGTCAATTTCAGCAGGCCCGCCACCGAGTGAAGCATTAAAGCCAAATTTAAATAATCAAGAAATATAGGAGATAACTGATGAAGGTTATAAGGCTTTATATCCTAATATTTTCTCTGTTTCTATTATCATTACCGAGCGCTTCGGCACTCGCAGGAATGAGTCAGGCAGGATCAGAAACGTATTATACGACAGAAGAGATCCTATCCTTCTCTAAGAAAGTTGAAAAGATATTGGCAAAAAAAGGAGCCAGAGTTGCCATTATTGCAAGGGTTGGTAGTTCACGTAGTAATTTACCGCCAGGAATAAGATTCACTCATACAGCCGTTGCCGTCTATTCTCAGATTACCACAGAAGATAATAGAGTTGTGCCTGGGTATGCGATATATAACCTGTACCAGAAAGAACAATCACCAGATGTGAGCGAGCTGGTACAAGATTTTCCGGTCGATTTTTTTGCTGGTGTCGAAGTTCTTGAAGCAGGTGTAATAATACCCACAGCAGAATTACAAAGAAGACTGTTAACCATTATTTCTTCATCCAGCTATAACAATTTACATAACCCCAATTACTCGCTCATTGCGAACCCGTTTACAACGGACTTTCAAAACTGCACGGAGTTTACCCTTGATCTTATTACAGCCGCTATCTATCAAACTGATGATGTAAAAGCGATTAAACTCAACCAAAGGGCTTACTTTAGACCTCAGCCTTTGCGTGTAAGTCCTGTTAAGCTTGCGCTTGGCTCGATGTTTGTTGCAGATATCACAACGTCCGATCATCCGGGATCTCCTGAAACTGCCACCTTTACAACCATTGGCGACTTTCTAACCAACTACAACGCCGCTTCTGAGGTACTGACTATCACACTTGACGCTCAGGATGGATAAGTTACCGCTACAAATATCGCTATTTCACATAACTAGAACCTACGCAGCAACATATAATGCAACGCATGATAGTATCGAGCCCCTATACAACAGTAGTGCAGTTTGCAATAACAAAAAATGAACAACTTAAGCTTGGTTCATTTAAGGAAGTACGATGAAAGAAAATAATAAGAACAAAAGATGGATTGCTAGTTTTTGGCGAAGAATTGCAGCATTTTTAGTCGACATTAGCATACTTGGTACCAGTGGCTTCTGCTTAGGCTTCATGTTTCAAGACTTCTTCGTTCAAATAGGAAACTGGGGGAACTTGATTGGGTTTTCAATTGCACTGCTTTACTACAGCATATTAAATAGCAGCCTTGGCCACGGGCAAACACTTGGTAAAAAGCTATTTAAAATAAAGGTTGTTGATTCTAATAACAATACAATAACTGTTAATAGGTCATGTAGCAGATATTTAATTTTATATATCCCTGTATATCTTAATGGTGTCCAGCCTAGTGGTAATATTACACCGATGCTTTTGGAGTACTTATACCCTCTTATTATTTTTGGCGGGCTATTCTCTACCTACTACCTATACCTTTTCAACCGTACAACGAGACAGTCACTACATGACCTGGCCGTTGGTACCTACGTTGTAAACATCAATAATGAGCAACAAGATGTTGGAAAAGTATGGCGACCACACTTGGTTGTCATTTCTCTCTTTTGCGCAGCGATGCTTAGCTTACCCTTATTATTACCAGATAACGATCAAGCAGAGCTCCTTACAAAACTTGGTACAACTCAAGATGCTGTGATGGAAGTTCCTTCAGTACTCTCGGTAAACGTAACTGACGGGGAAACTGTTTTCAAAACAACAGAGGGAGAAACGACCAACACTACCTATGTTGCCGCAGACGTATACCTATTAAAAAATATAGTTGATGATAAAGAACTCGCTCACCATATTGCAGAGATAATCGTTCATAGCTACGAGTTGTCATTAGAAAAAGACGTTATCAAGGTTCAGTTAATTTACGGCTATGACACGGGTATTTTTTCGAGTTGGAATAAGCAGGAGCACTATTTTGAACCTTTAGAACTCACTTCGAGCCTCCTTTCTAAACACGAGAAATAGTACTGGCTCAGCACTTAATACTTAACAGCCATCTGCAGAGTTGGCTGTTAACTATCACTTTCCAACCAAACGTACCTTCGATTCAAAGAGTCTGACCTTACTCTCACATTACATTGACTATAATTGACAATTAACTAACAATTCAAAGGGTTGTGGCATATAGTACCTTGATAAGGTATTAGGGTACTATTGCCGATAGCATTTAATAGTTACACTTAGGTTTATATGAAACTGCTCTCCTTCATTCGCATTTCTGCAGTTCTCTGTATCGTTCTTACCGGAACGAGTTTGCTTATCGATCGTTGGATATCGGAATCAACTACGGATCGCATCTTTTTTGATCCCTCTCTCATCCCTTCGCGCTCTATTGGTCTGGTGCTAGGAACGAGTAAGTACATCGCCAAGAACCTCAATCCTTACTACGACTACCGCATGTCTGCCGCTCTCGAGCTATATGAGCTTGGGAAAGTCAATATTTTACTGCTAAGCGGTGATAACGCACATCGCTCGTACAACGAGCCTTGGACAATGAAACGAGACTTATTAAAAGCCGGTATTCCAGATCAAGACATTGTTCTGGATTACGCCGGTTTTCGTACACTGGACTCCATCGTCAGAGCCAAGAACGTCTTCGAGGCCGATCATTTCGTTATCATTACCCAAAAGTTCCACTGTGAACGGGCACTGTTTATTGCACAAAGCAACGACATTGATGCGATTTGTCTTGCAGTTCCGGAGCCCAGAGGCATGGCTGGATTAAAAATACGTGTTCGGGAAATTCTTGCAAGAGTGAAAGCTGTGGTCGACCTTTACCTGTTAGACATTCAACCTCGCTTCCTCGGCCCCAAAGAGCCTATAGCCACCGAACAGGCGATCCTTGAAGGGCCCGTGCTTGAAAAGCAAGAAATTGAAGAACCAACGACAGAAGAGCAGCAAACCAGCGGATGAGTTGCTCAATATCATCAATACAACAAAGCCACTGCGTTTATTCAGTGGCTTTCTTATATCATCAGAGATTGCGGTTTAACGATTGGAAGTAAAACTGTTAGCTCGCCTTTTGTTTTCCTTCCTTCTCGATATACGCTTTTAAAAACTTCATTCGCACATCTTTCATATGCGCCTGTGCCTCGCTATGAACGCGCTTACGCAACCCCTGCGTTTTGGAACCCATAATGACCTAGCCTTATAATTTTATTAAATTTTATTAATTTACAATTCCTTTTGAATTTATGATACCGAAGGCATAAATTTGCACCTAAAGTTTTTTTGCCACCCTAGCCTACATCTGTGATCTAACACACATATTTTGAATAAATAATTATCCTACTGACTGAATCACAACCAACTGCAACAAGCCTCAAAATATAAGTACTCAGTAAGCAAAAAATACCACCAAACATCTTTTTTAACTCATTATTCCAACTTGCCCAGCGTAAATATGATAAATTCTGGAGCCCACAGAAAATTCAACTAACAAGCGTACCTAGTTCATCCTTTCGCAGCATGATTATCTAGCCGAGTTTCTGATGGGTACATTTCCACACATTCGCAGACAATAACCTCACAAAAAAGATAATCAACAAGCCAAAAGCACAACAAACAACCACCCAGTGGTTAACAATTATCAAAGTTTCTGTAACATTCAACTTAAGTGACATGTTGTGCATCGCATTGCGCATTATTAATATAACTAGCGAAAGGAAAGCATATGACAGCCTTAACCCTGACACTGAAAAAGTGGCTGTTTGACCGGAATAGTATCATTCTACTGGCAGACATCGCCCTGTTTACCATTTTGTTAAATACCCTTCCCTTCGAGGAAGACGTTGTGATCGGCTTGAGCATTCTGGCCTTTGTGGCTGTTTTATGGCTCACAGAAGCGGTTCATGTAAGTATTACGGCTATACTTGTTCCAATCATGGCTGTCGCATTTGGGATATTCAAAACACCACAGGCACTAAGCAACTTTGCCAATCCAATCATTTTCTTGTTCCTTGGTGGTTTTGCCCTTGCTGCTGCATTACACAAGCAAGAACTGGACAAGGCCATTGCCGATAAAGTTCTTCTTATTGCAAAAGGGCGTATGTCAGTCGCCGTCTTTATGTTATTTGGTGTAACAGCAGCCCTGTCAATGTGGATCAGCAACACGGCAACGACAGCTATGATGCTCCCTCTCGTACTCGGCGTTTTGAACAAAGTGAATGCTAAAAGCGAACGTGGCACCTATGTGTTTGTATTACTAGGTATCGCTTACTGCGCAAGTATTGGTGGTATCGCAACAGTTGTCGGCAGCCCACCAAACGCCATTGCCGCTGCAGAAGTTGGCCTGAGCTTTACCGAGTGGATGGCGTTCGGCCTGCCTGTATCGATAATTTTGCTACCAATCACTGTAGGTATGCTTTACTTCATGCTAAAGCCGAACCTAAAGCATACGTTTGAACTGGACCACAAGCCGGTTGAGTGGGACAACGGTAAGTTGATAACGCTAGCTATTTTTGGCCTGACGGTATTGATGTGGATTTTCAGCAAACCAATCAATGCATTCTTAGGCGGATTTAGCAAATTTGACACCCTAGTCGCGCTATCTGCAATCGTTCTGCTTGGTGTATCTCGCGTTGTTCAGTGGAAAGATATTGAGAAATCGACAGACTGGGGTGTACTACTACTGTTCGGTGGCGGTATCTGTCTGAGTAATGTTCTGAAAGCAACAGGCACCAGTGTTTTCCTTGCTCACAGCCTAAGTGGCTTCCTAGAGCAAGCCGGCCTGTTCTTCACAATATTGGTTGTTGCCGGGTTCGTGGTATTCCTAACCGAGTTTGCCAGTAACACTGCCAGTGCCGCCCTTCTGGTACCAGTTTTCGCAACAGTTGCTGAAGCACTGGGAGTATCGCCTGTTATCCTGTCAGCCTTGATTGCAATTGCTGCATCGTGTGCCTTCATGCTACCTGTGGCTACACCGCCTAATGCGATAGTCTTCGGCTCTGGTCATATTAAGCAAAGCGAAATGATGAAAGCCGGTATCTATCTCAACATTGCCTGTATCGGTGCCCTTTCGGCCTTTGCATGGATGTTCTGGTAAGTTTTCGCCCTGCACTATTCTAACTATAAATAATCATTTCCTTTTAGGTGGCCAGAACTGGCCACCTTTTTTTATGTCTTTGCTATCAGACTAGTGGTTGTTCATCTGCCGGGAAGCGAACGCCAATAATATCTCGGGCCTGAGTAATGATAGCGCTAACAATACGAGCCCTGTCCAACCCTGAATGATCCACTTGCTGCAATTCAACCAAACGAGCAAATTCAAGCGCTTCGTAATACATCACGTTTTCTTCTTGTACAACACTCAAATCAACAGCGCCTTCACCCGGACGATGTAACGAAACAGACTTACACTCCGAAATCCCGTCAACCAGCATACTCGCCTGCTCACCTTGTAGTTCACTCGGGATCAAACCATCACTGACTTTTGAGTGGCTGATAACTGCATCAAACCCATTATAATGAAGCACTAGCGTGCCGTGCGCATCCACTCCTGAATCCAACAACGCTCCCTGTGCGGTAAAGCTGTTCGGCTCACCAAATAACCCAATTGCAGCACTTAACGGATATATACCGATATCCATCAGCGAGCCATTGGAAAAGGCCGGATTAAAGGTATTAGGATTTTCGCCATTCAGGTACTTCCCGTAGCGAGAGGACAGTTGGCAATAAGAAAAGTACACTTTGCGCAGCTTCCCGAGCTTAGGTAGCGACTCACGTATGCGCAAAAAGTTCGGGGTATACGTCGTTTTCATGGCTTCGAACAGAACAACACCCTTATCAGCGGCGACGCTGATTAATGCGTCTACTTCTGCATAATTTGATGCCAGTGGTTTTTCTCCAACAACATGCTTGCCCTGCTCAATAAACTGCTTGGCCTGCGGGCCATGAAGTGAATTAGGGCTGGCAATATAGACTGCATCAATTTCATCACTTGCAGCCATTTCATCAAGGCTGTCAAAGTACTTCTCGACTCCGTATTTTGCACCAAACTGTTGAGCTTTATCCAGCTGACGTGAATACACTGCCGTCAGCTGATACTTTCCTGTTTTCACCGCGGCTTCGATAAAACTATCCGTAATCCAATTCGTACCAATCACACCAAAACGGATCATAATCGTCACTACTACCTTATTGTTATTCCATGCTAGTGGGTTCAATCATAACAGATTGTACTCACCGTATTTAATCGCCAATTATTGCTCACAATATAATGCTCCACTATTTAAATCCGTTCAGCCAATAGAGATATTCACGTAACAAATGCATGATGTTTTCTAAGCCCATGATTGAGCTCGAAAATTTCAACTCGTTAACTATCGCTGCCGGGATGAGTTTGTTACAGTCTAGAAACAGCCGCAATCACAAGCATTGATTGCTTTATCATTTTGCCCTCAATAACACGGTTCTATAATGACTGAGAGACAGCCTATGTACTATGCAGAAATAACCGGCTGGGGGAAGTGTTTACCTCCAACGGTATTAACTAATGATGAACTTAGCCAATTTGTCGATACCTCTGATGAGTGGATCCGCACCCGGACAGGCATCGAGACACGCCATATCAGCCATGTCAACACTTCTGAACTGGCGAGAGTTGCAGGTTCACGGGCACTGGCAGCTGCCGGGATTGATGCCAGTGAGTTGGATTTAATTATCATTGCCACCTGCTCACCGGATACACTAATTCCCAATATTGCCTCAAAAGTCCAACGAGAGCTTGGAGCAACCAAAGCCGCTGCTTTTGATATGAATGCGGCATGCACAGGCTTCCTCTACGGACTCGAGACAGCAACACGCATGATTCAGGCCGGCAATTACGAACATGTATTGGTAGTCGGTGCCGAGCGCTTGTCCTGGCTTCTTGATTGGAGCCAGCGCGATACAGCAGTCTTGTTCGGTGATGGAGCCGGTGCTGTTGTGGTTAGCCGTTCAGAGCAAGAATCCGGCCTGTTGGATGCGCAGCTTGGATGTGACTCCGAAGGACGTGACGTCCTGGCTATCCCACAATTTGGCACCGGTATGGACCGGTTTAATCCCAACTCAGGCCATTTTGCCTTCGATTTTGTCGGACGCGAGATTTTCCGCCGTGCCGTTAGGGGAATGGATGCCGCTGCGCGAACGGTGCTAGAACGAGCCCAACTAAGCAGTGAAGATATTGATATCGTCATTCCTCATCAGGCTAACAAACGGATTATTGAGGCACTATGCGATCACGCAGGTATTCCAATCGAAAAAGCATTCGTCAATATCAACAAGTATGGCAACACTTCTGCAGCTACCGTGCCGATCGCACTGTGTGAAGCCGTTGAACAAGGAAGGATCCAGCCGGGTAACACTATCTTGTCAGCCGCTTTCGGCGCCGGGCTAACCTGGGGCGCAAGTGTTATCAAATGGGGAGAGCGCACGGCACCAGTGTCTGTTTCTGATGACAACCTTACTGAATGTCACCAGACGGCAACAGAGCTTCTTGCAAATGCCATTGAGCATTGTGTGAATAAGAAACCGGCCTAAATCTGGTATGTACAGTTTAAACCAGGTGTTACCCCTTGTATCAGCCAGCTTTACTGGCTGATACAAACCATATGCAATATTAGTTATCAGTTTCGGCTTCCAGTATTTCGGCTCTGCGGAAGCAGTCAATGCTGTGGTCATTGACCATACCGGAAGCCTGCATGTGCGCATAAATTGTCGTTGAACCAAGAAACTTAAAACCTCTCTTTTTCAGATCTTTGGCCAGTGCATCTGATTCCTGAGTCTTCACTGGGTAGTCAGATAAGGACTCAATATGATTTGTCTTCGGCTTTCCGCCAACAAAGCCCCAGATATACTTTGCAAAACTGCCAAATTCAGCCTGCACCTCCAAAAAACGCTGAGCATTATTGATGGCTGCCTCAATTTTACGGCGATTGCGAACAATGCCTGCATTTTCCATCAGCTGTTCAACTTGCGCCTCATCAAAAGTTGCAACCACCTTGGGATCAAAGTTAGCAAATGCCCCACGATAGTTTTCACGCTTCTTTAAAATGGTGTACCAGCTAAGACCGGCTTGCGCTGATTCAAGAATAAGGAATTCGAATATTTTATTATCTTCATACAAGGGTACGCCCCACTCCAGATCATGGTATGCAACGTAGTCAGGTTTGCTTGTATCTACCCATGGGCAACGTGTGAGACTTTCAGACATAGGGAACCTTTGATGCAACATCATATTTATTTAATATGAACACCAACATAGAGCAGGCGAATAAAGGTGTCAACTAAGCTGTCGCAACCCGATTACGGCCCAGTTTCTTCGCCTTATAGAGCGCGTTGTCTGCCCGTTGTAACAATGAGTCAAAATTCTCGTGGCCAGAAAGTTGAGCAACACCGATACTACAGGTGATTGCCAAACCATCATTCCAGTCATTATTTTCGATTATTTGACGAAGTTCTTCACTGAAACCTGTAACTCCTGCCTTGTCTGTTCCTGAACAAAAAATAATAAACTCTTCACCGCCCCAGCGAACTAACACATCAGTTCGTCGAATTCGGTTATTCAGCAGCTGCGCAAATTCCCGGAGGATCTCGTCCCCTTTATGGTGGCCGAAAGTATCATTTATCGACTTAAAATGATCAATGTCGAGATAAATAATAGAGAAAGGTTGATGATTTATTCTCGCATGCTCGAGAACTTCCTGCAGCCATCTATCAACCGCATTACGATTATTCGTGCCAGTCAATGTATCTTTATAGGCAAGCTCTTCAAAAAACAAGTTTTCCTGATACAAGTTTTTATTTGCATTCGTCAACTGAATTGTTTTTTTCTCTATTTCCTTAAGACCACAATGTAGCTTCCACCGCTCCCAGACTAAAAAACCAATAGCGCTGAGTAACCATAAGAAAATATTAAAACGCAACAGCATAGATTCCGAAATCCACTCGCCATAAAACACCAGCTGTTTCAATTTAAGACTATAAGTTGTTGGTTTTACGTTACTGCCGGTCGCGATTTCTATAATCGTGACATTATTGAACTGCGGCCCGGAATATTCAATCGGCACTTCGTAGTCAGCAATCCACCAGGACAAGACCTGAAAAGCCCGCATAGGGATAACTTGTATTCCATTCCCTACCCCGGGAGCAAACTCGATCGCGTTAAACTTCGATGATACGGGATCATTTTTACTGGAATATGCCGGATCAAAATTTCGCAAATACACTCGAATGCGCTCGTCACTCAACGGGCTATTGTAGTCAATGTCCAGACCGATAGAATGATATTGACTAAGGTCAATCCCTTTAACGCCCGATGATAAGTGAATAGCCACTTCACAAAATGGCCATTTTGCCGCATCGGCGATCTGGCAACTTAAACTTAACGACTTACCATCGTAATCAATCCACGACTGTGTATTTCCACCTTGGGTGGTATCGTCAATATTCTGGAAGGTCGCATTCCGTGGCGAAATAACAAACTCTCTGTCAAATACACCACATTGATATAATAGGTAAGATGACGTGGTAATAAAAATAAGAAAATAGGCAGTCGAGCGCAGTCGTTGGGTAAGCTCTGTCACATCTCTCACCTACAGCTAGCCTTATGAATAATAAATGATTTATTTTCACAAACAGTAGCAAATAGCCTGAGCCAATGACAACAACTAATTTTTAATCGTGAATTAATTCGCTTTCTGGCACATGTTTTTGTACTTTTATTTTTATATAAATGCCCATTTTTGGCACAAAAAAACAAAGCGCTGCATCAAAACAAGCGTAGCAGCACAACCGCCACTATATAAGAGAATCGAATGGCGGCTGAAATGTACACTTATTTTTCGAAATAATGTTTGTAATGCCCGGCAAAAAGACCGCTGTTATCGCATACGACGACCACGGTTTTTGTGGATTTTAGACTTTGCCTTTGCCCTTCGCTTCTCGGCCGAACGCCCGCGTCGATTATTGTCCGATAGGTCGATAGTAGGATCCGGTTCATACCCTTCTAACCATTGCTGTGGCAATCGGGTATCAAGCAGTTCTTCTATCGCTCGTAGCGCCCACTCCTCATCCATGCTCATCAATGAAATAGCATGACCTGTTTGTCCTGCGCGCCCAGTTCGGCCTATACGGTGTACATAGTCTTCAGCCTTAAACGGCATATCAAAATTGATGACATATTCAAGCTGTTCGATATCCAGGCCACGAGCAGCAACATCAGTAGCAACCAGTACACGTGCCTTACCTTCTTTAAAGTCGTTTAATGCCCGTTGCCTTGCGCCCTGACTTTTGTCGCCATTTATAGAAACCGCCTTGATACCATCCAGCCCCAACTCTTTGGCCAAGGCATCAGAGCCCTGTTTCGTCTTGGTAAAGACCAGCACTTGTTGCCAGTTTCTTGAGCCAATCAGGTATGAAAGTAGCTCGCGCTTTCTGTGCTTATCAACGGGGTAGACCATTTGTTCAACCGTAACCGCAGCACTGTTTGACGGAGTGACTTCTATCAGCTTCGGCTCATCTAAAATATCATATGCCAGTTTTTTGACCTGCTTCGAAAAGGTTGCAGAGAAAAACAGCGTCTGGCGGCTGGCTTTCATGCGACGCATGATGCGTTTGATGTCATCAATAAAGCCCATATCCAACATTCTATCGGCTTCATCAAGAACGAAGTATTCCACCCTTGATAAATCAACGGTACCAACATGAGCATGATCAAGCAGTCGGCCCGGTGTAGCAACCAAGATATCGGCACCTGCACGAATTGCACTAACCTGAGTCTTCATGCTGGTACCGCCATACGCTACCGCTAACTTTATCTCCGTATTCTCGCTATACGAGGCAATACTGTCATAAACCTGCTGAGCAAGCTCACGAGTAGGTGTCAGTACCAGCGCCCTGATCTGAATGTCAGCCTTTTCGCTAACAGTAGCAGCCTCAGTCTGACTATCGGGCTTATCCAGTAATTGATGTAGCAGCGGAAGGCCAAAAGCCGCTGTCTTCCCGGTACCGGTTTGCGCGCCAGCCATAATGTCATGACCGGCCAGCACCTCAGGGATTGCCTGCAGCTGAACGGGAGTTGGCGTTTGAAACCCCAGGGCAGTAACGGTATCAACTAGCTGGCTTTGCAGCCCCAACGCTTGAAATGACATTATGATTTTCCGGTTTTGAACAAAAGAGCGCGGATTTTAGCAAAGTTTTTGGAAAAAAATAAAAAAAAGCACTGCCGAGCAGTGCTTTTTCTACAAATTAAATGCTTTCTGATGTTACTTGATGTTCAGGAATGCAGCACCACGAACACCACCAGCATCACCATATTTGGCTTTCACGATTTTTGGCACTCGTGCTACAGACAGCAGGTGTTTAGGTAATCGCTTCGGCAGCTCTGTATATAGCAGCTCAAAGTTAGACAGGCCACCGCCAAGTACGACAACGTGCGGGTCAAGACCAGTAAATAGATTTGCAAGACAGATAGCCAGCATTTCCATGAAGCGATCAACATGTTCAACCGCCTTCTCATCACCGGCAGCGTGACGTTTGATCAGCTCAATCGCCTTCACTTTTTCGCCGTAATAGTGAGTATACAGTTGCTCGAAACCACGACCAGACAGGTAGTTGTCGATGCAGCCCTTATTGTCACAGCCACACTCAAACAATGGTGCATTTTCGCCAAGGTGGAACCATGCATCGATAGGCATACGAGTATGACCCAGTTCGCCGGCTACGTGGTTTTTGCCAGAGAATACATGACCATCGAAAACCAGACCTCCGCCGAATCCGGTGCCCAAAATCAGGCCCAGAACAGATTTTTCACCTTGAAGCTCCTCATCCCATGCTTCAGACAAGGCAAAACAGTTTGCATCGTTGTCGATAGAAACACTACGGCCTAATTTTTCCTCAAGATCCTTGCGAAGAGTGTGCCCTTTAGCTGCAGGAATGTTAGATGTAAGCAGAGAGCCATCCTCAGCATCTTCCATTCCTGGGATACCGATACCAATGTGGCCTTCACAAGAGAATTCCTTATCTGCCTTCTGAATAATGTCCACTAACGTATCGACTAATTTGTCGTAATCATCACCCGGAGTCGGTACTCGTTCTGTCGCTACTCGCTCAAGTTTCTCATTAAATGCACCAAACTCAATTTTGGTACCGCCTACATCAAAGCCGTAGTACATCCTGCACACTCCGCAAAAAACATAAAAAAACAAAACTGAAAAAATTATCCACACATCTACACCTACTGACTGTGACTTAGCACAAATTTAGTAGGGATAGCGGTTGGCATAGCTCGCGTTTGACGAAAGAAACAGCAAACTGTTACATTTTATGACAATTAGCTGTTACTAAATTACCAAAACAGAAGATAACGAATTCAACAATTAAGCAGCAACATATTGTTTTAGCTGCTTCAAGGCTGAATCATCCGGCAATACCCGGTTCATCTTCCCTGTCAGGTAATTCTCGCGAAACACATCAAACCAGAGATCCAGTACATCCGCATTATGTTGCTCGCCATAAAGGTCAATAATACGGGCAGCCACCTCGGCAGTACCAAGCTGGTTTTCTTTCGAAGCTTCCCTGACTTTGTAACGAGACGGTTTATCCGGGTTGATTGATAAGACTGGGAACTTATTCAGGTAAGGGCTTTTACGAAACATTTTCTTAGCTTCAGCCCAACTGCCATCAAGCATAATAAACAACGGTCTCTTACCCGTATCGATGTCTACTTTCTCCGCAACACGCTCTGGTTGAGCATATTCGGCAGGGAAAACGACATAGGGTTGCCACTGAGGATCTTCTAACAATTCAAGCATGGCAGAGTTTGGCTCTGTACGTGACCAAATATATGCAAAAGTATCTTCAAACAGATCTGCGATAAGCCGACCGGTATTACTCGGCTTTAATACCTCATCATCATACATAACCAATAAGAAAGCGGCATTTGAGCTTATCACGGGTTTGTCCGAACAAATGCACAGGTGCTCACGGAGCATACAGTAACTACAGCGTTCAACCTTGCAGCCTCGGGCTCTGAATGGGCGTGTAGAACGTGCTAAACGTTCTTCATATAAATCATGTACCGCGTGAATACGCATAGCTGCTATACCTAAAACTAGAAAACGCCAGCATTTTACTGGCGCTCATCTTAGTTGCAATCAAAACTTATGCTTTCACTGATGACTGGCTCACGATGATAACTGATATCGAGAAAGAAGGGTTTGTTGCTGGTTCGCGATCTCCGCCACCTTGCTGGCTTCATTAACCAAGGTTTTCAACTGTTGATTGTTTGTCTGTGCCTGACCGGCAACATGCTCTACGCTTCGCCCGACCTCAACAGAAGCATTCTCCTGCTGCTGGGTTGCCGCAGCAATCGTGATCACCTTGTCGTTAATGGAAGCGATCATTTTTTGGATTTGGTCAATCGCCGCCTGAACCTCACTACTCAATTCAATCGACGAAGTCATCTCAGTTCGGCTCACGGCCATTGCTTCATTGGCATCCTTTGCAGCCTGATGAAGCTCACCGATTGTCTTACGTATCGACTCTGTCTGCAGGTTTGTCTCGCTAGCCAGTTTCCTGACTTCATCGGCAACGACGGCAAAACCGCGCCCCTGCTCGCCTGCCCTAGCCGCTTCAATGGCTGCATTCAATGCCAGCAAGTTTGTATTATCTGCAATTGAGCTGATCAACTCGACAACTTCGGTTATCTTGTTCACATGATTACCAAGCTCTGCCATACGCTGCTCGTTAACTATAAACTGCTGATCCAGAGAGCGAAGCCCAAATGTACTACGCTCAATAATTTCTACCCCTTGCAGGGCTAGCCTGTTCGCCTGCTCAGCTTCAGATTCTGACTCGGTAGTACTGGCAACAATCTCCTTAATCGAACATTCCAGTTGAGAAATGGCGGTTGCAATATTCGTAAGCTCACTGCTTTGTTGTTTCAGTGCAACACGAGAGTTCGACGCTGCCTGCTGGCTACTCTCAGCGGCTGTATTTAAGCTGTTGCTGTTTTCCACCAGCTTACTGAGTATCTGGCTATTATTGATATTCGACTGATTTAGCAACCCGCCCAGAATCGCAAACTCTTTGGGTGCATTTGGGGTCGCTCGTGCTGTCAGATCACCTCTGCTGGTTGCATTAACCACATGATCTATCCGTTTGAGCGACGTCCTTACCGTACGGCTTATCCAGCCGCTTGATGCAACAGCAAGTATCAAGCCAGCAATACTGATGGTAACAAACAGGGTTATCGCATTCTCACTGGCTGCCATTACCGCAGCCTCCCCTTCGCTGACCATTACGTTGGCACCATTTGTCAGGGTATCGAGCTCACTCATCACAGAGGCTATCACATCTTGAGTCTGCTCTACTTTCAACAATTGAGCATCCATTAGCTGCAGTGTTTGCAGATGACGTTCGACAATTCCCTGTTTGGAGAAGAAGTCCTCAACCATCTCCAGTGGCACAGTAACACTGGTAAAATCAGCGATCGTGCCATCGACTCTATTAAGCTCACGCCAAGCGTACTGCATTCCCGAGAGGTTCGTCCTTTTCAGTTCCCGTGCAATTTTCTTGGCTTTTGCCGGATCTTTTTCAATGAGTAACGCGATTAAATTACTGGCCATTTCCAGCGAATGATTGACAAAATTATGAACATGGCTCAGGCCTTCAGGATTACCGCTATAGAGTTCCATTCCCAACCGACTCATTTCAGCTCTTACGCCCGAGACGGCATAGCTCATCATTGCCTTGTCAGCCTCAACCTTGGCTCGGTTGAGCAATATCTGCTGTTGAGAATCCTTCAAGTCTAATGACATTCCTTCTATCTGGTTTATTTCTTTCTTAAACCGAGCGACATCTCTGGTCAGCCAGTCTATTGTGTAGGTATCAGCTAGCACCTCCAGCTCACTCATTGCAGATAAAACGGACTGCTGATCAGTCTGAAGCTGCTGGTAGGCCGTTTCTAGTACCTCAACGGAATCGCTGTTGGTTATCTCGGCCAACCGCTGCGCCGTTTGCAACGAACCCTGAACAATAGCGGCATTGTTCATTGCAACCGGCAGTGCCTGCTTGCTTAGTCGTTCAAATTCTTGTGCGACATTATTCAACCCCTTGTTGCCAAAATAGGACAAGAGCCCTCCTGTAGCGACAAGCAACAAAAAAACTATCTGGATATAGGTAACGATTGAAAACTTTGTCTTACCAAGCTTAGTCTGTTTCATTTTGATAAATCCCTGATAAACCTTGCGCTATTATTCCTAGCGAAGATTTCAGTTTTAATTAGCGCCTATAGTTACAACCAATGAAAGCACTGCTGGGTTAATGCTCTGTAACTTACTGAGGGATTGTTACGGTAAGATTTCAATTTTTTGACTTATCAATAAAATCTTGAGGGTATTTAATGTGTTAGATATCACGCATACAAATCGCAGGCACTAAAAAGGCAGCTTGCGCTGCCTTTTTATGATAAAGCTCTGTTTTAGCCTTCTTGGATGCTAATTGCACTATCAAACAGATTTTTTACTAAGCCAATATAATCTTCAAGGAACGCTATCTGTTCATTGGTCGGGCAGCAACGCCAAGCCCCTGCCAGCACTTCCGACAAATCTTCGACAACTCTATCGGCTTCCTGCATCAACTTGAAACGAAAATCGGCTTCAAGATCAGGATTTTGAGAGAACACTGCCATTAAATTCGTTGCTATCATGTCTGTCACAACATCTTCTACCGTTTCGCTACAACTGTCTTTACTGGCACGCTCGAACAAAGACAGGTGTTCGGTAAAATATTCTATAAGCGCATGATAACCTTCAGACTCAACAACCATAATTTATCTTTGGATTAGTAATAATTTTCTACAATTCTAAGAAGAATCAAAAAAATTACAACAGTATCGATGGATGTTCTTGCTCTCGATCAAAGAGAATTCGCAACAAAACCGCAGTATATACTTTCTCAGCCACTAACAGCCCGCAAAGACTTTTCCTGTTCCTGGCATAGTTCCCGAGTATAGACAGTCGTTTGATTTCTACCGTTTTGCTTTGATTCATACAAAGCACTGTCTGATAGTTCCAGCCAGTTTTCATAGCTTGGCATCCAGGGGGCCCATTCACAAACACCAAGGCTGATAGTCACACTGATATTTCGGACATCGACTGCGACGGATGCTTCTTCGACGCGACTACGCAAACGCTCAGTAAAATACAGCCCTAACTCTGCAGACGTACCCGGTAAGATGACACCAAACTCCTCGCCACCATAACGTCCGGCGATATCGCTATGCCTTTTGGTCCGCCGCAACAAGCTGGAAACTTTCCGAATCACACCATCCCCGGCAATATGTCCAAATGTGTCATTCACCTTTTTGAAATGGTCTATATCAAACATCACCAACGTCGATGGAATATTCGCCTTGCGGCATCGTTCGAACTCTTCGGCAAGACATGCCTCCCAATGCCCACGGTTATACAGCTGTGTTAGCCTGTCTGTCATGCTTAGGTGCGTTAGCTGCTCATTAGATTCGCGAAGGTGTGTTTTATTCTTGGCTATGTCCGAGACATCAGTAATCGTCAGGCAGATATGCGACAGCTCACCACTAAGCGATTTTAGCGGCGTTAGGGTCATGTTCTGGAACATCAATGAGGAACCACCAGTGACCGGGCTAAAGTTGGAGAAGTTGAAAATGCTTGGCCTGTCTTCCCAGCAACTAAAGGAGCGCATTCGCAATTTGAAGGTGGATGCTATTTTATTTTTTAGCCATTCCACCGGCAGATCATCGACAACGTCGAACAAATTATTGCCCATAATTTGTTCCGAGGTAATGCCGCTGTATGCCTGCATAAACGTATTCCACGCCCAGACGTTATATTCTTTATCAATGATCACTACACCAGCATCTATATTGTCCATTACCTGCATGGTTAAGTGAAAGTCAGCAAGTGCTACCTGATTCAATGTAGAGTTTCCATCATCTTCTTGATAACCTGCGTAGAGCTGTTATCCATCATAAATAAAACATCACATTCCAAGTCTAATGATTCAGCCTCATAGGTATACTCGACAGTGAAGAGTTCTGTTTTAATACTCTCACTATCACTCCATACCATATAATCTTCCAGCACAATAGGCTGACGCACCGAGAAAGGAATATTCATTTGTTCAGACAGCGCAACTAAGAACGAAGACACCATAAGGTTGGCAATATCAATCACGATTTCGCTCTTGTGCTCATCAACCTGGCTAAAACCCATACGGGATCCAAACACATCAACGTCCTTACCACGTAAGCAAACCAGCGCTTCGCCATGAATGCCTCCACCCACAAAACGCTGTGCAATCGCAACTGACTCACTCTGTTGCTTAATATCATCAATCGCCATTTCCAGTTCCCCGGCACATAACCTGGCAACATTCGGCAACGGCATCTTTATGAACTCTCCGAAGTGATCAGAGATAATTGCAGCACCTCGGCCCAAAGCGACATTAGCCACTTCTTTAAACGTCTGAATATATTCGTCACCGCTGCGATGAGGCAAAGACGGAGCCAACTCTTCTGCTACATAGACACCGAACTTATTCAATATCGAGATAAGATGCTCAGGGTCAAAAGGCTTAGGTAGGAAATGATACGCACCGAGTTCGATACACCTTTCCATTGCCTGCTGCTGAACATCAGCAGACAATATGATTATTTTAGTCTGGTGCTCACGACCGGATAAGGCCTGCAACACCTCAAAGCCATCCATGACAGGCATTGTCAAATCAAGGAACATCACATCAATATCATGACGAGAAAGGCACTCAAGCCCTTCTTTTCCGTTCTCGGTAAAAAACAGCGTCAAACCTTCCTGCCCAGATAACATCTTGGACATGGCTCTGTGCACTACCGGCGAATCATCACAGATAAGAATGTTCTGCTTCCTTACCACGTTGATTTTCTTCCTTAGTTTTCCATGGACCGTCTAATAATAATCAATATTCAATAGAATAATAATCGCGGCGTATGAAATTTATTTAATAAGTGAGCTAGATCGTCTTTTTAAGCCTTATAGATCATTTAGTACTAATTTATTCGGCTTGTTTTTATGGGTCCTCCGGTAAATATCGCACTGATGTTTTTAGCTTTTATCGTCTAACAAACATAATGAATAGTTAAGAGTAACGATTAATTTCCATGAATTGTTGGTGTAAACATATTTCCCCTCCACATTATTCCATGCCAATAATATGGGTATGAAATGCTTTATACCCAAGCTACCTCAAGATGCAGGATTCAGAGTGAGACCAGCGTGCTCAGTTCAAGGAAAATGACGGTAGGAATGGTAATCCCTTTCAACGTTATTTGACAAAGAAATGAGCGTCGGAATGCCGAACCAACTGGCTCACTCCCAAAGGGCGAGTTCCAGTTCTTTTAAGTAGATAGGGGCTTCTATGCGTTGTTACCGATTATTAATATAGAGCCATTAGATTTTCAAATCGGTGCCTAGCCTACAAGCCAAGTAATTCTCGCTGAAACGAGCATCTTGAGGTAGCTTGGGTATACATTCTTATCAATCATTCCTCTGTGATTTTCTAGTTATCAAATATCACTCGTTATAATACAATCTCCGCTACAAATCATAACAACATGGACAGCCTTCTATGAAAGTCATTCGTTGGATATTAGGCCGGGTAATTTTGCTGCTTAATACCGTTTTTACACCAAAGTCAATCAAGCGTTCAGAAGCCGAACAAAAAGAAATTGACGATGCTGTTGCTCAACTCCATCTCTACCAATTCGATGCTTGCCCTTTCTGCGTAAAGGTAAGACGCCACGCCAAACGACTCAACCTGCCACTGGCGACCAAAGACGCGAAACAAGCACAATGGGAAGAAGAGCTGGTAAATGGTGGAGGCCGAAGAAAAGTCCCTTGCCTGCGTATCGAAGGGGAAGACGGAGACGTCGAATGGATGTACGAATCTAACGACATCATTAACTACCTAGATAAACGCTTCGCCTGATACACCTGTCCACCTAAGCTCATTAAGCCTGCTTTTTGAGCTTAGGTGTCGCTGATTAAGCATATTTTTGTGAGTCTCGCTATAAAACAGTGAGCCATATCAACCCGCTTTCTTTAAGGCTGTGCAATTAATAACGTTTGATGACACACTGCCGATAAATGCAAGCTAGGTACCGAGTACACAATGAAAAAAACGAAAACCATCACTACAGACGACATCCTGCTAAAGCTTTGTCAGTCAATTTCTAATGTTCTATCCACTGCTACTGACAGCCAGATCGGCTACTCTGCAATGGTACAGAAAATCAATAAAACCAGCCTAAAGCCAGACATTGGCTGCTTTGTTCTTTTTGACGGGGGCTTTACAGGTCTGGTCGTTACCAACTTTTCTCAGCAAGCAGCACTGGAGCTCTATCAGAACTACATGCTTAAGATGGGCATACCGCAGGATGATTTAGCCATTCATCATACTTCCGATGAAGTAGCTGATGTACTGGGTGAACTGATGAACCAGGTTGTGGGTGATTTTACTAGCAAAATCCGTCGTGAACTACGTATTTCCATTACGCAGAACCAACCTAAGATGCTTGCGCTTAACAAGCAAATTTTGCTTTCTGTTGATACAAACCTGGATCGCCCTCAGGCCCGCCGCGTTAGCTTCACCACTGAAGATAACAACATTTTCTACCTCGAGCTGGCCATGGATAAAACTGAATTTATCCAGCTTGAAGAGTTTGAGCAACATGATGAAGTCGATCCTGACACTATCATCGAAAATGCAAAAAGAGAACAAGCCAATAAGAACAAGCAGGCTGTCCCTGTTGCCGAAGTAGATCTCGATTTGCTCGACGAATTAGGTATTTAAACCACTCTGCTGCCAACCTGATCTCGTCTATCATACAAGATAAGATCAGGTTAGCTTTATTAATTCTTAAACACCCTCCACTTATCACTCTTTGCTAGACTCAGTGATGTCAGTTTTTGCCCGAGAGGCCTGATTTATGCTGAGATTCCGTAACACAGTCTGGCTAGCGATATTGTCACTCGCAGCCCTGTATTGCCCCTATTCTAACGCAGAGAAGGTAAGCTATGACGAGCTGAACAATGGTGACATCATTACTGTTACCTTGGATCAGCTACTTCCTACTCAGGCCGTTCTCAGCTATGACAGAGAGTATGCCCGGCTCAGTCGCTACAAAGACAACCTAAAACACATGTATAACGATCTCTGCCAGATCAACGGCGCCAAAGGTGTCAAGAAATGGGGAGAAGAGTCACAGCCTACCGATCCATCCAGCTATACCTGCTCTGACAAAACCGGCACACATACTGATGCACTCAATACGGTTGTTGTCGGTCCCAAGAAAGGCAGTCTCTATCTCACCAAGGGCCATCATCTTTTTTCTACATTCTGGGATATGCCAAATGGTGGTACCAGTGTCCCGGTAACAGTAAGAGTTACCCATAATTTATTTGGTTCTGGTGAGGATTTTTGGCCGGAAATGAGCAATGACCAAGAGGTGTGGTTGTACGATTCAAAAGGCGAGAAAATAAAAGCCGGTGATTTACCGGAATATATTGGTCAGAAACAATTAAAACATGATAAATATCTTTCACTCGTCCATTTTCTGAATGGGATCAGCTATTCGCCCCCAGTGAAAAAGAGCAAGAATAATAAAGCCAATTCGGATTCGATCATTCCTTTTCTGGAGCTCCATTGGGCACTTGAAGTTCGCAAACATATGAAAGTTTCAGACTATAACTTAAACGAGCCTGATGAGTATGCTGCAGCTCTCACGGAAGCGGCGACCGTCATGGTTGATCTGCCTGACGATGCAGTTATCGGACAATCAACACTAACCGCTAAGGAAATGGGAAAATTGAGTCAAGTAGACAGCAAAGCATTAGCCGCACTAATCAATGATAAAACGTCCAGCTTCAATCATGCTCTGGCCTATCGACTGGCGAAAAAAGAAAAATCGACCCCAAAACGGTTACTTGAAGAGGAAGCGGCAGCAAAAGAAAAATCCCTGCCAAGTGAGGCAACTACCAATAGTGAACAGCCTCAATCAGACTAAGCTAGCTACTTCTTGATTCAAGCCATTCTACAACGAGTAAAATTAATCAAGGGACTGCTCGTCACATGCCTGGTCCGGAACACATCGCTGAAGGTTGCCTTGCAACCAATGAATGAACCTTTGTTCAAGCTGATCATCGGATGTTTTTTCCTGACTGAGTAACATATAACTATGTCCAGATAGCAAAAAACCGAATGGTGCAATAAGGTTGCCGCGTTTTAAATCATCAGCAACGAGCGGGTATGAGCCTAGTGCCGCGCCAAGCCCATCTACAGCAGCCTGAAAACAAAAATAAAAATGAGCAAAAGACTGGCTTGGATTATCTAACAAACCCATTTCTCCAGCGCTTTGACACCAACTAGCCCAAGCTTGTGGTCTCGTTTCACTGTGAAGCAGCCTCACCTTTCCTAAATCATCTTTTACCTGTTGCCAGTAGCCTGGGGCGAATACCGGCCCTACCCACTCATCAACAAGTCTTGTACGTTTATAATCATGCAGCAGCTCAAAGTCGTCACGACGAATAGCCAACGACATACCGTTCACACCCAATGTAACAGGTCCGCCTGCCGTTGATAGCCTGACATCCGCATCAGGCACTTGGGAATAAAAGTCGCTTAGCCGTGGCATTAACCAGCGCATGGTTAATGTTGGTTCGCAAGAGACTTCAAGACACTTGTTCCTCACAAGAGTTAACTTGTCGATCCCCTCATCAAGAGCGTCAAAGGCCTGTGTCGTGTATTTTTTTAACACCTCTCCCTCTTGCGTCAGGTATACATGCCTCCCTTTCTTGTAGAACAAAGATTGAGAGAGGAAACTTTCCAGTACTTTTATTTGTTTGCTGATAGCTCCGTGTGTAATACACAGCTTGTCGGCAGCTTCACTATAGCTTGATGAAGACGCAGCAACATGGAAAACGTGGAATGCTTTCAAGTGTCTCATATGTGAAAATTTCTCACAGTTCGATTGAAATTATTTCGATTATAATGACCTCAACAGCTCGTTACAATCAGTCCCAGTCAACCAGCAAACATCTATTTGGAGTAATAATGGAAGTTTTGGGTCTTGCGTTCTTAGGGTTACTGATCGTTATCAGCCCAGGTGCTGACTTTGTTTTAGTGCTAAAAAACAGTGTCAATTTAGGGAGAAAGGCAGGCATCTATACCGCTATAGGCATAAGTATTGCCATCTGTATCCATATCAGCTACTCAATGCTTGGCATTAGTTACTTAATCTCACAAAACGAATTGTTATTCTCACTGGTTCGGTATACCGGCTCGGCATATTTAATTTATTTGGGTGTGAAAGGCATCATTACAGCCGGAAGAGGTATTGATATAAATGAAACAGCCAAAAGTGAAGCCGGACCTGCTCATTATTTGGTACAAGGCTTTTTATGCAATGTTCTGAACCCTAAGACAATGCTGTTTTTCCTCAGTATATTCAGCCAAGTTATAAGTCCCGACTCTGATAATCAGCTATCAGTACTACTTTACGGTCTTTATATGATAATGCTCCACGCAGTATGGTTTAGCCTCATTGCGATTTTATTGACCTCAAAAGTTTTTCAAACTCGACTAATGAAGATGAAAAAAAGGCTAAATCAAGCATGCGGAGCAGGGTTAATTTCCTTTGGTGCAATATTAGCCATAAAATCATAATTATACCCAAGTAACTGGTATAGCCACATCTGTTGGCTATACCACCGACTGATATCTATTCTGGGTGGTTACTATACCATTGGTCAAGTAGCTCTTTGCCGAAGATAACTTCAGTTTGCATATGAAAATAAAGCAAAGCCAACATTGAAACCACGAAAAGTATATTTAACCATCGAGTATATTTGGTTCTTACATCTTTACTAAAAATGGCAATATTTAAAACAACAAGTACGAATGGGTATGATAGCAACAGTACGATAAAGATACCGAGATAATTTGATATTGCCATTTCAGTCATCACTTTCTCCATTTAGTATCATTTCATCTTACTTGCCAAATATAATTAGCTATCTAAAGTTTTCCTCAAGGTTTAAATGCCATATATAGCAAGTTCCAACTTTCACCATTAAATGAGCGTAATCCAGTTTCTTTTGCCGTCACTGTAAACCCGAGGGATTGATAGCAAGAGATTGCTCTATCATTGTGTTCAAAGACAGCTAACGTCACTTTCTTTGCTTTTAACGTATCTAGCGCATAATCAAGTGCCAGGGCCACAAGCCTTTTGCCATAACCCTTACCACGATCTGATTCACTGGCGATCAGAACTCGACATAAGCGATACACCGACACTGATTCACGATGAAGTTCGATATAACCAATAACATTATCATTATCTAGTAAGACAAAAGGATTAACCTCAGGTTTGCTAACATGACCATGTATCTGTTCAATCGTCAACGGGAAGGAATAGACAGGCCCACCCCATAAATAGTTGAACGCCTCATTGGGTACCCATGATATAAGTTTCTCATAATCATCTTCGGAGAACCGAGCTAAATACATACATTACCTTTACATCTATTTTGACAATGACTGCTATTAAGACCTGCTTCACAAATACACTACAATGAGAAAACAAACAATATCATATGAGACATTTATAAAAATAAAAAAAGCAACCTCAAGTAATTTATCAAAGTATTCTTCGGCGCAGTTATCGTTTCCACCTACTTGAGTAGCATCCTTTTCAAAACAATAAGAAACATTCAACCTGATTATGCTCCACGCTGAATACGTGGAGCAATATTAACACTAGCCTATTTACCCTTGGCGAGGTGCAAACATTATTATTGTCATACCGAGCAAAGCCACTGATGCGCCAACAACATCCCACACCGTAGGACGGATCCCGTCAACCACCCACAACCACAAAATTGCTACGAAAATATAAACCCCTCCATAAGCGGCATACACCCGACCCGATGCGGTTGGATGTAGCGACAACAACCATGCAAAGAGAGCCAAACTGATAGCGGCCGGTAATAAAAGCCATACCGTCTTTCCTTCCCGCAGCCATAAATAAGGTAAGTAGCAACCAACAACCTCAGTTATAGCCGTAAGTAGAAATAGTCCAACCGTTTTAATTTCAGGCAATAGATTCCCCTCAAGCTCCACTGATAATATGCGCCATTTATGACACATTACAGCTTAATAAAATAATTAAAGAACACTTTTAAATCAAATAGATAGAAGCCACACATCATTTATATCAATTCACTTGCATTGAATGGTATCACATATATAATCCCGCTGTTTTTGCTAGTTAATGATTGTTTATAGAGATCTATCATGCCAAACCCTGAAAACTTAAAGAGTTCTGCTACAAATTTCAACTTTTCAAATCTACCCAATAAATTAGGAGCATGCTCCTACGGTCTCTTTGTTGTTGCTTGTTTCTTTCCGTTTATGACCATCGAAATCTGGGGAATGAAACAGTCCGTTTCAGGCACTGAGGTAATTGATGTTTCCGTAATCGCCCTGATGTTCGCAAGTATGCTTCTTTGTCTTTCTGGTGCTCCGAAGTGGCTCCCTAAAGGTATAGCGGTTTGTGCTGTTGCCTACTTTTATTACAGCTGTTTTGGCGCATATTCTGATGCCAAGGAAACGTTCGGCGGTATGGGGCAACTTAATGACCTAAATGCCCTACTCGGTGGCTCAACGCGCGATACGATGCGTGAAGCTGCCCCGTCTGTATTCTCAAAAGTGATTGAAATGCTATCGATTGGCTTCTGGCTAATACTGACGAGTTTCATCTCCATGAAAGTCTTTGTCTTTACGCCATACACAGAATCAACCTTATGGCTGCCAGTGAAACAGAAAGTCGCAGATCTAGTTAATAAAGCCACGGAAAAAGCGACAAGTAAATAAATACGCTTTTGGTAGGCTAGCGGGTGAAGCAAAGGCTCAGCTTCATCTGCTAGCCACCATTATAAGAGGTTTATGATCAGAGCTTTTTGCCTGTTACGGAATAAACCAGTGGTATAGCATTACCTTTGTGAAGAAGCTGATAAGCTCCGCTTTCGCCTGCTACAAACCCTTCCAAGTAATACGGGCTGTATGGATATTCATTAAAGCACTCAATGCTAATTCCCGACTTAACTAAGGCATTGATCACATTACTGATCGGATGCATCCAGGTGACCATTTTAGCTTTATCACCTGTGCAGTTTTCTGTATAAGTCCCATCATCTTCGATTATAGGTTCATCGCTCGCAAAGTATGGTGAGCCCAACAGCAATTCATCAAAAGGATGAAATTCAACTAAATGTATTTTTCCACCGGGCTTTAAAGCCTTTGAGACCGTTTCTGCCCATAGATTAAGATCTGGCAACCAACACAGCGCACCATAAGAAACAAAGACGATATCAAATTTCTCTGGGCATACTTCATTGAACTGGTATACATCCGAGCAAATAAAACTTGCTTCAAGGTTGGCTTGTTTTGCTAACAATTTTGCCTGAGAGATCGCTTCCGACGACAAATCGACTCCGGTAACTTTAGCCCCCAACCTTGCCCAAGATAGTGTATCTAACCCGAAATGACACTGCAGGTGCAACAGGCTTTTCCCCTCAACCGGCCCAACTTCCTCTAATTCGATATTTTTGAGTGACGTCTTCCCTTGGAGAAAGCCATTTACATCGTAATACGATGACTTTACATGAACCGTTGTTCTCTTATCCCAAGCTTCTTTATTTATTGCCAAGTAATCCATTAGCCGACAACTCCAATATTGGTCAAATTCAGAAGGCGATAAACTAGCAGAACAGGAACCAGGTTATAGATATAAATGACGTTTGATCGCATTTGTCATAAATATTTGCGACACATTCCACAACAAGTAACTCATATCACGCCACATTAAGGCATATAGGCGCACGTTCTCAGGTAAGCTCTTTTGTCATAAAGTGAAGCTGTCCTTCGGCTGGATACTCATCAAGCGTCATTTTACATTGGTAACCATTCTTTTCATAAAATGGCTTAGCTTGAAAACTCATCGTATCGACCAGGGAGAATCTACACCCTGACTCTTTCGCGTGATTTTCTAACGTCGCCAGTAACTGTGTACCCATTCCCTGCTTGTGGCAAGTTTCATCTACCCATAGGTATTTAATCAACAACCAACTGCCCCACGTACGACCGATAATCCCTCCTAGTTTGGCTCCATCATTACTATTAGTAAAACACGCAATGTGGCTCTCTTTAATATCACCAATATATGGAATGTTATGCCGTTTTAACCCCTGATAAATTTCATCGACATCTTCACTGCTTGGGTTTTCGCTAATAATAAATTCCATTTAATTCCTTATCATTCTATTAGTTTGCGTTTCTGATAATTCAGTGCATCTTCAATTTCGCAACATGCCATCAAACTAGGGTTTCCACTTATACCGAACATTACTACAGACCTGGCGAAAACCTATGTCTTTATACATCTTGCCCCCTTCACCGGAAGCCTGAAGTATCGCAAACTTGTAGCCTGCATCATACGCATCTCTTAATACGATATTCATCAAGCGACGCCCGATACCTCTCTCCCTAAAGGCAGGTAACGTTGATACCCAATAAATGCCAACGACATCATGTTCAAAGTAACAACAAGCAGTCGCCACTGGTTCACCGTCATATAACCCTAAATAAATTCTTACTGGATCTCTAAAACCTCCATCCATGAGTACTTTTCTATAGGTTGACCTCACCCCCTGGTTCAGCTGAAACCCATCAAAAAGAGTTGCTATCCACTGCTCTAAACGTTCATCACTATCTACCCGCTTAACCAAAAGCTTATCAACGGTGGGGTTGGAAAATGTACAGCTAGAGAGATCAATAGCCATTCCAGAGCTTACAGAACCAACAGTTAAACCCTGAGATTCCAGTATATCTCCGATGTTGCTTGGGCTTGATGATGACCACACTTTCCAGCAAAAATGATCCTTACCAGAAGCTAACTTTTTAAAAAACTGGCTAATCGCTGGTGACGAGTTGTGCAATTCAACATTGGTTTCCAGCACACCGTTGAAAACTGGACTATTGTCAGCACTTTCAATCCAGATAAATTGTTCATTCCTGTGCAGGGTAATCTCATCTGACTGAGCCAAGAACAAATCATATGACAGCTGATTTTTATCGACTAAACGCCCCAAGTCCAGACGATCAAGACCATTATGAATCCCCATACCTACCCCAAAATTACACAAACCTGTTTATTTAGCTTTGATTGAAACAACACATCAAATGCTGAAACTGCCATGAAAGTACACAAACTTTGATACACGTCTACTTTGACAAATATCCCCAAGATATACAATCAGTCACTTATTAATGTTTATCGTTAGGAATGTTCGCATCGCACATAAGGACAATCATGGAAGAACTACAAGGTGGTCGTGAAGGTTTGATTCATCGGCATAAGGGTAAAGTATACCGCCCTAGTGGCTTTTGGTCTCAATCAGTACATCAGTTACTTACTCACCTGAGAAAAGAGCAGTTCAATTCTGCACCTGAGTCATTTGGTTTTGATGCAAAAGGCAATGAGGTTTTGTCCTACGTACCTGGTAATGTTTACAACTACCCGTTAAGGGGTGCCATAGCGAGTATTGAAGCATTATGCTCAGCGGCTTTGCTCCTACGTAAATATCATGACGCAACCGTATCTTTTGCTCAAAGTGAACGATGTGAAAACTTGGATTGGATGTTGCCAGCTAGAAAGCCCTACGAAGTTATCTGTCATGGTGACTATGCCCCCTATAACGTGGCATTAAGTGGAGATCAGGTAGTCGGGATCTTTGACTTTGATACCGCACATCCAGCACCGCGGATTTGGGATATTGCGTATGCGGTTTATTGCTGGGCACCATTTAAAACCAGTCCTAATGATGCTTTGGGTAGCTTACCTCAGCAGATTTCGCGCGCTAAACAGTTCTGTGACTCTTATGGTTTGCCCCAACAAGAGCGAAGCCAGCTTGTTGATATCATGATATTACGTGTTCAAACCTTGATTGACTTCATGCGTAGCGAGGCTGAAAAAGGCAATCAGGCATTTATCAACAATATCAAAGATGGGCATCATCTAGCGTATCTAAACGACATTGATTACTTAAAATGTAATGAACATATAATTATAAGCAATCTGTAGCAAACAGCTCTCAACGAACAAAACTAGCAACTAACCAAACAAGAAAGCGTCTATGACATCAGTACCACAAAATAAAAATGAGTTAATCAATGCAATCACTTTAGCCTCTAGTAAGCTGATTGATGACTACCGCTCTATTCCTGATGAACTGTCTAGAACACATGGGATTGAGGGTAACGTCAAGGGCACAACAATTAGCGTTTGCGATACGCTTGCCTACTTAATTGGCTGGGGAAAGCTCGTCCTTAAATGGCATTCTTTAAAGTCTCAAGGTAAACATGTCGACTTCCCGGAAACCGGCTATAAGTGGAATCAGCTTGGGCTACTAGCCCAAAGCTTCCAACATCATTATAAAGATTGGGACTATCAAAGTTTGCAAAGAGAGTTCGCTAGGGTGACTCAAGAAATTCTGGTATTAATTAAGAGCATTGATGAGCAGGCACTTTACGGCGATCCATGGTATGACAAGTGGACACTTGGCCGTATGATTCAATTCAACACGTCATCACCAATGAAAAACGTACGAACAAAGGTCAGACGATTTAAAAAAACACAGGGAATCAAGTAGAGCCCACTTACAGACACTCAGGCGAGTAAATGAAAAAGTATATCTTTACCTTATTCAGTCTACTGGTAATGACAGTTAGCTCATATATATCATTTGGCCTATATCGAAATTACTTGCTTGCCACAAATATTGCACATGGTAGTTATAGTCAATGTTTTGATAATTCTACTACAGAAAACTTTGAATTCGATTTATGGAACGGAGAAGGTGCTTTTACCGTTCGGTTTGTTACTTCCGGAAATCGTCATTGCTTTGCTCCGAAATTTCCATGTATTGAAGTAATGTCTTCAGAGGTTACTCATTGGCTTCATGTTGTGACAACAACAGGTGATGCTCAGTTTTCTGGAAAGCATTCATCATTTGGCAATACAGAACATGACTGGACATTTATTGATGTGGGTTCCCAAGAAAAGCGAGATAACAGTGATCCAATCTATAGTGTTGGCTCTATCTTTAGAGATAGCCCTGGATGGACAGCCGCTCCCCATATACCACTTGAATGGACTGGAAAACTTTTTGGCTTAACCGAACATGACGGTGTGTTGTATCCAGTGGGAGCTCTTGTTTGGGGCTTCAATTTAAAAAGTTGGACTTTACTCCCTGACTCGGTTTCACCAAAACCGCTTGGTCAGAGCTCATGGACAGAAATCGCCGATTTATTAAACGAGGAATACCCTAACTATGTGTTCAGTCCAAACTAATTTCCTAGCATCTAAATGCTCTATTGGTATTCTGCCACAGTACATTTTTCCTTGATGGGTACGATGATTGTTAAGTAGTCCATTCACCTAGATATTTCTGCAATTCCTCTATTACGCCATAGGGTATATTATCATAGACATAAATTGTCATGGCTGTATCTAGCCTAGCGTCTTTATATTGATTACGCGTTCTTATCGGGTGACCGATTAAGAGCTACCAGATGGTATCTCGCTTTCAGATGATTTTTTTGTGAGTGACCATAACTATTTTCATACAGGTGCCGAGATGTCGGCACCTGTTTTTTACTATGAGAGTCACTATTTAGATTAATTACTTGATATCCGGTCTAAAGCCTTTGCGAATAAACTCACTTTCTAATTCATCATTATAATATTTCGCAACATATACCTCAAACCCATATTGATCATAGATTCTGTATTCTTGTTTATGACGGCCGTTAATTAAGAAACTACGCTCCCAAACCCCATTTTTATAGCTAATTTTAACTGATCGTTTATCGGTACTCTTTTTACTGCCAGAGATAAATTCCTCTTCGCAAATACCTAGCTGTCTTTCACACTTAACACCTATGTATTTAGTAACATATCCAGACCGGCCAAGAGGACGAGTCTCAGAAGTTAACTGTCCACTATTATTATAAGTGGACTTCATAACTTCATTCACCTTACGGCTAAACATGTCTAATGTCATTCCATCTCTATCTATGGTCTTAACTTGGTATGTTAGTGAGTAACCAGATAATGTAGGAACGAGCGTAAAATAATAATCATTAGTGATTTGTTGCAAGTCTAGTTTAGAGTTCGGCGTCAGCAAATTGTTACCAAGTTTGCTAACAACGGCTTGTCTAACTACTTCAGCGTTTTGGGTTGCAATTTCTTGTCTTGTTTTTTTTGCAGCATTCATGTTGCTTTGAATAGTATTGAATGCTTCCTTTTTCCCTTCCTTTGTTCCTATTGTATCAAAGTTGACACCAGAAAAAATGCTGTCATCATTTTTAGTTGTATTACACGGCACTCTGTGATTATCGATATAACAACCACTCTTATCTTTAGAATCAATGATATTATTTCTGTATAGTAGCTCAAAAGTAGCGGAGTCTGCACCTTCAATAACAGTGTTTTCATAGTAAACATTCTGTGAATCTTTTGCGTATGAAAAACTCAGTTCTTCAAAGGATTCGATGTCAGCAGGAATAAACACTTTACCTCTGCTATACGCGCAGGTGTTATCTGCAGCCCAATATCTACCAAGTCCTGCACCGTCAATTATACGAAAAGACTTTTCATCGCAAATAGTGAATGGTGTTTGGTTATAGTAGGCACTCTTGCCATTTTTTGCGTATGATGAAATAAGATCATCATGAATTACCTTGAAACCTTCTGGTGAAGCTCCTTCTAATACCTTATTCCTTAGAAAAGCAAATCTGTGATCAACACCGTAATTATTTGAAATTGCTCTAAAAGTGTTAGCATCTGCCAACGGTATTGGAGCTCCTTTATAGTATACGTACTCACCATCAGTTCCAAACTGCTTATTTAGTATTCTGAAGGTAGCAGGGTTTGCACCTGGCAATTCTTTATAAACAAGTTTGTTAGTTAGCGAGCCAGATGTCACCCAATTAACTTCTGTTTCTGATATCTGATATGTATCACGTTGCGATGTCATGCCACAACCGGAAACAGTGCTTAGACCAAGCAAAGCAATGGTGATGTATGTAGACTTGCTTAAAAGCATATTGGAAACCTAATGATTAGTTTTTATTGAATTGCCTATTTTCCTTATCATTTTTTTAAAATCAATAAGCATTAAATAAAAACGTGAAGGATTTGTTTCGCAATTCGATAGCACAAGATCAGGCAGTTACAATCTGCTCAGAAACACTTTCGTTGCTATTTTGGACAACCTAAACCCCTCACGCGGTTTCGATGCCGCAAGTTCCTCTTGCAAGCGTTGGTTCTGGGCAAGCTCAGCTTCTAGCACCTCATACGGAATACAGTGCTCACCGTCTTTGACAGCAATGTACTTCTGAGGTTGTTCTCCCTGCTTTTCTTCGCCCTGTTCTGCTTCTTCCTGCTCCGCAGTTGCCGTGGCTGCGTTCGTATCAGATTCTGAGCTGGCTTCGGCAATTTCAGTTTTCGGCTCTGGCACTTCATCGACAACGGGTTCAGCTTCAGTTGGTCCATTTACTTACTTCTCCGTAATGTAGACGTATCGCTGTCTGTGCGGCTAAGAGCTCTCGATAAAAACGCTTAGCAGCACATACGAAAAAGCCCCGCCATTAGCGAGGCTCAGAGACAAGAAAAGCTGCCACCCGAAGGCGCAGCTTAATGGTCAAATTAAGCCCGAGTTTTTGGCAAGACACAAGTCATCTTGTCGCATCAAAAACTTACATTCGTTTCTAATTACTTTATTCATTTTTAAGACAGAAATACCAGCTATGCATATGCAAGCGTCCTTTTTAGTGCCTAACATTTCAGACACAAATTCTTCAGTTGGTAAATATCATGTCTCCTAGAACTTTAAAAAGAGAACATAATGGTTTTTCTCATGATTGCTGTACACCCAAATACCTAGTAAACCAAGAAGTAACGAATGAAAAGCAATTACAAAAGATGACAGATCAAGAACGAGAGAGAATAAATTGGGCTGGCCGAATACTTGGGCTCCCTGATGTTTGGAGGCTCACACAAGGCGAAGGTGTAAAAGTGGCAATTCTTGACACTGGAATTGATACTGATCATCCAGACCTTAAGGAAGCAATCATTGCTTCAAAGGATTTTTCTGGTGACGGCATTGAAGATGTTGACGGCCACGGTACACACTGTGCTGGCATTGTTGGAGCTAGATTAAATGGTGTCGGTTTCGTCGGTGTTGCTCCAAAATCACAACTCATGATTGGTAAAGTTCTATCAAATAACGGGAATGGACCATATTCTTGGCTCATTGAAGGTATTTATTGGGCTGTTGATAATGGTGCCCAAATTATATCCATGTCCCTAGGTGGGCCGTCCTCTGATTCTGAACTGTATAAAGCCATCCAGTATGCTTTATACCATGGTGTATTCGTAATATGTGCGGCAGGTAATGAAGGCGGATTATTTACAAATAGTATTGGTTACCCAGGAAAGTATGGTGGTGTAATTACCGTTGCTTCTCATGATAGTGATGGTAACCCTTCAGGTTTTACTTCTCGAGGTGGTGAAGTCGATGTCATGGGTCCCGGGAGTGATATTTGGTCAACCTTTAGAAACGGCGGATATGCAACGCTCAGTGGTACATCCATGGCAACACCTTTTGTTGCAGGTTTAGCTGCCTTAATAGCTTCAAAACATGAAAGCTCTAACTCTAATAACACTCCACTTTTAAACAACGAAGATATGAGAAATCACTTACTGAGAATGGCCACACACCCTGGCTATCATGACAACCAGGCTGGATACGGTCCATTACAGCCATTCAGTTACTTTTAACTCTGCACTAAGGCTGAATAGCATCAATCTGAGACTGTAGCTGAGCCATACATTGTTCACGTAACTGGGCAACTTCCTGATTGAGTTTTTCCATCTCCTGAAGGATTCTGCCCGTTTCGGCCTGTGTCTTGGCATCCTGATAGCACTGAGACTCAATACCTGTCTGCTCCTTGGCTGTTGCGGCCTGCAACTTAGCGGCTTCATTCTCAGCTTGATTACCTTCGCAGCCATCTCACGCACACCGCCGCCGCTATAGGCCACTCTCAATACAGCGATACAGATAGACATCAGGAAGGCATAAATCGTAGGCGAATGCGCACTTAGCCACTCCAGAACGAGTGACGTAACAGTCGTTTTTTTATTCATTGGGTTTCTCTTAACTAAGAGGATGAAGGAATTTCAGGCATAAAAAAACCCGCCAAAGGCGAGGTTTGTTATAAGATGCGTAATAGCTAATAAAAACACTGAAAATATTACTTTAGATATAACTTCTTATAGTAGATATTTTCATATATAACTTGTATTAATTAATTAGCTTAGTAGCGGCATGGTCTTTTTTTTCTGATGGATCCAATTGTGAATCTAAGCAACCAAAAAGTCCTGACCTGTCGTATATGCCAACAGCCTCATTGCTCTCATCATCATAAACATTAACTGTACAATACCCTACTTCAACTACTAACTTTTGTTTTATTGTGTAAGTATGATCCTTCTCAGGCGTAAAGCTGAATCTATTCAAGCAGGTATACACACCTACGTGAGTTGGTATACCTGAAACGATTTGAATCGTAATAGGTTGATCACTTTCCACTTTCAACTTCCCATCAACAATTCTTGAGTAATCAACGGGTTGCAACCTTTTACAATCCTTATAATCTTCATAAATCCCTATGCTTGCTCTATTAAGGAGCCTATCTTTTTTATAGCTTAACTTTGAGTAGTTATCTTCTGGCTCTGAATAATCAACTACAGGCGCTCTACTTGCGCATCCACCAATAAACAGTAGTAGTAGAACCAATATTTTCTTATTCATTGTTAATTAACCTTATTCATTTACTATTAGTTTATTCACGACGGCAAGCTTAATTTAATCAATAGCCAAGCTTTATAACTCTGTCTTCAACGAACAATATCCGCAAAACAGAACACCCGATTGTATATCAAAACAACCGCAATAAAATCATAAACATACTAATTTTTTATCAATCGTATTGAACAGAGACCTAGCTCACAGCCCTCTCCTTCTCTAGCGCTACATTCAACGCCTTTACCGTCTCCTGCAGCTCCAAGTAGAGCCACTGCCAGCACCTTTCGAACAAAGGCTGTAGTTCGCGTTCAAACAGGTTGGCACTGATCCGCGCTACCCTAGCTTTGCGAAGGTGATTGCGAATATCATCAGGTGTCGGCATCAAGTAATCTTTACCGGTGCATGCCGGGCATTCCATGATTGACGGCTTTATTACCTGCCTGTTCCTTGGCATAGTGGACATCGGCAACTCTGCTTTGCTTGATTCTCGGCGTACTCATTCAAGGAGATACTTGATGACGGTATCTTTATTAAGCAGGGCAAAACAGGGAACTCTGATTACGAAGGAACCATGGCCGATAAGCAACGCTTTACGGGTCATAAAGACATGTCACAAGTAAACACCTACGACCGTAAACCTGACATCGTTCCGACTATTAGATCAGAAAGTATTAGCAAGTAATTTCGGCTTTGTTTGAATTGTGAAATGAACAGTGAAAAAGAAGGGAGAAAAACGAAGGTGACAACAGCTGCTATCACCATCATAAATTATTGTCTCTTATGGTTTTTAGCCACAAAAGAATCTAGCTTATTCGCGAAATTTTGTCGGTCGGATTGGCTCAGCGGTGCAGGGCCACCGGTCTGGATACCACTACTTCTCATTGTCTCCATAAAATCGCGCATTTGCAGGCGCTGCTTGATAGTATCCTTGGTATACATCTCGCCACGGGGATTGAGGGCATGGGCACCTTTGGTGATGAGCTCATCGGCAAGCGGAATATCAGCCGTGATCACCAAGTCGCCAGCTTCGACTTGCTGAACAATGTAATTGTCGGCAACATCAAAGCCGGACTCTACCTGAATCGATTTAATATGTGGTGAAGGTGGAACTCTCACGTGGTGGTTTGCCACTAAGGTAACAGCAACCCCGACACGATTGGCAACACGGAACAAAATCTCCTTGATGACATTAGGACACGCGTCCGCATCAACCCAAATCTTCATCTTTAATCCTTTCTATAAAACAACAGTACTACTTTACTGTGTGCATTCTAAAAAACAAACATAAGAAAGCCGCCAATTTGGCGGCTTTCTTCTATCAAGCTAAATCATCCATTGGCTTCATTAACTCGCCAACGTAATTTTAATTAGCCCACAAGGCCTTGCTTGCGCAGGTACTCTTCGTAAGTACCGTGGAAATCTTCAACGCCATCTTTGGTGATTTCGATGATGCGCGTTGCAATCGAAGATACAAACTGGCGGTCATGAGAAACAAACATCAAAGTACCTTTGAAGTTTTCAAGCGCCAAGTTTAGCGATTCGATAGATTCCATATCCATGTGGTTAGTTGGCTCATCCATCAACAGGATGTTTGGTTTTTGCATGATCAGCTTACCAAACAGCATTCGGCCTTGCTCACCACCTGAAATAACTTTTACAGATTTCTTGATATCGTTCTGCGAGAACAGCATGCGCCCAAGGATACCACGAACCGTCTGCTCGTCGTCCCCTTCTTTCTTCCACTGACCCATCCAGTCCAGCAGTGTCATGTCTTCTTCGAAATCAGCACTGTGATCCTGCGCGTAGAAGCCAATGTTGTTGTTCTCTGACCACTTGATCATACCTTCCATTGGCTCCATCTGGCCTGCCAACGTGTTTAGGAAGGTTGATTTACCAATACCGTTTTCACCGATAATCGCAATACGCTCACCCACTTCAACCAACAGCTTCACACCATTGATAAGGATGTTTTCGCCGTAACCCTGTTTTAGGTTTTCGACCTCAAGCGCGTTACGGAACAGCTCTTTCTCTTGTTCAAAGCGGATAAATGGCGACTGGCGGCTCGATGCTTTCACTTCGTCAAGCTGGATTTTATCAAGCTGCTTCTGACGTGACGTCGCCTGCTTTGCTTTAGAAGCATTTGCAGAGAAACGGCTAACGAAAGTTTGAAGCTCAGCCATTTGCGCTTTTTTCTTGGCATTATCAGCTAGTAAACGTTCACGCGAAGCTTCAGCGGCTGTCATGTACTCGTCGTAGTTGCCAGGGAACAGACGAAGCTCACCGTAATCCAAATCAGCCATATGAGTACATACGCTGTTTAGGAAGTGGCGGTCGTGCGAAATGATAATCATAGTGCAGTTACGCTCAAGCAAAACCTGCTCAAGCCAGCTGATAGTGTGAATATCCAAGTTGTTCGTCGGTTCGTCAAGCAACATGATTTCTGGGTCTGCAAACAAAACCTGAGCTAGCAGAACACGAACTTTAAGGCCTGGTGCAACTGCGCTCATCAAACCAAAGTGCTGCTCTTCCGAGATACCCAAGCCAAGTAGCAACTCACCTGCACGCGCTTCAGCTGAGTAGCCGTCCATTTCGGCGAACTCAGTTTCCAGATCGGCAACACGCATACCGTCTTCTTCAGACATTTCAGGTAGCGAGTAAATACGGTCACGCTCTTCTTTAATCTTCCACAGTTCTTTATGACCCATGATTACGGTATCAACCACTGTGTACTCTTCGAACGCGAACTGGTCCTGGCCCAGTTTTGCCATACGCTCGTTCGGATCTGTTGAAACAGTACCTGCCGACTGCTCAAGTTCGCCACCCAGAATTTTCATGAATGTCGACTTACCACAGCCATTCGCGCCGATAAGACCGTAACGGTTACCTTCACCGAATTTAACCGAGATATTTTCAAACAATGGCTTATCGCCAAACTGCATTGTGATGTTAGCGGTAGAAATCAATGTACTGTTCCAATAATGATTTATGTATCAAGCATTAAAAAAGCCGCCGGGTTCAGGCGACTTTAGCAACGAAATTGGCGGCAAGGATAACAGAATTCGTGAACTATATCACTATGATTCCCTACTTTCTGGTCTTGATACATACCTCCCTTAACATACAGATATGCACTCAAAGTCATTAGAATCATAGCAAGCTAATCCGGCTTGCCTTGTATACTCTAACTACCTCAAGGAAAATAAGTTAATGAGCCGCTGCCTCTATCCACCTGGATAACACTCTGGCTTGCTTAAGTGCATCAAAATGACGTTCAACATTGCGACGTGCCTCCTTCCCCATTTGCTCCCGTTTTTTAGCCGGTAAACGCACAAATCGCTCAATGGCCTGGGACAAAGCTGTTGCATCTTTCTCATTCACCATCAGGCCCGTCCCGGGGGCGACAATCTCTTTACACCCCATAATGTTGGTCGTAATCACTGGTACTCCCACTGCCATTGCTTCTTTTAATACTAAAGGCCCTGTATCAACACAACCGGACTGAGCCACACAAAAAGGCGCAACCAAACAGTCATATTGAGGGAGGTTTTCCTGTACCCAGCTCGGCTCCTTCGGACCTAGAAAATTGACATCTTTCGCAATACCTAAAGCTAAGGCTTGCTGTTTAAGTTCCTCGGACAGTTCACCGTCACCAACAATATCAAGAGTAACCGGATACGTTTCACATAAGCCTTGCATACTTTGAAGCAAATAAGTAACGCCTTTAGGTTCGACAAGCCTACCTAAAAAGACCAGTCGTATTTTGTTATGCTTGAGCTTCGACTGAGGCTTAAATAGCGAGGTTTTCACTCCGCAGTGCAGGAGCTTGATATTGTTAGCCCCCAACTTTGAAAAGTCTTCCATCATGTCATTACAAACTGCCACGGCAAAATCGCTTCTTTTGAGCTTTAGAGGTATATCAAAAGCATGCTCATAAATATCATGGCCATGGCTAACAAACGAACAGGAAATACCCAGTAATTTAGCCGCTGCTATGCTGTGAGAAGTTGTATGTTGGGCAAAATGAGCGTGGACATGTTCGACATTTAACTTCGCCATTTGAGATGCCAATTTGACGCTGTAATAAAATAGAGACCGCTTCGGCATCGATTGTTGTTCCATCACAAACTGAATACAGTTGTAAAGATTACTTGGGCTGATTCGCGCCAAGAAGTTAAAACTAAAACTCTCACCAACCTCATAAATTGGATAACTAAACTTCTGTGCCGAAAGATGTTTCTCAAAGGTCATCACACAAACATCGTGACCGCAGGATTCAATGGAATCAATTTCAGTTCGGATAAACGTTTCACTCAACACCGGAAATGTAGGTGCAACGAAGGCTACTTTTTTCATTATTACGCTCTCTATAGCAAATGTTTACACTATGAAAAGCAATAACTGTTCCTATCTTCTCAACATTATATGGCCGTTTATTCTCGCATTCTGCAATGCAGATAAGAAAATACTGGCAATAAGCAACATATCATCTGGCACACCATCTACTGCACTTCATCCACTCCCCCCTCTCTTCAGCACAGTATAAACACCACTTCCCTCTTTCAATATAACCCATAAAATTCAATGATATAGCAACCAGCCGTTCAGCAACTGATGCTATACGCACGATTTAGGTATGAATTCTGCTTCACCCTATAAAACTAAAGGGAGCCAGCCATGGATAAAGTATCTGTAGTCATACCAACATATAATTGCCTACCTTATCTGCCTAAGGCGATTGAGAGCGTTCTCGCCCAGGATTATAAAAATATCGAGCTTCTTATTGTTAACGATAACAGCAGCGATGGCACTGACAAGTATCTGGCTACCCTAAGCAAAACACATAACAATATTATCGTCATAAACACAGACGGGGTCGGTGCCGCATCAGCCAGAAATATCGCCATCAAACAATCATCAGGACACTACGTGGCTTTTCTGGATGCCGATGACTGTTGGTACAGTGGAAAAGTCTCCGAACAAGTCAGAGTACATCAAGAAAACAAACACCTTGGAATGACTTTTACCAACTACGATCACCTCAACGAAAACAATGAATTAATTATCGACTGTCTGGCGTACTGGAATAAGTACAATAGTGACCAGAACACTGTTCACTTCTTTGACAACCCGCTCAATGATATTTTTGCCAACAACATTATCGGTACATCAACTGTCATGATTAACAAAGCTGTCTTTCAAAAGATTGGCTTTTTCAATGAAGAGATGAGTTATTGCGAGGACTGGCATTTTTGGTTAAAGGTGTGCGAGCATTTTGATGTTGCACTATTGAAGCACTCTTACACCGGGTATCTCATGAGAGCAGGCTCAATAACCCAAACAGATTCTAAGCGATGGAATAATTTGCTTTCTGTCTCTGAGGTTATTTCACATTATCAGGATCGTAATACATCAATCAGTAAGAAGTCGTTATCACAAGCTCGGGCAAGGCTTCAAGAAGGCTATGCTGACTATTTCAGAACCAAAGGTGATATATATACCGCCCTGCTGCACGACTTCCACTCTTTGCTGATTGATCCCCAAACCAGACGTGTAAAACATACGCTCGGCGACATGAAGAAATGCCTTATGCCATCTCAAAAGCACAAGCAATCAGTACCGATCAAGTAGCTGTCACCATTTCAATTTGGCGACATCGCCAGCGTAGAAATGTATTGGGAATTGATATAGCTAAATAGGGTTTATGATGAGTGCATTAAAACAGTCTGCCTATTATGGCGTCGGAATAATAATGATGAAGGGAGTATCATTGTTCATGATGCCATATGTGACTTCCCGACTGACGCCGTATGAGTATGGTTCGCTAGAGTCACTCATATTGTTGACAGATATCGGCACCATCATTATCGGCTTTGGTATTATTGAATCTCTGTACCGTTATGTCGGCCCGAGCGACGGGCGAAAGCGCAGTGAACTGATTTCCAACTGTTTTCTACTAAGCCTGATAGTCGCACTAGTCGCTAGCTTCCTTATTTGGTTGATGATGCCTTTGCTGCTGGCAAACCTGCCCCATCAATTTGAACCCTACCAAATCACTCTCATTGCCGTTCCGACTCTGCTGGAGGGATTAATTGCGATTCCGCTGACGTTGATGCGTATGGAATCACTGGCCAAAAAATTCTGTATCTACAACGTCGTCAAAGCCATTTTTCAGGCATTGCTTATTATCATCTTACTGGAAGCTGGTTATGGCATTGATGCCTTACTGATTGCCGGAGCCTGCTCAAGCGTACTGTTACTTTTCTTCCTGCTCAAATTCCAATGGGCACAAATGGCAGGTAGTGCCTATTTGGGCTACTCCTTACCGCTACTAAAGTACAGTGTGCCGTTCGTTATCAGCAATATTGGGTTATTTGCCATTACCGGACTGGACCGCTGGGTGCTCGCTGATAAGGTCGGTGTTGATACACTAGCTGTCTACGCGATAGCCGCTAAATTTGCCATGATATGCGCGTTACTGATGCAACCCTTCGCGCTATGGTGGTACCCCAACCGAATCAAAATGTTACAACAAGAACAAGGGCGTGAGCTGTGCGCCAGGAATGCGATCCTTGGCACCAACCTGGGGATTTTCTTTGCCGTCTCTCTGATACTGACTGTACCCAGTTTCATCTGCCTCTTCCTACCCGAAGACTACCACCTCGCCGCCAAAGTTGTTGTTGGGCTAATTCTGGTGAGTGCATTGAAAAACGCCAGTGACTTATTAAATCTTGGCTGTTTCAGTGGTGATTCCAGCCAATGCCAGATGTGGATCCAGTGGTTATGTTCTGCCCTGGCGGTTGCAGGGTACTGGTTGCTCATCCCACAATACAACATATGGGCAGCCGTATTTGTTCTGGCTGGCGTCTATACCGTTCGTTTAGCGCTGTTTTACTACTTTAGCCAAACGAAGCTTTCACTGCCCTACCGCCATTCAGACTGGCTGGCCAGTGTACTGATCGGGGCTGCGTTATACGGCATCAGCCAAGTGATATACCCAGCCCTCAACCTCTGGGCACAATTAATTGTTGGCGGGCTATTAAGCCTCTCTATGCTTGTACTGCTTATCAGCATAAAAGTTTTCCCCAGCATAACGCCTTCTCGCTTAAATTTAACTGTCAGCTAAATCGCAGATATAAAAAAAGCGCTGATTAACAGCGCCTTTTAACAATAGAAATTATCGACTTATCGATTATTCCCAATCAAGGATAACCTTGCCGGAACGCCCGCTACGCATGGCGTCGAAGCCTTTTTGGAAGTCATCAATCTTGAAGTGGTGAGTGATGATTGGGTTCAGATCCAAACCAGATTGGATCAGGCTTGCCATCTTGTACCAAGTCTCGAACATTTCACGTCCGTAGATACCTTTGATGACCAAGCCCTTGAAGATAACCTGGTTCCAGTCGATACCCATGTCTGATGGTGGAATACCCAGCAGTGCAATCTTACCGCCGTGGTTCATGCCAGTTAGCATGCTGTTGAACGCCGATGGGTTACCAGACATTTCTAGGCCAACATCGAAGCCTTCTGTCATGCCAAGCTCAGCCATCACATCTTCAAGCTTCTCGTTAGCAACGTTCACTGCACGGGTGACACCCATTTCACGAGCCAGATCCAAACGGTAGTCGTTAACATCAGTGATAACAACATGACGGGCACCTACGTGCTTCGCAACAGCAGCTGCCATGATACCAATCGGGCCTGCACCTGTGATCAGAACATCTTCACCAACAAGGTCAAATGAAAGTGCAGTGTGTACCGCATTACCAAACGGGTCGAAAATTGAAGCAAGATCATCAGAGATTTCATCAGGGATCTTGAATGCGTTGAATGCAGGGATCACCAGATACTCGGCAAACGCACCTTCACGGTTTACGCCAACACCTGTAGTGTTACGGCAAAGGTGGGTACGGCCGCCACGACAGTTACGGCAGTGGCCACAAGTGATATGACCTTCGCCCGAAACACGGTCGCCGATTTCGAAACCACGCACTTCCTGGCCAATACCAACAACTTCACCTACGTACTCATGGCCAACAACCATAGGAACAGGAATTGTTTTCTGTGACCATTCATCCCAGTTGTAGATATGAACGTCAGTACCGCAAATGGCTGTTTTCTTGATACGGATTAGCAGATCATTGTGACCAAGCTCAGGCTTGTCCACTTCAGTCATCCAGATGCCTTCTTCAGGCTTTAGTTTAGAAAGAGCTTTAATTTTCATGACCTTTATCTCAACAAATAGTATTGCAGTGAAATATTCAGAAGCGGGCTACCACTATTTTTATTCGAGTACATTCTACCCGCCCCTGTTGTTGCATTAGCTCGCTATCGCGACAGATGGCAATTAGATGATACCCATATCTTTGCCAACTTCGATGAAGGCATCGATAGCTTTATCTAGCTGTTCACGATTATGCGCAGCAGACATCTGAGTACGGATACGTGCCTGTCCCTTTGGTACAACTGGGAACGAGAAGCCAACGACGTAGATGCCTTTAGCCAGAGCACGCTCTGCAAACTCAGCAGCCACTTTTGCATCACCCAGCATAATTGGAATGATTGCGTGATCTGCACCACCCATGGTGAAGCCAGCCGCTTCCATACGAGCACGGAAGTGCGCTGCGTTGTCCCATAGCTGGTCACGTAGCGAACCACTTTCTTCCAATAGGTCTAGAACTCGGATTGACGCAGAAACGATAGCTGGTGCGACTGAGTTAGAGAACAGGTACGGACGAGAACGCTGACGTAGCCAGTCGATCACTTCTTTCTTACCTGAAGTATAACCACCTGACGCTCCGCCCATCGCTTTACCCAAGGTACCAGTGATGATGTCGATACGCTCGATAACATCGTGGTATTCATGTGTACCGCGACCATTTGCGCCCATGAAACCCACGGCGTGAGAGTCATCAACCATCACTAGCGCATCGTACTTGTCAGCCAGGTCACAAATAGCAGGCAAGTTGGCTACTACACCGTCCATTGAGAACACACCGTCAGTAACAATCAGCTTGTGGCGTACACCCGCTTCGTTTGCGGCGATTAGCTGTTCTTCCAGCTCTTGCATGTTGTTGTTTGCGTAGCGGAAACGCTTCGCTTTACACAGACGAACACCATCGATGATTGAAGCGTGGTTCAACGCATCAGAAATAATGGCATCTTCTGCACCAAGAATTGTTTCGAACAAACCCGCATTGGCATCGAAACAAGAAGTATAAAGAATTGTATCTTCCATGCCCAGGAAGTTAGACAGCTTTTGCTCTAACTCTTTGTGAGAATCCTGCGTACCACAGATAAAGCGGACTGAGGCCATACCGAAACCGTGATGATCCATACCGGCTTTAGCGGCTTTAATCAGATCAGGGTGGTTAGCAAGGCCCAAGTAGTTGTTTGCACAGAAGTTTAGAACTTCTTCGCCAGTTTGGATAGAAACAGCAGCTTTTTGCGCTGATGTAATAACACGTTCTGATTTGTATAAACCTTCAGCTTTTACTTGTTCGATTTGCTGTTTGATTTGGTCGTAGAATGCAGCTGACATGATGTTCCTCTCAATTATGACTGTAGCGAATGCATGCTTTAAGCGGCATTCACCAGACGATAATCCATATAATCAGGTTAGGAGATCTGACTGAAAAAATGTTCAATTAACAGGATGTTTGAACTCCATCCATTCTAATTCAAGCGCATTCAGACTATTATCCCCTGACCTGGAAAAGGACTGTTGAACTATGGACACAAATAAACTGATTGCCCTTATGCCGGAACTGGCTGTTTTTAAAATCGTTGTCGATGAAGGCAGCTTCACAGCCGCTGCAAAAAAATTAGGGGTTACCCCATCGGCACTGAGCAAACAGCTCTCGCGTCTCGAACACACGCTTTCAGCCAAACTTCTTGAGCGTACCACCCGAAAACTCGTGATCACCGAATCGGGCAAAGGGATCTATGATCAATGCTGCGCAATGCTTGACGCAACCAAACAAGTTGTCGAGTTCACAAGCTCGGAGCATGCAACGCCCTCTGGTGCACTGACGGTGGCGGCCCCTAAGGCATTTTTAAGTATCGTACTTCAACCTCTGGTGACCCCTTTTCTCACCAAGTACCCCGATATTCAACTCAAACTCAAAGCATCAGATGGTGATATAGACCTCGTTTCAGAAGGCATCGACGTCGTGTTCCGTTTGACAGAGAAACCGACAGAAGGCTTAGTTCTAAAGCAGATTGGCAAGGTTAGCTTGAGCCTTTGCGCCAGCCCCGACTACTTGGCTCGACGTGGCACCCCTATCGTTCCAACCGATTTACTTCAGCACGATTGTATTTTCCTTGGCGAAACAGCCACGGATCATATCTGGGATTTTGTTAAGGATGATGAATTCCACACCATACCCGTCACTGGCCGCTACGCCGTTAACCATTCACAAATGCGCCTGAGAGGAGTGCTTGATGGATTGGGGATTGGCATCTTCCCAGACTTCGTGATCAAGAAACCGCTCGAAGAAGGAACGGTAACTGAAGTGCTCAGCGACTGGACAATCAAAGGAAATTACCAGGGCGATATTGCACTGCAGTTTGCCCAAACCAAGTTCATGCCTGCTCGTCTTCGGGTATTTATTGACTACGTCTCGGAACATTTATATCAGTACACAGTTCATTAGCCACATTGCCTTACCATAAGGGCCGACATAGCACATAATCATCTAAATGAGGTTCTCAAGCCATAGACTATACTGGTTTTAGTACTTATGGCTTTGATACTAGGCGGCAGACACGCGATTGATCCAATCTGACAAAACTGCCGTTTATATTGATACCAATCCAACCCACTCTCCTATGGTATATCCGGGAGCAGGAGAGCTAACATGAAAGCTCTGATTAGTTGCTTATACTCAGCCGTTATTCTTTTTTCGACCAGTGTTGCCTCTTACCCTCTGGATTCTCTGCACTGGAACCACCGCAGTATTCTTTTCTTTGCTCCCGAAAAAGATCAGTACGTACAAGAATTCATGAAACAAACGCTAATGAACGACTGCCTATTACAGGAAAGAGATATCGTAACCATCATTATTACCCGTGATGGCTTCAACCAACCCGAGGACTTGTTCAGCCCTGAAGATATCCGCTTTCTTCAGCAAAAATATAACATTACCCAAGATAGCCACACTGCAATCCTGATTGGCAAAGACGGTCTTGAGAAACACCGCTGGGGGGAAGAAACCAACTGGCGGCATATCACCGACTTGGTCGACAAAATGCCACTCCGTCAGCGAGAAATGACATACCGCCAAAGCCGCTGTGCTATTTAAACTTATACCTCCGACACATCAAGATACCGAGCAGGCATAACCGCTCTACGCCTCTCGTCTACGCCGTCGCATTTTTTGACGAAGGCTGATTTTTTTTTGTGCTTGAAGCAGTATCTTGTTACCCATTGACCTTCCAACTGGCCAGTTATAACAATGATGAAGACACCCTACTTATATCACGGTCAAGATACGGCTTGGGTAACTCCCTCTGAGCACAACTTGAAGCTGACGCTTGTCAGCGAATCTGACCTACTTATCTCTGCTATATTCATTCGCTGTGAACCCGACAACGAGGAAATGCTTGTTGATATGGTACGCGGCAGCACCAATGGCAGGCTTCAATACTGGCATGGTGAAATTCCATTAAACTCAGATAAATCGTTAACTCACTACTGTTTTAAGGTAATGCAGAATAGCCGGCAGTGGTGGTTACACGGTAACGGAGTATCGCCACGCGTTCCCGGCAAAGAAACCCACTTCAAGTACAACAAAGACGATCAGCCACCAGCCTGGGTAAAAGAACAGGTTTTCTATCAGATATTCCCCGATCGTTTTGCAAACGGTGATCCGACAATCAGTGTCGAAACCGATGAATATTGCCTCAAAGGTAATGAGAGACCAACTATTGCCAAGGAATGGGGAGAACCCGTTTCGCCACACGGCAGCAATGGCCCGAACGAATTTTACGGCGGCGATCTCAAGGGCATTCACGAAAAATTCGATTACTTCGAAGATCTAGGCATTACCGCCCTGTACCTTAACCCGATCTTCTCTGCTCCCAGCAACCACAAATACGATACGACCGACTATCGGAACGTTGACCCACACCTGGGAACCAATGAGCAATTCGCCGAGATGGTCGCCGACCTGCATCAACGCAACATGAAGATCATGCTTGATGCCGTGTACAACCACACCTCAGTCAATCACCCTTGGTTCGATATGTACCAAAAGAACCAGGATGAAGCCGGTGCGTATAATCACCCTGAATCGAAGTATCGTCATTACTATCAATTTAGCGGAGACAGCAACGATTACATCGGCTGGAACGGAATTTCAAGCCTGCCAAAGCTTAACTTCTCAAATCCCGACGTGCAGGAATACATCTACTCGGGACAAGATGCCGTCATCAAGCACTGGCTTCGCCCGCCGTACAATATCGATGCATGGCGATTTGACGTTATTCACATGCTGGGTGAAGGCGCTGGTGCAACCAACAACGCCCACTATGTCAAAGCATTCCGTCAATCGGCCAAATCAATTAACCCTGACTGTTATGTACTAGGCGAGCATTTCTTCGAGGCAAGCCAATGGCTCCAGGGCGATCAGGAAGATGGCGCAATGAACTATTACGGTTTCGCCCACCCGATCCGTGCTTTTTTTGCCCACAAAGACATTGCCTACCACAACTGCCAAATTGATGCCGACGAACTGGTGGATTGGCTCAACGAGGCCCGTAGCAAAATGCCTTGGCTCAATCAGCTTTCCCAGCTTAACCAATTGGATAGCCACGATACGATGCGCTTCCTGACCATGCTGGAAGACGATCAGGAAACCATGCAACTGGCATTGTTAATGCTATTTGCCTATGTGGGCACACCTTGTATTTACTACGGAACAGAAGTGGCACTTGAAGGCGGACAGGATCCTGACAATCGCCGTTGTTTCCCGTGGGAGCGAACCGAAAAGCCTCACGCGATGTTTAGCTTCCTCAAACAGCTAATTGCTATTCGCAAAAATCATCACTCCCTGCAGGAAGGCAGTATCCAATGGCTCGTTGCCGAGCACAAGCAGCTCACATTTGCCAGAACGCTAGGTGATGAGATTACCGTCTGCCTGATGAACAACAGTGAGCATGCCAGGACGATTGAAGTTCCTGTCTGGCAACTCGGTATTGAAAATGCTCAACTTAAGGATCTGCTTACCGGCGACGAATGGCAATCAAAACAAGGCATACTCACACTTACTCTGGCAGGTAAAGAAGGCTTATTGCTGAGCCTCGTCTAACCTTCCGAACCTGTTAACCTACCACACCGGCTAATCTAGCCTAGATTAGCCGGTGCAGCCTACCCAATAAGGTTTGCCGTGCTTCTTAGTTCCATGTAAATATAGGACTTATACCCTGCACATAACCGAGGCAATAATGGGATCTGAACGTTACATTGGAATTATGTCCGGAACCAGCATGGATGGTGTTGATACCGTTTTAGTCGACATTAACGGCAGCAAAATAGAGTTACTTTGCGAACATGCTTTTCCTATGGGTGAGAACCTTAAACAGTCCCTGTTAGATGTTTGTATGGGTCAGCCAACCAACCTACAAGCGATCGGCGAGCTAGATCATCACCTCGGGCACTTGTTCGCCGATGCCGTCCTCGCACTCCTGGAAAAAGCAAACGTTGAGCCGGCAACCATCACTGCGGTCGGTAGCCATGGGCAAACGGTCTATCATTCTCCTGAATCAGCCTATGCCTTCACCATGCAGCTTGGCGATGCCAACATTATCTCAGCCAAAACAGGCATCACCACAGTGGCCGATTTCCGCCGTAAAGATATGGCCTACGGCGGCCAGGGCGCACCGCTTGTCCCGGCTTTTCATCAGCAGCTTTTCAGCCAGCCGGATCTCACTCGCGTAGTGCTCAACATTGGTGGTATATCCAACATCACCATCCTGACTCCCGAAAAACCGGTTACCGGTTTTGACACCGGACCCGGCAACATGTTGATGGACGCCTGGGTCCACAAACACAAGGGACAGCGCTACGATAAAAGCGGAGCCTGGGCGCAATCCGGAGTCGTGCACCCGGCACTGCTGGAATCACTACTAAGTGATCCGTTTTTTGCCCTTTCAGCGCCCAAAAGTACAGGACGCGAGCTGTTCAACCTCGCTTGGCTTGATGACCACCTAAACAAGTTCAGCCTCAAACCAGAAGATGTGCAACGTACGCTGGCAGAGCTAACATCCGTCACCATTGCCAATGATGTTCGCACTGAAACCCCAGGCGAGTTGCTGGTCTGTGGCGGCGGGGCTCACAACCCTCTGCTCATGCAAAGACTCGCAGAGCTCTTGCCAGATTGGACGGTTGTGACAACGGCCGAGCGCGGGGTAGATATAGATAATATGGAAGCCATGGCATTCGCCTGGTTGGCTTACCGTACCCTGCATCAACTACCCGGCAACCTTCCGGAAGTGACAGGTGCCAACCAACTAACATGCCTGGGGGCAATCTACCCCGCATAATCGTTCCCATCAGACAGCGAAACGGCTATCTCCTTCATCTTTGGCAACGGAGTTTCTATTAGGTAAACTCCGCTGCCCTAAGAACTTCATTTAAAAAATCTATACTTGTAGAAATCCTTAGCTGCAGTTTATCCAACTGGATAAGTCGTTGTTCAGATATTGGTATTAGATAAGGTCTCATACAAGATGGCTGTAAAGTTGATATTGTTTTTACTTTTCTCTCTTCCTCTATTGGCGTTGTCAAAAGAGGAGCCAATTGTGCTTCTTGTTAATTCATATCACCCCCAGTACCAATGGACAACTCAGCAAACTCAAGGCATCAAAGATGTACTGATAGATACCGTTCATGCGGAGAATCTTCATATTGAATACATGGACGAAAGACGATTTGTGGATGATCAGGTTTATCACACCAAACTCATAGAACTGCTCAAACACAAATACCAAAAATACGAACCCGATCTCATCATGACTACCGATGATCATGCGTACAATTTCATGATCGAAAATGGCAAAGACTTATTTCCTGGCAAACCTGTTGTCTATAGTGGTGTCAACGTGCCCAATACGGAATTGATGGCGCGCCACGATAGCATTATCGGCATAGTTGAAGGCATGGAAATTGAAGGAAACCTGGATCTGATTTTACAGCTTCAGCCCAGAACGAAGCGAATCATAATGCTGAGCGACACCACAGGCCTTGGTTTGAATATGGGTAAGAAAGCAAGAGAGATCAAAGCACAATGGCAAGCTGATCCGCATAAAAAGCACATTACATTAGAGGTTTGGGATCAGTTCTCAATCCCAGAGCTCTACCAAAGAGCGGAAAATGCAGACTTTGACTCTGTTTTCCTGATGCTAGCCATTCATAAGGATAAACTAGGTACCTATTTCTCCTATGAACATCATCTGCCGCTCTTAACTCAAAAAAGCAAAGTGCCTGTTTATGGCATGTGGGGAACGATCATTATTGGTTACGGGGGAATAGGTGGGCTCATGAATAACCCCTATGAGCACGGTAAAAATGCCGCCAGAATAGCCATCAAGGTTCTTGACGGTGTTCCGTTGGAAAACATCAAAGTACCGGGAAAAGCACATTATTCACCTTATTTCGACTATCACCAGCTAAAGCGGTTTGGTATCGATACCAGCCTTCTGCCCGCCCATAGCACCGTCATCAACCGCCCAGTTTCACTCTATGACGAACACGCAAAGCTGATAAACAGCACTATTGCTCTGTTCATCTTCATGCTTGTCGTTATCTCAATACTCACTATCAATATTAAACGTCGGATCACGGCACAACGTAAACTGCACCAATTCAATCAAGAGTTAGAATCAATCGTCCAGCAACGCACCAAAGATCTGGACGAGCGCAATAAAGAATTACAGGCTGCATCGAAAATTTTGCGGGCGCATGCCTATTCCGACGAACTCACAGGTTTGCCCAACCGAAGAGCTGCCTCCCGTGAAATCGTCGCCCATATTAAACGCTACAACATGGACTTCCAGCCTTTGGCAGTCGCCATTTTGGATATCGATTTATTCAAAAGCATCAATGATACCTATGGCCATCAGGCGGGTGACGAAGTGCTGTGCGCAGTTGGGGAAACACTAAAAGATACACTCCGCCCAAACGATCGAGTCTACCGATGGGGAGGCGAAGAGTTTCTTATTATCTTACCTGATACCAAGGCAGACTATTCGGCCATTGTTTGCCAGAGGCTCACCAAAAGTATCAGCCAACTCAATATCAGTAACATCGGCACCATCACCGCGAGTATCGGAGTCACTAATTTCGCCAGCGGTGATTCTTTCGAAACCATTTTGCAAAGAGCAGATACCGCGTTATACACAGCCAAAAACAGTGGTAGGAACCAGGTTGTTGCAAACTAAGGCAACAATAATCCACATTTATTGCAGGATTACCATCTAGTTCTGCCCTTGGAAACAACACAGACTACTAATTGTTTGAATTCATCGCAAAAAGTGAATAAATCGTTAAAAAATAAGTTGCTATATTCGGTCGAATAAAAGCAGAACAATCAACTTAAAATTTGATGAAGATCACCAATTCAGCTCGACAAAGATCACATTTACAAGTTATTAATTTTACTAGGATAAAAACGACGCAAACGTTACACTTGCGCCCCATAAGAACGATAACAGTACACAGGATATAGTCCTGTTTCTCTTCCCTAAACGTGAAAGGTCCTAAGTAAAGATGAGTCCGGAAAAATATCTTCTAGACTGGCAAACAAGCCAAACCAATGCAGAATCCATCTCACCACTTCTTGGCCAACTATACCGTCAGAAAGGCGTAGAAATCCTTCTGTTCGGTCGCCAAATTGTCAACGCCTCTGTAATCGATATCATTAAGGCACACCGCGTTGCCCGCCGCTATACCGGCAGCGAGCTTTCTCCTTCTCAGACATTGCCGCTGATCCAGGCACTGACCGAACTTGACCTGTCTCCTTGCCGAATTGATGTAGGCCAACTGGCTTACGAGTACTGGAAAAACCAGGATGATGTAAACAACCTGAATGACTTTTTAAGTACAGCCCTTGTCGAATCACTCAGCAGCTCGCAGTCTGTCGAGACTCAGGATGTGGTTTTGTATGGCTTCGGCCGAATCGGTCGTCTGTTGGCACGCCTTCTTATTGACAAGAGCGGCCAAGGCTATCCGCTTCGCCTGCGTGCGATCGTCGTTCGTGGCGGTAAAGACGGCGATCTCGAAAAGCGTGCCAGCCTGCTACGTCGTGACTCTGTTCACGGTCAGTTCAATGGCAGCATCACCGTTGACGAAAGCCGTAAAGCAATCATTGTTAACGGTAACTATATTCAGGTTATTTACGCTAACAGCCCGGCTGAAGTTGACTACACGGCTTACGGTATCAACGACGCTCTCGTTGTCGATAACACCGGTATGTGGCGCGATGCCGAAGGCCTTGGCAAGCACCTTGAGTGTGCTGGCGCGAAAAAAGTACTACTGACCGCACCGGGCAAAGGCGATCTCAAGAATGTCGTATTCGGTGTTAACGAGTCTGTTATCCTGGATGAAGACCAGATCATCTCGGCTGCCAGCTGTACTACCAATGCCATTACACCGATTTTGAAAGCGGTTAATGACAAGTACGGTATCCAGTCGGGCCATATCGAAACCGTTCACTCGTTCACCAACGACCAGAACCTGATTGATAACTTCCACAGCGGCGAACGTCGTGGTCGTTCTGCTGCATTGAACATGGTTCTTACCTCTACTGGTGCAGCTAAGGCCGTTGCCAAGGCGCTGCCTGAACTAGCCGGAAAACTGACAGGTAATGCTATTCGCGTTCCGACCCCGAACGTTTCTATGGCAATTGCCAACCTCAACCTGGATTCTGACGTTGATGCCGAAGCGCTTAACACGTACCTGCGTGAAATGGCCCTGAACTCACCGCTTTCCGGACAGATTGACTACACGCAGTCTACCGAAATCGTCTCTACCGATATCGTTGGCTCTCGCCATGCCGGTGTGGTTGATGGTGCCGCGACTATTGCGCAGGACAAGCGTTGTGTGCTCTACATTTGGTACGACAACGAATTTGGCTACAGCTGCCAGGTTGTACACTGTATGGAACAAATGATGGGTGTGCGTTACAAAACCTACCCTGAAGCAAAATAACACTGCTAAAAGATAACTATAATATCCCCTCTTGCTATTTGCCGCCTAAGCTCCACTAGGCGGCATTTTTCATTTTATGGCTCCAGAGCGATTACAGCTGCCCGTCGCCTTCTCTCGTTTTTCCCTGCAGACAGTATAAGAAAAAAGCATCTGTATCCCGCAAAACATTCGCCTTCCATATAAATTAATCAGCATTAGAGCAAACGCGGACACGTTTTTCCTGTTTGAGGCAGGGACAATAGCGCCATGACCGAATTTTACCTAGAAATCGATATCCGATTTTTATGCTTTGGAATCAATGCTCTGAAATATGCTAACTCACAAACATTCACCTATTAACCGTCATCCCGGTGTAACGCCCTTTCCCGCTTACGCACTAAACAGGGAGAACAGCTAATGTGGCCTTATCACATCGACCTGATCGCCATTATTAAAATGTTTAAATGGCGGATGCTCATCACCTGGCTACTCGTCATCGTCGAAAATGTGCTGTTAGCCTTGATCCCGCTCTTTATCGGGATGTCGATAGACGGTCTGCTGGCAGGTAATATTCACTCCCTGCAGCTATTAGCGATTGTACTGGCAAGTATTACTGTAGTCAGCGTAGCTAGACGCCTGTATGACACCCGTGCCTATGGACATATCCGGGTAGAGCTGGCACGAGAAATCAACGTTCGTCTTTCACGTCTCCCGGTTTCAATCCGCAACGCCCGGCTCGAAATGTCCCGTGAACTGGTCGATTTTCTTGAAGAGGAACTACCGCCCCTATTTACCGCCTGTATCCAAATCATCGCTTCGGTTGTCATCCTGTTTGGATTTTCCCAGTCACTCGCGGTGTCAGCTTGTATCTCAACTATCTTGATGCTGGTGATGTACAGCTTGTTTCATCAACGATTTATCTGGTTAAACAGCGCGTTAAACGAACAGAAAGAAAAGCAGGTCCATATTCTGCACAGTCGGAATCCTCGACAGCTGTTAACCCACCTTCGACGTTTATGTCAGCGTGAGATCCAGCTCTCCGACGCCGAGGCCATTCTATATGGCGTGATCTTTCTCGTTCAGTTCGGTTTTATCGTCACCAATCTTTGGCTGGCTGCTTCATTACCAAGCATTACACCCGGCAGTATTTTTTCCATCATCAGCTATTCGTGGGAGTACGTAGAGTCAGCCATCATGCTGCCTGTCGCACTGCAGACGTTATCCCGGTTACATGAAATTACAGCAAGAATTAACTGTGTTCAGCTTGCACCTGTAAACAAATTAAGGTGAGAAACATGAAATCACTTAAAAAGAAAGTCCCTATCACCTTAGCGGTGTTATCTCTAGCCGGCGTCTTGCTAGTGCTGGACTCACTCCCCGATAACTCATTACCGGTAACTACAGGGGCATCCGCTGCTCAAGTCGTGACGGTACTATCATCGTCACCGGCGCAGCGACAACTCTCCGTATCAACAGTTGGTATCACCCAGTCCCGCTGGCAGACAGAGCTAAAAGCGACAACCAACGGCAACCTGACGGAGTTCAACACTGACATTGAGCCGGGCAGCTTGATCGAGAAAGGGGAATTTCTCGCACAAATTGACCCAACGCATATCTCAGCGGAAGTCGAACAAGCCAAAAGCCATCTGGCCAGTACCCGCCTGAAGCTGGAGCGCGAAAAACACGAGCAGACCGTCGCAAAAAAAATACTGCCACAAAACGTAAGTACTGCCTTTGCCCGCCGAGAGCCTCAGGTGGCCGCTGCGACAGCAGATGTTCATCATGCTGAGCAAGCATTGGCCAGCGTCAGACAACGGCTTATCGAGAGCCAGGTTGTAGCGCCGTTTGATGCCGTCATTCTCAAGCGATTTGCCTCACCGGCCCAGCATGTCGAATCTGGTACGCCTCTCTACGTCATTGCTTCAAGCCACAGCGTAGATATCGAGGTATCGCTCTCGAAACGCCTATGGCAAAGACTCGGCGGCAGAATAGACCCAAACCAGATCTCTGTTGTCGATAGAGACAACAACAGCTGGCCAGTAAAGCTGCGCTACATTGCTCCGGAATTTGACGCGGCAACTCGACAGCGCCAACTGGTACTTGCTGTGGAAAACCCTTTCCAACAGCCTAAAGTACTATTACCTATGCAGCAGGTTAAGGTCATATTTAACATTTCCCCCGATGCACCTATTCACCGCCTGCCAATCTCTGTTTTAACTCTCGACGGTGCGGTTTGGTGTGTCAATGATGATAACAAGCTCGTACTTGAGCCAATTATCCAGCTCAATGAAGACGGTAACCAGGTGTGGTTCCAGTTCACCAAAGAGCCTGAGCGCAGCCGAAATATCGTCCAGTACCCGCTATTGACGATGCTACCCGGAAGTGATGTCGAGCCCACTTATACCAATAGCAACTCTGCCAATAACAGCTATGCCAATAACAGCGAGGAAGCGCAATGAAATGGTTAACACGCTGGTTTCTGGATAATCCCGTTGCGGCTAATTTGTTAATGGTTGCTATTCTGGCTTTGGGCGCACTATCGCTAACAACTTTACGTGTAGAAAGTTTTCCGCAAACCAAGCCAACGAGTCTGGTAGTGAGTGTTACTTACCCCGGCGGTACAGCGCGTCAGGTTGACGAGGGGATCACTCAGCGTATCGAAGAGGCAATCAGTGACCTTGCTGGAATCAAGCAAATTACCAGTCGTTCTTCGGAAGGATTGTCTACGGTCAGGGTGAAAAAACGTACCGATACCAACCTCGAACGCCTGATCGAGGATGTCAGAAACAGGGTAAACAGTATTATCGGTTTCCCTGAACTGGCAGAAAACCCGCAAATCTATCGTGATGAATTTAGCAACCTGGCCTCATTTGTCGTGATCTCTGGTGAACGAAGTGATAACGAGCTGCAGCCCGTAGCAAGACAACTAGAGATTGCGCTGAAGAAACACCCAGCGATCTCCGCCGTTGAAAACTGGGGCAAACGTTCCTCGCAACTGGTAATAGAACCGGATCCGGACAGCCTTCGCCATTACGGGATCGCCTTTAACGACCTTGCGAGCCATATCCGCCAGGCTTCATTAGAAACTCGAAGTGGTACCATTAAAAATGGTCAGGGCAAGCTGCTCCTGCGTGGAGACGGCTATGCAGATACTGTACGAAAACTTCGCAAAATCGTTGTAAAAACAACCCCAACCAGCGAAGTGCTGCTGGAAGATATTGCCCAGATCCGCCGTGAATACGTAAAGACTGACGCTTTAGTTCGCAACAATGGAAACAATGCGATTGCACTGCTGGTTTCCACCAGCAGAAAAGATAACCTGCTGCGTGTCAGCGAGGCGATTGAGGAGGTTCTCGATAAACAACGCGCCTTACTACCAGACGATATTTATCTCGACACCATGGCCGATATGGCTCCTTATGTTGAAGACCAGCTCGCCCGCCTCGGCAACAATGCATGGCAAGGGTTGCTAATTGTCGTCGTGCTCCTTGGCCTGTTCCTGAATCTAAAGCTCGCTTTCTGGGTTGCTATCGGGATCCCGGTCTCAATTGCCGGCACGCTGGGTGTGATGGGTTTACCGGCGCTGGATTACAGTATTAACGACATCACCTTGTTTGGTTTGATTTTAGTACTGGGGATCCTGGTTGATGATGCTGTTGTCGTCGGCGAGAGTATTCATCAGGCACGCGGTAAATATTCCGATCCCAAACAGGCCGCCGGGAAAGGTGTGGAAGCCGTTAGTGTTGCGACTGTCTTTGGCGTACTCACCACTATCGCCGCATTCTCGCCTATGCTATGGATCGAAAATGAACTGGCAAAAGTACTGGCTGGGTTCTCAGCGGTAGTCATTCTGGCACTGCTGTTTTCACTAGTAGAAAGTAAGTTCATTCTTCCCGCTCACCTGAGCTCACCACCAGAGAGAGAGCCTAAGCATTGGCTAAGCCGCAACTTCAAGCGTCTGCAGCAATTTTGCGATAAGCAGCTCCAGCGCTTTACCTACAAGGTATACAAGCCAATACTGGATTACGTCATTCACTATCGGTATGCAAGTCTGATTGGCTTTATCAGTACCCTGGTTCTTGCCTATGGCCTGTGGTTCAGCGGCAACATCAAATCAAGCCTGTTTCCGGAGATCCCCGGGCGATATTTAAGTGCCGATATTTCTCTTGAAGACGGTGCGCCTCATGAATTACTGGCTCTGCATGCCAAACAGCTTGAGGGCGCGGCTAGCTCGCTGAACAACAAAATACGCGATGAATTTGGTCTGGAAGAGTCGCCAATCATTAACCTGCTTGTCGCAACAAACGGCAGTAGCAATGTCGAAGCCACCGTTGAGTTGACGACCGAAGCACTGAGCAAGCTACCCAACAACTATCTGCTAGATGCATGGAAAAGTGCCAGCGGTCGTTTTGAAGGCGCTTATGCCGTTAAATTTACCGCTACCGATGACTGGTCTGGCGGAACCGCTATCAGTATCAGGGCACCTGAACGTCAGATAGCTAAGCTGGCTGCGAAGGCGTTACGCCACCAGATCAGTAACATCCCGGGAGTTAATGATATTTATGACAACGGACAATCAGGCCTGCCTCAGCTTCGTTTCACCCTTAACCGATATGGAAAGCACCTTGGACTGACCCAGTCAGATCTTGCCAATATCATTAGCGGGGCTTTCGGCCAATATGATATCCACCGTCTACTTCACCAGGCTGAGGAAACCAAGGTTGTCCTGCAGTATAGCGATGACAAACGCCGCAGCCTGCAAAGTGTGCTCGATTCACCGATATTCTTACCGTCTGGCCAGTACCTGACACTGGGCGATATTGCCGATGCTGCCTACGAGCAAGAACCACATACCCTATACAGACGTAACCGCAATGAGGTTATCACGGTGTACTGGCGACAGGACCGGTCAATCCAGTCACCTGAAGCGGTGTGGGAAACAGTTAAGCTGGATATTTTGCCAACACTCAACAAACAATACCCAAGTGCCATTGTAAAACCCGTTGGCGAATTTGAGGAGATAGGCGAAGTACAGGCTGGCTTTAAAAAAGCCATGATATTGACACTGCTACTGATATATACCCTGCTCGCCATTCCGCTTAAGTCTTACTGGCAACCACTGATCATTATGGCCGTGATCCCATTCGGCTTTGCGGGTGCCATCTTTGGCCATGCCCTGATGGATCTGCCGATCAGTGTGCTGTCTTTATTCGGTATGATGGCGATGACAGGTGTTGTCGTGAACGACTCGCTGATATTGATCACCCGGTTCAACAAAAACTACCGTAGTGGTATGCCAAGGCACGAGGCACTGATTAATACCGGCACCAGCCGTGTTCGGGCCATATTCCTGACAACGGTCACAACAGTTTGTGGCTTGCTTCCGCTGCTTAGCGAAAGCTCAGAGCAGGCACAGTACCTTAAGCCGGCAGCGGTCTCACTGGTATTCGGCGAGCTATTCGCAACCAGCGTAACCCTATTGCTGATACCAATACTGTTACGAATTTTTACCCGCAAAGATCGTTGCGATACAATTTCTGATACTCATGCGTCTCAGACTTTGCCCAACACAACCGTTCATGAAGGATAAATACAAAGGCTAACGTTATGGATTTACAACACCTTGTTCCCGAACTTGCTCTGATTGAAGAATTACCGGAACACTGGAAAAGCCGTTTCGAGAAAGCAATCTATATGCTGTATAAGTCGTCGGAACAGTCACCCGCATTGGCTTGGGAAGAGATTGCCGTTGCCTGTGCAATCTCGCCTCACCATTTCCATCGCGTATTCCGCGCTGTCTTCAACGAGGCGCCAGGGCAATATCTGCGACGGCTTCGCCTGCAAACCGTTGTTGAAAAATTGGTGTATAGCTCAGATAGGATTACCGATATTGCTGTCGAGAGTGGCTTTTCATCTTCGCAGGCATTAGCCAAAGCGCTGAAAAGAGAACTGAATACTTCAGCCAAGGAAATTAGAAAGTTACGAGAGTCAGAAGATTTTGATTATTTAGCAGAAGTTTATAGAAAGCTTGGTCACCCAACAGCACAATCGCATCAAACGATGGAATCACAGATTGCCGAAAAGCTTAAAACCGAGCTACGCACTTACCCTGAACGTTTTCTCCCGGCCAAAAAATTCAGTGTTCCTGAGTTTGAGAAACTAATGAATGCACCAAGTGATGTAGAAGAGTATGAAGTTATCGTTGCGACGAATGTTGAAGAGTTAAGCAAGCGTTTTGACGATATTACACTTCTTGTCGGTGAGGCTTTTACGACGGCCGACAAAGCAAACTTTACCGTATCTGCTGGCGCATTCTTATGTTGCAAAGCCCTTATCAGTAGTGATGTTGGATACCACGCAGTATGGGATGAACTCTACCGCCGAGCTATCCTCGAGGGCTATGAACTAAGCGATCAAGGACACACCATCGAATACTTACGAAATGCACCTAAAGGGAAGCAATTTGACTTAGAGGAAATAGAGCTTCAGTTACCCGTCGAAATCGTAAGCTAACAGCCATGCAATCAGCGTACAGACTCGCTTTCGAGCAAGTGCTTAAACTTCTCACGCAACTTATCCCGCAGTAATAATACTGCGGGGGTCACCTGTTTGCGGCTGGGGCAAATCAACCACAAGCTCGTTGATTTTGCTCTAAAACCGGGCATGACTTCTACCACTCGCCCGGCTTTCAGATCCGAAAACATATCCAACCTCGATTTCAACGCTATACCTTTACCCGAGACCGCCCAACGCCTCACAATATCGCCGTCATTGCAGATACGATTACTACTGACTTTAACCTTCTTCGTTATTGGTTCCGAGTTTCCAGTCCCCTTATTGGTAAACTCCCACTGATTGAAAATCTGATCGCCAAGCCGATACAATAAGCAGTTGTGTTGCAGCAACTCTTCCGGAGTCTGAGGCGTACCATGACGCTCAAGATACTCGGGAGATGCGCACGCAATGCGATCCACATCTATCAACTGGAAAGCCACCATTGATGAGTCTTCTGGTTGCCCGTAGCGCAATGCCACATCGACCCTGTCCATATAAAAGTCAGCCAGCGAGTCTCCCAGGCTCAACTGAACACTGAGTTCAGGGTTGTCATCCATTACTTCATCAAGCAATGGCAAAATCATGTTTCGCCCCAGATCCGAAGACACCGACATGCGGATTTCACCTGCTATCTCTCCTTGCATTTCGACGAGCGATGCCTTGGCATATTCCAGCGATTCAATCGCCTGACGACAATGCAGCAGAAAACGTTCCCCTTCGGCAGTGATGCGTAATTGACGGGTCGAGCGAATAAAAAGCTCAACCCCTAGCTGTTTTTCAAGCCGCTTCAGCGCCGCACTTGCCGCCGCCGGGCTGGTATCTAATAAGCCAGCAGCGGCTGTGATGCTGCCGCAGTCAGCGGTTCGAATAAATAGCTCAAGATCAGACGTATTCATAGCAGGCTTTATTTTCAAAAAAACATTGAAAAAGTTTAAACCATTACCCTCTTTTTGCTTAGCACTTTCTCTCCTATTATCACTGCAACAATTCAATATCCAACAAAGCTAGCGCCAGTGGCTACCATACTTTAGCGTTAGCCCATATACGAGAAAGAGAGAATAGTCATGAAAGCCATCGGATACCTAGCCCCAAAAAGTATTGACCAGCAAGATGCACTCGTGGATTTCGAGCTACCGACACCAACGGCGACAGGCCGTGACTTACTGGTAAAGGTAAAGGCGGTTTCAGTCAACCCGGTCGATACCAAGGTCAGAGCAAGTGCCGCACCAGAGGAAGGTCAGTATAAAGTGCTTGGCTGGGATGCTGTCGGCGAAGTGACTGCCGTTGGCGAAGAGGTTGAGCATTACCAGGTTGGTGATAAGGTTTGGTATGCCGGTGATATTTCCCGCTCCGGAACAAACACTGAATATCATCTTGTTGACGAACGTATTGTTGGAAAGCAGCCAACCACAGTCTCTGATACACAAGCAGCAGCCTTGCCTTTAACAGCAATCACTGCCTGGGAACTGCTCTTTGATCGTTTGCAGTTCGATCTTACTCCTAATGCCGAAAAATCTGCCAAGATACGTTTGCTGATCATCGGTGCATCTGGTGGTGTCGGTTCAATCCTTACTCAGCTTGCAGCCAAACTAACCAATGCCACCATCATCGGAACTGCCTCTCGGCCAGAAAGTCAAAAATGGGTGACCGAGCTTGGCGCTGATTATGTGATTGATCACTCCAAACCGTTAACGGAAGAGCTAAAACGAATTGAGATTGATGACGTTACCCATGTGATCAGCCTGACTCAAACCCAAGCCCATTTTGACCAGATTATCGAAGCATTAGCACCGCAAGGACACCTAGCACTCATCGATGATCCAACAGAACCTCTTGATATCATGAAGCTGAAGAGAAAATCACTGTCTTTGCACTGGGAACTGATGTTCACCCGCTCTCTCTATCAAACAGAAGATATGGATAAGCAACGTCAGCTATTAAATTCAGTGTCAGCAATGATTGATGATGGCGAGCTTGTCACAACCCTTGGCCAGCACTTTGGCAAGATAAATGCCGAGAACCTGAAAAAGGCCCACGCATATATCGAGTCGGGTAAATCAATCGGGAAAGTGGTACTCGAAGGTTTTTAAATCCTGTGTATTGTAGTTAATAAACCCGTCAGATGGCGGGTTAATTGCTTGCGATAAAAGTGAACGCAACACTCAAAATTGATAGCCATTTGCCCCTGCCACTGCGCCTAGCACAGCAATCAAACTTAAACTGAGTAAGACTTGGTGCATTCGATGCAACCAGACAAATGCCCGCTCGCTGTTTTTTTGTGCTTGTTGATGAAACCAGCGATGCAACACCAAAGGCTCCAGAACAAACAGTACCAGGGTAAAAATCATCCAGACGAACGTCATTAAATGCATCCACCAAAACTGAGGTAATAGATAACGATCCCAAGCGTTCATTACTTCCAGCATATAGTATCCCGACGCGCCGGTTATCAATGTGGTGATCTTCGCCTGAAGACTGAACCGCCCCTCTAGTTGCTCAAACAAGTCCAAGCGGCTTTCCGCATTTGACACTCTTCTCAGCGACGGGATAAGTACCGTCGTCACAAACGCGACGCCGCCAATCCACATCACGACACCAAACACATGCAATACTCGCGCTAACACAAAAAAGTCAAAATCGTTCATATCACCACCATCACCACCGTTACTGCGAATGCGATTAATAATATATATCATACGCATGTTATAAGAGATAGCGTTATCAGCTTCCTTTTTTCTTCCTTATTCTGTCCTCATTTTCTCCAACATTAGAAATTAAGGTTATTTATATTCAGAAATTTAGGGAATAAATGACAATGTCTATCAAGCAACTGTTTTCTAATCTCCTTAGTTCTTCTAATAACTCAACGGTATCTAAACGCGGAGAGTCGCAGCTTCCATTAACAGCAGTAGAAAGACGTTCTTACCGGGATTTCCTACTTGAGAATGCAGATGGCAGTGCCGATAGCTGGAAGGCAAAAATAAACAATAATGTCATTTCTGGTGATCTGGACTTTATCAAAACCAGTATCGATTGGTGGTGTGATAGAAAAAAGGTTTTGCCACAAAAAGAAGCCGATACGATCATACCTCCTCCCCGTATACGCCGAGAAATCGTCATCTATCGCGGGTTCAAAATCATCAACGATACCGGTGAGAAAAATGGCTGGTATATGCTCCACAAAGGCAAGTTACTTAAAGGGACTAAGTCTGCCATTGAAGAGCAGATTAACCTCGCCATCAGGAGGACGAGGTGCTAGCAGGTTAACTTGAAGCAGCTTGTTGAGCCCGCTTCGCTACAGAACCTTTAAACTATGTTTCTAGTGAAACGGTAGTATTTGTCATTTTAGCTATTAGTCCTCCAACTCGTTTGCGCATATCACGTCTATCAACAATCATATCTAAAGCACCATGCTCAAGAAGGAACTCACTTTGTTGAAAATCATCAGGTAACTTTTCTCGTACCGTTTGTTCAATCACACGACGTCCTGCAAAACCAATTCTCGCGCTGGGTTCACCAATATTGATATCACCCAGCATAGCTAAACTTGCCGATACACCTCCAAAAGTTTGATCGGTTAGTACAGATATATAAGGTAATCTTGCCTTTGATAAACGATTCAAAGCAGCACTCGTTTTTGCCATTTGCATTAAAGCCATTAATGACTCTTGCATACGGGCTCCACCACAAGCCGAAAAACAAACCAATCCACAATTTGCGTCTATTGCAGCATCAACTGCATGTACAAATCGAGCGCCGACAACTGAACCCATTGAGCCCGCCATAAAAGAAAATTCGAATGCACAGGCAACAACTGGTAAGCCCAGAAGCTTTCCTTTCATCGCCACTAAGGCATCTTTTTCCCCGGTATTTTTCTGGGCTAGAGCAAGGCGCTCCTTGTAACGTTTCAGATCCTTAAAATTCAGCAAGTCTTTAGGCTCATGCTCTCTGGCAACCTCAACCCGCTCTCCTTTATCCAGAAAGCTGTCTAAGCGAGGTCGTGCAGCCATTCTCATATGATGGTTGCATTTCGGGCACACCTCCAGACTCTCCTCGAGAGCTTTACGATAAAGAGTCTGACCACATGAAGTACATTTAGTCCATATACCCTCTGGTATCGGCGCTTTACGTGTACTAATAATGTTCTTTTTATCAAATAGCTTTTCTAGCCAACTCATGGGCAATCTTTTCCAGATAACTTTAGTGAGGAGTATTGTATAAGCCTGTTTATGATAATAAAGTGCCTGTTATGGGCTTAATAATCCAATATTATGGGATTAACGGAAATGCTTGAGAAGATTGACCAGCAATGGCTAAAAAGTTTTCACTGTGTCTATGAGAACAACAGCTTTAAGAGAGCGGCGGAGTTTCTTTGCTTGCCAACATCAAATGTCAGTCGCCATATTGCTTTACTGGAAGAACGACTGGGTACACGACTATTTGACAGGACTACACGCCGAATCGCCCCGACAGATGCAGGGGAACACCTTTATTTGCGAACACAGCCATTGCTGGACAAGTTAAATGATGCACTTGAGGAAGTGACGCAACACTCCCATAAAGTCATGGGGCAACTCAACGTTCTAATGCCAGACTCGCCTGCTTTAGCCCAAGCAGTGGTTTCTTTTTGTACCCAGCATCCCTCAATTTCATTATGTTGCGATACGAGCATCAGCCCGAAAGAGGATTTACTCGATGGGTTTGACGTCATTTTAAGCTTTCACCGAGGAAAGCTCGAAGACAATAATTGGGTAGCCCAAGAGGTTAAACGCTGGCCAAGTGCTGTTGTCGCATCACCCAAACTCCTACAAACCTCTCCAAGACCTTTTCAGGTTACCGATTTGAAACACGTTCCGTGCATCAATAGCTTTACCGCATTAAATGGTACACCCTGGGTTTTCAAAAGCGCTAAAGGTGAACTTATTACTCAAAAGGTACAGTCTTCATTTAAGATCAATAGTGGGTATCTTGCCAAATCAGGTGCATTAGCTGGTTTGGGGATTGCGATACTACCAACCGAATCCTGTCGTGATGAGATAGAAGCTGGCTCTCTGGAAATTCTACAATTGGAATACGAGCCTGAAGATCTAGTTTTGTACGCCTTTTATGCTTCCAGAAAACACTTAGCAAAAAAGATCCCTATGTTTATTGAACATTTACGGCACCAAGCAAATATAGATAAAAGCACATAGATACAAAGAACAACTGTAGTGACATGCTTTGTCTGAATATCAATTACAAGCCCTAAGAATAAACATCTGGTAATCAAATTCACCGGAACGAGAGTGAAAAGCCGACAACTCGCGCTTAAGATCCTCTAATGCTATAGAGCTTTGCAACTGCTCTTTAAGTGCTTCTACCCTATTTTCAAGCGGCACATAATAATTTAGCCAGCTCTCATCACTTAATGCAAAGCTGTCTATCACTTCGTAACCGGCTTGCTCTGCCTGCGCTAGACGGTGAGCTTCGGTTGTCATATCCGGATATTCCTTTTGCCAGAACGCTAAGGCATCTTCACTTGGTGAAGATGTTCTCCAAACCAAATCACTAAGTACTAATACTCCGTGTTTTTTCAGCAAAGGGCGCCAAGCTGTTAGGGCATTTTTTACCCCCATGATGTAAGCACTACCCTCGCTCCAGATAAGATCAAAACTCTCTGGTTCAAAAGGCAGTTTTTCCATATTGGCACAAACAGTCGAAACCCGATCACCAATACCCTGCTCTTTCAGCGTATTCATCAAAGTTTGCAGAGCAAATTCTTCATTATCCACGGCGGTTATTGTTGCTTGGCTCTGCTGTGCTAAAACCTTAGTTGCGACTCCCTGACCGCAGCCAATTTCTAGTATTTCTTGCGGTTTATGAGGCAGCAGTTCAAACGCCTTAAGCGTATCAGCCTCAGAGCCGGGTCCCCACCGCTCAAGCGCTTTAAAAACCAAGTTAAAGTCGCGCATATACTGTTCGTGATTATTCATATCTTTCGACAACCATTTCAGTCTCATTGCCTGCTTCTCATCGAAGCCTTGTTTGATCAGCCATTCCAAGTGCGCCTCGGGCGCTTGCTGCTCCAGCGTTTCATGCCAGTCTGTCAGGCTGCTTTCACCCAACAAGGCAGCAAGTAGTTGACGTGACTTCTGCTTCTGAGCAATCTCTTCATCCAATTGGCGCAAGCGTTCAACCAAAATACCGCGCTCAACCTTTTCATCCAGGCAGGCCTGACACTCTTTTAGTGTCAAGCCTCCAGCCTGTAGCTTTTGTAGCAGCTTTAGTCGTTGTAAGTCTTTATCGGTATAGCTCCGATAACCATTATCCAGCCGCTGCCCCCGGATCAGCCCCTGCTTTTCGTAATACAGCAAGGTTGTTCTTGATAATCCCAGCATTTCAGCCAGTTGAGATATCCGATACATATTAAAGCCTTACACTCTGCTGCGTTTTACCACAACGCTTGTTTGTTAAACGCCGGAACACATATCGAGCCTCCGGCTATGGGTGTCAGCTCTTGCTTTGTCAGAGACTGAGCTAGCCAGCCATGCGGATAAGATAAAGACAACGGCGCTTTAAACTGTTCTTCTGTTACCTGCCGGAAGCCTACTTTAGAGTAAAAGGCAGGGTCGCCATAAGTGAAAGCTAACTCTGTACCTTGGTTCTTTATCGCCTGCAAGCCAACCTTGATCAGTTCCTGACCAATACCCTGTCCCTGATAGTCGGTACGCACCGCTACTGGGGCTAGCAGGAATACCTGTTTGTCAGATTCAAACATCAATCGGGTAAACAGAATGCTCCCCACCACTATGTTGTTGTCATTGGCCACAAACACATAAAGATCATTGTTATCGGTTGTCTCGATCAACTCTTTGACCAACTCACCAATCAATTTACCTTCGGCCTCCCCTTCTGAATCAGAAAAAGTATGGGTAAATAAGCCAATAATTTCTTCAGTCTGACTTGGCTCATACTGGCAATAGTTCATTGTTTAGTCCTCTCTTGATTCATGCCGCCTAGCATAAACTGTAGAGCTGTAGACAGGTCAAGTGCGGAGAAACCAGATATCTGGCTCAGGTGTTTTTTGCCTCCATTAAGCCGATTATTAAATACAGAGGTCGCCGACACTTAGCACCTTGTAATACCTTTATCTAAATATGTCATTATCAGCGCCATGAGTGCGATGGTTTTTTCATCTATTTCAGGGTCTTCTGCGAAGTAATGATCACTGCCAAGAGCAACAATCGTCATGCTATTGGCCGCAATCGCATCGGTAAGTAAAGTGAGCCCGTCATTGGGGCCCTCAGGCTTCAATAAAGGGTACTTTTCTATAGAGAATTTGCTGAGTTGGCCGGAGAGCGGAATACCCAAGTAGTTAATAATTAAAAGATCAGACTCTATCCTTAGGCGAGAAAAACGACTTCTGCTGAGGCTCGTTCCCATGCTTAAAATAGCGTCTTTATCCCAGCCTTTATCCCAGACAGCAAGATTGAAAAACCAGCGGTGAGGCCACTTTTGGTAGTAGTCAATCAGAGGGCTGCCCTGCAGTATTCCACCGATATTAAGCCAAGCCTTAACCGCTCCCCTCTCTTTTTCACTGAGCAATTCTGCTAGAGCAAGGTGGATAGCGGGGCCCGCCGAACTAGCACCAGCAAGAATGATCCCTTTTCCTGCTCGGCCATGATGAATAATATCCTTTGCCAAGTATTCTGCATTTTGTTCTACAGAACCAGTGGGTGGAAGCTCAACGAGATAATTTTCAACCCCTAGCTTGGTTGCCATTGCCCGGGGAGCCTTGAAATCCGCACCAGTCAAATGCCCACTTTCTGCATAGTCCCAACCTGGTACAAAAAGCAGCGTATAGGAAGAAGAATTCACACTAGCGATGGTTGGGTTGTCCAGGTGATGCATGAATGATTTATTCAGCTTATTGTTACACTCATTCTTCAATAGAAGATCAGCAAGAAAGAGCGAGGCAAAGTCGACGGAATACTCTTGAGAGATGCTTTTCAGTTCGTCGCGTGATGGGATGGTATTTCTGTACTGTCTGTAAAGGCCTGAGATCCTCTCATCCAATTCCCGGTTACTGAACTCTCCTTGCAGATAACTACCGAGATAGTATCGAGCGACCTCTGAATCAACTGTTGTGAAAACATGCTCCCCAAACAACGGACTATCTACAAACGTCTTTGACGTGGAACTACAGGCTCCCAAGAGGATAAGCACCAACAAGAACACAGAGGCAGCAAAGAGTTTTCTATCTTCATACAATGGCAAGACCGAGACATGAAACATGTATAACTAGCCCCGCACCAATTCCCAAAAGATACCCAGTCTTTATTTTGGATTAGGTTCCACCAACCTGCCAACATTGGGTTCTGTATACGTCACTATTGAAGTGACACCAAATATTTGCGGAGATTGCAATGTTGGGGAGTTAAACGTTAACGTTGTTGTTGCTTCACCTACTTGTTTATCAATCAAAGAGGCATTGAAACTAAATGAGAGCAAATTGAACCTGAAATCTTCAGGCAAGAACTCTTTGTTCATGATTTTTTGGAATGTTCTGTTACCAACAACCAACTCAAATTTAGGCTGATACATCACCCAAATTAGTGATGGAACCAACCTCAACGCTCCGTTTTCCCTGCTAAAAAAACGATTATTGTTTTCGAATAAATATGGTGAGCTGTAAATCAAATTCGCAGTTAGTAGCGAAGGGGAAAACCAATTCCCATAAGTTATTGGGTACGCTTTGAAGCCTTTTAGCATTACTCGTAATGAAAAATGCTCATCAAAGTATAATGCTGACGAGTTTACAACCGATGAGGCTATTTCAGTAGAGCATGCTTCAAATCTATTACCCTTACTATGAAGCTCTTGGATTACACTTCCAGTAATGGTTACATCAAGATCATAGCGTTGTTGCTTTGACCAATTGCTTAAATCACCACCTAGATCCCCTCCTATTGTGATAGTAGGTAGCTTGACAATTTGTCCGTCCTTTTTAAGATAGTTTGAACGATTTTCTATAGCACTTAACCTTTGTTTAGCAACCATCAGTGGCTTATTAAGTGATGCTTTAACTGCTGCGATTTGCTTACTAAGTTCTAGTATATTTTCTTCATGCTTTTCTATCTCAACACCATATCTTTTCCCCCCCAAAGGATCACTTAACCAATTAGCTTTCACTGTTTGATTTAGCGACACTTGACTTCCATCCCTCTGAGTTTCGTTTTTTTTCCACACAGCCTGAGCTCTAGACAACGCTCTAACCAGTTTTATCTGTTCTTGTTTCTTTCTTTGTGAAAGCTTCATATATCTGTTGTCAATGCTAAAGTCAACGACAGGAGAAAGTGACATAACAAATTCGGTATAAGTGTTATAGAATGAGCCTGGTGTGGGAGTATAATAATCACTTACAGTGGAAGAGATAGAGTTTGCTAGATTATATGCTTCAATATCGCTACCCGTTCGCCAATTAGCATCGATTGGTCCTGACGCTAATTGAAATTTTGTACCAATTGGGTTAGCTAATATTGCGGGGTACTTACTGCCAACAGCACGTAATAAAACATATAGTTGAGAACATTGTAGAATATTATTCTGTCGAGCAGAATCTAATTCTCTATCACTATTTGTGGATATAATGTGAGAATTAATCACTCTTAATATGAATGTATTATAATAGCCGAGAATCAAAATATTGACAATTGCAATCGTAACAAGAGAAATACCCCCTAGCATCAAACATTTTGATTTTTTATTTAGGCTCATTTCATTCCACTTGTATTGTTAGTAATCTTATCGACGTCTTTCCTGTCTAAGGTTGCTGAAAGAATCAGAAAAACAACTCAAAACCTAATAAGTGCAATTCAGTATCACTTTAAGGTTTTGAGTCGCTATTACCACAAATTATTAAACTACAGCTTCTTCCTGAGCTTCTGCTGCACCTTCAATGCTAGACGCTAAAATCTCTTTAAGAGAAGTAACGCCGAAGATTTGTGGCCCCTGTAGAACAGGACTATCAAAGGTAATGGTTGTCGTTTCATCACCGACTTTTGCAAGTGAACTACCTGCTGAAGTATCGAACCTGAAAGTCAGAATACTAACCCAGTTAACACTTGAATTTAGTGCACCTTCGATAGTCTGTTTATAGGTTTCTGTACTTACCGTTAGTTCAATTTTAGGTTGGTACATAACCCATATTTGCGACGGGATCATATGAAGAGATCCGCTACGGGCTCCAAAGAAAGTATTAGAATCAACCGTTGCTGCAGGTGAGAACTTTGCCGTCTCCGGGTTTACATATGAGGATGAGTACCAACCACCAAATGTTACCGGATATGATTTAAACCCTTTTACCATGACCCGAAGTTTATAATGTTTATCCTGAATTATTCTAGATGTATTAACGCTAGTTTTAACTGATGTTGAAAAACAGTGCTGTTCAACCTTTGTATTATAAACAGTTTTCCACGGTGTAGTTACTGTTGAGTTTTTGTCCAATGTAACATCTAAATCATAATTTTTCTGTTGACTCCAGTTACCGACATCTTTCCCTAGGTCACCACCAATCGTTATTGTTGGCTTAGAAACATTTTTACCGTCTTCAGCCATATAGTTAGAATAGTTATTAACATCAGTCAGTTTTTTCTGATCATTACCAAGTGCTGCATTAAAGGACTCGACTAATGTTGAGATACGAGATGTTAGATCATCTTTTTGAACCAGGTATTTAGTATATTCGTCCTTATATTTCAAACCGCCAAGAGGGTTACTTAGCCATTCAGATTGGGTTTCATCCGGTAGTCCTGTTTTTGGATTGGTATTTTGTTGCTTATATGACTGCCATGCTACAGTTGCTTTCGTTAACGCAGCATTGTAATTGTCATCTGCAATATTTCTTTGATTTATTAGATTTAGATAGGTTGGATCCTTCTCATTATCAATTCCCGGCGTAATTGATAGAATTAAATCAGAATATGCATTATATAGAGAACCAGGGTTTGGCGTATAGAAGCCATTTACATCAGCAGCAACTTTATTAGCCGTATTATAAGCATCTATGTCTGCCCCTGTTTTCCAGTTAGCAGCCAAGGGACTACCAGTAAATTGAAATTGAGTACTGTCTGTAGATTGACCTATAGCTGGGTACTTATTTGCAATAGCGCTAAATAAATAATCGAATTGTGAATCTTTAAATGCTGGCATGATTTTATCCTTGAATTGACTTGTTGAACTGTTTACAAGAGATATTCCTTTAATTTGCTATCACCCCATTACAACCATAGTTAGAAGGAAGAGAAGCAATACGACAAGGAGAAATATACCAAAGCGGCAGAAATTTAGTATTACACAACATTACACCAACTTCATAGCCTCTGCCACGCCTATGACTAGGTTCAGCAAAACCAGTTCCTAGCTGGTTATTTTTTATTGGCTACGGCCTACGGTGCATGTTTATCACATTCTCGATAGTCATGATCCCAAACATGATTTTCCGGACAAATGACTCAGAACTGCTGACAAAGTAGAAATGAGGATGCCTGGACCAAATTTTCTGCAGCTTTACATCTAATTGAGCGGCCTGATCAGTAGACTCGTTTCTTACCGGATTATTACTGCTAATATCATGTCCGGTGATTGCCGCTGATTCAAAAAATATCACGGCATCATAGCGAGCAATTTCATGTTCAAAGGTTGAATTTACCCCCTTAAAAAAATCAGTTTCCGTACCTGGCCAATAGGCCAACCCATCTAGTGATCCGCGATCACAAACCAGCAATCTATCAGGAAACTGCTTTTTATGGATTTCTTCAAAATTTTTCTGCAACTGGAAAATCGTTTTCTGGATTATCTTAACCATTTGCTCATTGTCTGAGCGCGGTATACCTCCGGAGAAGAGCACAGTTGCAGCCTCAGGGACAACGGCAATTTTATCGCCTAGCTCTCTGCGGAAAAGATCCAATGCTGTGGTTTTGCCCCCACCCGGACCACCAGTTACCACAACTTTCAACTGCTTTTTCATATTTGCTCTAACTCGCTTCCTGTGATCTAAGAAGCTTAGCCAATAAAAACGACATCTGTTGGACAATGGTATTGCTGAAGTTCTCCCCGTTTGGTCTTGGTATGGTAAGCTGCCCATCAATGTATAAAAGGGTTTTAGTTTCACAAGGTAAATGTTATGGAAATTTGGAAGTTGCTGCTCTTTATACCAGCGTGTTTTGCACTCAACATGACACCGGGACCTAATAACCTTTTATCTATGAATAACTCAAGATGCTATGGATTCAAATCCGCTTTTATAGCTGGACTAGGCCGAATCACTGCATTTTCAGGAATGATTGCTCTCGCAGCTTCAGGGCTAGCTGTCGTGTTATACACATCGGAAACATTGTTCTTTCTTATTAAACTGGCGGGTGCAATTTATTTGCTATGGATAGCCTTTAACCTTTGGCGTTCAGAATCCAGTCCTGTCACTGATATCGAACGAAGAAAAAGTCTTCCTGGGTTAGCAAGGCAAGAGTTTGCACTGGCAGCAGGTAATCCAAAAGCTATCCTAATTTTTACAGCCTTCCTGCCCCAGTTCGTAGACGTAAAAGCTAACGTAAACGCGCAGTTTTTCATGTTGGGTGGTACATTTCTCCTATTAGAAATGCTGGCAATCTCAATCTACGCACTCTTTGGCTTATACCTAAGGCATTGGTTCTCGAAACCAAAAATGGCAAAGCGTTTTAACAAGGCTTGTTCACTATTTTTAGTCTTTTCTGGTACTAACTTGCTGTTTAGTCGCCAATAGGTTCAACCTATCGAATCGATAAGTTTAAACGACTACAACTATTGGCATGAACACTCCATACTTATTAAATCAAAGAGGACAAACGACTCGAAAAATATGGAGTACCGTTATGACTGTAGACAAATTAAGAGATAGCCTAACACATGCTCGTGCCAACTACTGGATACTGACTTTTGTTTGTGGCGCTATGTTAGCGTTATTTTTAAATGAGCTAAATCAGGACGTAAACCCAAGCTATTTAATGACATACTCTGTATCACTTGCTATTGGCTATTACCTATCCACAGAGCTTAATAAAACGATAAAAACAATTAAGGTTGAACTAGATAACCTTATCTTATAATGATTGGTTAATGGTCTGCATCACCACCTATTCAATTGATATCAAGTCAGGTCAATTTAGACAAACAATCAGCAACCTTGAGACAGATTTCGAAGATACATGAGGATTGCTGACAATATGTAGATCTAGTTTTTTTGGGGAAAGAAATCGCTCATATCCCATCTTCACTCGCATAAATGCCCAAAAACATTACAAGTATTTTTATGATTAATAGTCCAATGACTTGATTTAGTGTAAAGTACCCGTTTTATTGACTATCAACATTAATATTATGAGTGACATTTTTAAGACACTACTAAACCTGCGTTCTCTGCGCGCCGCTGCACGAGAAGAATTCACGCTAGAGCAACTTAAAGAAGCCCTTGAGAAACTACAAACTGTAGTTACTGAGCGTGAAGAAGCTGAAGCAGAATCTCGCCAGGCAGACAAAGAAAAAGAAGAAAAATTAAAAGCATACCGCGAGATGTTAATCGCAGATGGCATCGATCCAGAAGAATTACTAGCTACTCTGGCCGACGCGCCTAAAAAAGCAAAGCGTGCGCCTCGTCCAGCTAAGTATAAATTCACCGTAGATGGTGAGGAGCGTACTTGGACAGGCCAAGGTCGTATGCCTTCGCCTCTTAAGGAAGCTATCGAAAGTGAAGGAAAATCACTAGATGATTTCCTGATCTAATCTGTTAAGCCCCGATTCGCGGGGCTTTCACTTGCGCTCACACTTGTTATACCCAAGCTACCTCAAGATGCTCGAGATTAATAGAACCTTGGCTCATTGATAGTTAACCAAATACGTTACTTGAACAAAATCGTTGGCAAAAGCAGTCGCCTTCGCTTGTTCCAGTTTAATCACTTTTGACGTTTTACCAAACAGCGGGATCCCTTCGCCCAATAGCACTGGAGCACGGGTAATGGTCATTTCATTGATTAGCTCAAGATTAAGAAAGGCCTGAATCGTGGCGCCTCCATCGATATAGGCATGCTTATGGCCTTCACTCTCGAGACGAGTTATCAAAGCACCAATATCACCAGAGTACATCTCTATTCTATCTTTCATATTCTCTGGCGCTTCTTTCAGCGTATTACTCAGTACAATGATCCGCATATCACCATACGGCCATTGCTCGGGTGCTAGGTTCATTGCAGCAATTACTTCCATAGTGGAGCGGCCCATAATCAGGCAATCAACAGAAGCCAAGTAGTCATCCCAGCCGGTATCGACTTCGACATCAGGCTTGCCAGCCGTATGTAACCAATCAACACTGCCATCTTTTTTTGCAATAAAACCATCAACACTGGTTGCGATATATACCGAACATTTCATATTTACGCTCTTTTTGAGTAAACCGAACTCACCATAGCCCTTTCTTGGCTTTAAGTTCAGTTTGAGTTACAATTAATTCTACAATGTAGAAATTAATATTAGTCTAGCGAGGATTCAAAATGTCTGTCAAGGAGAAAAAACGAGGCCGCCCTAAGGGCTCAGGCAGCCAGCTGAGTAAAGAAGCCATCATGGAGATGGCAAAGAGATTGATGCAGGAAGACGGGAAGATCCCCAGTATTCGTAAGCTCGCAGCAAGCCTCAGTGTTGATGCCATGGCGATTTACCATTATTTCAGCAACAAGAATGCACTCTTGGAAGCGATCACCACTTCATTGATCGAAGATATCTATGAACCGAAGGTGAGTGATAACTGGAAATCAGAGCTCAATGAACTGTGCACGAGCTACTTAACGCTATTAAGCCGTTATCCCGGGTTGTTGGAAACACTGCTAGGCATGGACTCGCACAGCCCTGCAGCGGTATTTATCGAGCGATTCCGTGTCGTAGTCGAACCATTAGAACTAGACGCTGAATCAGCAAAGAACGCACTGGATCTGTTGGCCGACTACCTTCACGGCTATGCGTTTGCGTTACAGTGCAATAACAGCAAGTCGACGCTTGACTTGAAAATGATCAAAGGTCCCCTCGAGTTGTATTGCGTGGCGCTGGAAAATGCTTAAACGGAGCCCTCCTAAACAACAACGGTATTCCGACCCGAATGTTTAGCGTGATATAGCTTTTCATCAGCACGGGATAAAGCCTCTTGAAAGGACTCACTTTCGTCATTAATAGCAACACCCGCACTGATCGTGATCTCAAACGCGATGTGATTGTGTTTAAATTTTAATCGTGATGTTTTGCGCCTTACGCGCTCAGCACAATTGAAAGCGGCTTCTTCATTCTCGAAAAAGCCTACAATCACAAACTCTTCCCCACCGAACCGAACGCAATAATCATTACTCCTTACATTGTCTACCATGACTTTCGCGACTTTGGCTAACACCTCATCACCGCACTTGTGCCCAAAACGATCATTAATCGATTTAAAGTGGTCAATATCTAAAAAGATAATCGCCAAGAGATTGTCCTTATCTCGTTGTCGTCTATTGATAATCGTGGGTAATATTTCACCTAGAAATCTTTTTGTATAAAGGTTCGTTAGAGGATCTCGAATAGCCACATCTTCAAGCTGTCGAACAAAATAATTTACGAGAAGCAACACCAGGACCACAAAAGAAATAAAGCTGAGAAGCAGAGCCCCAGACGCTTTTAATATTATGCGATGGATATTTTCGAGCATGTCATCAAGATAAATGCCCGTTCCTAGTGCCCAGTCCCAAGGCTTAAAATAGGATATATAGGAAATCTTGGGATATTCCTGCTCCGAATTTGGCTTTGACCATGAGTAGGAAACCCATCCTCCCCCGTTTTTCGCTTTCCCAATAAAGTCCCTGAAAACTTGCGCTCCATTACTATCAACCCAATCAATCTGGTTGATACCAACCCTTTCTGGAGTATAGGGCTGCATAAGCAACACACCATCTCCACTATTAATCCAATAATATCCGTTTTCACCAAATGTCGCCGACTCAAGCGCGTTCATCGCCAAGGTTTGAGCATCCTCAACGCTGACCTCTCCTCGCGAGGCTAAGGTATAAAAAGACTCAATAATACCGATACCCACTTCGGATATATATTTGGATTGCGCTCTTTTTTCCTCCTTGAGGCTATTTGAATATGAGAGAAAGAAAAAGTATAGAAAGGCCAAGGCACCTGCACTGATAAGCAGAAAAACCGAAATCAGCCTCTTATAGATTACTGAGTACATTGTCAGTTACACATCTCTCAAATTAGAAAATCCACTTATAGACATCTTATATTTTGGATTATTTCAACCTCGCAAATCGTGACCTTTACCCCAAATATCAATCTTCGTTTTGTTGATTTATTGCAATCTCAAGCCTACCGTGAGCACATGCGCGCATATTGATCTAGCTAAAAATACAGCTAGGATCACCTTTATCTACATTCATGCTATTCATACATATCCTTTTGCTATTACCATTTCTATGCATCGCAGGGTAATTAGAAAGGCAGCACCATGGAATATTCACACAAACAAGTTCCCATGGAACCAAAAGAAGACGATAACAACGCAGAAAAAAAACCAATGGATGAAGTACTCGACAGAGTAACCAAATTGGCATTAGAAACGATAGAGCAGTTATCCTCTAAAAAAAGTAACTCACAATAATTAGCACCTCTGAATAAAGGTCACTGTAGTGATCTTTTAAGCAAAATAAGTCAAACCAGCATTTATCTTATAACAATGGAGATGGTATAAATGTAACGAAAATACAAGTACTAACTATTAATTATTAAGAATACGCTATCGAATAATTTTAACATGAATAACCATATAGATTTCCAGTTATGCCGCCTACGCTCTCTGCACAAGGCGGCATATTATTGTATTTCCGTTTACTTTTAACTAAACGCTCATAACGGCCTACAGCCCTTTCTTGTACTGCGCATTGGTTGTCGGATAGATAGCTTGCTCAAGTGCCGGTCTGACTCCTTCTCCGCCTTCGATAAGATTCTGGAACATCTGTATTAAGCTAGCTTTGTCTTCTTCGACATTTGTTTGAGTTTTTATATCTCTCAAGTCGATAAAGAAGCTAGAAAACGTCCCTTCAAGATCAGATGGTATCTCGGTATTTAGAAAGTTGTGTTCACTATAAAGCGAGTTGTGATCGCCCTTTTGCTTATCAAGAACGAAAGAGGCTTCTTTCAAGTTGATAATCGACGCAGACTTCTTGCACTTCCTAAGGCACTTCGCGTCAAAGGCTTTCTTCTTGCAGCCCACGGTCTGATGGAACAGGCACTGGCGACTAGTCATCAGCAAAATCGGATGGTAAATACTGTAGAACAACTTGAAGTTGTCAGGTCTTACAATGGGCTTAATTTGTTTCTTGTTGATTTCATTAGAGACGAATGAGCCGACACAGTTGAACTCTTCCTTCATGCACAGAAGGCTGAAAGAGTTTGTGATATTCAGGTAAGGGCCAGCGATCCAGTCAATGCCTTTTTCATAGGCCGCGTAGGCGATACCTGTATTGTTAGTCACGACCAGTTTTGGTTGTACCTGCTCGAGGAACTCAACGGCAGCAGTGTAGTTTTCGCCAATCAGAATAGACGGAAACCACGGGATCAGCTGATGATTATCAGAGAAGATTTTAATCAACTGAGGAAGTTCAGTATCAAGTGAGTCTGGCAGCTGGTAGTAAACGTCGGCCGATGTGGTATTACAGAGAGCAACATCCTGCTTCGAGGATATGAGTACCGACAAGGACGGCTTGTCCTGCAGTCTAGGTAACTTCTTGACCTTTGGCGCATCAATCGGTGCAATACGGGCTTTATCGCCATTCAAATTAAAAAATATTTGTTCCTTAATCGCAGTCAGCTCTTTGAACGGTACAAAAAGCCCTGCTTCGTTATTCTCTATTGCCAAGGAATCAATATAGTACTCTGCGTTATTGAGGCTATTAAGCCATTTCTCTAACCCGTCATTTTCAATCGTGTATTTATCTGAATGGATCAAATTGCTTTCAGAATAGACATCAAATGACTGACTCGGCGTTGTTACCGACACCCTTAAAGGACGGTGTGCTTCTGCCGAGACCACAACATTCAGCGCTAGCTTATCTATACTGAAGTCTTTAATTTTGTCTGCAACTGTCGAAATAATATCGGTTTTGTCATCGTAAAGCTTTTTCTTAACCTTGTTGACGCTCTCTTCTGTCGTGCAGTTATATACTTTGGAAAAGTGTTTGACGGCATGATCGCGAGGGTTATCAATAAACATATTCTTATTGATATCGCCCGTCAGGTAAGAATTAGAAAAGTCACGGTTAAACACCGTATAGAGCTCAGTGGTATCCGTAAACAACTCATTGCCATCGCAGAAATTGTCAATTTGCTTACGCCAGTTGTCTACGACTGTATATACATAGTGTGACTTCTTAATCCGCCCTTCAACTTTAAGCGAATACACCCCTGCATCGGCGAGCTCCTCAAGGTTTGAATAGGCCGAGTTATCTTTAAGATTAAGAGGGTAATCTTTACCTGCCTCTGTCGTCTGATACTTATCACGACACGGCTGACTACATCTGCCCCGGTTACCTGAATTGCCGTTTTTTACCGAGCTGATATAACACAGGCCGGAAAAGCCAATGCAGTATGAGCCGTGCACAAACACTTCCATCAGGACATTATTTTCATGCCCTACCTGAGCCAAGTGTTTAATCTCTTTGATATTCAGCTCTCGGGATAAGTTAACCCGGCTCGCAGTCAATTTATTCAGAAAAAAGATCTGACCGTCATTGTGAGTATTAACTTGTGTAGAGGCATGCACATCCAGATCTTTAAAGTGCTCTTTTAATATATAAAACAAGCCCAGATCTTGAACGATCACACCATCAATTTGGGTATTGACCAGCTTATTCAGCAACCGAATGATCGCTGGAATTTCGCTCTCCAAAATGATGATGTTCAATGTTAGAAAGATTTTGCAATCATGTTCGTGAGCTAACCTAACAATGCCACTCAGGTTATCAAATGTTAAATTTGTCGCTCTATTTCTGGCGTTGAAGTTATCGAGTCCGCAGTATATCGCATCTGCACCTGCTGCTATGGCCGCTTTTATCGACTCAATATCGCCACCTGGTGCCAATAATTCAAACTGATTTCTCATTGCGATATAACCCACTTTCTAACATTGCATATTTCAAAGGGGCGTATTCTACGTGGTTCTTTTATTCATTACCAATGTTGCTATACAGGCTGTTGGTAATGATAACTAAACGTATTTACAAGCTATTTATGAAGCGCTCGGACATTATTAGAAAAGTATTTCTCGGAACAGGAAAATCAAAAAACCTGCACCACCCTTTATATGCAAAGGTGATACAGGTTTTACTTATCGGCGATTAATTCGCTTAGTTAGATTTACTGCCTAGGTGCAGCCAAGTTTCGACAACGGTATCCGGGTTAAGTGATACCGAATCAATGCCCTGCTCCATCAGCCAGTCAGCTAAATCTTCATGATCCGATGGTCCCTGACCACAGATACCGACATATTTGCCTGCTTTATTGGCAGCTTTAATTGCCATCGCCAGCATCGCTTTAACTGCGTCATTACGCTCGTCGAACATGTGGGCAATCTCACCCGAGTCACGGTCAAGGCCCAGCGTTAGCTGAGTCATATCGTTCGAACCAATCGAGAAGCCATCAAAGTACTTGAGGAACTCTTCTGCCAAAATGGCATTCGACGGCAGTTCGCACATCATGATGACTTTCAGGCCATTTTCGCCACGACGAAGGTCGAACTTCGCCAGCAGGTCGATAACTGAAGCCGCTTCGCTCACAGTACGGACGAACGGGATCATGATCTCAACGTTCTTCAACCCCATGCGCTCACGCACACGCTTGATTGCTTCACACTCAAGAGCAAAGCAGTCCTCGAACTTCGGCGAGATATAACGCGATGCACCACGGAAACCAAGCATCGGGTTTTCTTCCGTCGGTTCGAAGTGCACACCACCAACCAGATTACGGTACTCGTTCGACTTGAAGTCTGACATACGAACAATGACACGTTTCGGCCAGAATGCCGAAGCCAGCGTCGAAATACCTTCGGTCAGTTTCTCAATGTAGAACTCGACAGGATCTGCATAGCCCACAATGCGCTGGTCGATCTCGGCTTTCAACTCGTCAGACTGTGAATCGTAGTTGAGTAGCGCTTTCGGGTGGATACCGATCATCTTGTTAATGATGAATTCAAGACGGGCAAGGCCCACACCTTCATTCGGAATACAGGCAAAATCAAATGCACGATCCGGGTTACCAACGTTCATCATCACTTTCAGTGGTAGTGTCGGTAGGTCGTCAACTGCTGAGCGGCGAACTTCGAACTCCAGCTCACCTTGGTAGATGTAGCCCGTCTCACCCTGTGCACATGAAACCGTCACTTCCTGTCCTGTCGACAGCAGTTCAGTCGCATCACCACAGCCAACAACGGCCGGAATACCCAGTTCACGCGCGATAATCGCAGCGTGACATGTACGTCCACCACGGTTGGTAACAATCGCAGCCGCTTTCTTCATCACAGGCTCCCAGTCAGGGTCTGTCATGTCTGCCACCAGCACGTCGCCCGCCTGAACCTGATCCATCTGGCTCAGATCCGATACAACACGCACTGCACCAGAGCCGATTCGCTGACCAATTGCACGGCCTTCTGTCAGCACTGTACCTGAACCATTTAGGTGGAATCGCTCCATCACCTGAGCATCATCACGAGAGCGTACCGTTTCAGGACGTGCCTGAACGATAAACAGCTCACCAGTGACACCATCTTTGGCCCATTCGATATCCATCGGACGGCCGTAGTGTTTTTCGATGATCATGGCCTGCTTGGCCAGTGATTCAGTTTCAGCATCCGTCAGAGAGTACTGCTGACGCTCTTCACCCGTAGTATCAATTATTTCTACCTGCGTACCCAGTTCTTTACCTTCAGCATAAACCATCTTGATTTGTTTCGAGCCGAAGGTACGGCGTACAACGGCAGGGTTACCAGCCTGCAGGGTTGGTTTGTGAACATAGAATTCATCCGGGTTCACGGCACCTTGCACAACCATCTCACCCAGCCCCCATGAAGAGGTAATAAACACAACCTGATCGAAACCAGATTCTGTGTCCAGGGTAAACATCACACCCGAAGAGGCGACATCCGAGCGAACCATGCGCTGGATACCCGCAGACAGCGCAACACCTTTGTGCTCGAAGCCCTGGTGAACACGGTAAGAGATCGCACGGTCGTTAAACAGAGAGGCAAATACATGCTTCACGGCTTCGATAACAGCATCAATGCCACGTACGTTAAGGAAAGTTTCCTGCTGACCTGCAAACGAGGCGTCAGGTAAGTCTTCTGCTGTCGCTGATGAGCGAACGGCAACAGAGAGCATCTCATCACCTTCACCCAGCTCGCTATAGCAGCGACGGATTTCTTGTTCCAAATCGGCCGGAAGCGGTGCTTCTAGAACCCAATTTCGGATAGTTTCTCCTGCCTGCTGCAGCGCATTCACATCGTCAACATCTAACTTATCAAGCAGATTGTAGATACGATCATTCAGGTCATTTGCATCAAGAAACTGGTTAAATGCATATGACGTTGTCGCATAGCCGTTAGGCACTTTTACGCCGGCACTGGCAAGGTTTGCAACCATTTCACCCAGTGATGCATTCTTTCCACCCACTTTATCAACATCGTTCATTGATAAAGCATCATACCAAACAACATTCTGTTGCACGGCAACTCTCCTTTAATTGGATTCAACAGTTTATGTGGGCAACCTCTCAACGAAAACGATTGCATTCGCAGTAAAAAAAATACTGCGTACAATATGCCTCCGTCTAGGTATTCTTCAGTACATAGTATATGTAAAAGAAGAATAGATACCCTATAAGGTTATTGTTATAAGTATTAATGAGCTTAACGTTACAGATATTTTTTAAGGATTCAACTTTTTATGCAGCGCAAATCCAATTTTCGTGATGTATTTTACGTTTCTGACGGTACAGCGATTACTTCTGAAACACTTGGGCATGCAATTTTGGCTCAATTTCCCATTGAGACCCGACAAACGACCCTGCCCTTCGTTGAGTCAGTCGATCGCGCCCTCAACGTACAAAAACAGATTAACCGTATCTACGAAGAAACGGGTATCAAGCCACTGGTTTTTTACTCGGTGGTGCTCCCTGAAGTGAAAGCGATTATCGAAGATTGCTCGGCCAATCTCTACGACGTACTCGATGCGCTTGTCGAACCGCTCAAGCATGATTTGGATATGGAGCCAATGCCCCAACTTCAACGATCGCACAGTATCAGCAAAGATGCTGCCAGCTATATGGATCGTATCGCCGCCATCGAGTACACCCTCGCCCACGACGACGGTGTTTCTTTGAACAATCTCGAGCAGGCCGATATCATTCTGCTCGGGGTATCACGGTGCGGAAAAACCCCGACCAGCCTGTATCTTGCCATGCAGTTCGGGATCCGAGCCGTCAACTATCCGTTCATTGCCGAAGACATGACGAGCCTGAAACTGCCGCAGGGGATTGAGCCGTTCCGCTATAAAACTTATGGCCTGACCATAGATACCGGCCGCCTGGTTGCTATCCGAAACGGGCGCTACGCTAACAGCGATTATGCCAGCCTGCAGCAGTGTGAATCTGAACTTAACAAAGTCGAAAGTATGTTCCGCCGCGAAGCGATTCCCTACCTCAACACGACCTCTTTGTCGGTTGAAGAAATCTCAACGCGTTTGCTGGATATGAGCGGTTTGAAACGCCGTATGTGCTAATGATAGACATTTTTATCCTCACAAAATAACAGAGTGGTTTTGTCAGGAATTTCTGCTCGAATCACAGTAACGAAAATGCTTGCCGTTCCTTTGCGGCAAGCACCCCCTCTCACACTGTTTTCGTTTCTGCCCAATTGACTCAAATGGGATAAAAAACATATCGACCAATGCATCTTACTGATGTCTCATCATATTTTCTCACTCTTGAGAGCTTGATTAAGCTTTAAATTCAGTCACTTATTAAAAACTCAATTTTCTCCCTGTGATTCATCAAAAAATCACTAATTCTTGCAATATGCTTACTTTGAGCTTCGCAAATAATTACAACAGAGGTTCCTAACATGATTAGGCCAGCGCTCACAATGTGTATTGCTTTGTATATTACAGGATGTGGTGGAGACAGTGACTCAGTGCAAGAATTATTGCCTGAGAGTGAGCTTGGCGGTGCGCCGCAAGTTGACATCGATTTCGTCAATACAGCCAGTAAACCCGTTGATTACTTTGTCAAACAATCCGGCGGTACAGAAACACTTTTTGATACGAATGCGCAGGTTGCTTCAAACAACAACTCAGAAGTATCACGCCATTCAATAAGTTGGTCATCTCCCACCCCGATAACGCTTGATATCGGCGCATGGGATACCAATTCTCAGTCAGATACGAGCGAATCTTTGGAAGTCATACTTAACCGTTCAGACAAGCTCTGGGCCATTGCGTGGCTAGACAATGATGAACTGACTCTGACTACCGTCAGACAGCAACCTTCCAGTCAGGAAGGGAAATACAGTGTTCGGGTGTTCAGCCATTCAGATTCGCGAATACAGGTTATCTCGTCGGTTATTTCTGCCATAGAAGCAAAAAAAGGACAGATAACTCCTTACCTGACTATTGAGAATTGTAGCGGTGAGTTATTTTTTGCAGCTGAATCAATCAGCTTGTGCAATTTGGACCCTGGGAAGTCCTATCTGCTAGTCACCGATGGTGAAGATCTGATAATGGCAGCAGAAGAAGAATAACAATAAAAAATAATAATAATTAGGGGATAACAACAATAAATAAAACTAAAGCGCTATTACAGTGGCAACACTGTTTTGCAAACGCAGGGAAAGCCTACAACTTATAAAAGATGTGTTTGTTCTTTTGAGCTCGGTTGTGCATTGGCACGCTGTGCCGCCGAAGGGGAGGAAGAGCTCAGCAGATCGGCGTTGCTGGTCAAGAACAAGCCCAATCAATACGTAGGCAGCGGTGGCAAAAGCCCCGGCATGACTATCATGCCGGGGCTTTCATTATTATAGCAATGTGCTCTGTCAGCTATTATTTAGCCGTTGCAGCCACCAGCTGTTCTTCATCCGATTTTTTCAGGAAGGCATAAGTTACGCCAGTCACAATCGTACCGGCTGCAATCGCAACCAGATACATCAATACTGGTGTAATCGCATTCGGGATAAACAGAACAAACAGACCACCGTGTGGTGCCATCAGTTTTGCACCAAACAGCATAGATAGCGCGCCCGTTAATGCACCACCAGCCATACAGCTTGGAATGACACGCATTGGATCACGCGCGGCAAACGGAATCGCCCCTTCTGAGATAAAGCAAAGCCCCAATACGAATGATGCTTTACCCGCCTCTGCCTCACTGGCATTGAACTTACGCTTGGCAAGGAAAGTCGCCAACCCCATACCCAGAGCCGGAACCATACCGGCTGCCATGATTGCCGCCATTGGTGCATAAGTTTGCGACGCCAGCAGACCAACACCGAATGTATAGGCTGCCTTGTTAACAGGACCACCCAGGTCGAAACACATCATGCTGCCAAGAATAATACCCAGCAATACTGCATTCGCTGAGCCCATGTTGTTCAGGAAGTCAGTCAGACCATTCATTGCCGCAGAAACCGGGCCGCCAACAATGTAGATCATGATAAGCCCTGTCACCAGGCTTGATAGCAACGGAATGATCAGGATAGGCTTCAGCGCTTCCATGGACTGCGGCAGCTTGAGGTTATCGGCAATAAACTTGGCACTGTAACCGGCCAGGAAACCTGCCACGATACCACCAAGGAAACCTGCACCTGTTGAACTTGCCAGCATACCGCCAATCAGACCCGGAGCCAGACCCGGACGGTCTGCAATCGAGAAGGCGATGAAACCAGCCAGCACTGGCACCATTAATGCAAACGCCGAACCACCACCGATTGTCATCAGTGCGGCAGCCAGAGTGCCCTCTTCTTTAAATGCCTCGATACCGAACACGAACGACAGTGCAATCGCCAGACCACCGGCAACCACCAGCGGAAGCATGTGAGAGACACCCGTCATCAAGTGTTTATAGGCACCGGTCTTCTCCTGCTTCTGCCCTTCACTTGCCGAACTACCTTCGTGCTTATAAACAGTCGCAGTTGAGAATGCTTTTTCCAGCTCCTGAGAGGTTTTCTTCAGCGCCAGGCCTGTACTGGTTTTATACAGTTTCTTACCGTCAAAGCGAGACAGATCGACTTCAATATCAGCAGCAATAACCACTAAATCGGCCGCAGCAATTTCTTCAGCTGTCAGCTGATTCTTCGCCCCCACAGAGCCACGAGTTTCAACCTTGATACTGTGCCCTTGGCGCTTACCCTCTTCTTCCAGGGCTTCTGCTGCCATAAAGGTATGCGCGACACCCGTTGGACAGGCCGTGATTGCCACAATCTTCTTGGCACCTGATGCCACCTCAGCGACTGGTTCACTGGATGCTACAACCGTCTGAACGTTTTTCAATTCTGACGCCTGGGCAATGGCTTGCTCAAGAAAGGCTTTCGGATCGGCCAGACAGGCATCGATATCTGACTGATAGACCTTCTTACCTTTAAAGCGGGTTGTATCAACAGCCGTATTGGCTGCGATAACAATACACTCCGCTTCTTTAATCTGTGCGCCTGTCAGCGCCTTGACCGGCATGACTGTCGACTGACATTCAATGTTGGCCGTTAGTTTTAGTTCTGCAGCGGCTTTTTCCATTAAGCCTGCGGCAATAACACTGTTTGCAATACCACTCGGGCAAGCTGTTACAACTGCAATTTTCATCATGATACCCTCTGTTCCGTGTTAGCGTTCACATTGCTATCTAATAGTTGGACACTTTCTTTGATTGCCAGTACTGCATCGAGATCATCAACCCCGACCCCAACCTGACTCACAGCTAACGCCGAGAGCGCGGTGGCAAAACTCAGTGTCTCTTGTTTATTCCAGTTATTGAGTTGCCCCCAGCACAGGCCTGCCACCAATGTGTCACCCGCGCCAACAGTACTCACAACATTCATTTTCGGTGGCTGCGAACTTAGCCATCCGTCGTTATCCAGCCACATCACCCCTTCGGCACCCAAAGAGACCACAACATTCGCAATCCCTTTTTGTCCAAGTTGTTCTGCAACCTGTGTTAAATCTTGTTTGGTCGACAATGCGCGACCGGCCCAGTCCGACAGTTCCTCATCATTGGGTTTCACCAACCATGGCGAAGCGTTCAAGCCCGCGGTCAGTGCCGCCTTGCTGCTGTCAAAGAAAACATGCTTGCCGCGCTCTTGTAGCTGAGCGATCCAGCTGGCACACAGTTCAGGAGAGATGCCCTGGGCCAGGCTACCTGCCATCACGAACACTTCATGGCTGTCAGCCAGCTCAAACAGCGTTTGCTCAAAGGCCTGAATGTCTTGTTCGGATACTGCAACACCTGGGAAATTGATATCACTGACCTGTCCGCTCGCCTCGACCAGTTTTACATTTATCCGGCTAGCACCATTTACTCGGACAAACTGATCATTAGCTCCCAAGGCTTCAAACAGCTGGCAAAACGGTTCCTGGTTATCGGCACCAAGCAAACCTGTTACCGTGACATCCGCACCAAGCTCTGCCAGTACCTTGGCCACATTCACTCCTTTACCCGCAGGATGAAGGCTCCCCTTTTCAACCAGATTCACCGTTCCTGCCGTTAAAGTATTGAGGTTACCGGTCAAATCCAGAGCAGGGTTTAACGTTACTGTTACGACCTTTGGCTTTTTACTGCTTGCCATCATTTGCTCATTCGCCATCACGTTAAGATCACTCATTACTTACCCTCGCCCAAACCATCGGCAATGGCCTGCCCGATAGCCGCCAGTGCTGCTTTAGCATCATCACCCTGAGCGGTAAATTGCAGTTCGTGGCCCTGCTTCACACCAAGAGCAATCACTTTCATCAGGCTCTTGGCATTCACGGCCTTGCCATCACCATTGAGGTTGGCAACCAAAATATTCGATTCGAATTTCTTGGCAACACTGACCAGCATGGCACCGGGACGGGCATGCAGGCCGTGAGGGTTGCGGATTTTAAATACGTCGCTATTACCTTCGATAACTTCTTGCGTCAGCAGCGATACAACTTTTTCTTCATCTGCCGTAAATAATTTGTCGGCCTGCTGTTTGTATAAAAGCTGCGCCAGGTAGTTCATGTTGTTCAGGTGAGCGCCGTTGCAAGCTGCCACCATCAGCAGCCCCTTGACCGGTTTGCCCTGCTCATCGAATTCTGTTGCCGGAGTGACAAAGGACAGAGCAGTTTTGGTCACCTCTTTGTCGGTTTTGGCAAGCCATAAACCTTGTCCGAGGTAGCTCGCACCTGTTGCGATGGCATCGGCAACACTGGTGTTACCCGTAGCCTGGCGATTTTTGATTAATCCAGCTGCAACCGCTGTCAGCTGAATCAGATCTGTCGCCGGAAAGGCCAGTTGAACAAGACCAGCATCAAACTCGGCTTCTAGCTGTTCGTCACCGTTCAGAATGGCAATCAATCCTTCTGCGCTATCGCAGTGCTTTAGCTTTTCTTCCACGCCGTCGGCTGACAGGACTTTCGTCAGTTGCTTGAGGATCCCAAGGTGCTCATCTGATTTTGCTGCAATACCAATTGCAAGATAGGCTGTCTTTCCCTCTCCCCAATCCACACCTTGTGGAAAGTGATGTACGCGAACACCGGTTTGCTTCACCAAACCACGGGTATCTGTTGTTCCGTGAGGGATTGCAATGCCATTGCCCAGAAACGTGGAATTTTGCGCTTCCCTGTCCAGCATGCCGTTGACATACCCTGTATCAACCAGACCTTGTTGCTCCAGACCGGTAGCCAATGCCTTGATAGCTTGTTGCTTATCAGCAGCAGATTGCTTTAGCTGAATATCGCTCTTTGATAATGACAGCATGAACTCTCTCCAGTATTCGATGACTCGGCGAAATGCACTTTCGCCCTATCTACACGTCTTTAATTCTAGTTAACTTCAGCAAAAGCTGAATCGATTCAGCTTTTGCTGAAAATAAAAGCTTCAGCAGAACTTTGCTCAAGTAAAATTAGCTTTGCTGAAACCTTTCAGCTGACATGCTGAATGGTTTCAGCTAATATTGCAATTGTTCTGTGTCAGATCATTTGCGAATATATGATCAGGCGCACAAATTCTACTAAAGACTAAGAATCGAGAATGAAGTTAGACGAAATAGCCAAACTGGCTGGGGTGTCACGAACGACAGCCAGCTATGTCATCAATGGCAAAGCGGCAAAGTACCGGATCAGCGAGAAAACCCAGCAAAAAGTTATGGCTGTAGTTGATGAGTTTAACTACCGGCCTGACCATGCCGCCACTTCTCTGCGAGCCGGAAGCAGCCGCTCTTTTGGCCTGATCATCCCGGATCTGGAAAACAGCAGTTATGCCAAGCTGGCGAAACTGCTGGAACGCGATGCCCGCAAAGCTGGTTATCAGCTTATTATTTCCTGCTCGGATGACGATATCGACACAGAAATGAAAGTCGCGGAAACCCTACTGAGCAGACGCATTGATGCCTTACTGGTTGCCAGTGCCCTGCCTGCCGATCATTCTTTCTATAAGAAGATCCAGGCCGGTGGTGTACCGGTTATCGCGATTGACCGTGCCTTGGATGACGAAGAGTTTGCCAGTGTGATCAGCGAAGACCTCGAAGGGGCTTTCGAACTAACGCAAAGCCTGCTCGCCAAGAACATCGCCAGTATTGGCCTGGTCGGTGCCGTCCCGGATCTGGGTGTATCAAAAGAGCGTGAGCAAGGCTTCTACTCAGCCATTCATACTCAGCACCAGGAGCTGGAAACATTTGTCACCTATGGCGATCACTTCAGCCAGCAGCAAGGCCAACAACAGGTTCAGCAGTGGATCGACAACAATACCCTGCCCGACGCTATACTGGCGACCTCATACACACTGTTCGAAGGTATCCTAGACTGCTTGTTAGCCAATCCTGAGCTGATGCAGAAAACCCACCTTGCCACTTTTGGTGATAACCGGTTGCTGGATTTCCTGCCGATTAAGATTCAATCTTTGCCGCAGCAGTTCGAGCTGATTGCGGATAATGCCCTGGAACTTGCGCTTAATGCCGCTGCCGGACGCTACCGGACAGGGATTGAGGTGGTGCCGCGGAAAATCAAACGCCGCTGACATTAAACGTTACGCATTAAAAAGCCCCTGAAAAGGGGCTAATTATTAAGTGGAAAGATAAATTGGCTAGCGACCTATTTTGAAAGAACCGACATGGCGATCCAACGTCTGAGCCAACTCTGCCAGATCCTGGCTCGATCTTTCCAACTCTTCGCTAGCAGCAAGCCCCACTTTTACCGAGCTATCTACCGTATCCATATTGAGGTTGATTTCATTGGCGACACTTGTCTGCTGCTCGGTCGCAGTGGCAACCTGCGTATTCATATCAAGAATTGTCATCACCAGTGCAGAAATCTTTTCCAGTGCCTGCTGCGCTTCTTCTGTTGCCTGAGAACCTTCAGCGGTTAACGACTGGCTGCTATCCATTGCCTCAACCGCGTTTTTGGCTTCATTCTGCAGCTGATCAATCATGGCCTGGATTTCATTGGTTGACTGGGCCGTTTTGGTCGCCAGGTTTCTTACCTCATCGGCAACCACCGCAAAACCACGACCGGCTTCACCTGCACGCGCCGCTTCAATCGCCGCATTCAGTGCCAGCAAGTTGGTCTGCTCCGAGATACCTCGAATCACTTCAAGAATTGAGCCGATAGATTGGGTTCTGTCAGCCAAAGAAGTGATCACTCCTGACATCTCGTTCATTTGATCGGCAAGGCCAGTAATAGTTGTGGTGGCTTCCTGCAGGATCCTCTGCCCTTCCTGAGTCTCGATATTGGCATTCTCGGCAGACTCCGCGGCACCCGCCGCATTTTGTGAAATCTCACCTATGGTCGCAATCATCTCGTTCATTGAGGTAACCACCAGCAGCGACTGCTCGCTCTGTTCATGGCCGCGTGACAATGCCTGCTGAGACTGGCCTCGTAACTCTGTGGCAGTTCGGCCGAGATCGACGCCGGTATTGACGACCTGACCAATAATTTCATTGATTTTACCGACAAAGATATTGAAGGCTGTTGAGATATGGGCAATTTCATCATTGCCTCGAACAGGTAACCGAATAGTCAGGTCACCATCCCCCTTCGATATATCTTCCAGTGCATCTTGTAGTCCCGACAGTGGCCTTAACAGTTTGCCAAGCAAACCCATTAAGACACATCCGCACAGGATGAAGATACCCAAAATGGCTACCAATTGAGTGATAACGATGCCTTTCGCCGCGTCACTGACTTCTGTGATCGGAATACCGATATCAAAGGTACCGTACAGTTCACCGTTAACATAAATAGGAGAAAGAATGTCATAAACCCAGACTTGCTGAACATCGGCATACCATTTGGAGTGCTGCGGAATGCCTCTCGTTGCCCCGTCGACCGTGTAGTTATCTTTGTAGACTTTGTTTAGCTTTTCGGCATCACTATGGGCGACTGCCTGAACATTTTTATCGATAACAACCGCATAGCTAATATCAGAACGGGCTTTCAGCGACTGCATCAACTTTTGCAAGTCATCCAGAGGCTGTGAAGAAGTACTCAGGACATACTCGACGTTTTTGGCAAGCAGCTCGGCCTGAGCCTGAGATTTCTTCAAGATAATCTTGTCGATTTCATGATGAGAGATATAAGACGTTGAAGAGATACTTGTTATTGCTGCGATTGCAAACATAATACAAACGGCAATTAATATGGTTTTTTTCATCTATATGTACCTTAGTGCCACTAACAGCAGTATATCGCTGATTTTTATCGGAAAATAGTACACAACAAGCTCGCATATCACTTCAACGCATAGCAAAAAGGTTGATATAGCTCTCTGTATTCGTGCAAATACTCAAATATACCCAGGCAGCCGCATACTTTTTGACGACATACTAAACAATCTCGCCCCTTCATACTGGCAAGACTATTAATAACTCAACAAAGCAACTGACTACATATCGCAACTAAATACTCACGTAAAGTACATAACTTTTCAGTCTATTTACCCAAGCAATCCATTAAGACCAAGATATTCACACCCCCAATGTTAACCGTTCCAGTTGATAATCTGATACCCACCCAGTTTCTTAACATATCTTTCGAATTAATTTTTCATCTTAGATTAGTTAGAGCTATATGTAACACGTTGCCTATGTGGCGTTTTTATTCATCAAAAGTGAATAAAGATCATTAGGTTACAAAATACAAATATGCTCATTAATAAGGAAAGAGCGAATGAATAACAAAAATAATATGGCCGTTGTCAGTTGTCTCTTACCACTAGCCGCCTTAGCTGCTGGTGCCAGTGCAACCGCAAACGCAGATACGTTGGCTACGTTTGACAAACCAAATATCCCTGTGAAATACATTGTTAAATTCAAAGAGCAACCGTCAAGCGAGATTTCTCTCAGGAGTGCAAGCTCGGTGTTCTCTGGTGAACGCGTTGCCCAGCGCTCACTGCTGGATCGTCTAAGCGCCGACAACATCGAAAAGTTCGGCACTGATGCAACATACAGCGCCCAACTCGACGAAGACGCAATACAGCAACTTCAAAACAACCCAGACGTTGATTATGTTGAGATCGACCCGCCTCGTTATCTGCTATCCCAAACTCTACCTTGGGGACAGACTTTCGTTGGTGCGACATTGCTTGATGACAGCAATGCCGGTAACAGAACGGTATGTATCATCGATTCTGGTTATGATCTTGCCCACAACGATCTTAGCGGTAACCAGGTAAACGGTACCAATGACAGCGGAACAGGCAGCTGGTCTTCACCGGGTCAGCACAATGCTCACGGTACCCACGTTGCCGGTACTATCGCCGCTATCTCGAATACTGAAGGTGTGGTAGGCGTATTACCAAACCAAAATGTCAATTTGCATATCGTTAAGGTATTTAATGAATCAGGTTGGGGCTATTCATCCGGTCTGGTGAAGGCCATTGATACCTGTGTCGCCAACAACGCCAATGTGATCAACATGAGCCTGGGTGGCAGCAACTCCAGCCGGACCGAAGAAGCGGCACTCAAAACCCACTATGGCAACGGCGTATTATTAATTGCCGCGGCGGGTAATGACGGCAATACCGCTCATAGCTACCCGGCGTCATACGATTCGGTCATGTCTGTTGCTGCCGTGGATAACCAAAAACACCACGCGGATTTCTCACAGGCAACCAATCAGGTTGAGATTGCAGCGCCCGGCGAGGCAATTCTGTCTACCGTCACTCTGGGTGAAGGCCGCCTTGCCGATATTAACCTGGCCGGACAAAGCTACTTCGACCGCGGTGTTGTCCCTCATAACCGTTTAGTGAATATCAACGGTAGCTATCAGCCAAGTCCGGTTCCCGGCTCTGTGACTGCCGAACTTGCCCGCTGTGATGTTTCATCTGGCGCTTATAACTGTGGCAACATGAGCGGAAAAGTCTGTCTGACTGAGCGTATCGGTAACCAGCTATCTGGTACCTACCCTGAAGTTGATGCTGTTAAAGCCTGTTATAACGCAGGAGCTTCAGCTGCTATCGTATACAGTAATGCCGAACTGGCCGGTCTACAGAACCCATTCCTTGTCGATACTAACAGTAGCTATGATCTTGTGTCGGTCTCTGTTGATCGTGCCCTTGGACAAGAGCTAGAAAATGCCGTAGGCCAGACAATAACGGTTAATAGCTCTATTAACGAAGACTACGAGTACTATAACGGGACGTCCATGGCAACACCGCATGTTGCAGGGGTTGCAGCCTTAGTATGGAGCTACCACCCTCAATGTACAGCCAGTCAGGTTCGTAGTGCGATGACAGCTACCGCTGAAGATATTGATGTCGCAGGTCGTGATAACCGAACTGGTTTTGGCTTGATTGATGCTGTATCCGCCAAGGAATACCTCGACGCCGGGTGTAACGGCCCAGAAGGCAATGGAAATGGCACCAGCTTTGAAAATACTCAGGCTACAGCCATTCCTGATAACTCACTCTCCGGTATTACCAGCGAAATCAACGTAACCCGTGCAGGCGATGCTGGTGTGCTGAGCGTTGATCTCAACATAACTCACACCTACATCGGTGATCTAAATGTCAAATTGATTGCCCCAACAGGTGAGTATGTTGTCCTGCATAACCACAGCGGAGGCTCAAGCAACAACATCCTGAACTCTTATACAGTTGACTATACTGGTATCGAATCTCAGGGGACTTGGCAGCTAAAAGTCTATGATAACGCCCGCCGCGATACAGGAACACTCAATAGCTGGCGTATCAACTTTAAATAAGGTTGGCATATGCAAAATAAACATGCTTCGACGTTTTATTCAGGTATAAAGCCCATTTGTGGATTGGTATTGAGTGCTGCGCTTTTTTCTAGCTTTTCGGTTCAGGCCTATAACAAAGGTATGCCTGCTCCCGGCGCAAAAGAACAAGCCGAGCTCAGCCAGGAAAACAGCCAGGCAAGCTATTACCTGAAATATAAACCCGACATGAAAGCACAAGCGAAGTCTTTGGTAACCAAGTTGGGTGGAACAATCACAGACACAATGCCTGAGCGGCGTGTTTTGATCGTCTCACTCGACAAGAGTGATGTTGATAATCTCACCGCTAATCGAAAGCAATATAGCGATATCATCGATTACGTCGAGATCAACCCACAACGACAGTTGCTCGAGAAGAAAACCAGCTTGTCTTACTAAGAAGCTTAGATAGTGTGAGCTGTTGATCATTCATTACGATCGTTGTGAACATATTAACGCTTCATTATAAGCAATAAGACCAAAAGGAGGTGCACTTTGCACCTCCCTTTTCTTTGTCAGTTAATTGAATCACTATAGATTAGGCTCTAATACTTCCTTTTAAGCGCTTTTTAATGAAACTGGAGGCATACCCTTTCTGACGTTAGGTCTCAATTTCGAATAATTGCTCTGATATCAATACGACTGTATCTGACTTTTGGTCTAACATGCTCAATGGACTATGCAAGGATGGTGATTAATCGAATATGGTTCAGGCAGTTGCAGTTGAAGATCTCTGCGAAGGATTATTTGTCGTTGCACTGGAAAACGCCAAAGGCCGATTACGAGTCAACAAGCCGGGTAGAATTCACTCTATCGACTTGATTAACCAGATTAAGGCCAATGGTATACAAACCGTGTGGGTGGACTTCGAGCAATCGGACTTAAGCTACTTTGTACCCGAGCGCCATCAACGCAATCCGAAACCTCCCAAAACCACCTCGATGGATACCGAGCGAAAAAGAGCAGAGTCGATATTAGTCAAATCGAAAGATTTGCTGAGCAAGGCTATCGATAATTTGTATGAAGGCAAAAATATCGATATTGCTCCAATTGCCGATCTATCTGAAAGTATTGTCGACTCCATTCGCTGTAACCCCGATGCCATTCATTGTGTCGCGGCATTACGTAACAAAGATAGCTACCTGCTAGAACACTCCCTCAACGTTGCTTTCCTGATGGTGAGCTTTGGTCGCCACCTTGGCTTAAATCAGCAGGTACTCAAGCAACTGGCCATTGGTGGCCTACTGCATGACATTGGCAAAACCCAGGTCAAACTTGAGGTACTTAACAAGCCAGCCCGATTGACCCCGGAAGAATTTGAGCACATGAAGCTTCATCAGGTACTGTCTGAACCTCTATTAGATTGCATTCCGGGCCTGTCCGATATGAGCCGACAAGTCAGCCTTCTTCACCATGAAAAGCTTGACGGAAGCGGCTACCCCCGCGGTTTATATGGTGACGAAATCTCACTGGTAGGCAGAATGAGTGCCATTGTCGATATTTACGATGCCTTAACAGCGACTCGCTGCTACAAAGAGTCTATGAGCCCGACCGCAGCTTTTAACATTCTCAAATCAATGACACCGCATCATTTAGATAGTGAGCTATTGAATGAGTTTATTCGCAATGTCGGCGTCTACCCGGTTGGGTCACTGGTCGAGTTATCAGATAAGCGTGTTGGCTTAGTGTGGGAATCTAATGAGGAATCCTTCCTCCAGCCCATCGTAAAATGTTTCTATTCAATGAAATATGGTCGCTACCTAGATGTAGAAATGATCAATCTCACAGAAAGAAAACAGTTAGTCATAGAACGAGGGTTAAGTCCGGGGAAGGAAAACATAGACCCGACTCCCTATCGTTAATTGGAGTCCAACATGCAACACGTAAAGTGATACTGAGTTTTTAAGTCCAATTAGCAATAATCAGAACAATTAAACGAATTCTTTAATTCATACTGTATATATTCTGAGCGCTGAGATAGTTGAAATGGATACCAATACTCCCTTGCTAAACCTTCGTACTATAGCCTCTAGTGATTATGACGAGCTGGCTGCCTTGATGAACTTGGTGTTTGACGATGTCGGGGGGGCATGGCCACGAATGACAATTATGGATTTAATTCATCAATTTCCAGACGGTCAGATCTGCATTGAAGATAGCGGAAAGATCATCGGAGCGGCTCTGACTATCAAGGTGGATTATAACCGCTTTTCACTCAACCATACCTACACCGATATTATCAACGAGCAAAATGTCATTCAGCACCAAGACACCGGTGATGCGTTATACGGACTGGATGTGTTTGTTCACCCTGATTACCGAGGGCTTCGCCTCGGACGTCGCCTTTACGATGCTCGCAAGGAGCTTTGCCGAAACACTAACCTTAAAGCGATATTAGCCGGGGGCCGAATCCCTCACTACCAGCAAGTTGCCGACCAGCTATCTGTCCTTGAGTACATTGAAAAAGTCAAACGAAAGGAACTTCATGACCCTATCCTGTCTTTCCAGCTCGCCAATGATTTTGATGTTAAGCGACTGATGAAGCACTACCTGCCCGAAGACACCAAATCTTGCGGTTATGCCACCCTGCTTGAATGGGATAATGTTTTTTATGATGAGGTTGCTCCGTCAATCCTCGATACCGAGAAAACCTTGGTGCGTCTAGGCATTGTTCAGTGGCAAATGCGGATGATGGTTTCGGTAGACGACTTGATAGATCAGGCTGAATTCTTCGTCTCATCGCTTTCAGGTTACCAAGCCGACTTCGCTCTCTTCCCGGAATTTTTCAATGCCCCTCTGATGGGGTTAAAGCCTGAACATAGCTCAGTAGAAGCCATCCGTTTTTTGAGTGAATTTACGGAAGAGATAAAACAACGATTTTCTCAGCTGGCAGTCACGTACAATATCAATATTATCTCGGGAAGCATGCCTGAGCTGAAAGATGACTGCCTTTATAATGTTTCTTACCTGCTACACCGCGATGGCAGCATAGACGAACAGTATAAAATCCATATTACTCCCCACGAGCAACGGGACTGGGTGATTGATGGTGGTGATAAGGTGAAGGTATTCGAGACGGATGCCGGGCGCGTTGGGATTCTGATTTGCTACGATGCGGAGTTTCCCGAGCTCGGCCGTATGTTAGCCGAGCAAGGCGTACAAATTATGTTTGTACCTTTCTGGACTGACACCAAAAATGGCTATTTGCGAGTCAGGTTATGTGCACAGGCAAGAGCAATCGAAAATGAATGCTACGTTGCCATCGGAGGCAGCATCGGCAACTTACCACGGGTCAATAATGTTGACATCCAATATGCCCAATCAGCGGTATTTTCTCCATCCGATATTTACTTTCCCCACGATGCAACAATCACTGAAGCAAGCCCAAACACAGAAATGATAATTTTTGCCGATGTAGAGCTCGATAAACTCAAATACCTCAATACGGAAGGATCTGTAACCAACCTGCGTCATCGCCGTCTTGATCTTTACGGCGGCTTCACTAGCTCCAAGCAAAAATGAGTAGTTAATTCTATTCAGTCCTACCCACTTAAACCGACTGCATTGGTATAAGTAGTGCACTGGTATAAGCAGTGCCTTGTTAGATGTAATCAATCTGGACAGTAGCGGCCTGTCTCATGAAGTAGGACTATAATAGTCCTATATAGAGAGGTTTTGCCTATGTTGCGAGTTAGCAAAATGACAGACTATGGCTCTGTACTGTTAACCTTTATGGCCCGCCATCCTGAACAAATCTTCAGTACCGCGTCACTGGCCCGTGCTATCTACCTACCGCCGACAACGGTAAGCAAATTACTAAAAATACTGCACAGTAGTGGCCTTGTTCTTTCAACTCGCGGCAAAAATGGCGGTTATCGGCTCGCCTATCCGGCCCAGCAGATCACCTTGGCCCAAATTGTTGATGCCCTAGAAGGAACCATCGCCGTAACAGAGTGCTCAATAAAAAAGGATTTGTGCCAGATAGAAAAGTACTGTGAGATCCGAGGCCACTGGTTGGGTATCAACAAAGTGATCTACAACAGTCTGGCCCAGGTCACGCTGCAGGACATGCTCTCACATGAGATCAAACCGGAACCACTGACACTAACAAAATAACAAGTCGATGGACGTACATGGTGTTTAATGGAGGGGTCGTAATGACAACTCGAACACAAGGTTTAGACCATTTTGTTAATGACGACTATCCGCACGGATTTGTTACCGAGCTGGACGAAGATCGCCTCGAACCCGGACTCAGCGAAGAGGTGATACGTTGTATATCGGCCAAGAAAAACGAACCGGTTTTTATGCTTGAATGGCGGCTGAAAGCCTACCGTCACTGGCTGACACTGAGAGTCCCGACCTGGTCTAAGTTGTATTACCCTCCAATCGATTACGACTCGATGATCTACTATGCCGCACCAAAATCATCAGCCGACGGGCCACAAAGCCTTGAAGAGGTCGATCCCAAACTACTACAGACCTATGAAAAGCTCGGCATCCCACTTCACGAACAAGCCCAGCTGGCAGGCGTCAAAGGCGCAGTTGATGCCGTATTCGACAGTATCTCTGTTGCAACCACCTTCAAGCAAAAACTCGCCGATGTCGGTATTATTTTCTGTTCCTTTTCCGAAGCCGTTCGCAATCATCCTGATCTAATACAGAAGTATCTGGGAACTGTCGTCCCCTACACCGACAACTTCTATGCCGCCTTAAATGCAGCAGTCTTCAGCGATGGCTCTTTCTGCTACATCCCGAAAGGTGTTCGCTGCCCAATGGAGCTATCGACCTATTTTCGGATCAATGCCGCCAATACAGGCCAGTTCGAACGCACCCTGATCATCGCAGAGGACGATAGCTACGTCAGCTATCTCGAAGGTTGTACGGCACCAATGCGCGACGAACACCAACTCCATGCTGCAGTGGTAGAGCTGATAGCCCTCGACCGCGCCGAGATAAAGTACTCTACCGTGCAAAATTGGTATCCGGGAGATAAAGAAGGAAAAGGCGGGATCTATAACTTCGTGACCAAGCGCGGGTTATGTCGCGGTCAACATGCCAAGATCTCCTGGACTCAGGTCGAAACTGGTTCTGCCATTACCTGGAAATACCCAAGCGTAATCTTGCAGGGCGATCATTCCAGCGGAGAATTCTACTCAGTGGCACTGACCAATAATTATCAGCAGGCCGATACAGGCACCAAAATGACCCACATCGGCAACAACACTTCCAGCACCATTATATCCAAAGGGATCTCTGCCGGTCACGGCTCCAATGCCTACCGTGGTCTGGTGCATGTCAGTCCAAAAACCACCAATGCCCGCAATTACAGCCAATGTGACTCGCTGCTGCTGGGGAATAAATGCAGTGCCCATACTTTCCCCTATATTGAGGTCAAGCACCCGTCTGCAAACATTGAGCACGAGGCCACAACATCAAAAATAAGTGATGAACAACTCTTTTATTGCCTGCAACGCGGCATTGCCCCGGAAGCGGCGGTATCTATGATTATCAACGGATTTTGCAAAGATGTATTTCGCAAGCTTCCTATGGAATTTGCGGTAGAAGCCCAGGCTCTGATGGAAGTCAGCCTGGAAGGTTGTGTCGGTTAAGGTGAACAGCTCGCGGAGAAACAGCAGCATGCTAAACATTGAAGATCTACACGTCAGCGTTGACGGAAAAGCGATTCTCAAAGGTTTGCAGATGACGGTCAAACCGGGAGAAGTGCATGCCATCATGGGGCCGAACGGCTCGGGCAAAAGCACGCTGGCCAATACACTGGCCGGACATGAAAGTTACAACGTCACGGCAGGCGCAATCCAATATGACGGCCATGACCTATTAACCATGACCGCTGACCAGCGAGCCTGCGAAGGTGTATTTGTCGCCTTTCAATACCCGACAGAGATCCCGGGGGTAAGCAATATCCAGTTTCTCAAAACCGCATTGAACAGCCAGCGCAAATACCACCAGCTTGACGAGCTGGATGCCGTCGATTTTCTACAACAGGTTAAAGCCAAGGTTGCTCAAGTCGGCATGGAAGAGAGCCTGCTCTACCGCGCTGTTAATGAAGGCTTTTCCGGAGGTGAAAAGAAGCACAATGAAATATTGCAACTGCTAGTACTAGAGCCACGACTGGCAATTCTTGATGAGACGGATTCAGGGCTTGATATTGATGCCCTGAAAACTATCGCCGCAGGCGTTAATGCCTTTCGTAACAGTGAACGGGCAATTATCTTAGTCACCCATTACCAGCGGTTACTGAACTTTATAAAGCCGGATTTTGTACATATCTTGATGAACGGCAAGATCGTCCGTTCGGCAGGGCCAGAGTTAGCACTCGAACTGGAAGAGAAAGGGTACGGGGAATGGGTAGCCTAGCTCATTTATTAACTCCCCCAACCTCAACGGAGGCTGAAATGAACGCCAGCGAACGTTTCTGTCATGCTTATTCCCAGCACAGAAACAGCGAACAGCCCAACAACGCACAACATTTGAGCTGGTTACAGCAGCTGCAAGATAATGCGTTAGAGAGTTTTACGGCTCAGGGCCTGCCTGGCTCACGAGAAGAAAGCTGGAAGTACACTCGGCTCACCCAAATTGAGCAAGTTGAATTTGCCCCTTCTGGACAAAACGCAGGCGCAGGGGCTAGTTACAACGTTCGCCCTGATGATATCCCTCTCTGCGCAGACAGCCTCCGACTGGTGTTTATTGACGGCATATTCGCGCCGGCGCTTTCAAGCCTCAACGACTTACCTAACGGACTCCTTTTATGCAATATTGCCCAGGGGTTGAATCGTCACACTCACCTTCTCTCTTCAGCGCTTGGCACTGTTACCGAACATAATAATCATCCTTTTGCAGCCCTGAATACCATGTTTATGGCTGACGGTGTTTTATTGCAAGTAATGCAAGGTTGCAAAGTCCAGATGCCTATCCACTGCCTGTTTTACACTACAGATGCTGACAGGCCTGTAATGTATTCTCCTCGCCTGTTATTGCTGGCCGAAGACAATACAGAGGTAACGGTTATAGAACACTATCTGGGAAACAGTAATGGTCGCCTTCATTATCAACATCAAAACAGCGAGCTGCATTTGACAAATGCACTCACTGAGGTTGTCCTTGGCCGCGATGCTACCCTTCATCACTATAAATTGCAGTGTGAGTCCGACAAAACCTGCCACGTAGCCGGAATGCATGTCGAGCAACAGCAAAGCAGCCAATTTTATAGCCACAACATTTCTCTCGGTGCCTGTTTGGCAAGAAATGACATCTGTATAAAATTGGCTAAAGAAGGTGCCGGATGCCACCTCCATGGCGCTTACTGCATAGCTAACAAACAACATGTCGATTTTCATACCCAAATCGATCATCTCGTAGCAAATTGTCACAGCAATGAACTGTATAAAGGCGTGATCCAGGATAAGGCCCGGGCTGTGTTTAACGGTATGGTCGTCGTCCACCCCGAGGCGCAATATAGTGATGCTCAGCTCATCAACAAGAACCTGCTGCTTTCGGCGAAAGCCGAAGTAGATACCAAACCTGAGCTGCAGATCTATGCCGATGATGTCAAATGCAGCCACGGGGCTACTGTCGGTCAACTCGATCCTGCCGCGCTGTTTTACCTGCAGTCACGTGGGATCTCGAAAGAAGATGCTCAGTCACTTCTTATCACGGCTTTTATAAGCGACATTCTCCAAACAGTCGCCCCCCTCTCTGTACGGGAATTCATTGAGCCCCCACTTCGGGCTCAGCTAAACCGCTTAATACGTCAAACGCAGAAGGCACAGGAGCAACGACCATGACCATCAGCCGCTCATTGCCAACTCGCGATCAGCTCACTTCGGCAACCACGGTTTCAGCCTCACCCTCAATAAACGACGTTGACTGGCATGCGGTTCGAAATGACTTTCCATTACTCAAACAGCAGGTTTATGGTAAGCCACTGGTCTATCTCGATAATGCTGCAACCTCGCAAAAGCCTAATGTGGTGATCGAAACAGTCGAGCAGTATTACCGTCAGGATAATGCCAATGTCCACCGCGGCGTATACGCCTTAAGCGAACGAGCCACCGAACGTTACGAAGCAAGCCGGAACAAAGCTCAGAGCTTTATACATGCCGCCCATCGCGAGGAGATCATTTTTGTTCGTGGTACCACTGAGGCCATCAACCTGGTGGCGCAATGTTATGCCCGCCCGAGATTAACTCACGACAGTGAAATATTAATAAGTGCCATGGAGCACCATTCGAATATTGTCCCCTGGCAAATAGCCTGCCAGCAAACGGGTGCCAAACTGACGATTATTCCCATTTCGGATTCTGGCGAGATAAACCTTGATGATTATAAACAACGGCTGACCAGCCGAACCCGGCTAGTCGCGATTACCCACCTGTCGAATGCGCTCGGAACCATTCTGCCAGTCAAGGAAATGATCGCCATGGCCCATGCCCAGGACATCCCGGTATTGCTTGACGGTGCTCAGGCCGTACCTCACCTTAAAGTCGACGTTCAGGCGTTAGATTGTGACTTCTACGCCTTTTCCGGCCATAAAACCTATGGACCGACAGGTATAGGCGTTTTGTACGGCAAACAAGAAATTCTTGATGCAATGCCGCCCTATCAAGGCGGTGGCGATATGATCAGCCAGGTCAGCTTCGAGAATACCCAGTACAATAGTCTGCCCTACAAGTTTGAAGCCGGTACCCCGAATATTGTCGGCGCAATTGGGCTAGGCGCAGCACTCGACTATATTGACTCTCTTGGGTTAGATAACATTGCCCGGCATGAACAACCGTTGCTCGAATATGCCACTCAGGAGCTACTAACCATTAAAGGACTACGCATTATCGGTACGGGTAAGCACAAGGCCAGTATCATTTCTTTTGTTCTCGACGCCGCCCACCCTCACGACATCAGCTCGATTCTCGATCGGGAAGGCGTTGCCATTCGTGCCGGCCATCACTGCGCGATGCCGCTCATGGAGCGATTCCGGATCCCGGCGACAGCTCGGGTCTCGTTGGCTTGCTATAACACCAAAGACGATATTGACCGGCTGGTTCTGGCAATGAAACAAGTATTGGCCATTTTTAGCTAACAGCTGATGGGGGGCATATGAACGAAGAACTACGCGAACTATACCAAGAGCTAATCATCGATCATGGTCGTCATCCGCGTAACTTTCAGAAGCTCAGCAACCCTACGCATTGTCAGGAGGGATACAACCCGCTATGCGGGGATCGACTTATACTTTATCTCAGAATCAAAGATGACAAAGTACTCGATGCAAGCTTTGAAGGAACAGGATGCGCTATTTCCATCGCATCAGCATCTTTGATGACCGAACAACTCAAAGGCAAAACGGTGAATCAGGCAGAGCACTTATTTTCAAGTTTTCATCGCTATCTGACTGAACCTGAGTTACCTGCTTCACAGGAGGAAAATCTCGGGAAACTGACAGTTTTGAGAGGTGTCAGAGAGTTTCCCGGCCGTATAAAATGCGCCACCCTCGCCTGGCATGCCCTGAAAGCCGGACTGGCACCCGATGAACAAACCAAAGGTGTTGTATCAACAGAATAACGGCATTACTAAATGTCATTAAGAACAAAACAAGGGAAGCTATCGTCATGCATCCGAACATTGAAAAGGTAACAGTATTACGTGATTGCCCTGCCATCGCGATACCTTCAGGTATACCGGTAACCTTGGCAAAAGGCAGTGAAGTGCAAATCACCCAGGCATTGGGCAATACCTTTACCGTTAATGACCTCGGACGATTGCTGCGCATTGCAGGAAAAGATGCAGATGCCCTCGGCAAAACACAATCTCAGCCTAAGCCGTCGACAATAACCAGTGACAATAATACCGATGAGATTTTCGATCAGATTATGGCTCAGCTAAGAACCTGCTATGACCCGGAAATACCGATTAATATTGTCGATTTAGGGCTCATTTATCACTTAAGTTGCGACACATTGCTTAATGGCCGACAGATGATCCGCATCACCATGACGCTAACCGCTGCAGGCTGTGGGATGGGGCAAGTCCTCGCCGACGATATCCAGCAAAAGGTAGTTGCCCTCCCCGGAATAGACCTTGTCGACGTAAAACTTGTCTTTGATCCCCCCTGGAGCCAGGAGATGATGTCAGAGGCAGCCAAACTACAACTGGGAATGCTTTAAACAATGACTAACTGGACAGACGTAATGTCAGCAAAAGAGCTAGCAGAGGGGCAACATACACTGGTCGAGCTAGAAGGCATCGAGCTTCTCCTGGTCAATATCGATAATCATTACTACGCAGTAGAAAATGCCTGTAGCCATGACGGCGGCGATCTTAGTGAAGGAGAAATCAACGGCAGTGAAATAACCTGCCCCCGCCACGGTGCCCGCTTTTGCCTGAAAACCGGGGAAGTATTATGTGCCCCGGCTTTTGAAGATATTGAAGCCTATCCGATCAGAGTCGTCGATGGCAGAATACAGATTGCTATAAATACTGACTTAGGCTGACACACAGCAGCCGCAAGCATTAATAAAACGATCGTGATTAAATCAACAATTCGGCATTCGTTCTTAGCTCCGAAAATAGCGACCAAATATCTTTGTTCTATTATGACCTAAATTGATCACAGCCAATACGCAACAATATGCCTGCAACCATTCATTATTTCACCTTACCTTATACTTCCTCTAATTTAGAGCATTTAAACAATCAAAACCTCGAATCATTAATTTCAGCAAATAATGAGCATTTCATTTACACCAAACAAGCTAAATAGGTCAAAACCAATTCACACAGCATTCCATTATATTAAAATCGTCTAAAACCCAAAAAACAACCTTGTAATATCAATAACATACACCATAATAGCAACAACCTCCGTTAGGTTCGCCTTGTATAACAGCAGGCCAAATAAAGCACAATAAACTCTGTAATGTTTATTCAAGAACTTGAAATATGTTTATAATAGAGGTCCTTCCCCCTTTAGTTTACTCATTCACTGTAAAGTCACCATTACAGTTTAAACAGTAAAGTTTTCATATACGGTATAACATCATTTTTTGCAGTGCTATTATCGCACCGATTTTCATTTAATCATTTAAAGTGAAATCTCTCCATTGTGAGCGTTGTGGCTCACCACATATAACATCGGGTTTAAGGTTTAATATGTATAAAAATTTATCTATAGGGAAAAAGTTCGCTGCAATATTTTCGGTTATTTCATTTGTGATTGTTGCCTTTGGTGCTTACCTTCTAAGCGAATTGAGAATTGTTCAGGATGGAATTACAACATTTGATGAAATAGCCCTTCCAGGTGTCATATTAAGCAGCGACATCCAGTATGACGTTAATACTGTGCGACGCACCCAGTACGCTCTACTAACTTACAGCTCAGTACAGAAAAGGAAGGAGAGTATACAAACAACAATTGAGAGGAATGCAAAAATAGAGCAGGCCTTCTCAGAGTATCAGAAAACAATAACCGCCGAAGAAGATAGAGTGCAATTTAATAAAGTAAAAAAAGCATGGGGAAACTATCAAACAGTCTTGGTTAGTTTTAATGATGCTGTCTCTGATAACCGTATTGATGATGCACAACCGATTCTTGTTGGCTCGTTAGAAGAATATGAGCATTTGCAATCTCAGATCGATACCTTGAGACAAATGAATGTTGGCTTTGTCGATTTGAGCAGTAAAGAAATGATTTCAAGTACTGATAGTATGGAAGTATTGACGATAGGTTGTATTATCGGCCTTGTTATCTTCATGGTATTGATCAATCTATTCCTGACGCGTCAGATTTGCGTTCCACTCAATCAAGTCATGACTTTATCCGCTGAAATCGCATCTGGAAACTTGACGCATAAACTTAATCGTGAAGTCATCGGGAATGATGAGCTTGGTATGCTCGCGGACTCTAGCACTAAAATGCAGGATAAACTACGTCAACTGGTTGAAGATATCATTGCAGCTGTAACGCAGTTAAATACTGCAGTCGAAGAAGTTAGCGCTATATCTGAGCAGTCGTCTCAGGGCATGAAACAGCAACAAGACGAAATTACGATGGTCGCAACGGCAATGGATCAGATGAAAGCGACAGTAGCCGATGTCGCCAATAACACTGAAGAGGCTTCAGGTGCCGCGACATCAGCCAGTAATGAGTCTAAGCAAGGTAGTGAAGAAGTACAGCAAAGTGTCGATTCTATTTTGAAGGTTTCAGACGAAATTCAGAATGCTGGAACATTGGTACATCAACTAGAACAGGAATCAGCCAACATTAGTATGGTGGTTGATGTTATTCGCGATATCGCAGATCAAACAAATCTTCTGGCCCTGAACGCAGCAATTGAAGCCGCACGAGCTGGTGACCAAGGACGCGGTTTTGCTGTCGTCGCTGATGAAGTCCGTACTCTCGCAGGGCGCACACAAGACTCGACGGGCGAAATTGTTTCTATTATTAATAAACTACAAAAAAGCGCCCACGAAGCTAAAGAGGCCACCAGCCTGAGCTGCAATATGATCACCCTTAGTGTTGAACAGGGGCAGCAGACCGGCATCAAAATTAACTCAATTGAGAGTAATGTTTCCAAGATTGCCGAAATGAGTATGCATATTGCCAGTGCATGTAGCGAGCAGGATTCGGTAGCTGAAGAGTTAGGTCGCAATATCGAAAACATTAACCTCTCGTCAACTGAAGTAGCCGAAGGGGCGAATCAAACAGCCCAAGCCTGTATCGAATTGAGCCAATTAGCTGCTAATTTGCAAGCAACAATGAGATATTTCCGGGTAGTCTAAGATACCATATACCCAAACCACCTCAAGATGCAGGATTCAGAGTGAGGCCTGCGGGCTCAGATCAAGGAAAATAATGGTAGGAATGGTAGCCCCTTTCAACGTTATTTGACACAGAAATGAGTTCGCTGGCTCACTCCCAAAGGGCGAGTTCCTGTTCTTTTAAATAGATAGGGGCTTCTATGCGTTGTTACCGATTATTGATATAGAGCCACTAGATCTTCAAATCGGCGCCTAGCCTAGTAGCCAAGTAATTCTCGCTGAAACGAGCATCTTGAGGTGGCTTGGGTATACCACTACAGTTCATTTTTAAATGAACTGTAGTGATTTTTGAAAGACACAGATATCAATTATCAATGCCATCAATCATAACTCACTATTAGGATGGTGATAACAGTGCTGACATGGCAGCCTGATAGTTGGCCTCAAGAGATTCCCGACAAATTGCGGTGACACCGAGATCTTTCAGAACGCCATTATCTGTCCCATATACCAAACCATGAATAGTGATGTCCTGGCCACGCTCCCAAGCTTGCTGCATAATGGTCGAATGACCCAAGTTATTGACCTGCGTGACAACATTTATTTCACACATTTTATTCTCCAACTCTTCGCTGGATAACGCCCCCAGGACACTTTGATGTTTTAAACGTAAATCACGAATATGCAATAACCAGTTATTGATCAGCCCCAATGGCGGATTATCAATAGCTGCAGTCACCCCTTTGCAACCGTAATGACCACAAATAATAATATGCTTAACCTTTAGTACATCAACGGCATATTGAACCACTGACAAGCAGTTCAAATCAGTGTGAACGACCTGGTTGGCAACATTGCGATGAACAAACAGTTCCCCTGAACCCAAGCCGGTCAGAAGCTCTGCTGGAACTCGACTATCAGAACAACCAATCCAGAGATATTCCGGATATTGTGTTTTTGCCAGATGAGAAAAAAACTCTGGCCTTTCTTCCTTAACGCTCTCCGACCAAGAGAGATTATTTGCAAATAACTGCTTTATATCTGTCATGATGACGCCTTTTTATACACAAGCCGGACTGATTGCTAATCGGATGAATAATAAATTTCCTAGCATCAATACGGCTGCCGGTGGTAACTGAATTCTATATTTGAAGAGAAATTGAGGGCTACTTCAGTTCTGGAGTGCAAACCTTTCCCTTCAGTGCTGCTTGTATCGTTCGAAATACTAACCAGCTCACAATAACTGACAGTAATATCACCAACAAACGTGCCAACCAGCTTAAACACGGTTGTTGACTGAGCTCAGCCATCTTGATGGTTGCGATGGAAAGAGCGGCTAGAGGAAAAGAGAAAGCCCACGATGAGAGAACAAATGGCACACGCCAGAAGCGTATCGCATTGCAGCCCAGCAACATAGCCCAGAATAGTGCACAGTAATAAAGTAACCGGGCTCCGTTATCCAAACCGCCAATCAGCCCAGAATAAGAGATAAAACCAACAGAAGGAGGAGCTAACAAAATAAAATATGTTGGTAACAGGCGAAGTGGTAGTTGTTCATGAAATAGAAGGCGATACATAACAATAACCAGAAGCACCAACCAAAATAGCAGCCCAACACTGAAGAAAAACCAGCTGATCTCTTCATAACCTAGAAATATCCCATTAATAGGAACCACAATATTGCCAACCATTGGAATAAACCAGCTAGGATTGACATGTTCAATACTGAAGTGACTGTGATTGAGCCAGCTACTCATTACATAAATTGTTAATACTAATTGTAACAACATACCAGCAATCCATAACGTTATGGCTAGCATGGACGTTGATTGCCAAAATACAGAGAGGAGCAACATATTAACCGAAATTGTCGGGAAGAAATTTAGGCGCACAGGGTGATGTAATTCAGTTCGAACTTCATCGGTATGGCGAAGGGTTTTCCAACCGTACATACCTAATAAAATAATGAAGAGTACAGAGGCAAAAAGACCGATGGAAAGTGAAAACGCGTGTGCAACTGATGATCCTGGAAAACACTTTTGCCAGGCGATAGCTAACCCGCTGAGTCCCATGACTACTGAAAATAACGTTATAGGTAAATAGGCCACGCTTCTTTTCATTGGCGAGATTCCTTCACGGGGTATCCCCTCTGAAGGCTCTGTCATTACAGATGAAGACATGATGTATCCATTAAAAATAAGGCTAATATTAACAAGGCTCCCGGACTGTCTCAGGAGTCAAATCGTTACTTGTGCTAACAAAGCTCAGCTCTTTGAGCGAATACGGTAATAAAAGGAGTATTGCAGCAACCGTAGCGACCTTCATATATAGCATATGCCAGTTATACACCTAGTTACTGGCATATACCAGTAACTAGGTGTGATGAATCTATAAGAAAATACTCTATGGTTGCAATCAAGATGGATAGTTTGCCGCAGGCAACGAAAATGTCCTCTAAACGGGCGTGATAATTACTTTGATATCTTCGGGCGGGGCATAATATGGGGCCGATGTAATAAACAAGGTTACTCCTGTTTGCGCATATTCCGCAGCGTTACTACGATTGATGCCGCCAGCAACAGACAGCATTGTTTGTTGGCAGGACTTGGCTAACAGTTGTTGTGATTGGAGCACCTCAGCCACAGAGAACTTATCAAGCTGAATAATATCCGGAGCCGCTTTCACTAGCTCAGCTACTTGATCAAGTGTATCTGCTTCTACGGTAATCTTATTTTCAGGAGCCTGCTTTCGTAACTGGTCGACATGCTGCTGCCAATTTTCGGGTTCATGGCATAAGCGCCGATGGTTCGTAAACACCAATAACGATTCACTAAGGCCCGCACGATGAATATGCCCCCCACCTGCCAATACCGCTGCTGTTGCTAACTTACGAGTTCCCGGAATACTTTTTCGAGTACAAGCGACAATGCCATTCGGGTTAACTTGCTGAACCTGTGTAACCATATCAGCAGTATACTGAGCGACACCACAGCACCACTCAAGCACGACCTGAGCCGCTTTCCAACCCGTATGCAGCTGTTCAGCTTGCCCTTCGACTTCAAGTAAAACCGTACCAGCATCGACGTCAACACCATCTTCAATATGTATTACGGGCTGAAGTCCGAGCTTAGTCAGCAAAGCGTGCGCTACTGCTATCCCTGCCACCCGACCCGCTTGTTTTCTCTTAAATACCATTTTGCCTTTATGTTGCCCGATCCCTAGGCTGCGGGTCGTTAAATCTCCCCGATAAGCATCTTCCAGCAAATAGGTATCGAGCTCATAATCTGAAAAATACAGCATGTTATCTCCTGCTAATCGAATAAACATCCCGCTACGATACAAACTAGACGATCGTAAAGAACCGGGATACATAAGTAACTCATTGAATAACAAAACTGTATCAGTGACATTGCTAATTTAGCAATAGATAAATTAATTCCACTATGGTGAAACCAATTGGCGGTACTAATTCACATGGACAGTAGCTAACTATAAAGCTGTATTCCCCCTGTTATCCCGAAAAGCCTTCTCCCCCAATCGATACAGGCGCTTCACCTGCTCGGCAAAGTTGACTTTTTTATGCTCCAAGCGACGTCTATTGAGCTGGGTGTTCATCCCGTTTTCATAGTTAAACAACAGCAACTCTGCAATTTGCTCAATGTTATAGTTTTCTTTGTCGTTGCAGACAGCTACCGGAATAATCTCGTCAGGGGTCAATTGTTGCTGGTTATATGCCAATGCTGCTTTAATCGTCTGTCCCTTAGCTGAGCTCGGGTTGATTAAATCATACGGCGGGCTCCAATCATTGACCGGCTTCAGTCTATCTACCTGATTGAGCAAAGCCAGTATCGTCGGCCTCTTTCTATTTCGCTGTTTTTCGTCACTGTAGAACGCATCAACTTTCTGTTTTAACGCAATATCTAGCTGTCTGGCAGACTGATTGGCTTTCAATACCCAAAATACCAAATCACTATTGGTAATCTGTTCAACCAGCAACGCATCCGTTTCCGACGTACCGTCAATCCCCGGTAAGTCGGCCAAATGAATCCAGTCTACACCGTCAACCTCACAGCGATGGATCGTCAGACGGTCTGTAGAAGGCAGTGCACTGACTTCAGCCACCATGTTTCCAACAATAGCATTAATCAACGACGACTTGCCCGCACTCACCTGTCCGATAACGGCGACCCGAAGTGGCTCAATGTCAGCCGCGACTTGTTCTTGATCAGAAGACTGAACCGAACTTGCGCCCAGCTCACTGTCTTTGGCAGCAAAGCGACCGCTATACAAATCAATCGCCACTGAGGCAACTTCCTGAAGCAGCACCCGTTTTAACTTGGCTTGAACCTCATCACTGACTTCGTCAAAAATGCGGCCAAGGATCTGACCTCTTGCCTCGGCAATCAAACCAGCCGGTGTCATCGCCCTGAAAACACGATAGATATCGTAAACTTGCTTTGCCACACCTAGCTTGTCTTTCTGCTGGTAACCTTGCTTAAGCGTGGTGATTCGGATCTTCTCCGCAAAAGGCACATGGTTAAGCAGAAAATGGCGGTAACGATGGCTAACTTCCTCAACCATCAACAGAAATTCCGGCGCAGTAAAGGCGAGCTCTTTAGACAGCTTATCAGGGTGGTAATGCTGAGCAGTTTCGTTCACCAGCACCAGCGCATGATCGCGAAGATTCTCCCACTCGGCATTCGAGCCCAGCAACACATCAATGCGCTGATTAAGGGCTTGCCACGTTTCGGTATCAAACTTACTCCACTGCCCTGAAGGCTCAACATCGTATTCAGGTATGCTCTCCAGCGCCTGTTCATCCGCTTTACGGAGATTCCTCAATAAAACATAAGGAATAATGACTGCCACGGATGATATTGCGACCAGAGCAGCAAATAACAACCAGCGACCATCCTGGATCAGGCTGACGACACCAACCCCGGCCAATATCAAAATAGGAACAAACACCGAGGCAATGAGCAGCGGTACGGTTCCGCTCGAGATCTGCGACAGCGCACCAAGACTATTTCGCGTTCTTTTCATGCAACCCCTTCACCGTATTAAGCGCTTCTTGCAGAGCTTGTCTGATTTCCGCTTCGGAGGCTGGCTCCCCCCTGCTGATTGAGTAAAGGTATTTGCATGCAGCCCGGCCGATGCCATAAGTTGAAGCAACGCTCAATGCTGCCGCGGTAGCGCTGCCAACCGTTTGTCCATACACAGGAATGAACTTAACCACTTGTCTAAGCCCGAGCTTAGACAAGTATTGCACCACAAAGCTGGTACCCAGCAGGCCGGCAAACTCGCTAAAGCGTTTTTTGTCCCACTCTATGCCGTACTGGCTGGCAAGACTGTGCAGCATTTTGCCCTGAATGGCCGGTACAGAAACCAAACCGACGGCTGGAAGTGCATCGCTGGCCCCGGCAATTCCCGCATACCACATAACTTCACGCTTTAACCGGTTAAAGTTGGCTTCTTCACGGCTTTGATGGGCTTTTTCGTTAACCAATAAATAGAGGATCGGCAACATCTCAGCCAGCGCGGTTCTCAATGTATCCAGCCCAACTGGCTGCTCATCATCAGGTGCAAAATCTATCTTTACCGATTTCAGCTCTTCCTGCCACACAGCTTCAACCTGGGACTGGTTGTAACAAATAGCACGTTCGCGCTCATCAGGGTCTGACAGAGACATAATTCCGGTATGAACAACCAACAACTGTTTAATTTCACCTGAGTTTTTTATCTTTCGCAGTGCTGCCAGCACATCACTTTGTTCAGGCTCTTCAGCCTTCATGACGATAAGCAATGCATGGCTTTGATGCTGACAGGCGGCAATATCGTCGGCAGGATCATAGCTTGCTTCTGCCAACCCGCGGGTATCGAGAAAAGCCAGCAGCGGATTGGGTTCTGGGTAGCGATAGATAGCCGAAGCGCGGGTGCAGGGCTGAAAACCATTACCAACTTCAACAGCCGAATTATTGGTTATAGCCTGAACCAGCGATGACTTCCCTGCCCCTGTTTTTCCCAGCAACCAGACAGTCGGTAACTGTGACTGCCAGCGTGAAGCGGCGGGCTCCAGATCCGGGTTTACCATCGGATTAATATAACGGTAGATTTGCCTAAAAAAATGATTCATTACTTCGCGTATGTCCTCGCTTTAACACCAGCGCATCTACTTCGATATACCTGCTTTTGTTTGAACCACAGATGAACGAAGCTATGATCTTATTAAATATCATAGCTTTATTTGGACCTGCAAGTGACCTCCGAGCGCTGGTTTTAACGAGAAATTTCAGCTCAATTGACAGCAGTTAATCTAAAAATAGATCCCGCTGCAGGCTTGCTCCCGGCTGACAGGCGTAATGGGTAAAATCGGTCACCCCTTGATGCCTGAGCACCTCTTCATCAACAAAGAAGTTCCCCGTACACTGCTTGGCATCCCGGGTAATAATTTCATAGCAGGCATCGGCCATTATCTCCGGCTGGCGTGAACGCGCCCCGAGCAGTTTTCCGCCCGCCATATTCAGTATCGCTGAGGTTGCAATGGCTGTTTTCGGCCACAGGGAGTTCGAGGCAATATCATAGGCTTTGAACTCTTCGGAAAACGTCATCGCCATCATCGACATGGCGTACTTTGATGAGGTATAGGCGCCATAGTTCTTGAACCACTTGGGCTGAAGGTTAATAGGCGGTGACAGAGTCAGGATATGGGGATTGCTCGATTTTTTCAGGTAAGGCAAGCATGCCTGTGTCAGTAGATAGGTGCCGCGAACATTGATCGAAAACATCAAATCAAACTTTTTGCTCGGGGTATTTTCAGTGTTTTCCAGATGTATGGCACTGGCATTATTGATAACAACATCGAGCCCTGATGTTTGCTCACACGCTTGTTCTACCGCCTGTTTAATCGCCTCCTCATCACGAATATCTAATACAACGGGAATAGCCTTGCCTTTTCCCATCTGATTAATCTCATCCGCCGCGGTATAAATGGTGCCCGGCAGTTTAGGATGGGGTTCCGTTGTTTTTGCTGCGATGATCACTGTTGCTCCCGCCTCGGCACAACGTTTCGCAATGGCAAAACCGATCCCTCGCGAGCCACCACTGATAAAAACGGTTTTATTTTCCAGCCCTTCAGACTGTTCAGTCAGCGGTACACTGGTATTCGCTTCATTATCTTTAACTTTGGGTAGGGTAAAGGTATTGGTTAGCCCTTCTAACTTATTGATTGCTCTCCTGGCCTTATCGAATATTGTCCCCATCGCTTTTCACATCCTTTTGCTTTAATAACTTCTGGTTGACGTCAATCCTCAACGCCGCTCCTGATTCAGTATAGAGCAATTATTCAAATTAAGGCGTTACGCTTCCTGTCCTATAAGCAAAAGGTTCTGAAGACCATTAAACGGTTACCGATAAATAGAAGAAAAGAGTCTAAGTATTATATAATTAGACTCTTCATAGTCTCTGAGCTCAAGATATGAGCACGAGATAGCCGCGAACAGAAAATTACTTATTCTCAGGCTGAGCTTTTTGCTCCAGTTCTGCTTCCGCCAAATCAGGTACGTCTTTCTGATCCAGCTTTAACCAGGTTGTGAATAGCTCATACCAAATCGCCAGTATCACGGCCCCCAAAAATAAGCCGATGATCCCTGCCGATATCATTCCGCCGATAGCACCGAATAGAATCACTGGCATTGGAATAGACACGCCCCGCCCCATCAGCAATGGTTTGAGGAAATTATCTGATAAACCAGCGATTAGAACCCATACCGTAAAGATAGTGGCCGGCGTCGTATCCTGAACCGAAAACACATACAAGATCACAGGCAGCACGACCAATGTCGCGGGAAGCTGGGCGATACCAAAGACAAACACGATGAAAGTCAGCAATGGCGCAGCCGGCACACCGAAAACGAAAAAGGCCGACCCGACCAGCAGCGACTGAATGAAGGCCACGCCGACCACTCCCAATAGCACACTGCGAACGGTCGCTGCCGTTAGTTTCGCCCACTCTTCACCATGTTTGCCGACCACCCGGACAGAAACAGTCTGAACGGCTTTCGACATTGATTCGGCATGGGCCATAAAACCTGCGGCAATAAGCAAAGAAATAATAAACATGACAATGGTTGCCAAGCTACTCCCCAAAAATCCAGCAACCGCTGCCACCGAGGCTTTGATTTCCTCGCTGTAGCGAGTAACTGCAGCTTCCATATTCGATGCAAACAACGCCCAGACATCATAGAGCTGCTGACCAATTAACGGCAGCTCGGCAACACGCTGTGTCGGCCCGGGGATTTTTACACTGCCCTCCTGAAGTGCTTCTGTCAGCCCGGCAATTCCATCGTAGACGGAGCCGGAGACCATCACCAAAGGTATTACAAGCAAAGCCACCCCGAGCAAGGCCAGAAGCGTCGCCGCGAGGCCGCGTTTGCCATTCAGCGCATTCGCGAGCTTAAGCGTTAACGGCATTAACGCAACTGCTATGATCGCCCCCCACAGAACCGGAATGATGAACGGTTTGATAATATCGTAAGTCCAGATAAGCAATACGAATAGCAAGCCAATCCGGATCGCGGACTCAACCATGTTATTGATAAATATACTGCTTTGATGCTTTTCAATTTGTTTATCCATCGTTCTTTTCCTGATTACTTTGGCTCGCACCAACCAGACTGGCCACAACGATGGCCATATAGAACACACCCGCTATCGCCTCTAAGTAGACGATAACCTGTGCAACCGGTGAAATCGGACTGATATCGCCATACCCCAGGGTTGTCAGTGTGACAAAACTGAAATAGGCGGCATTTGAGAAATTCTCTCCCCAGGGCAGTTGAACCATGCCGGTGAACGCTTCAGCAGAGAACTCTAGGATGACTAGATAGAGGATTGCCCACATTAGCCCCAACAGCAAAAAGAGGGCCAAAGAACCAACTACTTTGTTCGAATCGATACTGCCGGTGAACAATATTTGGTGAACAATTGATTTGAAAGTGCCACCAAAAAAAATCAGCATTAAGGTCAGGATTACTACATCCATTTGAGGGATTGGGAAAATCGCCTTGGTGACCGACACAATGCCCCAGCAGATCGCGATAGTTAGGAGAAACCGGTACCAATTCTTGTCAAAGCGCAGGCTTACCAGGCAGACAACGAAGTTAAGTATCGTCACTCCCTGTAGGACAACATCAAGAAAACCAATCCTCAACGCCTGTTCCAGCGAGGAACTGACTAGCAAAACTACCAACGATATGGTCAGGTAATAGAAGTTATTCTTCTCGCTTATTCTTTTACCCATTTACTCCCCCTCGCTGTTTATTAATGGCGATTCCCTCTCGCACAACTACTTCTGTTCCTGCTCATTCATAACCATAATGGACGCCGTAAGCCCAAACCTCAGATCGACGCCTTCCGGCAGCTGTCTGAGTGAAATACGAACCGGAATCCGTTGTGCCAGCCGGATCCATTGAAAAACGGGATTAACGTTCGGCAACAGGTTGTAGCCAACACTGCCATCTTTCGGGGCGATCCCCCATCCCAGCGAATCGACCACCGCCTCTATCGGCTGCTCCGGATAGGCCATTAAAGTGACTTTGGCGTCATTGCCAATACGGATATTTTCCAACTGACTCTCCCGGAAGTAACCAAAGACCCAGAAGCTGTTAATATCGACTAAAGCAATCAAGGGCTGATTAGCAACCGCCTGGGTTCCTTCCTTGATATCAAGGTTAGAAACATAGCCGTCGACAGAGGCAAAAACCTGCGTAAATGCCATATTCAGCTTGGCGGCATTTAGCTGCTGTTCCGACACCTTAATTTGCAACAGTGACTCTTCATAGGCAATCTGACGACGAACAAGATCTTTATGGGAGACGGCTCCACGGTCCCGCTTTCTGATATCCAGCAAGCGGTCATACTCAATCTTTTTACCCCGCGAGCTTACAATCGCCCGCTCCAATGACGCCTCGGCCTGGGAAAGGGCAACCTCATAGGTACTGGGATCAATCTGAAACAGTAAGTCGCCCTTCCTGACTCGCTGGTTATCACGTACCGCCACGTAAACAACAGGGCCAGATACCCTTGGAGCCACTTTAATCACATTGGCCCGAACCTGGCCATTTCGGGTCCAGGGATTGGTAAAGTATTCTTCATACTTCTGATAGCCAAAATACAACGCTCCCCCGATGATCAGGATGTTCAAAGCAAGAACGATGAGTTTCTTTATCGTCTTCATATCCCCCCCCTAGAACCTTAAGTAAAAGGCATCGATAGCCACTACATAAAGCAAAGTGATTGCCAGGAACGTCACCGACGGAAAAACGATCAACCGTGACAAGCGTGTCTTATTCAGCAGGCCAACTGTCACCCATGCAGTAATCACGGCATAAATAACCACCAGCAATAGCGGTGAAAAATACACATCTCCAATCGCCAATTCATGGGGCGTCGCCATCACGGTGCCCTCGTACTATTTGCAGATTCGTCACTCTCCCTATCCGCATATGGGATATCGGCCTTTATGGTAGGTGCCGGTGTCAGGGAAGGCAGAACAGGATTGGCAAGCATATCTCCCCAATCAGTCCTCGCTTCCATTTCCTCTGCAAGCTCAGGCTGTAAATACGCTCTCCCCGAGTTCGCTTCCCATCCGCCACCCAGCGACTTATAGAGTGCAACAACCTGATTGGCGACACTCCCCTTTATCTGGGCGTAGGCATCTTCACTGCGGGTCATTTTTTCTATCGAACTCAGCAGGCGTTCAAACGTGATCTGACCATTTTCATATTGCGTCAGCGAAATATTAAATGCCCGGACGGAGGCATTGACCGAGCTAAATGCCAGGGATTTCTGCTGTTGGTTGAACTGATAAGTCTCGAGGGCATTGCTCACTTCCTGAACTGCCAGCAATACTCGCTTGTTATAGTTGGTCAACGATTCCTGAAACCGGGCATCCTCAAGGCGAATGTTATTTTCTACCCGGCCATATTGGAAAATATTCCAGGAGAAAGCTGGTCCAAGTGACAGCGTCAGCGAGTCACTGAAGCTAAAATCGTTACCGGCTTTCACCGTGCTATTGATACCTATCGCCCCAAACAACGAGAAGTTGGGATAGAGTTCTGTTTCGGCAACACCGATTTGTGCACTCCTGGCATGTGCCTGAAACTCGGCAACTTGCAAGTCGGGTCGGCGAAGTACCAGGGAGGCATCGACAACCGTCCTGACAGCAGGTGGGCGCGGGATCAGCGAATACTGATCGTAACCCGTCAGTTTTTGTTGCGAGCGGCTGGCACTGTATTTCTCGTCAAATGCTTTGATTTTTGCATCTATGGTTGCCGAAGCCAGCAGCTGCTCAGCCTCTGCGGGCAATATACCCAATAGAACCGCCAGCGCATTGCGTGACTGCATCATTCCGATTTTTAATCCCGGAAGCGCTGATTTGGTGTTATAAAGCTGGGTTCTGGCTTGTTGGACATCAAGCTCGGTCACGTTACCTGAGTCAAACTGCACTTCGGTGATTTTGACGACCCGCTCCTGAATCTCGATATTACGCTCGGACAGCAACACCCTTTCCTGAAACGTACGGTAATTCACATAGTTCCTGGCGACTTCAGCTGTAATGCTCACCAAAATATCGTGGTAAGAAGCCACAGAGGCATACAGGCTCGCCTCGGCCGACTCGAGACTTCTGGCATACTTCCCCCAGACATCCAACTCCCAGCCTGCATCAAAACTCAAGCTTGCATTATCAAAGGTATTTTCATTCTGATAAATCTTTGCCAGGCTGCCAGAGACTGTCTGTCGCTGCGGATATCGAAATGAATCAGCCACTCCCAGTGCCGCACGGGCCTGAACAATCCTCAGACCAGCTGACTCCAAGTCCAGGTTCTGATTCGCTGCTTTCTCTACCAAACGATCCAGCACAGGATCATCAAACTGCATCCACCAGCGCGCTGTTTTCCAACCACTTAGCAAGTTCTCGTTCACCTTACTATCATGTCCTGCCCTAATATCTTGCCCTATCCAATCTTCGGGCAAGGCCGCCTTATCCACACCGTCAAAATCTGGCCCCGAAACACTGCATGCCGTTATTATGGTAACGGAGAACATTGCTATAAAAGCGTTGGAAACTCTTAACACTGCTCCCCCCTAAAATCGACTCTGTGTTAATTGCTCCCAGTGAATCACATCACTTGCAGCTTTAGATTGAACCAACGAATCAAATATATTTTTTTTCAAGTTTAGGAAAATATAAAAACCGGCAATGTCTGATTTTGAATAATCGGATAACTCTAACGATTCAAAAAAACTATCCAGTTGTTTTTCAAGTGCCTTATAGTTCTCACTGGCACCTGAAATTTGGCTGTCTTCATTTACTTGTATGAGTTTGAAGACATCCTGACTTGCTAACTGTCGAGCAATCTCAGGAATAGCTTTATCCGTATAGTCAGTACGAACCTTCATCACCAACTTGTTTCTTCTAAGCCTCGGTTCTGACTTTGTCAGGGTAATGAGATGGTGACAAAGCAGCTCACACTGACGACAGAAACTGGTGATTTCTTCAGCTGACAGTTGCTCGTAATAGGCTGTATTTACCTTACTTCCCCATATCTTGAGCTTCTTCATTGTCACTTTCAGCGTAACCAGGTGCCAACCCAGCTTTACTCTGGTCCACATTGACGGGGTGAGGTTTTGGTGACAAGCTATCAGCCCGCAGACATGACGGAAAAAGCGTTCACGCATCACTAAAAACAGATGCTCTGGTCGTGATGAAAACGGAAAGTAATAAGAGAGTATCACCATCATGACGACAAGATAAAATAAGGTGACAATCGTCAGAATAATGCCAAAGTGATAGGTCATTTCATTGCTTATTCCTAAAGTGAACATGCCTATCAGAAAGAAAATAGTAATTGGTCCCTTGAATACATAAAAGCCGACAAAGGTATAGGTAAAAATAAAAATCGCCAACTCTGAGCCCAACGTCAACTGCGGCAAAATAAATACATAAGAAGGAACTGAGAAAATAAACCCTAAGGAAAATAGTATTAATAACAAGACTGGGTGAATGGGTAAAAAAGAAAGTATAGAGACAAATAATGTACAGAAGACAACGAAATTATAACCACCGGGCGGATTAAACAAGATCCAAATAATACCTGTTAGCCAGTAGGTCACCATGACTTTCACTGCAGACTTGGCATTTTCGGCATCCCACCAGTTAAAGGCGGGCTGCCGGGCCGGCAACTCCTCGTGAAAGCTAATTCTGCCCGTCACAGAATCAATACAATTTATTGTGCTCATCAGACGAGCGAGCGTCTCATTAAGCTTGCCAAACAAAAAACCGCTCGTCACTGTTATGCCACGGGTAATGTGGTCTGCAGTCTCAAGCCTGTCGGCATCATAGGCAACAGACACCTTCTCTGCGTAAGCATTACCGGTCTCAGTATCCCAAGCCGACGGAAGTTTCTGAAAAGATTGGTCAATATCAGCCACAAGCTGTTGATAGTTTTCAATATAGCAATGTGAGTGAGACGATAACTGATCCTGACTTTTGGCCGCAAACAACAGCAACTCTGTGATTTGCTGATAGTAGTACAGCGTGTAGTCCCACTCTTTTTTATACGCTGAAATCTCACTGCACTCAGAACTGAGCGTGTTATAGCGTTGCTCCAATGCCTCTTGCGCAGCATAGAGAGCAGGGATCAGCTCAGAGACACTCTTTTGCGCGTTGTTGCTCTCTGGGCTTTCTGGTTCCTGTGCATCTTGCTCCCCAACATTGTCAGACTCAGTTTCTGGCTCCCCTCCTTGTTCAACTGCAGTACTGCTAATCAGCAAAAATAACTGATGCTGGACTTTGCCGAGATCCTCGGCCAATTGCCTGAGGTTTTGTTCAACCTGAGGAGGAAAAACAAAGACTCCAACCAGGGTGTAGACAACCACACCAAATACCGTCATATAGGTACGGTCAAGTCCATACAGAAATGCCCCTTCCGCATCTCCGCCGTTAAACATCATCAGGATCATCACACCTGTTAGCATAAATAGCGTCGGATCTGCCAGATAGGCGCTGCGAATATAGAAAACGACTGTCACTACCAGCGATACCGCAAGCATATAAAGCAGGCGGTCCTGAGCAAAAAAGCCAACCAGTACCAAGCCGATAATAGCGCCGGCGATTGTTCCCAATACCCTCAATGTTCCTTTGGCCAAAGACTCACGACGACTGCCCGTCGAGGCAATCAGCATCACCGTAGTTGCCGCTGTCGAGGGTTGCGGCCACCCCAGCGCCATGGGGATCAGGAATGCGAGTGTCAGACTGATCGCCACTCGGGTAGCAAATTTAAACTTCTCGCTGAGGCAGAATGGGAATAACCAGTGATTGATGTGAAGGGATGACAGGCCAGCGCCAGTCTGTCTAGCAGATTCCGCGCTTTCTTCGGCCATGGCCCCCCCCCCGCATATCAATGATCAGTCTGTATAGACTAGATGAATAACATGCGCTCTAATCAGAGAAAGTGTCTTAACAATAACAATGTATTATTCGGATGAATAAGATACTGTGAGAATGGGACTACGGACCTCTTGACGTGACAACGTCACTAGCTGACGTTGCCACACTAAGTGAATAAGGAATTATGCGACCTCTTCTTCCTTATGAATAGTTTCACCTTGCAGGTGTTCGATAGCGTTCAAAAACAATTTAACCGCAGGCAGCATTCGGCTTTCATCAATATCAAAATCGCCATTGTGGTGACCGGCAGTTAAATCAGAGCCAACCAAGCAATATATGGCCTTACCGCCATTGCCCTGTACCCGGTCGACCAGATAACTGGCATCTTCACTGGCACCAAAGTCTTTCTCACGCACAACTTCGGAAAAACCGCTGCATGGACCAAGTCGACCCAACAATTCAACCATCTCCTGATCGTTATGCAAGCCTATCGCTTCGCCCTGCGCTTTTATATCGACCTTGACGCCGTGCATCATGGCAGCAGCCTGGGCGATCTGTTCTACCTGCTGATACATATAAGTGTTCAATTCGCGGTTTTCACCACGGGTCTCCCCCATCAGTACCGCATTGGCCGGAATGACATTACGACCGTCTCCGGCATGAAGCTGACCGACATTCACTCGTGTCATGCCGTCACGGTGGCGGGGTATGGCCAACATTTGTGTGACAGCGGTACACGCGGCAGCCAGAGCATTGCGCCCGGCATTCGGCTCGATACCGGCATGGGCCGGCTTACCTTTAAAATGGAGATCAAACTTTGAGCTACACAAAAAATGCTGGGGATCACAAACCAGTGTCCCGCTCGGTACGTTCATGCCAATATGGGCGGCAATGAAATAATCAACATCATCCAGCCAGCCACTCTCGGCGATGGCTTTACCGGCTCGGCATCCTTCTTCTGCAGGCTGAAACAGTAACTTTATCTTGCCGCAAAGGGCATTTTTGTTCGCAGCCAATGATTCCGCAATGCCCAAACCTATCGCAGCATGGGCATCGTGCCCGCAGGCATGGGCAACACCCGGTGACAGAGAGGCAAATCCGAGGAAACGTGGGCGGTGAGAGTCATCCTGGCTTTCCATCACATCGACAGCATCGATATCAAACCGCAAAGCGATCACCGGTCCCGGACGCCCCGTGTCCAACAGCGCGCCAACACCTGTGATGCCGTTCATTTGTGCCAGATGATCAAGCTCGGCTCCCCAGCTTATTGCTCGCTCCTGAGCCTTGATAACATTGGCGTCATCTCGTCCCATAATGGTGTTACGGGCAATAATCGCATCAGAGAAGAAAAGCTCATACCCCTGCGACTGCAACAAACCTGCAATCCGGCTGGTAGTAAAAAACTCGCACCATGCCGATTCAGGGTATCGATGAAACTCGCGACGATAGTTCATTAATCGCTGAGCTAACGCCTGTTCATCCACTGTCATTTTATTTACCACTTTCTCGTCCTATCTTTTTACGGCAAACCGGCAGGCTAAGCGCCTTAATAACCGGTTAACTCCATAAATCCTTGTCCTGAATGACTGCCTTTGACCCTTATCGGCCCTTCCCAGTATGAGAAGATAAACGGCAACCACTGCTCCTTGCGGACAACATCCACTTCTAATTGTATCTGTTGTGTCGGTACTTCAATTCGCCACTGCAGCGGGAACTGCCTACCTTGGTGTTTTACGTATGATTTTGGTTTCAGCCGAATATCTTCCGGCTGCAACACGATTGTTTTGCCATCAGGCCAGCTCAAAGAACCAAAGAAATAAGGCTTACCGCCCTCTTCCCTGACTTGCGAAACCATCAAGGCACTGCCGTCATCCAGATGGACAGAGAACCAGTCCCATCCATTCTGCTTCTGGGACAGTCCTTCGCTACTCCATTCACGATCGTACCAACCGTCCCCTTTCACTTTATACGTTTTCCCATCCAGCTCCAGCGTGCCATTAAGGGATAAGAAAGGAGCACTGAAATAATAAGAAGCAACATCTTCCGTCGGATGTTTCCTGCTATAGCCATTTTCTCCCTGAAAAATCAGCTCACCCAAATTAATAATATCAAGCTTGGCAGCCATCTCGCCGTCGGAAAATGCCAGTGTTCCGGGGAACGGGCTATCGCTATAAGAACGCCACGACCAGTTGTCCAGCCAGGCACGGTAAGGGTTGTCGGTGACTCCGGCCTGTCCGATCCCGCCACGGGCAAAACGTTCTGCATGCCATATTTTATCCCGACTGGTCACAACGGTATGGGCCATATACATTTGCGGATTCTTCCAGCCGTTACCCGGCTCGTTGCCCGAAGCAAAACGAAACAGCGTCCACTGTACGCCAAATGTTTCCCCGTTTTCAGCTTCAAGATTGGCAGTGAGATACCACCACTCGGCCTTAAAAGCCGGATGGCTGAGGTGATCTTTCGGAAAGGTCCACTTTTTCCCCGGTACCACCGGCTGATAATTACCCTCGCCCCCCTGCCGGAGTATATCGGCAGAGTTCGAACGAGGCTCGTCAGTGTCGCAGCCAACTAACAACATAAGACACAAAAAGCTGAATATCGCCAGTGCGCGACCTGCTAGTTGGTTCATCAGAAAGCCTCCCGCAGCGATAAAATGGCAGACCGTTTCACCAGACGCCAAACTGGCCAGGCACCAGCAACCAGCAGCACCGCCAATGCCGAGCCTAGAGATGTCAGGTATTCAAATGGGAAGTACTGAACTGGCATAGTCCAGCCAAACGAGTATTTCAGCACCACATCAATCAACAACTGAGCCAGCACCAAGCCGAGTGGCAAGGCAATCACCGCCGTCATAACGCCGATCAGCAACAACTGGCCGCCTCCGAGCGCGGCGAGTTCCCGCCCCGTCATGCCCATACAACGCAACAGCGCAAACTGGCGCTGACGCGAGACTTCTCCGGCTACGGTGGCAAAAAACAGGCCACATACAGCAATAAACAAGGTCAGTTTACCCAGGGTCGCCGTCACAATGAAGGTGCGGTCAAAGACCCGCATTGCCTGCTCCATCAGCTCGACATTGTTCCGCACCCGCTCTGGTGATAAATGGAAACGCTGTCCCATTTCTTTCATCACAGCCATGCTGTCAGTATCCGGCTTCAGGTGAATAGCCAAGCCGACCTGCCCTTTGTAAGGCCAGTATTCCTGCCAGCGTTTGTGCGCCAGAATCACCTGCCCGTACGGATTACCGTAATCATAATACACACCGGCAACCAACCAGTTCTGATTCATCGGACTCGGGAGCTCTATCTTATCTCCGGGCTTCCAACCCTGTTTTAGCGCCATCGACTCGCTAACCAGCACAGCCCGCTGATAGTGCAGCCGTTGCCAATAGTTAGGCACAGCGACTTTTATCGAAAGCGCCTGTTTCTCTTCCTTAGTACCACCGATGCTGACAACCTGGAGCGTACCCGCTTCAGTCAGAATCTCTTTGCGCCATTGCCACCATACCTGTTTCACTTCATCGCGTTCGTCTAGCCAGCTAGCAATACGCGGAGCAACATTCAAAGAAGGTCGAACATAGATGTCAGCCGCAAGGCGCTGATCCAGCCATACCTGTGTCGTACTGCGGAAACTCCCGACCATGGTTTCCATACCAATGTTTGATGCCAGTGCCAGCATGAATGCCATGGCTGCTACCCCGCGGTAGCTCAAGCTTGCTGCGGCATCAGAGAAGAACCAACGTAAGCGCGCCGAGCGTGCAACCAAGCCTAGCCCCTGGAATAACTGCCAAAGTAAGAACGGCATACTGAGCGCAAAAGCAATAAGAATGAACGCAATCAGGACAAAGCCTGCCATCTGGCCGTGCGGTAGCTGGTACACAGCCGCAGCCGCACCAATAAACATGCACGAGAACAATGCCTGCCAGGCAAACTCACGACCACTGAAACGCACCAGAGACATGTGAGTCGACAAACGGGCCGGCTGGGTTTTAATCAAACGTACCAACGGCCAACCACAGGCCAGCAGACTGCCAAACAAGGCGATTGCCAGCGATGCCAGCCCCCACTGCCAATGCCAGCTTACTGACAGGCTAATATTGGCACCATAAAGACTGTTCAGGGTTTCTGCCACCGAAGGCAGTAACTGCTGTGCAAGCAGAAGGCCAAGCAAGTTACCACCGAACAAGCCAAGGGCGATCCACACCAGCAACTCCAGCAGCAAGGCTTTTGCCAGCTGTGAGCCGGAAACCCCGGCCTGACGAAGCAAGCCAACCAGAGGCTGGCGCTGAGACAAAGACAGAGACATCGCCTGATAGAAGATAAACAGGCCGACAACAAATGCCAGCATCCCCATGGCAAACAGGTTCAGATGGAAAGCATCGGTCAGCGGCTCGAGAGTGGCACTCTGATGACGCTCCAGCTTCAGGGCCGGAGGCAACTGCTCGGTAAGCTCAGCCAGCTGTTTCGGCGACATGTTACCGCACAAGATTGCGGTCAGACCCGTACCCGGATGGAGGTCGCGTATTAGCGACATATCCGCAATCATCCTCGGACCACGAATTCGCTCCTCGTCAACCACCTTCAGCGGGCCAATTTGTCGGCCGTCCTCCAGGGTTAGGAACTGACCATCAACCACTCCCATATAACTTGCCAGCTGCTCGCCAAGCATAATGGGATATGGCGGACGCATCAGCGACATCATCTGGGTTTGGCTCTGGCTAGTGACCTGCCCCTTGAAATTCGAATACATGGCAATGGGATCAATACCGACAATCTCGAAATCTCGACTCTCGTCAGTCACAATCGTATGCTGATCCATCGGCACGCACTGGCTAAAACCGGCACGACGAAGCTGAATATAAAAACCTTGGGGAACCTTGATAGCGGGCTGGTTGTGGCGAATACGATACGGGAAAGGATTTGAAAACAGCTGTTCGCCCTGACGATAACTTTCTCTGGCCTGCTGATTGACGCCCATAACACCAACCAACAGGGCAATGCCCAATGTGAGGCCAAGCCATACCAGCACGATTTGAAAAGGGTGGCGCTTATAATGCCCCCAAAGCGCTTTAGCTACGGGGCTTGACATGAAGCTGGCCTCCCTGCAGTCGAATACAACCGTTCATATGTTCCGCAACCTTTTTACTGTGCGTCACTAACAACAAGGTACAGTCTAACTGATGTGTCAGGTTAACCAGGAGCCGTATCACCGCGCCGGCATTGCGTTCGTCCAGGCTTCCTGTCGGTTCATCCGCCAGCAAAATATCCGGCTCCATATACAGGGCACGAGCAATAGCAGCGCGTTGCTGCTGGCCGCCTGACATTTCTTCAGGGTAGCGTCCCAGCAGCGGCATAAGATCCAGGGCGGAAATAATCTGGCGCCATAATTCCGGCTTTTCTTCCAGCCCTTTAAGCTGGCGGCAGAAACGAATATTATCAGCAGTAGTTAAAGTGGGAAGTAAATTGAATTGCTGAAAAACGAGGCCAATGTTGTTACGACGAAAAGCAGTTCTTTCACGTTCGGAAATTGCGTGAATCGGTGTTTTACCCAACCAGACTTCACCAGAGTCGACCGTGTCCAGGCCTGCAATCAAATTTAGCAAGGTACTTTTCCCCGAGCCGCTTTCGCCCATAAGGGCCAACTGCTCACCTTGCTTTAGCTCCAGCTCTGCACCTTGTAAGACAGAGTGATACTCACCGCCGTCCTGGTAGCCTTTGCAGAGCTCCACTAGTCGTAACATCCAATTCCCCAAATTTTTGTAGGTGTTTTCCGAAAGTGAAATTTACAGCAAAGCCCGGATTCGAGAAAGTACTTTAAAAGTCTCATTTGGAAATAAAAATGCAATGCGCTACAAACCACCCACAATTTAAACAATCCGCCTACACGTCAATCACAACATCTGAAAAATCAACATACTGAGTGCCGATAAAATACACATATCAACGCCTCTGTATTCCCTGTAGGCTCTTGCCGTTATTCTACCATTATTATTCGGCAAGTAGGCTTTTCTTCCGGCTGGCGCAGAAAAAGTATTTTAAGACCCCTTTGGTAATTGTAAGACAATGTTCAGAAAGCGGTATCAGGAAACCTAATCACCACCCAGCCAGCGACAGGTCGGACTTTATCCGCTACATTTTTATTATCGTCACTATATATTCAATGACCTTTCATCAACATAGTTAAAATCGACCATTTACAGACCATTTACAGACCATTACAGCAGGGAGCATGTAATAGATGATAAAAACAATTCTGGTTGTCGGAGCCTCAGGGTATGTAGGAAGTCACCTGGTTCCCGAACTGGCAAACAGCGGATACCAGATTAAAGCCACTGGTCGAAACCTTGACTTATTAGAAAAGCGAGGATGGGGAGCAATTCCCAACATCGAACTGGTGGAGCTCGACCTCAATATTCATTCCGACCTCGACAGGTTACTACAAGGTGTTGATGCCGTATTCTTTCTGGTTCATGGCATGAACCATGGACACGACTTTATCGACATCGAACTCCACGCAGCCAGAAATTTCAGTCAGGCTCTTAAACAAAGTTCGGTTCAGCGAGTTATCTACCTTGGTGCCCTCCAGGCTAAACAAGGGAACTCAAAGCACCTGGACGCAAGAAAACAAACCGGAGAAATCCTTCGCGACAGCGGTATCCCCATTACCGAACTTCGTGCCGGGATCATTGTCGGCCCGGGATCGGCGGCATTCGAAGTTATGCGGGACTTCGTCTACCACCTCCCTATTATTATTGCCCCCAAGTGGGTGAAATCTAATAACTCCCCTATCGCGCTGCGAAACCTGCTTCATTACCTGCTTGAATTGCTGCACTTCAATCCTTGCCGACACCAAATCATGGATGTCACCGGCCCTGAAGCCATTAGCTACGAAGCCCAGATGCGCAAACTCGGTGCCCATGCAGGGAAAAAAGTCCGGATTTTGCCCCTCCCTTTGCTGACCCCCTCCATTGCGGCCTACTGGTTGAAGTTTATTACCTCGGTACCAACCAATATCGCCCGCGCCCTGATCGGCGGACTGCGTTTCGACCTTGTCGCCAACGGCAGTGCGATTCAGTCGCTGATCCCACAGTACTTACTCACTTATGACGAGGCTGTCGAAGAATGCCTCGGCCATGAAAGCGAGGTGGTGCGCAGCGAAATCTGGGGGTTTGATCCCGATGCCCTTGCCCGCTGGCAAACCGGTTATGGCTATTACCCCAAACAGGCCGGCTACACATTGAAAACAGATGCGACCTGCGAACAGCTTTGGGATCAGGTTCAGCTCGTCGGCGGCAAGGAAGGTTACTTCTTCGCCAATTACCTATGGAGAATACGCGAGTGGATGGATTTTGCCATTGGTGGTGACGCCCTGAAACGTTACCGCCGCGATCCGGAAAAACTGCAGCTCGGCGATAAAGTTGATTCGTGGAAGGTGATCAATCTCGTGCCCAATCGCTTTCTCTCCCTGCTGTTCGGAATGAAAGCACCGGGGCTTGGACGGCTCGAATTTACCATTGAGGATAAAGGCGAATACCGTGAAATAGATATCCGCGCCTGGTGGCACCCGGCAGGCTTTTCCGGGCTTCTCTACTGGTTTGCCATGATGCCCGCCCACTTGTTCATTTTCAAAGGAATGACCCACGCTCTGGTCAAACGATGCAAAGCCAAAGCCCGCGAGGGTAAATCTATTACCCAATAAGGTCATAGCGTAACAAGCGATTACCAGTCATAACGAACTCTTCGCCGGGGCAATACGCGTGCCCCGCAACAAGTTACAGCCAGACTGTCTAACTGATCGCAAACCGCTGCCAATGATTGACTGAACAATCAATTAAATGCAACGAATCACATATAATAAGATGCCGGATGTGGTGAGCCTCCAACCTAACCTCACCACAACCATATAAATAGCCAAATGAATAGCCACTCCAATCGAATCTCCATGGCCGCGTTAGTATGATAAAAACAGTCGTCGATTTATTTGAACAGCAAGCCCGGATTAATCCTCAACAGGAAGCCGTCTACTTTCAGGGACAAAGCCTGTCATATCAGCAGTTGGATGAATACTCCAATCAAGTGGCCCACTTTCTTCTTGAGGCAGGAAAAATAGCCAAAGAAGAATGTGTCGGTGTCTACATGGATAGATCACTCGAAATGGTCATAGCAATGTTGGCTATTCAGAAAGCCGGGGGCGCTTATGTCCCTATTGCCGTCGAGCTGCCCGGCGAACGCATCGACTATATGATTCGTTCAGCGAACATCCGGTTAGTGTTCGCTAATAGTCGACGGCTCGAATTCATCACTTCACGGCAAGATTCATGTCAGACATTAGCAACCTGTTTGGAGTTAAATATTACAACCACAGACTACGACTCCCCTTTTGCTTCGACGCTACAAAACCCGTTAAGCGAGGCATGGACACATTGGCACAACTTTACGACAGCTCCGCTGCCGGTTAAACCAGATCATACCCAGCTCGCCTATGTCATTTTTACCTCGGGAACGACCGGCAATCCGAAAGGTGTCATGATTGAGCACCACGCACTGCTTAACTACTGCCAGTGGTTTACTGATTATTACAAGGTAACTGCCAGCGACAAATTCACCCAGTATGCGGGCTTCAGTTTTGACGCGTCAGTCGGTGAAATATTTCCCTGTTTGATACAGGGAGCAACGCTGCACATTATTCCTGACCATCTAAGGTTAGATGTAACTAACCTCAATCATTACTTCCATCGCCATGCTATTTCGGTCAGTTTTCTGCCAACCCAATTTTGCGAAAAGTTCATGCAAGAAGAGAATAACTCTCTACGTGTTGTTCTCACCGGCGGCGATAAACTTAATTACTTTAAGCAGAGAAACTACCGCCTGTACAACAACTATGGACCAACTGAAAATACGGTTGTGGCAACCGCCCATCTCGTTAAAGAAGGCGCTAAAAACATCCCAATCGGACAACCTGTCTACAATAACCAGATCTATCTATTCCAGGAAGGTTCTACAGAACCTGTCGACAAAGGCGAAGCCGGAGAAATATGTATTGGAGGCAAGAGCCTGGCACGTGGCTACCTCAATGCCCCTGACTTAACCACGCAAAAGTTTATCCCAAACCCTTATATTCCCGGCGAGAAGCTCTATCGAACAGGGGATCTTGCCTGCTGGCTACCGGATGGCAACTTGGCATTCTTGGGACGAATTGATCATCAGGTAAAAATCCGGGGCTACAGAATAGAGTTAGGTGAAGTTGAAACCACTATCAAGGGTATTGAGGCCATTGACGAGGCAATAGTACTTGCGCAGGCAGATCACAGCGGCGAAAAGCACCTCTGCAGCTATTATGTCAGCCGGGATAACCCTACAAAACAACAGATCATCGACCAGCTTAAAAGCAAGCTCCCCGACTATATGATCCCGCAGTTCTTCATCAAGATTGAATCTGTTCCGCTGACAGCTAACGGAAAAGTGGATCGAAAAGCACTTGCTAATCCATTTACCGGTGACAATGAAAAAAACGGATCCACTCTAACCCGTGATACTCATAGTTCGGCATTGCAAGTCCTCTCCAATGCAATCAAAAAGGTAATGAACAGAAAAGATGTATCGGCACTCGATCAGTTTCTTCTTCTCGGTGGCACCTCACTAAAAGCCATTGAAGTTATTAATGAGCTTAGAGGGCAGGGTTTTGATCTCGATATCTATGAGCTTCTTAAAGAAACCACACTTGTGGAGCTCAGCACTCAGCTAGCCTATTATAGCCAACGAGCAGACCAAGGCATTGTAACCGGTGAGTTCCCCCTCATCCATTCACAGCTACAGTTCGTCACCAAGAATGACTATGATCTGCACTATTGGTTTGGTGCCGTCATGCTATTTAATGAGCAAGGCTTTGAAGAGTTGCTGGTTAAGAAAGCCTTTCTAAAACTTGTCAGTCATCATGACGTTTTGCGTAGTCGCTTTGTTCTTGATGAAAGCCAACAGATAACCAAACAAGTCATCTTAGCTCCTATTGAAGGCGAATATGTTGACTTCTTCCGTTATCACATCGAAGAGAACTCAACACCTGTAGAAGAGCAAATTCAGGCAATAATGCCAATATTAGTCCAGGATACCAACCTCGAAACGGATCCTCTATTAAAGGTTGCGCTCTTCAATACACCCACAGGCGATCACCTTTGGATAGCCGCGCATCAGCTTATCGTTGATGGCTACTCCACGTTGATTTTGCTGCAGGACTTTGCTCGTGAATATACGCGATTAACTAATAAAAGCATTGACGAATACCTCCTCAAGTCTCACTCATTCCTTGATTTTGCCGAGGACGTTTACCGTTTAGTTCCAAGAGGTGCAGACAAACAAACCGCTACCCAGCCCTTTGATCACACCAGTGCAGATCAAGAAAACTTACTAAACCAAATCGGTTACTGGGAAGAAGTTAACAACGCCGAAACCACGACATTACCTTATGATTTTCAAATAACAACAAACCTTCAGGCCGACAGCCGAACCGAGTCCATCTACTTTTCACCAGAAGAGACAATCCAACTTTCAGAACTTGCCACAAAAGAAAACCTTCCCGGTCTGGAAGCCATTTTGCTATCGATGCTCAACCTGAGCCTGCGTAGCTGGGCTGGCGATAAGATGACAGACAAACCGATTCGCATCGCCAAAACTGCCTTGGGCAGGCCAAACTCCCACCACCGGGACTTCAACCGAACCGTCGGCACCTTTGCTGTCGACTATCCATTTCTATTACCTTGTATTGAAACAACGCAAGAAACAGCGCACTCGTTTACAGGCAGCTTCTCCGCACTGTCCCAGCAAATGAACAAGGAACTTCAAGTCGTACCAAATCCAGAAATGGGTTATTTGATCCTGGAGCAACTGATATATCCAGATAGTCCTGAACAGTTTCAACCTCAGGGTGAACGAGACATCTTATGGAATTACTTCGGAGAAATGACCACGTTCGAAAATGAGATCGCGTTTTCTCTCTCCCCTATCCCAATTACCGGAACAATTAGCCCCAACATAATCAGAGACTATCGTCTTTTATTTAATGTGATGATTTATCAAGGCATGCTAATGATCCACCTTGACTATAACTCGAAAGAATTTAAGCCCGAGTCTATCTCCTGTCTCCTTGATGAGTTTCAGGCGTGGTTTCTAGAGGCATTATCAAAGTAGTCATGTTTTCGTGAAGCCTTCTTTTGTACCTATTCACCAATAATGGTACTGTACTGAACAGTTTTACTTAAGCTAGGTTTTGTTATGCGTGCTTCTACCCAGAAGAAAAGAACCCGAATCATCGAGGTAGCCACTGAACTCTTTATTGAACAAGGTTACAAAGATACCTCGCTGGACCAAATCGTTGCCATTTGTGGCGGCTCGAAGCAGACCTTATATCGCTATTTCTCCAACAAGGAAGGGCTGTTTATTGAGGTCTTAGCGCATAATACTAAAACCAGTTTAGAATCAGTTTTCCAACTCGCAGAAAAGCAAAACGACTCTCTGCAAGATACGCTTGAAGACTTCGCGAAGAAGTATCTGCAGGGTATTTGTTCTAATCCGATGTTATCGCTCTACCGGATCATTTCGGCCGATTTCAATAAACACGACTCCGTGCCAAACCAGTTCTGGCAAAAGGGGCCTAGGCGGATTCATCAGTACTTAATTGAGTTTCTAAAAACCGATGAAGTCAGCCAACAGCTTAAAGTTGACGATCCTGATCTCGCCTGTGGGCAGCTTCTTGCACTGATCAAACTCGATTACCAAAACATGGCGTTAATGGGATTTGACTTTCTCAGCGACGAAGAATTAGACAGTCATGCACACAAGGCCATTTGTGCATTTCTTTCGCTCTATCAACGATAAGCAGAATACGAAAAAGGAGTGTCACCACTTCCCTTTCGCTAGAGCTAGCTTGCTTCCTGTTTTGCAGCCAGTTTTTTACCAATCAATAGAATTGGTGCAAGGGCAAAAATGGAGAAAATGAACATAATGAGCGAGTTATTCAATGCTAGCGTGGTTGCTTGCTCTTTCACTACCCCGCTGATCTGGCTCATCCCCAATGATGGAGTTGGCAATCGGCCATGGGTCAGAATCGCGTTACCCAGTGCGTGTTCATAAGCCGCAAACGTGTGGCTTGTTCCATCTAAGCTTCGACCAATTTCACCTGAAGCTTGTGCACTGTGGTTTTGAATCACACGCGAGAAAAACGCACCGCCTATCACTCCCCCCATGGTTCGGAACAGATAAAAATTAGCAATACCCTCAAGACGATCATCGACCTGAAAATACATCAGTACCGCTATAGTCACCGATACGTTCAGCATACCCACACCAAAACCGCGTAGCAGCATTGGCAGGGGTAAGGATTCTGGCCCGACAAAGCTTGGCAACTGGCTGAATTCATTCACCGATAGCAAAATCATCAACACTCCAAACGGCACCACGGCATCAGCAAGCGGACGTCTGAAGTAGAACACCAGCACACTCACCAGCATACCGACGAGCATAGCGTAAAATGAGGGTAATTGCGCATAACCCGCATTGAGGTTGTTGTAGGCCATCGCCATTTTCAGGAAGTTGCCAAACAGTGCTGTACTTGCCATTACCGCAAAACCGGCCAAAAATGCGTTGTACATGAAGACATTGGTTTTCAACTTACTGTGTAGCTGCATAGATGCTGTATTTCGCTTCCGTGTGATGACGATGAGATACACTGCGGCCAATACTAGCGTAGCGGCGATAACCGTAAGTTGGGAGAACAAAATCGAATCTAACCAGTTATAGAAACTGCCGCGCATCAGGAGATACACCACAAAACTCATTGCTGCTGCCAGCACTAAGTAAATAAAAGCGCCTGATTTTGATCTGGCTGAAATATGGATTGGTGGCGGTTTAAATAAGCTCACCAGTACTAAAGCAGAAAAGTACAACCATGCAGACACAGCACAGAAGAGCGACCAATCAAACACTTCCAATAACTCTGCCACCAGCCAGGGATAAAGTCCCATCGGGATCAGCGTTGAAAACACTAAGGTAAGGGCAATAATGGCGGGTAGCCAACGCTCCTCAAACGTATCGAGCAAGAATAGGTTCACCGTCACCAGTAGCATGCTCATAAAAAAACCGCCACAAAGCCAGGTGATGGTAAACAGCCATGGATTAGGTAGTTGCCAGTACAACACCATATTTGCCGCAATACCGACCAATAATGAGCTCAACAGTGGCAGATAGGCACCACAATTACGAACCAGTACCGGAGCCGACATGAAGCCCAGAAGTTGGGTGATCATAAAGCCGGTTTTCACTAGCTCGGTTTCATCCAGTGAAAGCCCGGTCGTCGCCGCCATTTCTTGCGATAACTCAGTGAACATAATTGAGTTAATGCCAAAAGCTGCAATGGCAAACAGTGCCAATATCAGTAAAGGAGAACGAGTTTTCATCGGCTGTTAACCTTGTCTTGCTGTCTCAATCGATACTTCAGCAGATAGCCCCGGATAGATACGTTGCTTCAACCCTGCCGGAATATCCAGCTCAATACGCACAGGCACACGCTGGACAACTTTGACGAAATTACCCGTCGCATTTTGAGGTGGGAGTAAGCTAAATTGTGCCCCTGTAGCCGGCGTAATGGATGTTACGCGACCATTCAACGGTTGATCTGGAAACATATCCAACACCACTTCGACGTCTTGCCCCTGGGAGACATTTTCCAGCTGTGTTTCTTTAAAATTGGCTTCTACCCAAACATAGTCAGGCACCATCACAATCAATCCCATCCCCGGCTGAACAAACTTACCCACTTGCACTTGCCTGTCTGCAACAAAGCCATCAAATGGCGCTCTCACCACGGTTCTTTCCAGCGCAATATTAACCAGACGCAGGTTCGCTTCAGCCTGCTTTCTCTGCGCAGTCAGTTGCTGCTTTTCCGTTAGCAGCGCATCGAACTGCTTTTGCTCCGCCGCTAAGGCCAGTTTGACCGTCTCTAGTTTGCTGTTCGCTTCAATCGAACGGGTCTTTTGTGCTTCATACTGGTTTTTACTCACCGACTGCTTTTGTACAAGGCGTGACAACCGTTTGAACTCCGCCGCTTGGTGCTTGGCATTGGCGCCTGCACTATGAATGGCTTGCTTCGCCTGCTCAATTTTCACCAATTGCATTTCGGTCTTAGTTTGGTTGGCTTTCAGTGCAGCCTTTGCCACATCCACCGCCGACTTGGCAATATCCTGGTTGGCAATAAAGTCTTCATCATCAATGGAAAACAATGCTTCGCCTTTGCTCACCCATTGATTGTCTTCAACAAACAGCTGACTAACCTGCCCTCCTATCTCTGGAGAAATCGCGGTGACATCAGAATGAACGTAAGCATTGTCGGTGGTAACCGTATTTGGTTTATACAAGGTACAACCGACAGCAAGCAATGAACCGATAACGAGCGACAAGGCGATAACTTTCTTCTTCATTTTGGAAACCCAAAGTAATGATTTGCACAAATCGTACTGTACGGTACAGTTTTGGTAAAGTAAATTTTGATCATTGTGAACAGAGAAAGATCCGCGACAGGGATAGCAAACAATCTTTTGCAAGTAGGCTAATTTGGATGGGAGTGAGACTGGAAGATCGCGAAGATTTATTCGCAGTAGTCGAGAAATTAAAGCGCGACAGCGGGTTAGTTAGACGAAAAGTCGCGACTATAGATGTTATAACCGGAGTTCTGTTTTACTGTCATTCATTCGAACAGTTTAACTAACAAATAGTCTAATAAATCTAGATTCAATGATGAATCTGATTGTAAGCGAGAAAAACCCTGATAGTCGTTTCCTACGACATCAAATTTCATGAGTTCTAACGCTTCCTGATCATATTCTGGATGAGTGGAAGAAAGTAACCAAGCGCCCTTGCCATATTCGCCACACACAATAGCCGGAGGCTTCTCTGCCAACTCAGCAAAGGTAGCTAATACTTTGTAACCAGTTTCTGCAATAGGCTGAAAAACACAACCACCAAGGTATAAAGATATAACCTGCTTACCATTTAATTCTAAAGCAACCAAACGTGCTTCAGTACTGTTGAAATTATCACCACGACCGAAGGTTGCTACAGGGCCTTGAGCAATTCCCGGGAAAAAACATAGTTCGTTCTTGGTAGCAATCTCAAAGGGTTGGCCTTTAGCCCAGTAGGTCGTTTCGCAGGCCATATAGGCCCCGGCGCAAATACCTAAATAGCGGCCCCCCTCTGCTACATATTTCTTTATTAAGCGGTTTGCAGCACCATTAAGCTTGGCTGCTTTGTAACGGCTTGCACCGCCTGGCATCACGAACAGATCTATATCGGAAGATAATGCACCTTCCAAGATTTCATTTGCGTTTACAAAGTAAATATTTTTCTTGCCGCGTAATCTACCCAACGCATAGTAAAGAATATGATTAGTCGATACGTTGTCTGTATAGATAAGGATATTCACACTAATTCCGCCCATTGCAAAAGCTGTTGGAAACCAGATGAAGCAAACAATCCCAAACCACCTCACCAACCATATTCAACCGTTCTGACAATACCCTCACTGAAAGAGGATTCTAGCATTTATATTTATGCAGAATATTCTTTGGTATATGGCAGTAGTCACCTGGATAACGTGTTAACCGATCCTGATGCTCATCATCACTTTGTACGTAGTTGGATAATAGTAACACCTCCACGACTATCTGAGCCGCATCATCTCTGCTGTCAATATATTTTCTGGCCTCTGTTAGGTGGTTGTTATTTCTGCTGTATACACCGGTCCGGTATTTTTCTCCAATATCGTCTCCCTGTTTATTAGTGCTATAGGGGTCGATGATCTCAAAGTAATAATCCATCAACTGCTCGACAGAAACAACTTCCGGATTAAACTGGGTACGGACACATTCAGCATAGCCATCATACTCACTTTTCGTGGTGGCGGATGTTCCGTTGGCGCGGCCAGCTTCAGTAGAGATAACACCTGGCAGATGCCGTAGATATTCCTGCACGCCCCAAAGGCACCCTCCGGCAAAGTAAATTTCTTCCATTTTTTATTTCACTAATTATTCGAGTTTCGTTTGTCTTCGCTAAATTGTATCAGTAGCAGATCACCATAGCTAAAACCTTTTGAGCGGCACCTAGCCTAGCGATTGAGTGTTTTTACCAGCTTCTCACACAGGTACTTAAGCTGGGCAAGCTCTTCAATATCTCCCCCGACTTTACAGGCCATTTCGCCGGGGATAGCAAGGGCTTTCTCTTTCAGAGCCGCGCCTTCATCAGAAAGCGATATCATTCTGACGCGCTCGTCCTCCAGGCCACGGGTACGGACAACCAGTCCTTTAGTTTCAAGGCGCTTTAACAGTGGCGTCAATGTCCCGGAATCCAGATACAGCTTTGCTCCTAGCTCCTTGACATTGATACCGTTATGTTCCCACAGCACCATCATCACCAAATATTGTGGATATGTCAGATCCAATGCATTTAGCAGCGGACGATACGCGCGAACAACGGCATTGGCGGCACTGTAGAGTGGAAAACAGACCTGATTTTCCAGCGCGATTGCCTCTTTGGTCTCAAGGTCATTGGTGTTGTTTACCATTTTCCCCTCTCTGTTTCGATAAAAAAACCAACTAAGTTGCGCACAATATACTTGACCATCATTATTATTTCGAACTATGATTGCAAGCAATTAAATTGCGCACAACTTAAATAAAGGAAGATTATTATGACAACACTGTACTCAACAAAAGCAACAGCACTGGCTGGCCGTAACGGTAAAGTCGCCACAGATGATGGCCTGCTGGAGGTAGATTTAGCCTACCCGAAAGCCATGGGTGGCAGCGGCGCCGCCACAAACCCTGAGCAGCTATTTGCCGCCGGCTACGCAGCGTGTTTTTCCAACGCGATTTTGCATGTCGCCCGTGAAGCCAAGGTGTCTGTTACATCAGCACCGGTAACGGCAGAGGTCGGTATTGGTCCGAACTCTGAAGGTGGTTTCGCCCTGACCGTTAGCCTGGCCGCTACGCTGGACATGGATCAGGAAACGGCGCTTCAGCTTGTGCGTACAGCCCATCAGGTTTGCCCATACTCCAACGCAACACGCGGCAACATCGACGTAGCTGTTTCCATCAATGGTGAAGCCATCTAATAGCTTTACCGCATAATACTGATTTTAAAGGCACTTTAAACATGAGCTTACGAGTGCCTTCCGAAATCATAGCCCAAGTTGAACAGCAGGTTCTCTCCGTTGCCTTCAAAAAACTCGTCCAGCAGTAATTCTGTCACCAAGCCTTTTTTAATAATTGAATCACATCATCATATGAAGCTTTTTTAGGATTAGTCGTTGTACAGATGTCTTGAAGAATATTATTTGCCATCGTTGACAGATTGCTTATATACACATCTTCATCAATATCCAGCCCACTTATTCGGCTCGGGATATCTAAAGAGGCATTAAGCTGACGGACAGCCTCTAAGAAAGAACTCGATCCTTCATCCATCGATGAAGCCGGCAACCCCAAACAGTGTGCAAGCTTTTGATACTGTATACATGCATCAAAGCTGTTGAACTCAATAACTGAGGGCAGTAATACCGCATTTGCGATGCCATGAGGTATATGAAAAAGACCACCAAGGCTATGAGCGACGCTATGAGTTATTCCTAATCCGCTGTTATTGAAGGACATACCTGCCATACAGGAAGCCAAAAGAAGCTGCTCACGAGCTTCCATATCTTCACCACTAACATAGGCTCGTGGCAAATACTTAAAAACAATCTTGATGGCATTCTCGGCATAAATCGATGTAAACAGATTTGCTCGATTTGATACGTATGCTTCAATCGCATGGGTTAACACATCCATTCCTGTTGCTGCTGTAATAGATGGTGGCATTGTTCGCGTAAATCTCGCATCTAGTATCGCCAGATCTGGAGTAAGGGTGTCATCCTGAAGGGGGATTTTAAGACCATTTTTTTTATCTGTGACGACCGAAATCGAGGTCACTTCCGATCCTGTACCACTGGTTGTAGGAATAGCGACAAGATAAGGAGGTGGACGCAACAAATCTGCATGATTGGCAAAATAAGCGACAGCTTTAGCAGCATCTATCGCTGAGCCTCCACCGATGGCAATAATTATATCTGCTTCACTTTTCATAAAGAGATGTGTAGCAGTTGTTATTGTATCTAAGGAAGGGTCCGCCTCTACTTCATCAAAAATGGTAGATAAAACACCTGTCGATAAGTTACTTTTTACTTGATCAACAAAGCCTGTTTTAGCAATAAAGCTATCTGTCACTATGAAAACATCTTTACCTGGTAACTTTTGAAGGTTATCCAAAGCATTTGTTCCATAGCAAACTTTTGTTTTTCCATAGAATTGTGTCATACATTATTCCCAAAATTTCTCTAACGGAATTTAAACTATGAGAATAAAAACTGTATTTCCGTCTAAGAGAGAAATACAGTTTTAAAAAAATATAGACCGTTTGAGCTTATATGGTATCGACTCGGGTAATGATAAAAATTACTTATTAGACTTCGGTAGTACGTTCTCCACTTCATGATGAGGGCGTGGAATAACGTGCACACTGACAAGCTCGCCCACATTACCAGCAGCAGCAGCACCAGCATCAGTAGCGGCTTTTACGGCACCTACATCACCACGAACCATAACAGTGACTAACCCACTACCTACTTGCTCACGGCCAACAAGCTCAACATTTGCCGATTTTACCATTGCATCAGCCGCTTCAATTGCACCAACCAAACCTTTAGTTTCAACCATACCTAATGCGTTCATATTTTTTTCTCCATCATATTATTTGCCGGACTGTGGCAATATATTTTCTATTTCATTGTTTATTTATAGCTTTTACTATGCGACAGCTCATTTCTTGTAGCTGTTTAACATCTTCAACGCCAAAATCTTGTTTCAATATGGCGGCTATAGAATAAAAGAACTTTTCTGTACTGCCACTAGCAGCCTGCTTGATACACTCTTCACAAGTACAATCTATAGCGCATTGAGCCGCATCAGGTTCCTTTGGTGAACCATGCACAATAACGATACCTCGTTTATTCAACTCATCTCTCGCACTTGGCGTTAAGATAATACTGCCATCTAAATAGATAGCATTGTCTTTGACACAAATGTGCTCATCAAGAGTCTTTACTTCTACCAGTGTTTTTTTCATATTTATCTCACACCTATTATCGCCTTGACCACATCATGCTCTGGGCGGGCAATCACTGTTGATTCGATATATTTTGTTCCCAAAAACTCTTTGGCCATTTTATTGGCCTCTTCAACAGCGGCTAACTCACCGCTAAAAATAAAATAAGATTTTCCACAGATCCCGAGCCCGGCTACAAAGCGGATCAGACTGACATCAGCACTCTTTACTGCAATATCAGCCGCAGCAACGCCTGAAGAAACCGTGCTCGATTCGATTAAACCTATGGCTTGAACCGTTTTGACCGATAACCTTTTTTTCAAAACTGCGACAAGCTCAGGTGAAATACCAGAAATCACAAAATTCCCAGTTAATTTGTTCGTTAAACGAGCGTGACTCACAGCCGTTGCAACATCAGATTGCTTACCCGATACAAAAATAAGATACCTACCTGAACAGATAGTTGAAGCTCTAACGAGTGTTACATCAGCAATCTTGAGCATCTCATCGGCAAGTCTTACACCTGATGCAATAGTTTTTGTTTCAACGACTCCAAGAGTATCCATCTATCACTCCGATATAACTTGTACTTCATCAACTATGCCAACAATGGCTGCGTCAACAGGGGCACCTTCGATTTGTATTGCCATACGCGCAGAACTTCCAGTGACAACCAACACTTGCTCACCAGTACCAGCACCGACACAATCTACAGCCACAAAGCTTTTTTTATTTTCCGGTGCGACAGGGTCTTGATATCGAACAACCATAAACTTGAGGCCACTTAGCGTACTCTCTTTACGTGTAGCCCAAACATTACCGATCACTTCACCTACAATCATAATAAATTCACTTATAGCTTCTTATTGATATCAATATGATTCAATTTTGCTTGATCCACTGCGAGAGGAGTTATCACGCTGTCCATTGGCACATGTATTTCTTTCGCACCATTCTGTGCTGCTTGCTCCACATCTTTCTCTGTAATAAGTTTTTGCCAGAATCGAAGAACGGGTTCAGGGTCAGGTTTGAGAAGTGTCAGGCCAAATGAATGCAATGTGTTTTCATGCTGTAAATACAACTTATACAAAGCTGGTGAAGCCGTTTTTTCATACACTTTGTACTCATAATCAATGACTTCAACAGCCTTTCCTGCAAGCAGGAGTTGTAAGACCGCTTCAATCATCGGGCCTTTTGCTTTGCCCAACGCAAGATCGGCCATGTCCCCACATGACAGCAGTGGGATGATGTTGCGCTCCGCTTCCGTATGTTGGCGCTCGTCATCCCAGAAACAAAGCTCTACATCAGTTTTGCAAATACATTTGAGAATATGTTGCTCTACCTGCTGCGAGTAGGTGCCAAAAACCATAACTTTGGTTTTGTTATTTCCGGAACACTCTTCTTGCAACTGAGTAAGCACACGTTCAACAATAGTTTGTATTAAAGTATCTGAATCCATAATATTGCCTTGTATTGACACCCTGTACTGAGCACTTAAAAAACTTGTTTTTTAGCGACAATTCGACCTGTTGTGTCTTTGCTCCAACACACACTATTTCCTTCATCAATATCAATATGCATAGATAGAGCAAAATCGTCGTTTACACGCACTAATACTTCTTCGAGTACTAGTGCACGCTCTCCTTGAAGGTGAACACTCACTACATCTTTATCAACAACACCAAAACGTTGTGCATCTTTGGAAGGCATATGGATATGTCTGGCTGCAATAATGACCCCTTCTTCAAGGCCTACAATATTATTCTGTGATGCGAGAATAATACCCGGAGTCCCTTCGATATCTCCTGACTGACGAAGTGGCGTTTTGATTCCCAAAATACGAGCATCTGCCTTTGAAATTTCCACCTGTGAACTACTACGGCTCGGGCCAAGAACCGCCACGTTATCAATGACACCTTTCGGGCCAATTAGACGAATACGTTCTTTACATAAGAATTGTCCCGGCTGAGATAGCTCACGCACTTTTGTTAAAGGACCACCATAAAGCGCCATCGCATCTTGTTCACTTAGATGAACGTGTCTTGCGGAAATTTCGACAGGGATTGTATCCATGTTGTTGATCGTTGATGTCGTTGAGCCATACATGAATGGAGAAGAAGTCTGCTGCGGATTAACCTGCACGGCTTTATAAGATAGTTTCTCCGTATCGTAAGCTACACGACGAATATCAAAAAGGTGCTCTGGTGTAACGTTGTCAGAAGTAGAACTTCCGCCTACCGCGCCACAGCCCAATGTAAACGACGGGAACAGATTCGTAGACAGGCCAACAGCTCCGTGCGTTGAAGGTGTATTGACCAACATGCGTGATACCGGCTTTTTCAGGCCAAACGCACAAATAACAGACTCGTCCTTAGAATGGATAGCTAAAGAG
>NZ_JAKJSH010000015.1:0-159021 GCF_050336885.1 Photobacterium kasasachensis
CCCCGATGGTAGTGTGGGGTCTCCCCATGTGAGAGTAGGACATCGCCAGGCTTCCAATTTAGATTATCGCAGTGAACGTGCGGTGATTTGAGTGGAGCGGTAGTTCAGTTGGTTAGAATACCGGCCTGTCACGCCGGGGGTCGCGGGTTCGAGTCCCGTCCGCTCCGCCACTTATACTAAGCCCAAGCAGAAATGCTTGGGCTTTTTTACGTCTTTAAGATATGTTCGCCCAGCGGGCGAATGAGCCTCGCTTGTTTGCAAGCCTGGACTAGGCACCCCCGCCGTTCCGTCACTTCTTCGAAATGCGCGTCTCGGCAGAAATGTTGAGTTTTTTTGCATTTGATAACCCTGTCCGCCATTTGGTCGGATAGCTCGAGACTCTGCTAGGTTGCAAGGTTAACCTGAGAGCCTTCATTTTTTTCAACTACAAAGTGTTTTGCGAGCAGTTCAAGCAAGCTTTCTTTATAAGGTTCGTGGTTTTTGTTTCCCAATAGATTTGCTATTTCCTGGCCTACAGGAGAAAGCCGGAAGTATGTCAGGGAGACTCTTTTCTTTATCGGACGTAATAAGTAATGTGCACCTTGGTAGCCAAATGCAAGGGGGGATTCGATATCGATCTCACCTGATTCCAGCTCGCTGCGAAGTAACAACCCCAGCTCCATGAGCACGAGCAAATTAGAATAAGGTAACTGGTAGTTGCCGAGCGCTAGTTTATCGGATGAAGGAGAGCGTAAAATTTGAAGCCCGCTATGCCGAACTTTTATGCTGGTTAGAAGCTTTTTACTTTCATCACTACCAAAATGGCAGGTTAACATGCAGGCCCGATGAAAGGTCTGTGCCTCCTTTTGGGTCATGTTTCTTAGGGTATCGAGTGTTTTTAGGGAAGTTGATCCCGGAGTAATGATCTCTTGCTTTAGCACTCGACTCCATAGCTTCTGCATTGACTTCCCACGGATATGCTTGGCGATGGAGATGAAATGATAAAGCCAGTCAGGATCAGGCTCTCCGGCTGTTTCATCGCTGCAATTGTCGTAAGCAAGCTTGAATATCCGCTCCAGGTTTTCTTGTTCGTGCTGTGACTCCTTTAATAGTCGGTATTCGGTTCTTTCTACGATATCTTTTTCTGAATCGTTTGTGATGAGATGGCTGACAGCGTAAAGGCAGGCTAGCTCTTTAGCTCTTGCCTGACTGCTTCGAATATAGTTATTGGTTTCTTCTTTTTTTACTGTTGGTACTGCGGCTGTTGTAGGCGCAGTTTTGGTGTCCTTGTCTGCATTATCCATAGCGGGCTCAAGGTTGATTAGTCTGGCTATAGTTTTACCAGTTGATCGCATTATTTGGCAATATGCGTGACTTTTGTGTTAATGAGTGGTTAAATTTGTTGCGTAGATGAGTTTTGCGAAATAGAGGATGAGGGAGGTGCTGATGAACAAGTCCGGTAAACGACTTACTGATGTGCTGCTGGTTTTAGGCTATATAACAGTACTGGCTTATCTTGCTATGTACCTTTAGTGATGCAAGCAAGATAAGCCTTGGGTATAAAGGAGAGACAGATGTTACATACTACATATCATCGTACTCTTCCAGGGCCGTACCTTCTAACAGGTAGCCAACCTCTGCCATATCATGACTGATATGCTGGGTTTGCAAAGTACCGACAACATATACCACATCCCATAGCTGCTGGATGGGAGCGCCTTTTTCAAATTTCACATAAATGATTTGGTTCGGCGGTGGTGGTGGCACATGAATACAGGCTCCAAAGTAGGGTACTAGCAAGAATTCAGTTACAGCCTTGTCATCCCCTTCCAATGGAATAACAAAGCCCGGGATCTTTACCTTGCTTCCATTTAGCTCGGGACGGACCTTACCGATCATTGACTGTTTTACAGCCGCACTATTATGGTCGAGTACAGGCATACTATTCCTGTTGAATTGCTGCCTTTCTTGCTCGGGGACCAGATCTATCCAATCCAGAGTCAGCACATCACTGGCATAGCTCGTTAATGGTAGCCAGCAACATAATACAATAAGCCATTTCTTCATTTTCTATCCTATTAAACCTTTATTGTCATACCGTCTGCCAGAGAGTGTTGGTAGGCGCGTAGCGCTGGAAGTACCCCAACAATGATTCCCGCTAGCTGAACAACCCCAAGCAATAGCATCTCGTAGGATGTTAGCCCGCTGATCTTGATAAATAACCCGAATTGCTGCTGGATAAACGGCTGCGTGATAAACATTAAGCTATAAAGCAAAGCGGTGCCAAGTGCAATCCCAATTGCTGTTAGTACCGTAGCTTCACTGACCAAGAGGAAGAAGATATGGTTGGGTCTGGCCCCCATGGCTCTTAGTATTGCCATTTCTCGCCGTCTTTCATTTAAGCTGGTCAGTAGGCTGGTCAACATCCCCAACAAGCCAGCGATAACGACAAAGCCGGACACAACGAGAAGTGCCTGCTCGGCGATTGACATCATACCCCACAGTTCGTGCAGAGCGATCCCGGGCATAATGGCACTCAGTGGCTCTTTCGAATATGTGTTTATATAGCGCTGCAGTGCAAAGGTCTGTATTTTTGAATTGAGCCCTAGCATGAAAGCGGTAATTTGTTTCGGCTCGAACTGATAGTTTGCTAATGTTTGTGCATCCGGTGTATGGCCTAATTTGGCTCCGGACTCCCAGCCAATATGAATGGCTTCAATAGCCCCTAAAGAGACATGGACACTGCGATCGACCGGCGTTCCTGTTGGTTCCAGTATGCCGACTACCTTGAAAGGCAAATTATCATGTCGGTTGAAGGATTTATCACTGATACCATGGGCGATGACGATTTCGTCATCGAGCTGATAGTTGAGCTTCTTAGCGACTTCAGCCCCTAAAACGGTCTCGAACAAGCCTGTAAACTCCCGGCCTTCGGCGAAATTAAGGTGTTGCTTTTGACCATATTGGTAATGCGTGAAGTAAGCATGATTGGTACCGATCACTCGGTAACCCTGGTGGGAGTCACCAAGTGAGATTGGTATTGACCACTTCACCGAGCGGTGTTGGCTAATTTCCTGGTAGCTTTGCCAGTCAATGTTGTTGGTTGCGTTACCAATCCGAAAGACGGAATAAAGCAGCAGATTCACCTGGCCCGAACGGGATCCTACAATTAAATCTGTTCCGGAAATAGTATTGGCGAAGCTGGATTTAGCCTGAGTACGTACTCTTTCAACACCAAGCAGTAGGGTGACGGAAATGGCGACGGTCAGCAAGGTAAGAAATGCTGTCGTTTTGCGGTTAGTCAGGCTTTGCCATGCCAGTCGGAATATTGCGCCCATTAGCAGGCCCCTCTTACAGCTTGGTTTAACTCGTTGAGTGCAATGCTACGATCGAATAAGGATTCAAGTGTTTCATCATGGCTGACAAAGAGTAAGGTTGTTTCTGCTTTATCGCATTCTGCCATGAGTAATTGGATGAAGGCCTCACGGTTGTCATGATCGAGCGCAGACGTTGGCTCGTCTGCGATTAATAGCTCCGGTTGGCCTATCAGTGCCCTTGCTGCCGCGACCCGTTGTTGTTGACCGATACTCAGCTCGGTTATTGGCTTCTCAAGATATTCTTGAGGCAAGTGTAATTGGGTTAACAGCCGCTTAGCCTCTATGTCCATAGCGCTTGAAAGCCGGTCTTTTCGCAGCCGGGAGAAGCGGCACGGTAGCAGGACGTTATCGATCACCGAGAGATAGGGAAGCAGATTGAACATCTGGAAAATATAACCAATGTGATTGGCTCTGAATTGATCTCTGTGTGTCGGTTTTTGTTGGCTGAAAGGCTGTTGCAATAGCTGGATTTCGCCTGATGTTGGTTGTGAAATGCCTGCAAGCAGACTTAACAAGCTGGACTTGCCACTCCCGCTCGGTCCTTTCAGAAAGACTTTCTCGCCTTTCTTTATCGTCAGAGATGGAATGTCGAGGAGATCCTCCGTCTGTTTTGGCCAGCGGAATGTTATGTCGGTGAGTTCTATAACGTTCATAGTTGTCCCTGTAATGGGGGGAAGCCCCCCCCATCGTGAATGGATTCTCGCTATAAGCCAATGCTTAGAATTTAAATACTGTACTGGTAGGCGTTAGCTGTGAAGCGCTTTGGTTGGTATCTGTAATCGCCTGGACAGTGATTTTTTCCGTGGCCGGGAAGTGGCTGAACCAGTTAACCTGCAGAGAAGTTAGTTGTTCGATGTTATTGCATCGGAATACATACTGAGCAGAGAACTCACCGTGTCCATTATGGCTATCATGGTCATGTTCGTCATGATCGTGTCCCGCATGGCTGTCATGGTCATGTTCGTCATGATCGTGTCCCGCATGGCTGTCATGGTCATGCTCGTCGTGATCATGTCCTTCGTGGCTGTCATGGTCATGTTCGTCGTGATCATGTTCTGCATGGCTGTCATGGTCATGTTCGTCGTGATCATGTCCTTCGTGGCTGTCATGGTCATGTTCGTCGTGATCATGTTCTGCATGGCTGTCATGGTCATGTTCGTCGTGATCATGTCCCTCATGACTGTCATGGTCATCATCAGCTGTCAATGTTTCAGTGACATGGGCATCGGTTAGCTGGCAGTTTGACGCAGAGGAGAAAGCAAAGAGCTTTCCGGCGTTGTTAAGTTTTGCAATTGCGTCTTCTAGCTGATGTTGTTGTTGCTTGTTGGTCGGAGCATGTTCAAAGCCAACAACATCCGCACCCGGGGCCGTGATCTCCATCAGTAAATCTTTGCCGTCTTGGGCAATATTGAATTCAACGACGCCGTGTACATGGGCGTCGTGTTGGCGAAAAGCCTCTTCTGCTGATGCAGTGGTAGCCATTGTCAGGGTGCTTAACATTAGTGCACACGATGAAAGACGGTAAGGAAAAGGCATGATAACTCCTGTCTAAAAAATAAAGGTAAATAAAAATAGATACATTCGTTTTAGGCTGTTACCGGAGGAGATCTTGCCAAAGGTTGCGTGGGAAGACGGTGGCCTGTTAGAACACTCGTTTGGCGGCTATGCTGGGTTGGCGACTGTGCCGGCAAGGCATCGAGTTCAATCGTCGTGGTTGTATCATGTACCAGATGGCAGATACTGCATTCCTGTACATGATGGTGGCCGTTATCAATTTCAAATTTATGCAATACCTTTAGCGGCCCAATCAAACAGATCAAGCTAATGCAGAGTATTGTACATAGGTGTAAGCACCGAGAGTTGAAGCTGAACACGATAGAAATAGAAAAGCCATCACCAGAACATAATTGTAATAATATAACATTACTTTTTGCCGTTGGTCATGGCTTTGTTGCCAACTATAAGAATTAATTGAATTGGTTACAGGTTAGTCTTAACTAAGCCAAGTGCTTGTTCGATTTCTGAAGGGCTGAGTTTGCCTTCTTTGACAAATAAAACCTTGCTCTCTTTGTTCAAAACTATGATTGCAGAGTTTTCTTCCTGCAGTTCCCAGGTGGCATGCACGTTGCCTTCAGCGTCTAGCACCATAGAAGACCATGAAAATTCTCGCTTGCTGTCTTCTGCTGACGAGGCAACAAAGCTGCCAGTCCCCCAGATTGCATCATCCTGATTAATGATTGTTGTTGTCTGGTACTTCTCTGCTGGCAAACTGGCTGCTGTGATGGCCTGCATGAGTTCTGCATTCATTTCTTTTGCCGCGCTGCGGCCAGCGATTGCCTGAATGACCCGGACCTTACCTGTCAGCTGTGAACTATTCCAGTTTTGGTAGACGATATCATCGCCTTGTAAGGTGATCTCACCTTTGTCAGAAACGGCCGCCGAAGGGAGCATTTCACCAACCTGAATAGTATGAGCCGCTGCAAGGCCTGGTAATAATGCAGCAAGTAAAGCAATCATTGGCTTCTTATTCATTGTATTTATTCCATTTATTGTTAGACGCCCCATTATCTTAGAACAGTCAGAGATAACTGGTAAAACCAGTTAAAAATAGTCGATCTGAATCACTAATTATTCTATTCCTTCTCGGCTTGAGGATGTTTTTTGGGAATGTTTGTCGCTGATCTTATAAGCAATTATGATTTTTCTGTTCTACATTGAATACTTGGCTTGAGCTGACTTTTAGGGATAGGTTGCCAAGCATGGCAAGTAAATTGCTTTCTTTTTTCGACGGAAGGTTGAAACATTATTGATATGGCGGGGTCTACAGCTGTATCGGTGTTGCGAGGGATATATGCTTAGAGTTTTCAAACACTATCGTCCAAATCAGGTTGCCCGCTACGTAAAGAGCTATTTTCGTGGGCGTGTGTTTATTATGGGAGTCGGCGGTTTCGAATTTGATTGCGGCCGTTTGCTGCCACCCAAAAAACAAGATTTAAAAGCGCTAAATGTGTTATCGGAGGTCAATCGCGAAATCGACCTCCTTGCGGCAGAGGCTGTATAGCTGGTCCCTAGCTCTGATTAGATATGACAGGGCACGGGGTTACTGAGGGGGCAGACACACGCCTGTTCCCCCTAGTCCACAGTATCCACCGGGGTTTTTGGCAAGGTATTGCTGATGGTATTCTTCTGCAAAATAATAGTTGCCAGCCGGTTCTATTTCTGTGGTGATTTCGAGCAGGTGTTGCTGTTGTTTTAAGGCTGCCTGGTAGTGCTCTTTACTCTGCAATGCCTGATCAAGCTGTGAGGGCGAAGTGGTATAGATGACGGAACGGTACTGGGTTCCGATATCATTGCCTTGCTGCATTCCCTGTGTCGGATCATGATTTTCCCAAAACTGTGCAAACAGTTGTTTTAGCGGTATTTGGGCAGGGTCAAAAAGAATCCGTACCACTTCGGTATGTCCGGTTTTACCTGTGCAGACTTCTTCATAGCTCGGATTTGGGGTAAAACCTCCGCTATAGCCCACAGAGGTACTGTAGACTCCGTCAAGTTGCCAAAAGAGTCTCTCTGCTCCCCAGAAACAACCCATACCAACAATAAGCTCTTCTAGCCTCTCGGGCTTATGATCATTGATAGGAGTACCATTGACTGCATGTGGTAGGGAAGGAAGGATTGGCGTCGCCCTGCCAATGAGTGCAGCCTCCGGCGAGATCATGACTTGTTTCTTTGCTGACATTGTTATTTCCTTTTACATTGTCTTTACAGAGAAAGTAGAGGAATCTTGACAGACAATCAATATCGTTTGATTTGTCCTTATATAATGTTGGCAGTTATGGCTGCCCTTTGTCAGAATTATTACTGCGCGCGACAAACAAAAATAAAGCTTTTAGTAGTGAAGCCAAATAAGAATGAAAAAAAACGTTAAGCGGTTTAGCCTTGCCGCAATTGCTCTTGTTGCTTCTGCCCCTGTTTGGGCAGAGACCACATTGGCCATTAAGGGGTTGAAAGGAAGCCTGAAAGATAATGTCGAGGCGTATGTCTCGGCCATTCCTGAAGATGACTACAGTATTTCAATTCGCTTTCGGGAACAGCTGGAAGGCGAGATTAAAGATGCCCTTAAAGCGTTGGGGCGTTATCAACCGACATTTTCCTACCAGGTCGAGAAGGACGGAAACGACAGCGAGCTGATTGTTACGGTGAATGCCGGGCCGAAGACAACTATCGCGAAAAGCGATATCCATTTTACCGGTATGGCAGTGAGCGATCCGGACTTTCTGGCGCTTAGAAGAAAAAGTGGACTTGGGTTTGGCAAAACGCTGAACCATGGCAAGTATGAGTCGTTTAAATCCTCCCTGAGTAGTCTGGCGCTGCGTAAAGGCTATTTTGATGCAGAACTGAAGAAAAGTGTGTTGGAGGTGGCCCCGACACGTAATGAAGCTTTTATTACAATCGAGTTTGCTGCCGGGCAACGCTATAACTTTGGCGAGACGGTTTTCACCGGCAGCCAGATTGAAGAAGACCGGCTGCAATCACTGATCCCCTACAAAGAGGGCGACCCATACCTTGCCTCCACCTTGGGAGAGTTTAATCAGCGATTATCCAATGTCGGCTGGTTTTCCTCGATCTTTGTCGGCGGAGATGTTGCCAACCTAAAAGACAATACTGTGCCTGTCAGAGTTGCTCTGGAGCCTCAGGTCAGAAACCAGATTGAGACAGGTATCGGTTACTCGACCGATGTTGGTACACGTCTTAAATTCAACTGGCGTAAACCCTGGATGAACAGCGCCGGCCACAGCCTCAATGTGAAGACCGAGATCTCGAAGGTGCAGCCGAAAATCGAGGCAACCTATAAAATTCCTCTTGATGATGTTCTCAATGATTATTACCAGATCATTGGTGGTATTCGTTATGTCGATAATCATGACACGGTTAGTACGGAATATAACTTTGGCGTGGAACGGCATTGGCGGTTGGAATCGGGCTGGAAGCGTGTGGCCTCGGTTCGTTGGTTGTATGAGGACTATAAGCAGGGGGCCGAAGAAAGTGGTGCTCTTTCCATGATATTGCCGGGGATCAGTTATGACAAAACTCGAAGTCGTGGAGGCGCAATGCCGACGTGGGGTGATAAACAGCTGATTTCGGTTGAATATTCTGATCCGGCTTTTGGTTCTGATACCCGGCTGGCAAGGTTTCGTGGGCGTAGTGCCTGGCTCCGCAGCTCCGGCAAGGATCACCGCGGCCTGTTGCGGGTGGATGGCGGCGCGGTGATTGCGGATCGGATAGAAGATGTGCCGCCATCACTGCGTTTCTTTGTCGGTGGTGACAATAGCCTGCGAGGTTACAGCTATGAGTCGATTGCGCCGAAAGACAGCAAGGGCGAGCTGCGCGGTGGTACCTATATGCTGACCTCGACCCTTGAGTATCAGTATCGGGTCTACGGCAATTGGTGGGGAGCCTTGTTTTATGATTATGGTTCCTCCTGGAACGATACCCCGGATTGGTATCGGGGAGTGGGAGCCGGTGTCCGTTGGGCATCGCCGGTCGGCCCGATTCGTCTTGATTTTGCATGGGGACTGGAAAAGGAAAGCGATAAGTTCCAGCTGCATTTTGTTCTGGGGCCTGAAATATGATCTGGGTAAAACGTATAGCACTAGGGTTGCTGGCACTGTTATTGGTACTGGTGATTGTCATCGCGTCGCTGCTGTATACCCCTGCGGGTGTCAAAGTGGCCGTTTGGGGGGCGCAAAAGGCTCTGCCAGCCCTTTCGGTGGCCAGCAGTTCGGGGAGCTTGCTGAAAGGCTTTGCGCTGGAGCAGGTACGTTACCAAGACTCTCATCTTGATCTGGCGGCCGACAGCCTGGTGTTGACGCTGGAAGATAGCTGCTTGCTGACACCGGCCGTGTGTGTGACCGAGGTGGGTATCTCGGGCGTGCGTTTTGCCATGCCCGAGTTGCCCCCGTCGCAGCCGGATGCTGAAGAGGCCGAGCCTGATGCCCAGCCTGTGACTGACATTGTGATGCCGTTGCCTATACGTATCGACAGGATTGCACTGGATGACATTAAGCTGGATATTTTAGGCAACAAGATTGCCTGGCAGCACTTTTCAACGGCGGCGAACATTGAGGGAAGCCAGTTAATACTCAAGCCGACCGACTGGCAGGATATCGAGCTTACACTGGCTCCAGCTTCTGAGGAAGACAGTGCGGTTACGCAAGCTGAAGCCGAACCTGCTGATGGGCCTATCATCCTGCCGGAGATCATACTGCCTTTATCTGTCGATATTCAGCGCTTTACTGTTAAGGATTTCAAGCTCAACGGTGAGGCTCCCCAACAGGTGAATGTGCTGGATATTGCTGCAACGGCAACAGGCAGTGATGTGTCACTGAGCAAGTTGATATTGGATATCCCGCAGGCCAAGCTAGATGCCACTGCTGAAGTTTCTCTGGCCGGTGATTATCCGCTTCAGCTAGAAGCTGGGCTTGATATCGCAATGGCTCCTCTTGAGGGGCATAACCTCAAGCTCAAGGCTGGCGGTTCATTGGCCGAGCTAGCGCTTGATGCCAGCCTGAAAGGTACGCTTGATGCGTTGCTGAGTGGCAAGCTGTCTCCGCTGGATCCGACGTTACCTTTCGATCTTAACCTGTCCAGTAGGCATATTCAGTGGCCGATTGATAAAGAGGCTGAATTTGAAGTCACAGATACGGCATTAACTGCTGCCGGAAGTTTGGACGGGTTCAAGTTCAAGCTAAAAACTGATGTTGACGGAGCGCCGATGCCTGCTGTTGCCGCAAACTTATCGGGGCAGGGCGATTTGACTCAGGTTAGCCTGGATAAACTGGCTATCGAAACCCTCGGCGGCGCTATTACCGGCAAGGCCAAAGCCAATTGGAAGGAGTTGGTTAACTGGCAGGGGCAGCTAGATTTTAGCCATATACAACCCGGGCTCGAATGGCCGGATGCCAAAGGGGATCTCAGCGGTAAGCTGCGAACGTCTGGGGGGCTGACCAAACAAGGCGGCTGGTTTGTCAAACTGCCAGAGCTATCTGTAGACGGAGTGATGCTCGAACAGCCGTTTACGCTTGATGGTCAGCTTGATGCCAAAGATAACGCCGGTAAGGGAGATATTGAGCTGGTCACCGAGCGTCTGAGGCTGAAACATGGTCCTAATGGACTGACGGCAAAAGGCTCCTTGAGCAAAGAGTGGGCGATGTCTGCGCAGGTTGATGCCCCGGACTTGGCTCAATCGTTACCGGATTTGCGTGGACGCATTCAGGGAGACCTCGATCTGTCGGGAAAACTTGCCGAACCGGACATTGATCTTCAGTTGGACGGAGAGGCTTTAGGTTGGCAGGAGCAGGCCAGCCTTCAGCGGTTTGCGCTTAAGGGACGGGTAACACCTATGCCAGCGTTAAAGGCAGATGTGAGGCTGACGGCTTCTGAAGGCAAATACGATACGTTCAAGCTTAATGAGTTAGCCTTGGTCTTCAAGGGGACCGAAGCTCAGCATCGCCTGACACTGAACGCCGACGCCCAACCTGTGAGCGCGAATATCAGTCTAGAGGGCAAGCTGGATCGCAAGACTGGCTGGCAAGGAGTATTGCAGCAAGGTGAAATTGATACGGAAATTGGTCCATGGCAGCTAAACCGTCCAACGAAGCTCGGTTATAACCTCAAGACACAGTTGGCGAATATCGCCGCGCACTGTTGGCAACAGGACCAAGCCTCGCTGTGCCTGACCGAAGCTCTCGAGGCGGGGAGTTCGGGTCATGCCAAGGTGGCCGTGAATAATTTCGGTTTTGATCGTATTGCCCCGTTCATTCCTGAAACCATTACGCTAAAGGGGGAGGTAGGTGCCAATGTGGAGGCGACCTGGGCACCAAAGGCGTCTCCGTATGTGAAAGCGCAGGTTCGTCTGCCGTCGGGTTCTGTGGTCCAACAGGCCGATCCTGAAGCACCGGCTCTGACGGTTGGCTGGGACAAGGTGACGGTTAACGCCGAGATGAAGCAGGATATCTTAAATGCCGACTGGCTGGTGGCGGTGAAAGACAATGGCGATATCTCAGGGCGAGCGAAAGTGAGCCAGCTAACAGGCGAACAGCAACTTGAGGCGAGGCTGAAGATTGATCGCTTCATGCTCGGTTTTCTGGCCCCGCTGATCAAGGGCTATGAACAGTTTGACGGCCAGGTCGATGCCAACCTGACCGTTGCTGGTCCAATCATGCATCCGGCAGTCACCGGGTTGTTGGAACTGACTAATGTGGAAGCGATCGGCCGTAAGGTGCCGTTAGATGTGTCGAATGGGGATATCACCGCGACCTTTAATGGCTACAATGCGACCTTGCATGGCGATATCATCACGCCGGATGGCGAACTGCTCTTGAGAGGCAGCGGTGATTGGCAGGATCTGGCCAAATGGAAGTCGGAGCTCCAAGTCAATGCTCGCGACTTGGAAGTCAGTGTCCCCCCAATGCTTGACTTGAAGGTGTCACCGGATCTGATGATCAAAGCTTCGCCGCAATACGCGGAGATCACCGGCAATATTGCTATTCCATGGGGGCGCATCACCATAGATCAATTGCCGGAATCGGCAGTGTCAGTATCTGGTGATGAAGTGCTGCTCACCGATGATCTACAGCCTGTCGAGGCTGAGCCGGCAATCCCGTTTGAAATCAAAACTAATATCTCGGTCAATATCGGTAAAGACGTCAGATTGTCGGCATTTGGCCTAAAATCCAGGCTGACAGGTGATCTGAACGTACGCCAGAAAGATAAGGGGCCGCTTGTGTATGGTGAGGTAAACCTGAGAGATGGTACCTACCGTTCATTTGCTCAGGAGTTGGTGATCCGCAAAGGCCAGATTCTATTCAACGGCCCGGCGGACCAGCCTTATCTGTCGATAGAGGCAATTCGTGATCCGGACAATGTCGAAGATGATGTGATTGCCGGGATCCGGGTCAGTGGTCCCGCCGATGAACCGACAGTGGAGATCTTTTCTGATCCGGCTATGCCTCAGCAAAATGCGCTGTCTTACCTGCTGCGGGGTAAAAACCTCGATACCGAGTCTGGCGAAGGTGGCAGTGGCGATGCGATGACGACCGCACTGATCAGTATGGGGCTGGCCAAGAGTGGTCAGCTTGTCGGTAATGTCGGCGAAGCATTTGGAGTTCAGGATCTGACCTTGGATACCGCTGGCTCGGGGGACGACTCTCAGGTGACGATCAGTGGTTATATTGCTCCCGGCCTGCAGGTAAAATATGGCGTCGGGATATTTACCTCAATCCCTGAATTTACAGTTCGGTATCGGCTAATGACAGATTTGTACGTTGAAGCTGTATCCGGCCTCGATAGTGCCGTCGATTTACTGTATCAGTTTGAGTTCAATTAAGGATCGATCATTGTGGCAAGAGTGTTTGTGTATGGGACATTGAGGGCAGGCCAGTCGAATCATGGCCTGCTAGAACAGGCATCCAGATTGGGGGGCTGTCAGCTGATGTCGGGTTATGTGCTTTTTAATCTCGGTAGTTACCCGGGGGCAAAAAAGAGCAATTCGAATGATGCTCCGCTGTATGGTGAGGTTTATGAAGTAGACAGTCATACCATGGACTTGCTCGACCAACTGGAGGAGTATCCTGAGTTATATACCCGTGAGCTGGTGGAGACGAAATACGGGGCTGCCTGGATTTACCTGTACAACCCTTCTGCCGCCAGCTTGCCTCAGATTAGTCATGGTGACTGGTGCCAAAGGTAAAAGTGTCTATTCGGCTTATTAGCTGCTTATGTTGGAGCGTTTGCTATGGACTTGGCATTGCCTCGTGTAATGCCTCGTAGCTTTCACCGTTGTAGATATACTGGTAACCCAATTGTTTGAGTCTCTCTTCTGCGATTGCGGAACGCCGTCCGGAGCGGCAATAGAGAAAAATGGGCTGGGTTTTATCTTTGGCTATCGTTGCCAGCCTGTCGATTTCATTAAAGGGGATGTTGATAGACTTGGGTAGGTGCCCGGCGATAAATTCTTCATTGGTTCGCACATCAACAATCAGCGGATTTCCTTCCTGGTGTAGTTGCCAGAATTGTTCGGGTGTTACCACTTCGGCCTGAACTGGGGAGGCAAGAAGAAGGGTGAAGAGAATGAGTTGACGTATTTTGCTTAGCATTTACAGGACTAACCTCTGAATAATCATATCGGTGTTGTAAACGCTCCTTGTCAGCCTGTGATAGAAGGAGCGTTAATTTTTAACTGCTAGTCAGTTACTTTTCCTGTGCTCGCTTGAAGGATTCTACAATTTCTTCCTTCGCAGCCGCAGCATCAGCCCAGCCATCTATTTTTACCCATTTACCGGCTTCCAGCTCTTTGTATCGCTCGAAGAAGTGGGTTATTTGCGCCTTCAGAAGATCCGGTAAGTCATTGACGTCCTGAATATGGTCATACTCCTTGCTGAGCTTGCTATGCGGGACGGCAACCACTTTAGCATCTTCGCCTGACTCATCTGTCATTTTTAGCACACCAACCGGACGGCAGCGGATCACTGAACCCGGAACTAGCGGATAAGGGGTTGGTACCAATACATCGACAGGATCGCCATCAAGGGACAAAGTATGGTTTACATAGCCATAGTTACAAGGATAGAACATCGGCGTTGACATGAAACGGTCGACAAACACTGCGCCGGTATCTTTGTCTACCTCGTATTTAATGGGGTCGGCATTGGCTGGGATTTCGATAACAACGTAGATATCTTCAGGGATGTCCTTTCCTGCTGGCACCTGATTAAGGCTCATGATGTATTCCTTTTATTGAGTTAACTAATTGTTGACGATGTAAGAAATTATAATACCAACTTCGTTAACGAGTTGTCTATTTGGTAACCGTTTTGCCCTATTATGGCGAGCAGAAAGAAGTGATGAGCAGTGAGAGAGTTGAGACAGAAAAAGAAACAGGCTGCCGGGGCAGCCTGTTATATCGGGAATCGCTTTTATTCTGGGAACTCTTCCAGGAAGGTTTCTACATTGCGGACCATCTTGGTCGAGCCGACAAAGAATGGCACCCGCTGGTGCAGCTCAGTCGGTTTGAGATCCATGATCCGGTTTTTCCCGTCAGATGCCAGGCCACCGGCCTGCTCAATCAAAAATGCCATCGGGTTGCATTCATACAGCAGGCGCAGTTTGCCGTTCGGGTGAGTCGCAGTACTCGGGTACATATAAATACCGCCCTTTAGCAGGTTGCGGTGGAAGTCAGCAACCAGAGAGCCGATATAACGGGATGTATAAGGACGGTTATCTTCTGGCACGTCTTCCTGGCAGTGCTTGATGTACTTTTTCACGCCCATCGGGAAGCGGATGTAGTTTCCTTCGTTAATGGAATAAATACGGCCGTCTTCCGGGATACGCATACTTTCGTGTGACAGGCAGAACACACCCAGTGATGGATCGTAGGTAAAACCATGAACACCGTTACCTGTGGTATAAACCAACATGGTCGAAGAGCCGTAGATGATGTATCCGGCAGCAACCTGGCGATGTCCTGGCTGGAGGAAATCCTCTTCAGTCGGAGGGGTGCCGACTGGGGAAACACGCTGGTAAATGGAGAAAATAGTCCCGACGGAAACGTTTACGTCAATGTTCGAAGAACCATCCAGTGGATCCATCAACACAACGTATTTCGCGTTTAGGTTTAATTCTTTGTTGAAGGCAACGGCTTCGTCTTCTTCCTCACTGGCGACGCCACATACCTGATCTCGGGCTTCAAGCGCGGCCTTGAATTTTTCATTCGCGTAGAGGTCGAGCTTTTGCTGATCTTCACCTTGAATATTTTCGCCACCGGCCGATCCTGTGATATCAACCAATCCTGCCTTGTTGATTTCACGGTTCACGATTTTAGCCGCTAGCTTTATAGAGCCCAGTAGTGAGGAGAGCTCACCGCTGGCATGGGGGAAGTCGGTCTGTTTCTCGACAATGAACTCACCAAGGGTTCTAATATCGGACATATACAATCCTTGCATCATGTTGTCATTGGGGCAGTTAAGTCAGGTACAATGTCTCTTATGGACAGTTTTGGTACCTCTATATAGGATTTATAGCCTGTTAGTGCTGTAAATACGCATAAAGAATTGTATATAAAGATCTTTTTTATGGTACTGAAGTAACACCTAAGCGTGAAATCAACAGAATTTATCCAGTGAGCCGACAGTTATGCATATCCATATTCTAGGAATTTGCGGCACATTTATGGGCGGGGCCGCGATTCTCGCCCGTCAGTTGGGCCATACAGTTACCGGTTGTGATGCCAATGTTTATCCGCCGATGAGTACCTTGCTTGAGTCTCAAGGTATTGAAATTATTCAGGGTTATGACCCATCACAACTCAAACCGGCTCCTGACCTGGTCGTCGTCGGCAATGCCATGAGTCGGGGCAATCCTTGTGTGGAATATGTACTGAACAATAATCTGCGCTATACCTCGGGGCCGCAGTGGCTGCAGGAAATTTTGCTGCATGACCGTTGGGTGCTGGCAGTGGCCGGTACCCATGGCAAGACGACGACAGCCAGTATGCTGGCGTGGATCCTGGAAGATTGTGGCTATCAGCCGGGTTTTCTGGTTGGTGGCGTGCTCGGAAACTTCGGTGTTTCCGCGCGGTTAGGTGAAAGTATGTTCTTCGTTGTCGAGGCGGACGAATACGATAGTGCTTTTTTCGATAAGCGTTCTAAGTTTGTTCATTATCGACCACGCACGCTCGTTATGAACAATTTAGAGTTCGATCACGCAGATATTTTTGATGACTTGAAAGCCATCCAACGCCAGTTTCATCATTTAGTGAGAACTGTGCCGGGTAATGGCCGGATCCTTGCTCCTAAAAATGTCGACAATATCCAGCAGACGCTGGATATGGGATGCTGGAGCGAGCTGGAATATACCGGCGAAGACGGTCACTGGCAGGCACGCAAGCTCGTTGCCGACGGCAGCCAGTTTGAGGTGTACCTGGAAGGTGAACGTGCTGGTGTCGTGAGTTGGGAGCTGGTGGGCGATCATAATGTCAGCAATGCCCTGATGGCGATTGCGGCGGCCCGCCATGTGGGTGTGACAGCGGATTTGGCCTGTGAGTCATTGGCTAAATTTATCAATACCAAGCGTCGTCTGGAGCTGAAAGGCGAGGTGAACGGCATCAAGGTGTACGATGACTTTGCCCACCACCCGACAGCGGTTGAGCTGACGCTGGGTGGCTTGCGAGCTAAAGTGGGAAACGAGCGTATCCTGGCGGTTCTGGAGCCGCGATCCAATACCATGAAGCTGGGTGTTCACAAACAGGATTTGGCACCGGCACTCCAAGCGGCGGATGAAGTGTATATTTTCCAGCCGGATACTATTCCCTGGTCGGTAGAAGAAATTGCCTCGGCCTGTTCTCAGCCGGCGGCTTCAGATAGCGATTTGGCTGCGCTGGTGGAGAAAATCACTGAGTCGGCAAAGCCTGGCGATAATATTCTGGTGATGAGCAACGGTGGTTTTGGCGGTATTCATGACAAGCTGCTGGCCGCATTGGCAGAGAAGAACGAATGAGTAGCAAGATACAAGATAAGCGAATTACCCTAGCCTGGACCGGTGCCTCTGGCGCCCCCTACGGCCTGCGCTTGCTGGAATGCTTACTGGCTGCGGACTATCAGGTATATCTCCTGATTTCATCGGCGGCCCGTGTTGTATTGGCAACCGAGCATGGACTGAAGCTGCCGTCTGGTCCGGATGCGGCGAAAAAGGTGCTGGTTGAGCATCTTGAATGTGATGCCGGCAAGCTGGAAGTGTGTGGCAAAGAAGACTGGTTCTCGCCGGTGGCATCGGGTTCTGCAGCTCCGAAGCAGATGGTTGTTTGTCCTTGTTCGGCAGGCACGTTAGCGTCTGTTGCACACGGCATGTCTGATAATCTGCTCGAGCGCGCCGCTGATGTGGTGCTGAAAGAGCGCGGGCAATTATTGCTGGTGGTACGGGAAACACCGTTCTCGACACTGCATCTGGAGAACATGCTGAAGCTGTCAAAGATGGGAGTGACCATCATGCCGGCAGCCCCCGGCTTTTACCATCAGCCTGAAAGTATCGATGATCTGGTCGATTTTATGGTGGCAAGGATCCTCGATCACCTTGGTGTCGAGCAGGGGTTGGTTCCGCGCTGGGGTTACGATCAGCGACAGTGAGCGCCGAAATACGTTGATATTAATAAAAAGCCCGCTTGAGCGGGCTTTTTTGAGCGTACTTGATCACACCAATGACTCAGGCAGGGTTAGACGTCTTGCAGGTGCGCCTGGGGTTTGATCACCACGACATTGATTGGTGAGTTCTCGACCACTTTGGAAGCGACAGAACCCAGCATGACCTTATCGAGGCGAGAGCGTTTATGGCTCGGCAAAATGATCAGGTCGGCACCCACTCGCCCCGCATGCTCAAGAATTGTGGTCCAGGTTTTCCCTTCGGAAACATACTGGTGGTGAACAATTTCATCTGGGATGTGTTCGCTGGCAAAATCTTTCAGTTGGTGCTGGGCATCTTGCATCATTTTACGGGCGGCATCTTTCGGGAAATAGCTCGATACCATCGACATGTGAATGCCGGGAAGTACATTGAGCAAATGAATCGTCGCATTGGACTGTTTGGCCAGCCAGACGGCCTGCTCGACGGCTTTGTCGGCAAAACCGTGGTCGTTTAAATCAACGGGCACTAAAATCTGCTTATACATATTATTCTCTTTATTTTCATATAGGGAGAGTGAACTCTCCCTATAGTTTAGACCTGTATTGTCCAGGTCAGTGGCAAGATTATGCGTGTGACTGCTGTTTGGCACGACGGCGTTGGTTCCAGCCAAGGGCTCCCAGCAAAATGAGGGTCGGGACAAATACCCACTCCTTCATCGGTCTCACTGCCGGCAAGCTGACTTGGGTGATCTCCCAGTCAAAATCAATACCAGCGGCTTCGGCCGGGCTACCAAATTCAACCAGATCAACCAGCATTTTTTCGCCTTCCTGACGCAACATCAAGCCTGTTGAGGCAATACGCTCGTCGGCGCTAACCGCATCCTCATCAAACGGCAGCAGCACATGCTTGCTTACCTGCTTGCCTTCGAGGTTTTCGCCGCTGACCTGTAGCTCAATAGGTTGGCCTATTGCCAGCTTATCGGCAGCATCGACGATAAGCACACCTGGCATTTCATGTTTTGCCGGGTAGACCATATCCCACCAGAAGCCCGGTCTGAACAGTGAGAAGGTAATGAGGAGCAGGGCAATGACTTCCCACCATTTGGTTTTGGTAAACCACCATCCCTGGGTGGCAGCCGAGAACGTAAGCATGGCGATTACGGCTGAGCTGACAGTCAGGAACAGATGCCACCAGGTGTCAATATTCATCATCAATAGCTGGGTATTGAAAATAAACATAAACGGGAGGATGGCGGTACGGATATCGTAGGTAAAGCCCTGGATACCGGTACGGATTGGATCGCTTTTGGCAATGGCCGCGGCCGCAAATGCAGCCAGACCGACTGGCGGGGTGTCATCAGCCAGGATGCCGAAATAGAACACAAACAGGTGGACGGCGATCAGCGGAATGATCAGGCCGTTTTGGGCACCGAGTGTAACAATTACGGGGGCCATCAAGGTTGAGACAACAATGTAGTTGGCTGTGGTTGGCAGGCCCATACCGAGAACTAGACTGATCACCGCGGTAAACAGTAGCATCAGCATGATGTTGCCGCCGGAGATAAACTCGACAAAGTCGGTCATAACCAGCCCGATCCCGGTAAGGGTAACCACGCCGACAACAATACCGGCGGCCGCAGTAGCCACACCGATACCGATCATGTTGCGGGCACCGGATACTAAGCTTTCAAGCAGATCACGAACGCCTTCTATCGAGGCTTCACTGATGGTCTTTTCTTTATTGAACATTGCCAGCAGCGGACGCTGCGTGAGCAGAATAAAGATCATAAAGACTGTCGCCCAGAAGGCGGAAAGACCAGGAGAAAAACGCTCGACGGTCAGGCACCAGACCAAGACGACGATAGGCAACAGGAAGTAAAGGCCGGACTTGATGGTCGGACCCGGATCGGGCACTTCGGTGATATCGTCTTCAGGGTTCTCCATCAGGTGATCCTGATAGTTGGCCGACACTTTAACAAGGGCAACGTAAGCAATGAGGATCACGACCCCGATGATTGGCGTTGCCGCAGCACCAAAGACATCCTTGGTCCAGCCAACACCATAATAGACCATTGCGCTCAATACGGTCAGGCCAAGGATCGTGCCGCTAAATGACAGCAGACTCTGGGCCAGGGTTGGTTTGTAGTGGCGCTTAAGCCCGGTCATGCCAGCCTTGCAGGCCTCGAGATGAACGATATACAGCAGGGCGATATAGGAGATAAGCGCTGGCAGCAATGCGGCTTTAATGACTTCTACATAGGAGATACCGACATACTCAACCATCAGGAAGGCGGCTGCTCCCATGATCGGTGGTGTCAGCTGACCATTGGTGGAGGCGGCAACCTCGACGGCACCGGCCTTGGTACCGGGAAAGCCGACTTTTTTCATCAATGGGATGGTGAATGTACCGGTGGTCACTACGTTGGCAATCGACGAGCCGGAGACCAGCCCGGATAGTCCAGACGCTACAACGGCAGCCTTTGCCGGTCCGCCACGCATGTGGCCAAGCAGTGAAAAGGCGACCTTGATGAAGTAGGCGCCGGCTCCTGCGCGCTCAAGCATGGCACCAAACAGGACGAACAGGAAGACGAAAGAGGTTGAGACACCAAGGGCAATACCAAATACCCCTTCGGTTGTCAGCCACAGGTGTGACATGGCCTTGTTCAGACTGGCGCCTTTATGGGCGATAACGTCTGGCATATGTGGGCCACCGAAGGTGTACAGTAAAAATACCGCAGCCACAACCATCAACGGTGGACCGAGCGCCCGGCGAGTGGCCTCTAGCAATAGCACCATGCCGGTAACGGCAATGACAATGTCAAATTGTGTCGGTGCACCAGAGCGGCCGGCAAGTTCGGTATAAAAAATGTAGATATAGGCGGCAGAGAAGCTGCCTGCCAGGGCCAGGACCCAATCAGTGAGTGGAATGCGATCTCGAGGAGAGTGCTTCAATGCCGGGTAGGCTGTGAAAGCCAGGAATATAGCAAACGCCAAATGGATCGAGCGGGCTTCGGTATCGTTTAATACGCCAAAGTTAAAAATAAACGGAAGTGGTGAGGCATACCACAGCTGGAACAGTGACCAACATAGCGGTACGAACCATAAGATGCGTCCAGCCATTCCAACAGGACTCCTTGCCCCTGTGTCTGCCTGAGCCACCATATCCTGCACATCTGTCGACGCTTCGGTTGTCTTAGTCATGCATAATCCTTCTTCGATGGACTAGGTAAAAAGTGTTTTTTTATTATTTTTATAGGTAGGTGAAATAGCATGCGCCGCTTGCGCGGCGCATGAGTGGCAACCAGTGCCTGATAAAGGTAAGTCAATACAGGTTACTTCAGGTAACCCATTTCCTTGTAGTAGCGCTCTGCTCCTGGGTGTAGAGGAATGGACAGACCGTCCTTCACCATGTTCTCAGGTTTCAGGTTAGCAAATGCCGGGTGAAGGCGTTTGAAGGTATTGAAGTTTTCAAATACCGATTTCACCAGCGCGTAGACAACATCGTCAGATACGTCGGTAGAGGAGACTAGGGTCGCCGCAACACCAAAGCTGTTTACGTCGTCATTGGTGCCTTTGTACATACCACCCGGCACTGTGCTTTTGGCGTAGTACGGGTTGTCGGCTACGATCTTGTCGATAGCTGCGCCAGTTGCCGGAACTAGCTTGGCCTCACAAGAGGTTGTGGCTTCTTTGATTGAACCGTTTGGATGACCAACTACATAGACGAAGGCATCAATTTTGTTGTCACAGAGTGCCTGGGAGCGCTCGGAGCCTTTGAGTTCGGAGGCCAGTTTGAAATCGGCATTGGTCCAGCCCATAGCATCCATCACAACACCCATGGTGGCGCGGTCGCCAGAGCCTGGGTTACCAATGTTTACACGCTTGCCTTTCAGATCTGCAACACCGTTGATGCCAGAATCGGTACGGGCAATGATGTTGAAGGGTTCGGTGTGGATCGAGAATACCGCACGTAGTTTCTTGTAGGCACCCTGATCTTTGAATTTGCTGGTACCGTTATAGCCGTGGTATTGCCAGTCAGATTGAACAATACCGAAGTCCAGCTCACCGGCACGCATGGTATTGACGTTGTAGATAGAACCGCCCGTGGATTCTACCGAACAGCGGACATTGTGCTGCTTGCGATCTTTGTTGACAAGTTTACAGATCGCGCCACCAGTCGGGTAGTAAACCCCAGTGACGGAGCCGGTGCCAATTGTGATGAAATCCTGGGCACTGGCCATGCCGCTAGTCATAACTGCTGCGGCTAAAGCACTGATTTTAACAATTTGTTTTAATGCCATGTTTGTCCCTTCCTAATTGTTGTTATCTCCAGTATGGAAATGTTTTCCATCGGTGGAAAAGGCATATTTGCTTAAGCAAATCAGAACGATGATAGCAAAAGAGACAAGGAAAATTAAAATTATGTTAATGATTGTTTGCCGGATTACTGAAAAAAAAGCACAGAAATGATATTGGGAAAGGAATAATTATTTATATCAATCATGCACTTGCATGAAAAGTATGCAATTTATGAAAGTTTTTCTGAATGTGAGCTCTCTCTCATTTGCTGAGAGAGAGGATCGGGAAGATTTTTAGTTGCTGTAGTCAAAAAGCTTGCACACCGAACTGAACAATTCTTCGGTAGAAATGGTGTTTGTCGGGGTAATGAAAATCGTATCGTCGCCTGCGACTACGCCCAGAATACCTTCTGCCTTGCCTAGCGAATCTAATAGGCGGGCAATCACCTGAGCGGCACCAGGCCCGGTGTGAATAACAACCAGCGCACTGTTGTAATCGATCTCCATTACCAGCTCTTTGAGCGGGCTGCTGGTGGTCGGTACACCCAGTTCCACGGGCAGGCAATAGACCATCTCCATCTTAGCGTTGCGGGTGCGGACAGCACCAAACTTCGTCAGCATGCGAGAGACTTTTGACTGGTTTATATTGTCGAACCCCTGAGCTTTCAAGGCGTCTACAATTTCACCTTGAGAACTGAATTTTTCTTCTTTTAGAATGGCTTTGAATGCTTTGACTAAGCGTTCTTGTTTATCTGAATTTCGCATAAGTAAATTTCATATACAGGGACGAGGTGCCGTATTCTTGCATAACCCTCTGGCTGGTAGCAAACCATGTTCATGGAAACTGGAGTGTTAGTCACCATTCTGGTGGAATAGGATGAATAATTATTTAACTCTGATCGGTTTCTTCGCCATTTGTCGACTGCAATCCCGAGAAAGAAATGTTATATATATGTAGCACATTTTATTCTTGCTTATGCGTGACTTCGCAAAGCTGGTTGGGTTTGATTGTATTTCACTATTTGTTGCTATAACGTCATCAAGACCAATCAAATGAAATCATGGTCTTAGCTGAGTTATGTCTTCATTTGATTGGTTTTAGGTCTGAAAAAATATACTTCTATCGTAAAGGAGAACGAACATGAAAGTTGCTGTAATTGGCGCTGCTGGCGGTATCGGCCAGGCTCTGGCTCTGCTTCTGAAAAACCGCCTGCCTGCGGGCTCTGATCTGGCGCTCTACGATATTGCGCCGGTAACACCGGGTGTTGCTGCTGATCTGAGTCATATCCCTACACCGGTTTCAATCAAAGGTTATGGTGGTGAAGATCCGACTCCTGCACTGGAAGGTGCTGACGTTGTTTTGATTTCTGCAGGTGTTGCGCGTAAACCAGGTATGGATCGCGCGGATCTGTTTAATGTCAATGCGGGCATTGTTAAGTCTCTGGCTGAAAGAATTGCCGTTGTATGTCCGAATGCCTGTGTCGGCATCATTACGAACCCGGTTAACACTACGGTGGCGATTGCTGCTGAAGTACTGAAGAAAGCCGGTGTTTATGACAAGCGTAAGCTGTTCGGTGTAACAACCTTGGATGTTATCCGTTCTGAAACCTTTGTGGCAGAGCTAAAAGATATCGATCCGGGCCAGGTACGCGTACCTGTCATCGGCGGTCACTCTGGCGTAACGATCCTTCCTCTGCTTTCACAGGTTGAAGGTGTTGAGTTCAGCGAAGAAGAAATTAAGGCGCTGACACCGCGTATTCAGAATGCCGGTACCGAGGTTGTCGAAGCGAAAGCGGGTGGCGGCTCTGCGACATTGTCAATGGGTCAGGCTGCATGTCGCTTCGGTCTTGCCCTGGTTCGTGCGCTTCAGGGTGAAGAAGGCGTTGTCGAGTGTGCCTACGTTGAAGGCGAAGGCCAGCATGCTCGCTTCTTTGCTCAGCCTGTGCGTCTGGGCAAGGACGGCGTAGAAGAGGTGATGGATTACGGCAAGCTAAGTGCATTCGAGCAGGATGCGCTGGAAAGCATGCTAGATACCCTTCAGGGCGATATCACCAAAGGCGAAGAGTTTGCTGCGCAGTAAACTGAGTCAGCGATAGTAAAAAAAGCGGCCATAGGCCGCTTTTTTTATATCTGGTAACCGGTATCGGTTCGGTAAATGTGAGAGTTAGTAGTAGCTGTCACATCCGGTGTGCAGCTGGGGCTGCTCTCTGATGTCGTCACAGTTTATGTTGATACGTTTGTGATCACTCATACTCTCGATAATGGCAGTATTATGTTCCTGGTCAACGTCAATCACTTCTGCGACGCCCTGCTGGCATTCTACCCACATTCCCGGTTTAAGATCTTTGGCTTGCATAATCAACCTCCGCTAGATCACAAGGATCATTGTTAACTATAGAACAAGAAAAGGATCCTCCTTTGGGGCCGGAAGATCAAAAAAGCCTGCGCACGGCAGGCTTTGGGATCCGGGGGGAGGGCGGCTTACTTGTTACGCTTGACGGCCAGGTGAGCCAGGGCGACAAGTGCTTCTTTGTGCTCTGAATCAGGAATAGCACCAAGGCAGGCAATCGCTTTTTCTGCTTCTTGCTCGGCACGTTGCTGGGTATATTCCAGTGAACCGACTTCACGCATGCAGGCCAGGATCGGCTCAAGCTTGTCAAGGCCGTTACCTTTCTCAATAGCTTCCCGGATCATTGCGGTCTGCTCGGCATTCCCGTGATGCATGGCATGCAATAGCGGAAGGGTTGGTTTGCCTTCGGCCAGGTCATCACCGACATTTTTTCCCATTTCCTCACCGTCGGCATTGTAATCCAATACATCGTCGATAAGCTGGAAGGCCGTACCTAAGAAGCGACCGTAGTCCTGCAAGGCAACTTCGGTATGTTCCGGCGCATCGGCAAGAATGGCTGCTACCTGGGTCGCGGCTTCGAACAAACGAGCGGTTTTTGAGTAGATAACCTGCATATAGTTATCTTCCGTGGTATCCGGATCATTGCAGTTCATCAGCTGCTGTACTTCGCCTTCGGCGATCACATTTACGGCTTCGCTCATAATGTCGAGGATCCGCAGGGATCGCAGGCTGGTCATCATCTGGAAGGAGCGAGTATAGATATAGTCACCCACCAAAACGCTGGCGGCATTGCCGAACATGGCATTGGCTGTTGCCTTGCCGCGGCGCATATCTGACTCATCGACAACATCGTCATGAAGTAGTGTTGCTGTATGCGTAAACTCGATAAAAGCTGCGGCAGTCGTGTGCTTGTTGCCTTCATAGCCAAGGGCGCGGGCAGCCAAGACGGCCAGCATTGGACGCAGGCGTTTTCCGCCGCCACTGACAATGTAAAAACCGAGTTGATTGATTAAGGCCACATCTGAGTTCAGCTGTGCCAGTATCTTCGCGTCAACTTCCGCCATATCTTTGGCGGTAAGCGCTTGGATAGCTTTAAAATCCATTGTATATCCAGCAAAATTGTTTGCCGCACCAGGCGGAAAAGTTAAGTATACCAACTGACAGTAAACAGACGTCAAGCAGTGGTGGCAGGGTGTTTGTAAAGGCTGTCGGCATTATTATACGTGATGCTTATCCGAAAACTGCTACGATGAGCTGTAGCACACTTTACCTCTAAAACTTCCCGCCAAGGCATGAAATCGCTGGCTATTGTTGTCAATTGGCATCAAAAATATTTACCGAATACTACACTAAAACCTCGCTATCTTCATAACCTCGTTTACGTTTAAATCAGGGACTTTTATTACTGGCTAGCTTTTCGCCATTTTTCTTCGCTTAATGGGTTGCCAGAAGTCCCGTTTTCGCGTAACATTCGCGCCCTATTGATGACAAGATTAAGCGCATACCCATAGCCCGAGTTATAAGTGGCTAATGGCCTATGCGGACAAGCGGAGTAAGACATGTACGCTGTTTTCCAAAGTGGTGGTAAACAACACCGTGTAAGCGAAGGCCAGACCCTACGCTTAGAAAAACTAGACGCTGAAACTGGTGCTAGCGTTGAATTTGATTCAGTTCTTCTTGTAGCTAATGGCGAAGAAGTAACTGTAGGTGCACCTTTCCTAGCTGGCGGTAAAGTAACTGCTGAAGTTGTTACTCACGGTCGTGGCGATAAAGTTAAAATCGTTAAGTTCCGTCGTCGTAAGCACTCTCGTAAGCAAGCGGGCCACCGTCAGTGGTTCACTGAAGTCAAAATCACTGGCATCAGCGCTTAATAACAGGAGAATTTAAAGATGGCACACAAAAAAGCTGGCGGTTCTACTCGTAACGGCCGCGATTCAGAAAGCAAACGTCTAGGTGTTAAGCGTTTCGGTGGCGAATCTGTACTAGCAGGTAACATCATCGTTCGTCAACGTGGTACTAAATTCCACGCTGGTAACAACGTAGGCCTAGGTAAAGACCACACTCTATTCGCTCTATCTGACGGTAAAGTGAAGTTCGAAGTTAAAGGTCCTAAGAATCGTAAATTCGTATCTATCGAAGCTGAATAATTCAGTCTCATAACGAATTATAAAGCCCTGCCTACTGGCGGGGCTTTTTGTTATGGAAGGGTTTATGCCAAATCAGAACCCGACGGCAGGTATCCTCCTGGCGCTGACGACAGCGTTTTTCTGGGGAGCATTGCCGATTGCAATGAAACAAGCCGTAGAAGTGATGGAGCCATTTACGATTGTCTGGTATCGCTTTGTAACGGCTTCGCTCGGACTTGGCCTGTGGCTATATTGGCGTAGGCAGCTGCCCCAGGTTCGTGCATTGGGGGTAGCCGGATATGGCACCCTGCTGCTGGCGAGTATTGGTCTGGCGGGGAATTTTGTGCTGTTTAACAGCGCACTGGAATACCTTAACCCGCCTGTTGTGCAGGTTATTATCCAGCTGGCACCGGTCATTTTGTTGTTGTCCAGTGTGTGGCTGTTTAAAGAAAAGCTGGGAGTACACCAAGTTGTCGGTGTAGTTTGCCTGATGTTTGGCCTCCTGCTGTTTTTCAACGAACGACTGGTCGAACTGTTTACCAGTTTTACAGGTTATACTCTGGGCGTTATGCTCGCCGTGCTGGCAGCACTGGTATGGGTCGTTTACGGCCTGGCCCAGAAAGTCATGCTCAGGCAGTTTAGCTCGCCTCAGATCTTATTGATGATCTATTTGATCTGTGCCCTGATGCTGACACCATTGGCATCGCCAGAACAGATCCTGTTGATGGATTCAAGACAGCTGGGCATGCTGATGTTTTGCTGTATAAATACCCTGGTCGGTTATGGTGCTTTTGCAGAAGCAATGGCACGCTGGCAGGCCTCGCAAGTGAGTGCGGTGATCACCCTGGCTCCCTTGTTTACCATTATATTTGTCGACCTTGCCAGCTTGATCTGGCCACAGTATTTTGCTGCCGCCGCCCTGAACGTGATGGGTTATGTCGGCGCTATGGTTGTGGTAAGTGGCGCGATGTTTTGTGCCATTGGCCATAAGTTTATCAGGCAGCATAAATAGTCAAGGTCCATTACAATTAGTTAATAGCTTCCGGGAAATTGCTGACGTGACCTGGTCGAGACGTTTTAACGCCATAGCGCGGAGAAAGAGATGAAGTTTGTAGATGAAGCGGTAATTCGAGCTGATGCTGGTGACGGTGGTAACGGTACCGTTAGTTTCCGTACTGAAAAGTATATACCTAAAGGTGGCCCTGACGGTGGTGATGGTGGTGACGGTGGTGACGTCTATCTTCTTGCCGATGAAAACGTCAATACACTGATCGATTATCGCTTTGAACGATTCCATGCCGCGGTACGTGGCGAAAATGGCCGTGGTGGTAACTGTACAGGTAAACGTGGTGAAGATAAGGTGCTAACTGTGCCTGTCGGTACCCGTGCTATTGATGAAGAAACGGGCGAAGTCATTGCCGATCTGACCCAGCACGGTATGAAGATCATGGTAGCCAAGGGTGGTTTCCACGGTCTGGGTAATACCCGTTTTAAATCATCGGTCAACCGGGCTCCCCGTCAGAAAACAATGGGTAGTAAAGGTGAGATCCGTCACCTTCGCCTTGAGCTGTTGCTGCTTGCTGATGTTGGCATGCTAGGCCTGCCAAATGCAGGTAAATCGACCTTCATTCGCTCTGTGTCAGCCGCTAAGCCAAAGGTCGCCGACTATCCGTTCACAACCTTGATTCCGAGCTTGGGTGTTGTCCGCGTTGACTCTGACCGCAGTTTCGTTGTTGCTGATATCCCTGGGCTGATTGAAGGTGCTGCTGATGGTGCCGGCTTGGGTATCCGTTTCTTGAAGCACCTAGAGCGTTGTCGTGTATTGTTGCATATGATCGACTTGCTACCTGTTGATGGCTCAGATCCGGTTGAGAATGCGTTCACTATCCTAAATGAGCTGGATAAATACAGTGATAAACTCGCGAACAAACCACGCTGGATCATTTTCAACAAGGTTGATCTTCTTTCCGAGGAAGATGCGCAGGCTAAGATCGAAGAGATTCTAGAGGCGCTGGCGTGGGAGGGAGATTACTACTGTATCTCAGCCCTAACTCGAACGGGGACCAAAGAGCTGACCTATGACTTGATGGAATTCATCGAGCAACTTCCTCGAGAGCAAATTGTTGAGGAAGAAGAGAAGACTGAAAAGGTTGAGTTTAAGTGGGATGATTACCACGAAGAGCAGCTGAAGAAAGCCGAAAGCAGTGACGACGACGATGATGACTGGGACGACTGGAACGAAGATGATTATGATGTAGAGATTATCTACAAACCGTAATTAACACCGTTGTTAAAAGCCGCTCTTGGGAGCGGCTTTTTTGTGTCTGGTCAACGCAGTAGACTAAGAATTGTCTGATAATTGAACTTTTTGGAATTAGCAGACACACTCAGAGGGAAGGAAATGGTAAGTGGGGCGGAGCCGTTGACACCAACGTTAACAGAGCCACAGCAACGGGAAATATCGAGGTTGGCCGTATTGGCAGGTCAACGGCTGCTTCAGCATGGGGCTGAAAGCACGCTGGTGACGGATGTTACCTGCCGGTTAGGACGGGCATTGGGCGTTGAAAGCGTCGAGGTGTCACTCTCAGCCAGTTCAATGGTGATTACGACATTGAGCCATGGACGGTGCATTACAACCACTCGCCGCTGTCAGGATCGCGGGATCAATATGCAGGTGGTCACCGAGGTACAGCGGGTCGTGATCATGGCCGAGCGCGGTTTGCTGGATATTCAGGGGGTGCATGATCGTCTGTTAAAGATCCAGGCGCTGCGTTATAACCGTGTGTTGGTTATTTTTATGATTGGCCTGTCCTGTGCTTCGTTCAGCCGCCTGGCCGGCGCTGACTGGCCGGTATTCTTTCTGACATTCTTTGCCTCTTCCGTCGGGATGTTTGTCCGTCAGGAGATCGCTCATTGCCACTTTAACCCTCTGGTTAACTTTGGCGTAACCGCCTTTGTGACCACGCTGATCTCTGGCTTCGGCCAGGTGTACCAGATCGGCGAAGCCCCTTTTCTGGCGATGGCCTCTTCGGTGTTGATGCTGGTACCTGGTTTTCCGCTGATTAATGCCATCTCCGATATGGTGAAGGGCTATGCCAACATGGGGATAGCGCGCTGGACCATGGCGACCTTGCTGACGTTGTCGACGAGCATGGGAATTGTCGCTGCGATGAATGTGCTCGGCGTCTGGGGGTGGCTATCATGATTAATGTCGATTTTTTGCTGGCTCTGCTCAATGACATGTTTTTTGCAATGATCCCGGCGGTCGGCTTTGCACTGGTGTTCAATGTGCCACAAAAGGCGCTGAAGTATTGTGCCATCGGGGGCGCTTTGGGACATGGAAGCCGGTTTGTTCTTATGCATTGGGGGGTCCCTATCGAGTGGGCGACTCTGGGAGCCGCGACGTTGGTCGGGATGATCGGAGTTCATTGGTCACATCGTTTTCTTGCCCATCCGAAGGTGTTCACGGTGGCTGCGATGATTCCTATGGTGCCCGGTGTGTTTGCGTTCAAGGCGATGATTGCACTGGTTGAAATCAATCACAGAGGCTTTAGTCCCGAGCTGTGGGCGCTGATGCTGGAAAACGTTATTAAGGCTGTATTTATTGTTGCTGCGCTGGCAATTGGGCTGGCAATGCCGGGGCTATTGTTTTATCGTCGCCGTCCTGTGGTTTAGTTTTTGCTGGGGGAATGAAATGAAGATCAGTATGATCGCGGCAATGGCCAATGATCGGGTAATTGGCAAGGATAACGCGATGCCTTGGCATTTACCGGCCGACTTTGCCTGGTTTAAGCGCTCGACGCTGGGTAAGCCTATCGTGATGGGACGCAAGACGTTTGAGTCGATCGGCCGACCGCTACCCGGGCGCCAAAATATAGTGATCAGCCGCAATCCGGATTTTAAAGCCGAAGGCGTAACCGTCGTCGGTGATATTGATGCTGCCAAGCTGGCTGCCGGTGAGGCCGATGAGTTAATGATCATCGGTGGGGGCAGTATATACGGTGCATGCCTGCCTGATGCCGAGCGCCTGTACCTGACATTCATTGACTTTGATGTCGAGGGGGATACCTGTTTTCCCGAGTGGGGCGAGGGCTGGCAGGAAGTACACAGTGAGACGTACCATGCCGATGAGAAAAACGCCCACGATATGCGTTTTGTTATCCTCGAACGCCGATAATCATATTAATAACTAAAAAGGCCTGGTGGTAACCAGGCCTTTTCATATGTCGTTTATTCAGCGTGAACCGGACAGGGTTTGACGAACCTGGCTCCATCTTCCCAGCGCAGCAGTGTCATGCTGTTACCCCAGACACAGCCGGTATCCAGCCCTATGACATGCTGGTCCTCATGACCCATAAGCGCCGCCCAGTGGCCGAAGATCACTTTTTTGCCGAGTGGTTGCTGCCTTGGCAGTTCAAACCAAGGTTGTAGCGATCCGGTTTCAGGGTGCTCCGGCGAGAGCTTGCAGTCCATATCGAGTCTGCCGTCCGGATAGCAAAAACGCATCCGGGTAAAGGCATTGATCGTGTAGCGGTACTGTTCGATCCCGCTAAGATCCGGTGTCCAGTAATCAGGACCGTTACCGTACATGTTTCTCAGCAGCCATAGATAGTCATCGCTTCGCAGGCAGGCCTCGACCTCTCTGGCCTGCTGGCGGGCTGTCGTTAGATCCCATAGGGGAGAAATACCGGCATGGGCCATGGCAAGAGGGTGTTGCGGGTGCTCGGCAAGCAAGGGCTGCCGGCGTAACCACTCAAGGAGCTCGTCGCGGTCCGGTGCATCTAGGATCGGTTGGACTTTATCCCGGTTCTTTACCTTGGCAAGACCATTGGCTGCGGCAAGCAGGTGAAGATCATGGTTGCCGAGAACGGTGGTTGCCCTGTCGCCCAGTTCTTTGACAAAGCGTAGTGTTTCCAGTGATTTTGGGCCTCTGGCGACGAGATCGCCTGACAGCCATAATTCATCCTGTTGTGGGTTAAACTCGGCCTGTTCAAGCAGATCACAGAGATCGTCAAAGCAGCCTTGAATATCACCGACAAGGTAGGTCGACATAGGGAGCCTCAGTGAAGAAGGTTGGGAATAGAGAGTCTAAATGGCGATATCTCGGCCTTGAACTCGTCTCCCTGTTCGTTGACCATGACGTAGTGACCTTGCATGACCCCGAGCGGGGTTTCGATTATGGTACCGCTGGTATAGGAATATTCTTCATTGGCCGCAATTTTCGGCTGCTCTCCAACGACACCTTCACCGTCAATAACCAACTTTTTCCCATTGGCGTCAGTGATCAGCCAGTGGCGGTTTAACAGTTGCGCCTCGCCATTGCCCAGATTACGGATAGTAATGGTATATGAGAATACATAGCGCTGGTTTTCTGGTTCTGATTGATCCTCGATGTAGTGGGTCACTACCCTGCACTTGATCGTAGGAATTGCCTTGGTCGTCAATGTCTTGCTTCCTTTCGTCGGCAGTTCACCAGGGCTTGGTATCGCAGCCAAGCCCTGAGAAACTAATCAATTACTTTGATGCGATATGATTGGCATCCAGCCAGTTAGCCATAGCAACAAATTGCTCCAGAGTCAGGTTTTCTGGACGCTGACCAGGATTAATACCTAGTGCTTCCAGCTGCTCAACACTCATTAGTGCTTTGTAGCAGTTGCGAATTGTCTTACGACGCTGGTTGAAGCCTTCACGACAAACACGGTCTAGCCACTTAAGGTTAGTACATGGATGCGGCAAAGTTTCATATGGTGTTAGACGAACTACCGCTGAATCTACTTTTGGTGCAGGCTTGAATGACTCAGGCGGCACTTCCAGTACAGGCATAACACGGCAGTAGTATTGGGTCATCACAGTTAGACGACCGTACGCCTTGCTGCCCGGACCGGCTGCCAGACGGTTAACCACTTCTTTTTGTAGCATGAAATGCATGTCTTCAACGTGCTGGTGGAATGACAGCAGGTGGAAGATCAGTGGTGTCGAGATGTTGTACGGCAGGTTACCGAAAATACGTAGCTTATTGTTTTCCTTGAGCAGCTGCGTGAAATCGAAACGCATCGCATCGCCTTCGTGGATAGTTAGCTTGTCTGCTAGATCCGGGTGATTACGAAGACGTTCTGCCAAGTCGCGGTCAAGCTCGATCACAGAGAACTTATCAACCAGTTTACCTACTGGCTCTGTGATGGCTCCCAGACCTGGACCGATCTCAATCAGGTTCTGGCCGGGCCTTGGGTTGATAGCCGATACAATGCCATCAATGATGTATGGGTCGTTCAAAAAGTTCTGGCCAAAGCGCTTACGCGCGCGGTGCCCTAGATGGACCTGATCGCTGCTCATGTTTGTTTTTCTACCAATTCAAGGGCGTGCGATAGCGCTGTCCAAAGGCTACCGGTGTCCGCCTGTCCGGTACCTGCAAGTTCCAGTGCGGTACCATGATCTACTGAGGTTCTGATAAAGGGCAGGCCTAACGTAATGTTGACTGACTTGCCAAAGCCTTTGAATTTAAGCACTGGCAGCCCCTGATCGTGATACATGGCCAATACTGTATCAGCATCGGCCAGATATTTTTCCTGGAAGATAGTATCTGCCGGCAAGGGGCCGACAAGATCCATACCTTCCTGTTGGCGAAGTTGCTCGAGAGCTGGTGAGATCACGTCTATCTCTTCCGTTCCCAAACAGCCATCTTCGCCTGCATGCGGATTGAGGCCGCAGACATAAATTTTAGGTTGTTCTATACCGAATTTGCTGACCAAGTCGGCGTGCAGAATACGAATGACCTGCTGCAGCCGAGCCTCTGTGACAGCCTTGGACACATAAGCCAGCGGGATGTGAGTCGTCACAAGCGCCACTCGGAGCCCTTCGGTTGCCAGCATCATGACGACCTGAGCCGTGTCCGAGCGCTGGGCAAAAAATTCGGTATGACCGCTGAAGGCAACCCCGGCTCGGTTGATGACCCCTTTATGCACAGGGCCGGTCACGACCGCAGAAAATTCGCCGTTCATACAGCCATCGGCTGCCTGGCCTAGTGTCTCAAGGACATAGTGGCCATTGAGTTCATTCAGCTCACCGGCCATGACCGGTGCCTTTAGCTCATGATTGGCGATAACCAGGGTCCCGGCCTTGTGGGGCTGGGCCGGTTGTGCCGGATCATAGTCAACAATAGTCAGCGGCAATCCCAACTGGGCTGCACGTTCTACCATAAGCTGGGCGTTAGCACAAATAACCAGTTCGTGGGGCCAGTCATGCTGGGCGAGGGCAAGCACCAGATCGGGACCAATTCCCGCAGGCTCACCCGGAGTTATTGCTATACGTTTAACCTTGGTCATTAGCGTCTTCCGGTTGTTCGATATAGGCACCGGCGCGAAGTTCTTGTAACCAGGCCTGAGCTTCTTCGTTGAATTTACGGCTGAAGAGAATGCGGTACGCACGGTTCTTGACAGCAGCATCAGTACGATCGACATCACGGCGTTCAACGACTTCTACAATGTGCCAGCCGTGAACGGTTTTGAACGGTTCGCTGATCATGCCGGCTGGTAGCGTTTCTATCTTATCTTTAAATTCAGGTACATAAATATCAGGTGTTTGCCAGCCAAGCTCACCGCCATTTGCTGCCGAGCCCGGATCGGCGCTGAGTGCCTGTGCCGCATCAGCAAAGCTCTGCTCCCCGGCAAGGATGGCGCGGCGCGCTTTTTCCAGCTGGCGCTGGGCCCCTTCGTCGCTCATGATCACAGAGGTTTTCACCAGAATATGACGTGCATTCACCTCGGTAACGGAAATGGTTTCCAGCCCTTGAACGTCATTGATTTTCAGGATGTGGTAGCCCACACCGCTGCGGAACGGACCGATAATGGCGCCTTTTCCGCTGGATTTGATTTGATCGGCAAAGATGGTTGGCATCTCTTCCTTGCGCATCCAGCCCCATTCACCACCCTGCAGAGCCTTAGGCCCTTTGGAATAGCTATAGGCAAGGTTGGCAAAGTCAGCGCCGTTGTTGAGTTCTTTGACTAGCTGGTTCGCCTGAGACAATGCTTCGTTTTTCTCGGCTGCACTGGCATCTTCGCTTATGCGTAGCTGAATATGGCTGATGTTAAAGCTGACGCCTTGTTGGGTCTGCTTTTCGAGCTGCTCTGCCAGGGTGTCGACTTCTTGCGGCAAGATATTAATCCGTCGGCGGACTTGAATGGTTCTCGCCTCGCTGGCGGTAATATCACGTCGCATCTGCTCGCGGAATACGGCAAAGCTAATCCCATTGTCGGCAAGCATTTGCTGTAGTTGGGCTACGGTCATATTGCGCTCGGCAGCGATCTGGTTGATAGCCTGATCAAGACGAGTATCATCAATTCGGATCCCGAACTGCTCAGCCTGCTGGAGCTGAAGCGTCTCAATGATCAGCTTTTCCATGACTTGCTCAGACAGAATATCGCTCGACGGCAGTGGCTGATTTTGACGGGCTGCATTCATCTGGACGGTTTTGAGCATTGCATCAACGTCACTTTGCAGGATCACACTGTCATTGACGATAGTTACAACTTTGTCAAGTTCTTGCGGGGCAGCAATGCTGCCGGCAGCCAGGCTCCATAAGGTCAGGCCTAGCAGTGAAGACTTCCACTTTTTCATACATCTTTCCATTATGCGCTGAGGCGCGTTAAATCGGGTCACATCGCGGCCGGATGCCGCGACGCCTGGTTAGTTGTTGAGATAGAACGGTCTACCGTATGCAATCGCGTTACCGCCAGTAGCTGTGCCGGAAGCTCCAACTGCAGGTACTCCAGCTAGCCCTAAGAGGCTGAACGAAATGCTGAAATTTTGTTCATATTCGGCTGGCTGAGTATTTACGTTGCTGCGGGACATCAGGTACTCGTTATAGCCGAGGCTGATCATCCAGCAGGCTGAGCGGTAGTTCAGGGTGATCTGGCCTTCCAGCATCTGGTTTTCTGTCAAATCATGGTAGTAGTCACCACGCAGGCTCAGACCGCCGTATACCGGGAAGCCTGCCGAGAAACCAAGCTGTGAAATCCCGTCTTCGGTGTAGTTATCTATCTGGTCATTATCTGGCAGGCTCTGCTTGATATAGTCCTTTGATACATAGCGGTAGTTTAGCTGGCTAAAGAGGTCGTCCTCACGGTACTCCATCGCTGCATTGGCCAGCTGCATCTCTTGCTTGCTGGCATCATACTGAAGTCCGCCATGGAAGAAGAGCCAGTCGTCATAGTTGAAATCAGACTCAAAGGCTGTTGCCGAGTAGTTCGGTGTCGACTCGCTGTCTTCGGTTAAGTTGCGACCGGCATCATTGAGGTAGAAAATCTGACCGAACGACAGGTTGAAGCGCTCGACGAAATCCTCGTCAAAGAAGCGGGTGCTTGCCCCGACGGTAAACTGGTTGGCTGCGGCAATGCGATCGACGCTGGAGTAGCGTTTGTCACGGAACAGGCCGTAGTAGTCTGTCTGTAGCAGGGTTGTATCATAGCTACCGAAGATATCCTGTTGTTCGACATCTTTGACAAACAGGTACTGCACCTGAGGCTCCAGGCTCTGAGTGTAGTTCTCGCCCCATAGCAGAGCATCGCGTTCCAGATAGAGGCCACTGTGGATCCGTATGCTCGGTACCGAACGTGTTGCCGTTTCTTCAAGTGTTTCCAAGCCGTCGATACTGCTGTCAAAATCCTGATTATAGTAGGTATACATCAGCTTGGCCTCGGAGGTGATAGACCACCAAGGGGTTGAGTATGGCAATGTCAGTGTTGGCTCAAGGTGTACACGATCGGCTGACGGTTTATCTGCAGCATCGTTTTCGAACCGGCTGACATGGCTATGCAGGTTGAAGTCCAGTCCATAGGCCATATCCGGGCGATAGTAGTTAAATTCCAATTGAGGCATCAGGCGGTAATTGGAAGATACCCCCAATGTCAGAGGTTGGAAGTCACGTACCCGCAGTGTCGAGTCCCAGTATAGGTCACGGTAGGAGACTTCGCCTTTTTGTAGCAGGTTGTTGTCTTCACGCTCGCCGATGCTGGAGTCGATATCAGAGAAGTAGGTGACATCGCTAACCTTGCTATAGTCGACATCAAACAGCCAGTGGCGATTATAAGTGCCGCTGTGTGACCAGTTAAAAGCCCAGCGAGCATCTTTGTCAGGCGCATTTTTATCATCGCCGAGATATTCGCCACTTAAGCTGCCGCTGCCTGCTTCGGTCAGGTAGCGAAAAATGGAATTAAGTTGCAGCCCTCTGTTACTCATGTACTTAGGAGTAATGGTCATGTCGTAGTTGGGGGCGATGTTCCAGTAAAACGGCGTTTCCAGCTCAAAACCATCGCGAGAGCCGTAGCTTAGTGACGGATAGAGGAAACCGGTCAGACGTTCGTCACCGACGGGTACCCGCAGGTATGGCATATAAAAAACCGGTACATCTGCAACTTCAAAGCGGGCATTATATAGATCGGCAAACGGCGAGTCGCTTTCACGTTCGATGCTGGTCGCCGAGAACTGCCAGCTCTTGTCGCCCGGCGGGCAGGTGGTGTAGGTGCCGTTTTTCAGCCGGTAGTAGGAGATACCGTTTTTGGTGATTCGTTCGGCTTCGCCACGCCCTGCTTCACAGGTCATGTTGTACACCGCGTTATCCATTTCAGAGTCTTCGGTGTCCAGGTTACTTTGAATACGGTCGGAATAGACTTCTACCGTGCCGTCATGGAAGTAGACGTTGCCTTCAGCCGTGACGATATTTTCTGGCTGGTGCAAGGTTGCGGTATCGGCTGCGACCGTACGGTTACCTTGTTGCAGTACCACATCGCCCGAGTAGGTGAGTTTCTGGTTCGGTTTGGCTTCTGCTTTGTCGGCTGAGACCGTGATGGGCTCGTTGTTGACATCCTCTGGCATATCCTGAGGCGCAATACAGACCCCTCTAACCACTTCCAGTTCGCTCTTTGTGCCATTGACAGCCGCAGACTCATCATTGACATCTTCGCTTGGTGCGGGGTTTTCGTAAGCCATTGCAGGACCATAAAGCGCAAGGCTGATCATGGTGGCCAATAAGCTGCGGGAGGTTAATGACATCTAATTAAACTTTCCTGTATTCAAGTTTCAGCGCATATCAGAAACGAATCGGTGGCGCTTTTTACAAGCTTTCCCGATAAATGACAGCTATCATAATGCAAATTCTGTCCGACGGCATCTTTTCGCGTTATTGTGTCGGGGATATATCAGAAAAAATTTTTCTAAATTTAGCAAATTACCAGAGAGTAGAGAATGCAGGTTTGGGGTAAGATTTTAGGCGCATTTTTTGGTTTCCTTCTTGGTGGGCCGTTCGGTTTGTTGTTAGGCCTCTTTTTGGGCCATAAGTTCGATAAAGCCAGATCAAAAATTTACACTCGCGGCGGATTTGGCGGTTTCGGTAACAGTCAGGCAGGCAGTGCCGAGCGCCAGGCGGAATTTTTCCATGCCGGTTTTGCCGTTATGGGCCATATGGCCAAGGCCAAGGGCCGGGTAACCGAAGATGAAATTCGGGTTGCCAGTGCAATTATGGACCGCATGAGCCTGCATGGCGAATCTCGCCGACAGGCCCAAAATGCCTTTCGGGAAGGCAAGGAGGAAGACTTCCCGCTGGAAGAGATCCTGGCAAAAGTGCGGATGAGCTGTGCTGGCAGGGCTGATCTTCTGCAGTTCTTTCTTGAGCTGCAAATCCAGGCGGCATTTGCCGATGGCAGCCTGCATTCGAGCGAGCGTCAACTGCTTTATGTGATTGCCCGTAGTCTGGGCTTCTCTGAGCGTCAGCTTGAACAGCGTTTGCATATGCAAGAAGCGGCTTTCCGCTTTCAGCAAGGGGGCTTCAACCAGCAATATCAGCAACAGGGTGCGTTCCGACAGGCACCCACCAAGGATCAGCTTGCCGATGCCTATGAACTGCTGGGAGTCTCTGAGTCCGCCTCGGCGCAGGAGCTAAAGCGGGCATACCGTAAGCAAATGAACGAACACCATCCTGACAAGCTGGCCGCCAAGGGGCTGCCGCCGGAAATGATGGAGCTGGCCAAGGAGAAAACCCAGCAGCTGCAGGCCGCCTATGATCTGATCCGCAAAGAGAAAGGGTTATAATAAGAATATAGGAACCCCCTCCCAGCCTCCCCCTTGAAAAGAGGGAGGGGTGATTTTGAGTCCATACAAGAAGTTGTGTGTTTCTTAAACCACGTTCTGTGGCTTCCCATTCACGAACCGGTTTAGGTTGTCGACCAGCTGATTGGCAAGGGTTTGAATCGCAGAATCTGCTCCCCAGGCAATATGGGGAGTGAGTAGCAGATTTGGCAAATGGGCGTGGGCAACCAGCGGGTTACTGTCATCGGCTGGCTCTGCGGTAAAGACATCGACACCGGCACCGCCAATTTCTCCTTGCTGAAGCGCATCGACCAGCGCCTGTTCGTCAACGAGGCCACCTCGCCCGGTGTTGATTAACAGGCTAGATGGTTTCATTTGCCTCAGTTCTTGCCGGCCTATCAGGTTGGCTGTCTCTGCCGTCAAAGGACAGTGCAGCGTCAGGATATCAGCCTGTTCCACAACGTCTGAAAACGGGGTGTAGCCCTCTCGGCACTTCGGTTGACCTTTGCGTTCGGCAAACAGTACTTCCATTCCAAGCGCTTGCGCCAGTTTCGCAACGGCGCGTCCCAAGCTGCCGCTGCCGATGATCCCCAGTGTCGAGCCATTGATATCCCCTATTGGGTGGGTGAAAAAGCAAAACTGTTTTTTCTGTTGCCAAACACCTGTCTGGATATCCTGATGGTAGCCCATCAGGTTCCGTCGCAGGGCAAACATCAGGGCAATGACATGTTCCGGTACCGAGTCGCTGGCGTAGCCGCGGATATTGCTGACGGTAATGCCGTGCTGGTGGCAGTAGTCCAGATCGACATTATTGGTGCCGGTGGCCGCAATGGCGACCATCTTCAGGCGAGGAAGCTGGCTCAGTGTGTCGGCATCAAGCACGACTTTATTGCTGATGGCAATGGTGGCCTGCTGCAGGCGGCTGAGGACCTGCTGCGGTGCCGTTGCCGGGTACTGGTGCCATTCGTGGCTAAAATTCGGCTGAGGCAGTTGGATATGGGCGGGAATGGTGTCCCGATCGAGAAAGACTATGTTTTCCATAGGCTGGCAGCAGGCTCCAAAGTTGGTCTGATTTGGGTATCAAACAGTTAACACCAACTTTGGGGCCAATCTCAACCCGGAGGTTAATTTTCTTGAACCGGGAGAGTCTTGCTCGGAGCATCCGGATAAAAGTCACACGGTGCGAACAGGTGCATCGGCTGCTCTGTGGTGGGCTGAACAAAGGTCAGCTCGGCGGCATGGAGCTGCAGTCTCGAGGCGGCATCCCTGGCTTCATCATGGGCGTAGAAGCGATCACCAAGGATAGGGTGGCCCAGCGCCAGCATATGGACTCTGAGCTGGTGAGAGCGGCCGGTAACAGGGCGCATGCGCACCAGGGTTGCGTTGTCTTCGCGGGCGATGACCTGATAGTGGGTGACCGAAGGCTTACCGTCATCGAAACAGACTTTTTGCTTCGGACGATTTGGCCAGTCGCAAATCAACGGCAGGTCAACCGTGCCGCTGTTTTGCTCAACATGGCCCCAGACTCTGGCATAGTAAACTTTGTCTGTCATGCGCTCGCGAAACTGCTTCTGCAGGTGGCGTTCGGCATCTTTGTTGATGGCAAGCACGATCAAACCAGATGTGGCCATATCCAGGCGGTGAACAAGGTGCGCTTCGGAATATTCCTGAAGTACCCGGCTATACACGCTGTCGTGGTGGATAGGATCACGGCCAGGGTTTGAAAGCAAACCGGACGGTTTGTTGATGGCAACAATATCGTTGTCGAGATGCAGAACATCCAGCCACGGCTCAACGGGCGGATTATAGTCCAGCAGAGGCAATGGTTTCATGGTTCGCTCGGGCTGACTGATTTCGAAGCGGGGGATAATAGCACGGTGGCAAGCCTTGAGAGTATGGAAAAAGGCGGAAAAAGAAAACCGCCTGGCAGCGATGGGCTGCCAGGCGGCTAGTTCGTTAGAGTTGCTTAACTATGATTGTTGGTCTTGGCGGGTATTAGCCGTGGCTGACAACAATCAGACGTAGCGAGTCCAGCTGAACCTGGGCTTTGGCAATATAGCCTGTCAGCTCCTGGATCTGGGACTCAATGAGCTCCAGCTCGTCATCACGGATGTTCGGGTTGACGGCTTTCAGCGCCTGGAGGCGATCGAGCTCGGCACGCAGGTTAGCTTCCATATCGGCTTGGGCTGTATCGCGCACTGTGACCAGCTCTTTGGCAACAGCCTGTTCGGCATGTTCGATCAGGACATGAATATCTTTCTGTACCGAGTTAACCAGCTTGCTGGCCAGATGACGGTTCACCGGGCTCAGCTGACGGTTAAAGCCTTCGAACTCCACGTTCGCCGATAGGTTGTTGCCTTTGGCATCAAGCAGAATACGGATTGGCGTCTGCGGCAGGAAGCGGCCTATGCCGGACTGTTTCGGTGCCTGCGCATCCACCACATAGACCAGCTCAAGCAACAGGGTACCGGCAGGAAGTGCCTTGTTCTTCAGCAGGGAAACGGCTGTTGTGCCCACACCTTCTGAAAGCAATAAATCGATGCCGCCCTGAATCATCGGGTGTTCCCAACTGATAAAGTGCAGATCTTCGCGAGATAACGCGGTTTCTCGCTCAAAAGTGATGGTACAGCCGTCATAAGGCAGACCCGGGTAGCTGGCAACCATCATGTGCTCTGACGGCGTGACGACAATGGCATTTTCACCTTTGTCATCCTGGTTCAGGCCGATGGTATCGAACAGGCCGAGGGCGAAGGTGACCAGGTTGGTATCCCCGTCCTTGGCTGCGATTTGGCTAACCAGCTCGTTTGCCTTCTCGCCACCGTTGGAGTGAATTTCCAGCAGGCGGTCACGGCCTTGCTCAAGCTTGCCTTTCAGTTCGCGGTGCATGGCAGCACTTTGCTCAATCAGCTGCTCTAATGCTTCGCCGTCATGGCTATCACTGGCCAGCAGGGCAATAAGCTCGCTACTGAATGCATCGTAGATGGCGCGGCCTGTCGGGCAGGTTTCCTCGAAGGCATTGAGGCCTTCGTTATACCATCGCGCCAGCAGGGCCTGTGAGGTTCCTTGCAGGTGAGGAACATGAATTTCGATATCGCGCTTCTGACCAATGCGGTCCAGACGGCCGATACGCTGTTCTAGCAGATCCGGGTTGTTCGGAAGATCGAACATCACCAGTTGGTTGGCAAACTGGAAGTTACGGCCTTCCGAGCCAATTTCCGAGCAAAGCAGTACCTGGGCGCCGGCCTCGTCCTGGGCAAAGTAAGCGGCCGCCTTATCACGTTCGATGATCGACATGCCTTCATGGAAGACGGTTGCCCGGATCCCTTCACGTTCGCGCAGTGCCTGCTCCAGAGTCAATGCCGTTTGGGCGCGGGAGCAAATGACCAGTACCTTCTCGTTGCGGTTTGCCATCAGCATATCCAGCAGCCAGTTCACGCGCGGATCAAAGTTCCACCAGGTTGCCGAGTCACCCTCGAATTCCTGGTAGATGTCCTCCGGGTACAGCAGCTTGATTGCCTTTTGCTCTTCAGACATCTTGCCACCCATCATGCTGGCAACACGCATCGCTGTTTGGTACTGGCTCGGCAGAGCAAGCGGGTACATGTTCAGGTGACGCTGCGGGAAGCCTTTGACGGCTGCACGGGTATTTCGGAAAAGGACCCGGCCGGTACCGTGGCGATCCATCAGGTTGTCAATCAGCTCCTGACGGGCCGTGCTCTGCTGCTCTTCATCGATATCCTGAGATTCGATGATCCGCAGCATCGGTTCGATATCCTGCTCAGGCAGCAGCTCGGTCAGGCTGTTCAGGGCGGCATCATCGAGTTTCTCGCCCGATAGCAGGCGGGAGACTGCATCCGCCACAGGGGCGTACTGGCGCTCCTCTTCGACGAAGGCTGTGTAATCGTAGAAGCGATCGGGATCGAGCAGGCGCAGGCGGGCAAAGTGACTCTCGTGGCCCAGTTGCTCCGGTGTTGCTGTTAGCAGCAGGACGCCCGGACTTTTTTCTGCCAGTGCTTCAACCACCTGGTATTGGCGGCTAGGTGCATCCTCGCTCCATTCCAGATGGTGGGCTTCATCGACAACCAGTAGATCCCAGTCGGCCTCGAGGGCCTGCTCGAAGCGACGACGGCTCTTGCGCAGGAAATCCAGCGAGCACAGGACATACTGTGCGGTATCAAACGGATTGGCCGAGTCTGCATAGGCCTCGACACAGCGCTCTTCGTCAAAGATTGAAAAGTGCAGGTTGAAGCGGCGCATCATTTCGACCAGCCACTGGTGCTGCAGGGTCTCCGGCACCAGGATCAGAATTCGTTCTGCACGGCCAGACAGCACCTGCTGGTGGATGATCATACCGGCTTCGATGGTCTTACCCAGACCAACCTCATCGGCAAGCAAGACACGCGGCGCATAGCGGCGACCGACCTCGTGGGCAATGTACAGCTGGTGCGGGATCAGGCCGGCACGCATGCCACACAGGCCACGCAACGGACTTTTATGTTGTTCGTACTGGTTTTTCAGTGCGCGGTAGCGAAGGGCAAAGCGATCCATACGGTCGATTTGGCCGGCAAACAGCTTGTCCTGCGGCTTGTTGAAACGGATTTGGTTGCTGAGGAAGATCTCGCGAAGCTGAACATTTTCCTCATCGGTATCTGTGCGGGTACCGATGTAGGTGAAGACGCCGCCGGCTTCTTCGACTTTTTCGACCTTCAGAGACCAGCCTTCATGGCTTTCAACCACATCGCCGACATTAAACATTACGCGGGTAACGGGGGCATCATTTCGTGCATACAGGCGGTTCTCTTCACTGGCTGAGAACATCAAGGTGACAGTACGGGCATCAGCCGCAACGACTGTCCCCAAACCCAGATCACTTTCAGTATCGCTGATCCAACGTTGACCCAAAGCAAATGGCATAGTGGTTAAAACCTTCTAATTATTTGATATTAAGGAGAATGCTAAACCGATGCTCTAACATTTTTGAACTACACTGAGATTAAGTGTAAGCCAGAATCTGCACCGGTAAAAAAGGGGACCAATGTTACTGCATGCTGTGAGTAAGGTCACGGTGAAAGTGACCAGAATTCGCCAAAGTATCTTTAGGCATGATTGTCACAATTCTTTAATTATCTCCGGTCATTAATAGTAACCACATTAATTTGGCATACGCTTACTGAATGACAGCAATTATTAATTGCTGTCTGATTGTTACCAAGGAGGTACCTATGGACGATGCTGAACGGAAAGTATTTGTATTAGATACGAATATTCTGCTTCACGAACCCCTCGCCATTTATTCCTTTAAAGAGCACGATGTCGTGATTCCGATGACAGTGCTAGAAGAGCTGGATCGCATCAAGGACAGCAAGCGGGATGTCTCGCGTGATGCCCGAATCGCGATTCGCGCGCTGGAAGATATCTTTCATGATGCCACTCCCGAACAGATTTCTGCCGGGATCCCTTTTTCTGACCAAGGAGATAATCAAGGAACCATTGCCATCTTTGCCGACTATGAAGTGACCGAGACCGTGCATGCCTTTGCTGACAAGGCCGGGGATAACCGGATCCTCAACGGGGTGCTTTTCTTGCAGGCAGAATACGCGCCGCGGGAAGTGGTGCTGGTCACCAAAGACATTAATATGCGGTTACGGGCCAAAGGGGCCGGCGTTTATTATGTTGATGACTACCGTTCTGATCAGTTAATTGATGATGTCAAACTCCTGACCAAAGGGTTTCATAAGTTCTCGGGTGATTTCTGGGAACGGGTTGGCGAGTGCCAGTCAGAAAGCCAAGGTCGCTCGACATTGCATACCTTGCCGTCCGAGCTGTTTGAAATGCCGTTTATCAACCAATATCTACTGGACGAGGGATCGGATTTTGCCGCCCGGGTCCATGCGATTGACGGTGAGACGGTGACGCTGAAGGATATTGGCCAGGAGCGATTGATGCATCGCCAAGCCTGGGGGATCCACCCTAAGAATGTCTATCAGGGCATGGCGCTGGATGCGATGATGGATCCGGCTATTGATCTGGTGATTCTGACCGGCCCGGCCGGGTGTGGTAAAACCATTCTGGCCATGGCGGCAGCCCTGGAGCAGGTGATTGAAAAAGGTATGTATGACAAGATCCTTGTCACCCGAAATACACCGGAAATTGCCGAGTCGATTGGTTATCTTCCAGGTACCGAAGAAGAAAAAATGATGCCATGGCTAGCGGCAGTTACCGATACCATGGAAGCGCTGCACAAAAATGATGTCTGTACCGATGGCTCAATGAAGTACATCTACGACAAGGCCAATATTCAATTTAAATCCATTAACTTCATGCGCGGCCGTTCCATTCAGAATGCCTTTGTTCTGTTGGATGAGTGCCAGAACCTAACCGCCTCCCAGATCAAAACCATTATTACCCGTTGCGGGGAGGGCACCAAGATAGTCTGTTCCGGTAACTTGGCACAGATTGATTCCAGCTATTTGTCTCCGGTCACCTCGGGCTTGACGTATATCGTTGAGCGTTTTAAGAATTTCGAGGGTAGTGCCAACATTTATCTCAACGGCGTGGTCCGCAGCCGGTTGGCTGAATTTGCGGAAGAAAACCTATAAACAAGATTTGTGTAGCGAGATTTGAGGGGACGCCTCGAACCTCGCTGCTCGTTACTAGCAACCCAGATATTTCTTCAACTCTTTATCTTCCGGCTCTTTCAGCATCTGCTGGGTAGGGCCGAATACCCGAATCTTCCCTTGTGAAATAAAGGCGCACTTTCCGGCGATTTTCAGGGCATCCTCCGGGCTATGGGTGACCATCAGCACTGTCGTCTGCTGCTCCTTGGCCAGACTCCTTACTAACTCAAGCATTTCTTTGCGTAGTGCCGGATCCAGAGCCGAAAAAGGTTCGTCGAGCAGCAGTAGCGGCCTTTTGCGGATCAGACAGCGAGCGAGAGCCACTCGCTGCTTCTGGCCGCCGGAGAGCTGCTCCGGCAGGCGATCAAGGTACTTCTGGATCCCGACTCGTGAGGCAGCTACAACAATGTTCTCCTTGTCTTCCTGGCTAAGTTTGAGCCCCGGGTGAAGCCCCAGACCGATGTTCTCGAACACGCTTAGATGCGGAAACAGGTTGTGATCCTGAAACAGCAACGAGAGCGGTCTTTCGGAAGGAAGCTGACGGTCGATCGTCTGTCCGGCAATGGTGAGCGTGCCGCTGTCGGGGGGGAGAAAGCCCGCCACCATGGCCAGAAGGGTACTTTTTCCGGCACCGCTCGGACCGATCAGGGCGACGATATCACCGGCTTCGACTTCTAGGTCAAAGGTGAGCCGGGTTTGCTCTGCCTGCCGGGCGTTATTCGGTTGGGTATAGCTGTGGGTGAGTTGGTTCAGGGTCAGCATCATGGCGTCCGGATCAGTAATTTTTCAACCAGGGTAAAAATCCCCAGGCTGAGCAGTAGCAGGAACAGAGCAGCAACGGCAGCGGCATCCATCTGGTAGCTGCCAAGCAGCTGGAACAGATACAGCGGCAGGGTCTGAAACCCTTGGCTGCCAAACAGGGCAATGGCACCGAGATCCCCCAGTGATAGCACAAACCCTGTTGCCATTGCCTGGGCGATAGGCTTGCGCAGTGCGCGCCATTCCACCAGGCGGAAACGGGACAGCCCCTGCATGCCAAGGCTCTGGCACAGCGGATTATATTGTTGGGCAACATGCAGCATTGGCTGGCTCAGGGTTTTGATCACATAGGGCAGGGCCATTAGTGCATTGACCCCGACAATGACCCAAAAGGCGGCAGCGAACGCATCGGTGTACTGGCGCAGAAGCAGGAAGATACCGGTACTGAGAACCAGTCCCGGGGTGATCAGGATGATGGTGCCGAGCAGTTCAATGCCGTCTGCCGGTAAACTTTTCTTCTGCAGGCGCCAGTGACGGCTGGCCATGAGAATGGTGATACCGCTAACAAGCGCAGCAAGACATGACAGCGAGGCGATTTTCAGCGAATTCAGGATTGCCTGCCACAGTGCCGGTTCTGTCAGCAAGCTGGGGAGCTGGCGATTAAGCCCGGCTCCGATCACCGCCATCAGCGGCGGGAGTACCAGCAATAATGCCAAACCGATCCATACTCCGTCCCAGGTTTTCGACTTCCAGTTGTCAAACTGGTTAAGAGGACGTTGGGTCGTCGAGCCGCTAAGGGTAGGCAGAGGCTTGGCAAAGCGCTGGGTAAACAGCACCAGGCTGCTGCAGATCAACATTTGCCACAGGGCCAGAATAGCGCCGCCGGCCAAGTCAAAGTCATAGCGAAGCGCCTGATAGATAGCCAGCTCGATAGTCGTCGCTTTCGGGCCGCCGCCCAGCGACATGATCACCGCGAAACTGGTAAAGCACAGCATAAAAATCAGGCCGATGACATGAGGCAGTTGCTGACGGATCCGCGGCCAGGCGATAAAGCGGAACTTGCTCCAGCCTTTTATTCCCAGATGCGTTGCTAGCTGGTGCTGCTCGAATGGGATCCCCTCCAGGCTTTGCAGGATCAGGCGGGTCGCAAGCGGGTAGTTGAGAAAAACATGGGCCAGCAAGATGCCGTTCAGGCCGTAGATTGAAAAGGGCAGTGAATGCCCGTAGGCACTGAGCCACCCGGCCAGCAGGCCGCTTTTACCATAAATGGTCAGCAGGCCGAAAACTGCCACCAGTACCGGCAATACCAGCGTCATAGCAAACAGGCGCAGTAACAGTCCCCGGCCGGGAAACTGGCGCCGTGACAGGGCGTAGGCGGTCGGAATGGCCGGTATGATGCTCAGTAGCGTCGATAGCAGAGCCTGATAGAAGCTGAAGGCGGAGACATGGCGCAGGTAAGGGTCCCGCCAGATCTGCAGTGGATTCAGCTCATTGGCCTGGCCGATCAGGGCCAGAATGGCGCTCATCACCAGCGCGGCAATAAGCCCGGCAGAGATCATGCCGGGCAAAGTTTGGGTAACGCGTGTATTCAAAGGAGAGCGGCCATTATTGGGTCAGGGCGTGTTGCCATTCTCGGATCCATCCGCGACGCTCGGCAGCCACTTCCTCGGCACCGAATTCCAGTGACTTGGTAGGTAGAGTCAGCTGTTCAAATCCTTCAGGTAGCGTCTGCTTGGTGACCGGATACATCCAGTTGCCTGTCGGGATCACTGACTGGAACTCTGGTGTCAGGATAAAGGCCATAAATTGATCGGCCAGCTTCTGGTTTGGGCTGTTTTTCAGCTTGGCGGCGACTTCAACCTGCATGTAGTGGCCTTCGCTGAAGTCAGCGGCTTTGTACTGGTTCTTGCTTTCGGCAATGATGTGGTAGGCCGGTGAGGTCGTATAGGACAAGACGAGATCGGACTCACCTTTGAGGAACATGTTATAGGCTTCCGACCAGCCTTTGGTAACAGTGACAGTTTTCTTCGCCAGTTGCTGCCATGCCTCAGTTGCTTTGTCACCGTAGACAGACTTCATCCAGAGCATCAGGCCCTGGCCTGGTGTCGACGTGCGCGGGTCTTGGTAGATCACACTCAGATCGTCGCGTTCTATGAGCTCTTTCAGGCTTTTCGGCGGCGTTGCCAGCTTTTCGGAATCGTAAACAAAAGCAAAGTAGCCGTAGTCATACGGCACGAATGTATCGTCGTCCCAGCCGTTAGGCAGGGTGACATTGCGGGTATCGACGCTGTGCGTTGCCAGCAGGCCGGTTTTCTTGGCCTCGCTGATCAGGTTATTGTCCAGGCCCAGCAGGATGTCTGCCTTGGCGTTGCTGCCTTCAAGGCGCAGGCGGTTGAGGATAGAAACGCCGTCGTCCAGCGCCACAAACTCAAGATTACAGTTGCACTCGGCCTCGAAGGCTTTTTCAATCGCCGGGCCCGGTCCCCAGTCAGAAGCAAAAGAGCTGTAAGTATAGACGGTTAGGGTGTCTTTGGCTTCTGTAGCGGCCCATGCTGAGCCTGCTGCCATCGACAGAGTTAGAATTGGAAGTAGTTTTTTCACTATGCGCTCCTGATGCCCTTGCATCCTGCAAGAGGGAAATAAATCGAATGAGCGGCACAGGGTTGAGAAAGGCATGCAGCGTCGTGCTGCAACGTTGACAGTAATGGTGGTCAGATTATCTCAATTCCTACGCCAGCATGACCTGGTTCAGGTTCAGTGGGTCCCGCAAAAAGCAATCTCAGTCTGGTATCAGACTCCCCAATGAGAACGATAGCTATTGTAATGCGCTCTGCAGTCCGTTGCCAGCGCAATACTCCGTTGTGTCGTTTGGCCCTGTATTTTGAGTGAGCGGGCTTTGTTGAGTTAGCGAGCTTCGTTGAGTGCCCAGTCGTAGTCATAGCTGACTTTGTTGAGCTGGACCGGTTGACCCTGGCGGTAGCGGTTAAGGTGTTTCTGCAGGCTGCTCGTGCTGCCAAAATCCACGCTATACCAGTCATAAATTGAGGACAAACGGACGTTGTCGCCGCTTACCCGAACCCCTTTGGCACTGTTGATAAAGCGACTGGCACTCTGCTCAAGCAGCTTTTCGCTGTTGCTGGCGGTAAAGGCCGTCGGCTGGAGATCGGGGCAACCCAGGCTGGCACAGTTGACGACATAGTGAATGCGGGGATCATTCCAAATCGGGCGCAGGATCCGGTGTTCGATATCATTGAGCGATAGGTTATTGCCATTAATGGTGACGAGCTTTTCATCCCAGGGTCCGAAGCTGAACAGGCCGCCTAGCTTGGTTATGGATTTCAGTGGGTAGTTGTCGAGGATCAACTGAACGGTCAGAGCATTGTAGAGGTTTACCCAGTAGGCGAACTGTTCGTCTTTGCTATAGCGGCGCGGATCGGTCGCGGTTAGCTTGCGGATATAGCGATCCAAATCATACTTGTCGTTGCTGGACACGGCGCGGTAGCGGAACAGCGTCTGTTTGGGCTCCGCGACCAGATAACTATCCAGTGTTTGTTGCCAGAGGGAGTGGTCGATCGTCGCGGTATTGGTTTCATTGCTTTGTTGCCAGTAAGGCCAGAGATCGGCTCTGGGGGCGGCACAGCCGGTTGCGGAAACCAACAACAAGAAAAGGGTGAATATAGTACGCATGCTAAGTCCTTGCGATCACTGAGTTGGAAGTCACTAGATGATATGACCTGTATCGTCCTGTTTTCTTGCAGCAATTATCCGCAATTCATTTAGCAGGAATAAAAATGCCCCGGCAGCTGAGGGCCGGGGCATCAGTGAGACGCTATGCTAGTTAAGCCAGAAAAGCCGGGATCTTGCTTTCATACTCGGCGATCTTGTCCTCATGCTGGAGGGTCAGGCCGATGTTGTCCAGGCCGTTCAACAGGCAGTGGCGACGAAATTCATCGATTTCAAAGCTGTATTGTTTGCCGTTGGCGGTGACTTGCATCGTTTCCAGATCGACCGTGATTTGTGCCCCTTCGGTATTCTCGACAAACTGGAACAGCTCGTCGACTTGCTGCTCGCTCAGGCGCACAGGCACCATCTGGTTATTGATGGAGTTGCCATAGAAGATATCGGCAAAGCTCGGGGCGATCATCACCCTGATGCCGTAGTCGGCCAGTGCCCACGGTGCGTGCTCGCGCGAAGAGCCGCAGCCGAAGTTTTCGCGGGCCAGCAGGATGCTGGCACCCTGATAGCAAGGTGCGTTCATCACGAAATCCGGGTTTGGCTTCTCGCCGGCATCGTCGAGAAAACGCCAGTCGTGAAACAGATGCTTGCCAAAGCCTGTCCGGGTTACTTTCTGGAGAAACTGCTTGGGAATGATCGCGTCAGTGTCGACGTTCGCCGCATCCAAAGGAACCACCAAACCTGTATGTTGTTTAAAACCTGCCATTTTTTGTTCCTTCTGTTAAGCGGTTGCGGTTTCTGAGTCCAGTTCACGGATATCAACGAAGTGGCCGGCACAGGCGGCGGCTGCAGCCATCGCCGGGCTAACCAGATGGGTACGACCATCGCGTCCCTGGCGGCCCTCGAAGTTACGGTTACTGGTTGATGCACAGCGCTCTTTCGGACCCAGGCGGTCGTTGTTCATCGCCAGGCACATTGAGCAGCCCGGCAGGCGCCATTCAAAGCCGGCTTCAATGAAGATCTTGTCCAGTCCTTCGAGTTCGGCTTGTGCCTTGACCTGCTCTGAGCCCGGAACAACCAGTGCCTGGATATTCGGGGCTACCTGGCGTCCCTTGGCTATGGCCGCTGCGGCGCGCATATCTTCAATACGAGAGTTGGTGCACGATCCGATGAAGACTTTGTCGATACTGAAATCGGCCAGTGTTTTGCCCGCTTCCAGTCCCATATAGGCCAAGGCTTTCTCTGCCGAGGCTTTCTCGACCGGATCGCTGAAATCATCCGGTGAAGGGATTGGTTCGTCAACGGCAATCACCTGGCCCGGGTTGGTGCCCCAGGTGACCTGTGGCCTGATGTCTTTGGCATCTAAGGTAACAACAGCATCAAAGACGGCGTCGTCGTCGCTTTTCAGTGTCTTCCAGTACTCGACTGCAGCCTCGTAGTTTTCGCCGGCAGGGGAGAACTTACGATCCTTGATGTAGTCGAACGTGGTCTGATCCGGAGCGATTAGGCCGGCCTTGGCACCCAGTTCAATCGCCATGTTACAGACGGTCATTCGTCCTTCCATCGACAGATCCGTAATCGCTTCGCCGCAGAACTCGACCACATAGCCGGTACCGCCGGCTGCGGTGGTTTTGCCGATGATCGCCAGAACGATATCTTTGGCGGTAATGCCTTCTGCGACCTTGCCCTTGACTTCAATTTTCATTGTCTTGGCACGGGCCTGCTTCAGTGTCTGGGTGGCTAGAACGTGTTCGACCTCCGAGGTACCGATGCCGAAAGCCAGCGAGCCGAAGGCGCCATGGGTAGCGGTGTGTGAGTCACCACAAACGATAGTCATGCCCGGCAGCGTAATGCCCAGCTCCGGTCCCATTACATGCACGATGCCCTGGTATTTGTGGTTCAGATCATACAGGGTGACGCCGAATTCTTCGCAGTTCTTGGCCAGGGTCTCCATCTGGATCCGGGCCATTTCGCCAGAAGCATTGATGTCCTTGGTCTGGGTTGAGACATTGTGATCCATGGTGGCAAAGGTTTTGCCAATCTGGCGAACCTTGCGGCCTTTTTCACGCAGGCCGTCGAAAGCCTGCGGTGAGGTCACCTCGTGTACCAGATGACGGTCGATGTATAAAATCGGGTTTTCGCCTTCCGCCTCGACGGCAACATGGGCATCGTATACTTTTTCATAAAGCGTCTTAGGCGCTTTTGCTTCGGTGTTTGACATTGCTCGATTGCTCCTCGATCGTCTTATGCTTGGCGGATGTAGGCGGCAATCTTGTCGCCCATTTCACTGGTGCTCAGTGCCGGGGCATCACCGGCCAGATCGGCGGTTAGCTCACCAGCTTCCAGAGCCTGGGATACGGCCTGCTCAATAGCGCGTGCGGCCTGTTCTTCACCTAGGCTGTAGCGCAGCATCAGGGCGGCAGAGAGGATCTGTGCCACCGGATTGGCAATGTTCTTTCCTGCAATATCAGGGGCTGAGCCACCGGCAGGTTCGTACATGCCGAACTTGTCCTGGTTCAGGCTTGCCGATGGCAGCATTCCCATTGAACCTGTGATCATCGCGCATTCGTCGGAGATGATGTCGCCGAAGATGTTCGAGCACAGCATGACGTCGAATTGCGACGGATCTTTGATAAGCTGCATGGTCGCGTTGTCGATGTACATATGGTTCAGGGTGACATCCGGGTAGTCCCTGGCGACTTCCTCGACGACTTCGCGCCACAGGATCGAGCTCTGCAGCACATTGGCCTTGTCAATCGAGTAGACGTTCTTGTCACGCAACTGCGCCGACTCGAAGGCAATACGGGCGATACGTTCGATTTCGTAGCGGTGGTATACCTCGGTATCAAAGGCTTTTTCTTGCGGACCTTCGCCTTCGCGGCCTTTCGGCTGGCCAAAGTAGATCCCGCCGGTCAGCTCGCGCACCACTACGATGTCAAAGCCACGTTCTGAAATATCGGCACGCAGCGGCGAGAAGTTTTCCAGGCCACTGTGGATCTGCGCCGGACGCAGGTTGCAGAACAGCTGGAAGTGCTTGCGCAGCGGCAGTAGGGCACCGCGCTCTGGCTGGTCGTTTGGTGGCAGGTGTTCCCATTTCGGGCCGCCGACAGAACCAAACAGGATCGCATCGGCGTCTTCACAGCCTTTTAGCGTCGAATCGGGTAGCGGGCAACCATGGTTGTCGATGGCGATACCACCGACATCAAACTCGTTGCTCTCCAGGGTAAAGCCAAATTTTTCCTGTGCAGCGTCTAGCACCTTGTGTGCCTGCTGCATGACTTCTGGGCCAATACCGTCACCCGGTAGAACGGCAATCTTATATGTACCTGCCATGGTTATACTGTCTCCATATGGGATTTTTGTTTAAGTTCTGCAATTTGATCGGCGCGGTGAATACTGTTGATGACGTGAAGCAGTGCCTGCCCCGATGCCTCGACAATATCGGTGGCCAGGCCCGTACCGTGATACTTGCGGCCTTTGTAGTTGGCGATAATATCGGCCTGTCCCAGTCCGTCCTCACCTTCACCCTTGGCGGTCAGGTCGAACTTGTCCAGTACGATCTCGTAGCCGGTCAGGCGGTAGATACACTGGTATAGGGCGTCAACCGGGCCGTTACCGACAGCGGCTTCGCACTTCTCTTCTTCACCGCACTGCAATTTGATACTGGTGGTCGCCATGACGCTGCCGGACTGAACACTCAGGTAGTTCAGCTTGAAGAAGTCATCTTCCTCGCGCAGGTTGGCAAAGTGCATCAGAGCTTCCAGGTCGTAGTCGAAGACCTGCCCCTTGCGGTCGGCCAGCTTCAGGAAGTCGGCATACAGCTCGTCCAGGTTATACTCGTTTTCGGTATAGCCCAGGGTGTCCATATGGCTCTTCACCGCGGCACGACCAGAGCGGCTGGTCAGGTTCAGCGCCTGATTCTTAAGACCAATCGACTCGGGCGTCATGATCTCGTAGGTATTTTTGTTCTTCAGCATACCGTCCTGGTGGATCCCCGAGGAGTGGCTGAAGGCATTGGCACCGACAATGGCCTTGTTGGCCTGGATCGGCATATTACAAAGCTGGCTCACCATCTTGCTGGTACGGTGGATTTCGTCGTGCTTGATGTTGGTGTGGACACCCAGGAAGTCGGCGCGGGTTTTGATGATCATCGCGATTTCTTCCAGCGAGCAGTTACCGGCGCGCTCACCAATACCGTTGATGGTACCTTCTACCTGGCGGGCACCAGCCTGGACGGCTGCCATTGAGTTGGCCACGGACATGCCCAGATCGTCATGGCAGTGGACCGAAATCACGGCCTTGTCGATGTTCGGTACGCGTTCGAACAGCTGGGAGACAATACCGCCGAACTCGTTCGGCAGGGTGTAGCCCACGGTATCCGGGATGTTAATCGTACTGGCACCGGCGTTGATGGCGGCTTCGACCATCCGGCACAGGTTGTCAATCGGGGTACGGCCGGCATCTTCGCACGAGAATTCGACATCGTCGGTATAGTTGCGGGCACGTTTGACGGCGGCAACCCCCATCTCGATCACATCGTCATAGCTGCGGCGCAGTTTGTCCTGAACATGGATGGTGGAGGTCGAGATGAAAGTGTGGATTCGGAAGGCTTCGGCAACTTTTAGGGATTCGGCGGCGACATCAATGTCTTTGGCAACGGCACGGGACAAGGCGCAGACCCGGCTGTTTTTGATGTGCTTGGCAATGGTCTGCACCGATTCAAAATCGCCCGGGGAGGAAATCGGAAACCCCGCCTCAATCACATCGACGCCCATTCGCTCCAAGGCATAAGCAATCTGCAGCTTTTCTTTTACCGTCAAGCTGGCGGAAAGTGCCTGCTCACCGTCGCGCAAAGTGGTATCGAAAATAATGACCTGATCTTTCATTGCTTCTTCCTTATGTTGGCCTGCCTGTCTCGGCATTGTCTGCATCCGCTTGCGCCGGCTCTGTTATATAAAAAAACCCGCGCTTTCTGCGCGGGTTTTTTAGAATTCTTGGTGGTGTTTCTCACCCATCAGCTACCCGCGCGAATTATTCACGATAATGAGGAGGCTAAGGAGTAGAGAGAAACGATTTTTCATTTTTTAAATGATATCCACAAAGTTGATTAACAAATGAATACCAAATAGACAGGTTAAACGTCAACCACTAATTGAATATTTATTTTTCAAATATGGCTATTTATATGATTAATAATGGATTTATTCTTTGGTGCCGTTTGGGAGATGGCGGCTGCAGAAATGGTTACGGTGAATGACTGGCTAAAAGTGATAGCCCTGGCTGATTCGGGTCGCTACCCGATTTGTTAACAGTGTGCCAGTGTGAAGAGGATAACGGCAGAAATTTCTCGCTGATATAAAATTAATCAAATGATTAATTTGGTGTGAATAAATTCGTTACAGCCAAGGCAGAAGTATGAAGTAAATTATTAATCAGGTGATTAATTAACATGAGCGATAGAAGGAATTATGTCGGGAAAAGCAGGTCGCCCCAGCGGGGATTCTGATGCGCGGGAGAGGTTGATAACAGAGGCGAGAAAGCTCTTTGTCGCCCTTCCCTACAGCAAGGTATCGACCCGGATGATTGCGTCGCGGGCTGATGTCAATGTGGCGCTGATCCGTTATTACTTCGGGAACAAGGCAGGCCTGTTCGAGACTATGTTACGTGAAACACTGGAGCCGATCCGTGCCCAGCTAAAGCGGGTGATCAGTGTCGGAGATGCGGACAGTGTGGGCGATCTGATGCGGACCTACTATCGGATCATGGCGCCAAGTCCTGATCTGCCCAAATTAATCGTACGTACGATGATGATGGAACCCGGTGACTTGCAGCGGCGTTCCATGGAAAAGATTTTCAGTGAAATAGCGTTTCCGGCAGAAGATTTAATGTTGGAACAGATGAGCCGTGCCGGGATATTACGTGATGATGTGTCGCCGAAAAAGGCAAGGATGACCTTCATCAGCATGATGGTTTTTCCGTTTTTGGCCCCGCCGGCTCTGCTTGGGTTGCAAGGAATTGAATTGAATGAAGAATGGTTGATGGAGCTGGCTGATCATAATGTCGATGTGTTGCTTCACGGTATTTTAGCGCAGGGGGGCCGTACCAATGATGAAGCTTAATAGAAAACTATTGATTTTGCCGGCGATACTGGTTGGTGTGGCCGTGTTGGCGCTGGCGATTAATCTGCGCTCGACCCCGGCAGTCAAGCCGGTGTTGAACAAGGCGCGGCCGGTTGATGTGATTAGCTTGCAGCAGCTGCCTCTGGCCCCCGTGGTGACCGGGTTTGGCCGGGTTAAGCCCAAAGTCGAATGGCAGGCCATTGCCGAAGTATCCGGCAAGGTGGTGTATCGCCATCCCGGGCTGGAGAAAGGTCGGGTACTGGATGCCGGCACGACCTTGCTGAAAATTGATCCCCTGGATTACGAACTCCGTTTGGCCCAGGCCGAAGCCGATGTCAGTTCAAGTCAGGCTCAGCTAGCCAAGCTGGCCCAGGAAGAGCAGAACCTGAAAACGACACTGAAGATTGAGAAAAACCGGTTGGCCATCAGCCAAAAAGAGCTGACCCGCAAGAAAGAGTTACGGGGCAAGGGATTAACCTCGCAGTCTGCTGTCGATTTAGAGTTGCAAAATACCCTCGCCAGCCAGAAGGTGGTCCAGGATATCGAGAATCAGCTGATTGTGCTGCCCAATGAACGCAAAGTCACCGTTGCACAGCTGGAAGTTAACCAGTCTCGGGTTGCCGAGGCCAGGCGCTCGCTGGAGAAAACCGTGATCACTCTGCCGGTGGATGCTCGGATCTCCAGTGTCGATATCGAGCAGGATCAGGTGGTCAATGCCCAGCAAAGTATGGTCATCGCCCACGGGATCGACACCGTGGAAATTGATGCCCAGGTTGCCCTCCATGATATGCAGGTACTGGCATCGAGCCTGACCCAGTATACGGCACATGCCGATGGCCGTCCGCGGGCTGATCAGCTTGATCTGACGGCGAGTATCCAGCTATCTAGCGGTAGCTTCCAGCAACAGTGGCCGGCGAAGGTTACCCGGATCAGCGATACCGTCAGTGCCAATCAGGCCACGGTCGGGGTGATCCTCGAGGTGGATCAGGATTACAGTCAGCTCTCTCCGGAAGATGCGCCGCCATTGGTGAATGGCATGTTTGTCGAGGCCCGCTTGTCAGGACAGGACAATGCCCACTGGGTGATCCCGGAGCGGGCACTGCATGGTGATAATATTTACCTGGTTGCAGAGAACAATACGTTGCAGATCCAGCCGGTTACCGTGCTGTTCCGCCGGGCTGGCAAGGTTGCTATCGCGGGTGAGCTATCATCCCGGCAGCAGCTTGTCGTTAATGATCTGCTGCCGGCGGTGTCCGGTATGGCACTTCAGGTAGTTACTCGAAATGGTCTGGCGGTGACAGAGGCGAGTCAGCAAGACAATGATGGGGCAAGCCAGAAGGATGAGGAGCCTGCGTTATGATCCGTTATTTTTCTCGTCATCCGACAGCAGCCAACTTGTTGATGTTGGCCCTGCTGATCTTCGGCCTGGTCTCCCTGCCGCAGATCAAGCGGGAAACGTTTCCTGAATTCTCGCCGCCTTACATTATTGCTTCAGTCGTGTACCCGGGGGCTTCGCCGCAGGAAGTCGAAGAGAGCATTTGTATGCGGATGGAAGATGCGGTCGATGGGTTGGCGAATATCGAGGAGACCCGCTGTGAGGCAGTAGAGGGTTCGGCTTCGTTGGTCCTCAAGCTAACCAGTAGTGATGTGGTGTCGCGGATGCTGGTGGATGTCCAGACCCAAATTAACGCCATCAATGACTTCCCGACGCAAATCGAATCACCGATCGTCCGCGAGCTGGACTGGAACGAGCCCGTCGTTGATGTGGCTATCAGTGCCGATACCAGCTGGCCGCACCTGAAGGCCTACGCCGAGCAGCTGAAGCGCAAGCTGAAGCTGGATTACGGCGTATCCCTGGTTGAAGTGGCCGGTTTCTCCGATCACCAGCTTCGGGTGGAGCTGAAAGAAGCCCCGCTGCGCCAGTTGGGCCTCAGTGTCGGTGATGTTGCCGATCGCCTTTCGCGTCAGAACTTGAAGTTACCGAGCGGCAATATTGAGCTGGCGGAGAAAAACCTGTTGATCCGGTTCGATGAGCAGAAGATCACCCCGGATACGCTGGCCAGCACCGTGATCGGTGCCGACAGCGACGGTGCCCTGCTGCGGCTGGGAGACATTGCAACCATTACCGACCGGTTCGAGCTGGATGAGCAGAAAGTGCTGTTCGACGGTCAGCCGTCGGCGCTGCTGAAGATCAGCAAGAACAAGGCAGATGATGCCTTGCGGATCAAAGAGCGGGTGGTGCAGTTTGTCGAGGATGAGAACCAAATCGCGCCGACTGGCGTCACGCTTAATCTGACCAACGATATCTCCTCGGTCTTGTGGGATCGCCTGACCATGATGGTGAAAAATGGCTGGCAGGGGGTGGTGCTGGTTTTTGCCACCATGTGGCTGTTTTTCACGTTCCGCTATTCGTTCTGGGTGGCGGCTGGGTTGCCGGTTGCCTTTCTGGGCAGCTTGTTCCTGATGGCTGGCCTTGGTTTGTCGATTAACATCATGTCACTGGTCGCTCTGCTTATGGCGATTGGTATCATGATGGATGATGCCATCGTGATCGCCGAGTCGATAGCTGCCCACCTTGAGCGAGGGATGGCGATACCCGATGCCGTCTCTGAAGGGGTGAAGAAAGTCTTCCCCGGAGTGCTTTCCTCTTATCTCACGACAGTGTGTATCTTTGGCAGCTTGTTGTTTTTGGAAGGGGAAATGGGGGCCGTTCTCAAGGTGGTCCCTATGGTGCTGATCCTGGTGCTGACCATCAGCCTGGTTGAGGCCTTTCTGATTTTACCCAATCATCTGAGCCATTCGCTGCAAAAACAACGGGCGAGAGGCAAACATGAGCGACCGCCGTTGGCATTCAAAGCCCGTTTTCTCAAGCGCTTTGAGACATTTCGTAACAACCAGTTGGTGACTGCGGTAGATGCCGTGGTGCGCTGGCGCTACCTGTTTCTGGGCAGCGTGATTGCGATGTTGTTGATTTCTTTCTCCCTGCTTGCCGGCGGCGCGCTGAAGTTTGTCGGCTTCCCCGAGCTTGACGGTGATATTGCCGAAGCCCGGGTGATCCTGCCGCCGGGAGCGTCATTGGCCCAGACCGAGCTGGTGGTCGATGAAATCATCACGGCCGCTGAAAAGCTTAACCGTGAGTGGAGTGACGAGCGGGAAGGCGGGCAGATGCTGGTCGAGCATATTACCGCGCAATATAACTTCAATGCCGATGCCGATGAAAACGGCCCGCATGTCGCCACAGTGCGACTGGATATGCTGGGTGCTGAATCGCGCAATAGCCTGATCGATGAGTTTATTGCTGCCTGGCGTGAGGAAGTCGGGGTGATTGCCGCGCCGGTGTCCATGGTCTTCAAGCAGCCGATGGTCGGGCCGGGTGGCCGGGCGGTCGAAATTCGGATGCAGCATGACGATCTTGAGATGCTCAAAGGCGCCTCGATTGAACTGCAGCAGTTCCTGAATGAGTTTGACGGTGTATCCGGTGTGTTGGATGACATGCGGATGGGTAAGCAGGAGGTATTGGTCAAACTGCGTCCGGGGGCCGAAAGCTTCGGCATTGACGGCCAGATGATAGCTTCTCAGCTGCGGGCGGCCTACTTTGGCCAGACTGCCGATGAAATTCAGATTGGTCCGGAGAATATCGAGGTCGAGGTGCGCTTTGACAAGCAGGAAGCGGCCAACCTCCAGACGCTGGCAAGCTTCCCGGTGATCCTGGGCGATGGTAGCCAGATCCCGCTAGCCTCGATTGCCGTGCTGGAATACCAGCGTAACTTTGTCCGTATTCAGCGGATCAACGGGGTCCGGACTCTGAGTGTGTTTGCCGATCTTGATAGCAGTAAGATCAGCTCGACAGAAATTACCCGGCAGTTCCGTAATCGCCTGATGCCCGAGTTGCAGCAAGCATACCTGGGGCTGCGGTTTGATTTTGAAGGCGAGGCCAAAGATACGGCGCAAACCGGTCAGTCGATGGGAATTGGTTTTATGCTGGGTATCTTCGGGGTGTTCGTGATCCTCAGCTATCAGTTCCGAAGCTATCTGGAGCCGTTTGTGGTGTTGCTGGCGATCCCGCTGGCCCTGATTGGCGTTTTCTGGGGGCACTGGTTACTGGGCTTTGCCTTGAGCATGCCGAGTATCATGGGTTTCGTTTCCCTTGCCGGGGTGGTCGTCAATGATTCTATTTTGCTGGTGCAGTATATCCGCCACCATGTCGATGATGGTGACAGTGTGCATGATGCCGTGGTGAAAGCGAGCCGGGAGCGTTTTCGTGCCGTGTTCCTGACCTCCCTGACAACGGCGGCCGGGTTGCTGCCGCTGCTGCTGGAAACCAGCTTGCAGGCACAGGTGATCCAGCCGCTGGTGATATCAATCGTATTTGGGATCTTTACCTCGACCCTGCTGGTACTGTTTATGATCCCGGCGGCCTACGCCATTCTTGCCGACTTCAACCTAGTGCGAAAGCACGAGGAACTTGTGCCGGCCTAGACCGCTATTGCCATCACACTCTCAAACGGGACCAGTTGGTCCCGTTTTTTTTGTCTGATGCCTGGCCAGGCTTTCACACTGGCGTGTTTTATCATTGAGCCTCCTTGAAAACGTCACGGCACTGTCATCTCGCTTTTTTAGTCTGACGATAATTTAATCAGTGAAGGACTCAATGATGGCCGTTCTCGCACCGATACAGCGTTTTGATAATGCCTTTTCTACTCTTTGCCTGTGCCACCGGTTTAATTATCAGGTGGCTGCTATGAGCCGGGCGGTTTCTCGTTCGGGAGACGGCCCGCTGTATGCTGTTTTCGGCATGACGGTATGGCTGACCGATGAACAACAAGGCAGTCAGGTGCTCGTTCTCGGCTTGCTGGCATTTTTAATCGAGCTGCCGGTGTATTGGCTGCTTAAAAACGCATTCAAGCGCAGTCGGCCCAGCCACCTGCCGAGCTTTATTAAACCCTCCGATAAATACAGTTTGCCTTCCGGGCATACGGCTGCCGCGTTCATCATGGCCTCGCTTATCTCGGCGTTTTATCCGACAGCGGCTTGGCTCGTGTGGCCATGGGCAGCGCTTATCGGCTTGTCCCGGGTACTGCTCGGGGTGCATTTCATCAGTGATATTGTGGCGGGCGCATTGCTCGGACTGATCAGCTTCGATTTCGTTCAGGGGACATTATGAAGATACTTTACGGCGTACAGGGTACCGGCAATGGTCATATTTCACGGGCCCGGGAAATGGCGCGGGCCTTTAGTCAGCTAGATGTCGAGGTGGACTATCTGTTCTCCGGCAGGCCGGCGGAGCACTACTTTGATATGGCCTGTTTCGGGAACTTTCAGACTCGTCGCGGGCTGACGTTTGTTACTGAAAACGGTCAGCTCAACCAATGGAAAACCGTGACACAAAATCATCCGGCCAAATTCCTGCAGGATGTGAAGGCCTTGGATTTAAGCCGGTATGATGTCGTACTGAATGATTTTGAGCCGGTAACGGCATGGGCGGCCAAGGTTCAGAAGATACATAGTATCGGGATCAGCCACCAGAATGCTTTCCTGCACCTGGTGCCCAAGAAGGGGGAAGGGTGGAGTGATCGCCTGATCACCCGGCACTTTGCGCCTACCTCGCAGCAGCTAGGGCTGCATTGGCACCATTTCGGGCATATGATTTTGCCGCCGATAGTACCACCAACCCATAGTAGCCAGATCCGCAATGACGGCAGTGTATTGGTCTACCTGCCCTTTGAAGACCTGGGCAAGGTACTGGCATTGTTGTCGCGTTTTTCCCAGCAGCATTTTTATTGCTATCACCCAGCCGTCACCGACGATCAGGAGCTGGAAAATATCAGTATCAGGGCATTGAACCGGGAAAGCTTCCATTACCGTTTGCAACGCTGCGCCGGGGTAATTGCCAATGGCGGTTTCGAGCTGCCGTCAGAAGCGATCGGATTGGGGAAAAAGCTGTTGCTAAAACCGTTGCAGGGGCAGTACGAACAGCAGAGTAACGTGGCAACGCTGGAGCAAATGGGGCTGGCGATGTCGATGGTCCATCTTGACCCTTCTGCTGTTCGTCTGTGGCTGGACACAGATGCGGCAGGGGTGGTTAAAATTCCCGATGTTGCCCAGGCGATCGCACGCTGGGTTATCGCCGGTGATTGGTATAACTGTGATGAATTATGGCAGCGGCTTTGGCTGCAGGTTGAGTTTCCCGATTTGGTGCATGATTTAATGGTCGAGTTTGACTCACCTCAGGAAGCCGAGAAGCGTATATTTTCAATCACTGGGACTTATTGATAAGTCGTAAAATTGCTTTTTCAGTCGAATGGATGTGGTTATTAATTGCTCAATAGTGCGTCATTTTTTGCTTATAATTGCGCCTTTATTTAATTTATAGAGATTTTATAACTTTTTATAATGAGTTTAACTTGTTGATTTGGTTTGATTTGTATTCTGAATTTTAGTATTTGCTTATAAGTCTTTACATTTGCTGACTTTCGCCTATTGGTTTCATCAATCTATTTGAATAATACTGGCCGCATCCCGAACAGGGGGACAGTGGTAGGAGCAGAGGAGAAGCTCTTTTATTCAGCGGTGGCATAACGGATTTTGCCCCAAATTTAATTCAAGTAGAGGCAAAATATGACGCGAAAAACTTCATCTATTCATCCGACTGATAGCTATAGAATGGAGTCAAATCTAAGAAGTGTTGACCTTAACCTTCTGACTGTATTTGATGCGGTGATGCAAGAGCAAAACATTACCCGTGCCGCCCATAATTTGGGTATGTCGCAGCCTGCGGTAAGTAACGCTGTAGCGCGCCTGAAAGTGATGTTCAATGATGAGCTGTTTATCCGTCATGGTCGTGGGATCCAGCCAACCCAACGTGCGAAGCAGTTGTTTGGTCCGGTGCGCCAGGCGCTCCAGTTGGTAAAAAATGAACTGCCGTCTTCTATCTTTTCACCAGAGACGTCAAACCGTACTTTCAAGCTGGCTATTTGCAGCCCGTCGGACATGCGTTTTGCTCCACGTATTTTAAGTAACGTGGCCGAGCAGGCACCTAACCTGCGTATGCAGCTAGAAGCCGAGCTGGATGCTGAACTTGCCCAGAAGATGCGCTATCAGGAAGTTGACTTTGTGATTGACTATGTACGCTTTGACGAACCGGGTTTTTGCAGCACCGAGCTGTTCAGTGACGAACTGGTTGTGATTGCGGCCGGTAACCACCCGCGTATTGGCGATACGATCACCGAGACTGAGTTTGCGGCAGAGAAACACGCGGTGTTGAAGTCGATTCCGGGCGTCAAGCTGTTCGCGGATCATATTTATAACCAGCACAATTCGTACCATGAAGCCTACCAGGGCGCGAGCCTGAGCAACATTATGTATGTGGCTGGCCAGTCTGACTTGATTGCGGTTATGCCGCGTTGGCTGGCTGAGTCGGCTGCCCAGTCTCAGCAGCTGAAAATTCTACCGCTACCGTTTGAATCAGCAAAAATCTGCGGTTACCTGAGCTGGCATGAATCGTCTCAGAAGGATAAAGGCCATATCTGGATGCGAGATCAACTGCTGAACGTCTGTGGTGATAGCTCTTACTAACCACGACTAGCCACTGTTTGAGAAGCCAGCGCCTGCTGGCTTCTTGTGATCGCCGGGCCCTGCCTCCTGCCCGGCGACCATAATTTCTTACACTTTGTATTATTTCTTTTAATAACTCGTATCAGGCCTGTACCGACAGGGATAGGGACTGGGATCGCCACGACATAAAAAATAAAATATGGTGCTTTACAGTTGCCTTTTTTGGCCCCGACTGTAGACTTCGCTATCTCTAATAGGCTTACAGGTGTAAGCCAGAATGGCAGAGTAGTTATGGCTGAACGTGATTTTCATATCGTAAATCGAATTCGTGCCCAGATTGCCCGTTTGGGTGATCGGGTGGCATTGCGTCATCAGGTCGAAGACCAGTGGCAGGATATAAGTTGGACGGAGTTTGGTGGGCAGATCCACCAACTTGCCCTGGCAATGCTTAGCCAGGGGCTGAATGTCCAGGACAAGGTCGGTATTTTCTCCAACAACATGCCGCGATGGACCATTGCAGATTTTGCTGCCCTCTATAACCGTTGCGTGACAGTGCCTATCTACCCGACCAGCACGCCGCAGCAGGCTGCCTATATCATCAATAATGCCGATGTCCGTATTCTGTTTGTCGGCGAGCAGGCCCAGCATGATGCAGCGGTAGAAATAATCGAAGAATGCCCGCAGTTAGAGCGTATCGTCGTGATGTCTGACGCTGTCGAGCTGGCCGATCATCCTTTAGTTTGCCGCTACCATGACTTTGCCGGCCAGGCTGCTAGCGAAGCCTCTGCTGAGATCGAAACTGAATTGGCACAGCGCCTCGAACAGACGGCAATGGACGACCTGCTGACCCTGATCTATACCTCGGGTACCACAGGGACGCCGAAAGGGGTCATGCTGGACTATGCGAACATTGGCTCGCAGCTGGCAGGCCATGATACCAATCTTGCTCTGGATGAGGGGGATACGTCGCTTTGCTTCTTGCCGCTGTCTCATGTGTTCGAGCGTGCCTGGACCTTCTACGTACTGCACCGTGGCGGCGTGAACTGCTATCTGTCAGATACCAATAAGCTGAAAGAAACCTTGGTAGACGTGAAGCCGAACGTCATGTCTGCGGTACCGCGGGTGTATGAAAAAATCTATTCTGCGGTTCACGACAAAGTTGCGCGGGCCCCTTTCCATCGCAAGGTGATTTTCACCTGGGCGGTGAATATGGGCGCGCGGATGGCCCTGTGTCGTCAGCAGCAGCGTAAACCTTCGCTGATGCTCAAAAAGAGCTACAAGCTGGCGGATAAGCTGGTGCTGTCGAAGCTGCGTGAAATTCTCGGCGGTCAGATCAAGTTTATGCCGTGTGGTGGTGCCAAGCTTGATGCCAGTATCGGCCGTTTCTTCCATGCCATTGGCATTAACGTCAAGCTGGGCTACGGCATGACCGAAACCACGGCGACCGTTTCCTGCTGGGACGACACCTGTTTTAACCCGGACTCTATCGGGATACCGATGCCGGGCGCCGAGGTCAAGATTGGTGACAATAGAGAAATCCTGGTCCGTGGCCCGATGGTCATGCGCGGTTATTACAAGATGCCGGAAGAGACCGCCAAGAACTTCACGGAAGACGGCTTCCTGAAAACAGGTGATGCCGGTGAGTTCGACGAGGCAGGCAACCTGTTTATCACCGATCGCATCAAGGAGCTGATGAAAACCTCGGGCGGTAAGTATATTGCGCCGCAGGTGATAGAAGGCGCTATCGGTAAAGATCACTTTATCGAGCAGATTGCCGTAATTGCCGATACCCGCAAGTTCGTCTCGGCCTTGATTGTCCCGTGTTTCGAGACGCTGGAAGAGCATGCTCGTGAGCTCAACATCAAATACCAGGATCGCCTTGAGCTGGTTAAGCACAGCCAGATCGTGGAGCTGATCGAGAAGCGAGTAATTGAACTGCAGAAGGACTTGGCCCGCTTTGAACAGGTGAAAAAGTTCACCTTGCTGCCGATAGCATTCTCGATGGACAAGGGAGAGCTGACTCCGACGCAGAAACTGCGCCGTAAGGTGATCCAGGACCGATATCATCAGGAAATTGAGCGGATGTATGAAGAAAGTCATAAGAAGTCGGTGAGACACCACTGATACCGCTTTGCAACCCTCTGTATAAAGGAGCCTTCGGGCTCCTTTTGTATTTTATTCGTCCCTGTTATTCCTCTATAGCGGTGGGAACCAAGAGTCGCTGAGCTAAGAGCCCCTGGTTTCTCCTTTATCGTTTCCTTTCCCTTCAGATGAATCTTCTCATTGTTGCATTATATTCAGCCCATGATCTCTATTGCATAGCTCTCCGGCCGAAGGAAGCTGACGTATTTCACTATGTTGCAGAGGAATAGTGTGAACTGCTTTTAGCCAATAGACTTGATTGATAAAAAAGCGTTACAGTTGTTGCGGGTTACCGTTGTTTGTTATGGCAGGCGGCGGCTCACATAGCATGAAGAAGTAAACATGATTTCAATTTAGGCTAAAAATAAGCCCTAACTATGTTATATCAGCCCGTATAGCTAATTGACGTGGTGTAAACACCTCAAAGTCCGGCCACGATAAGGCGATTGTGCTACCCATACTGTTTCTTTCTGTAAACGCGTCACTGACTCCTGCGGTTTATGGCATTGAACAGGTTACAGTCGCTTGGTTGGGTCCGGAGAATTAGCTATATGGGATGATATACGCGACCTGGAGGCAAGAAATATGGAAATGTTGTCCGGCGCTGACATGATCGTTCGATCGATGATCGATCAAGGCGTAAAACATATCTTCGGATACCCTGGCGGCTCGGTGCTTGATATCTACGATGCCCTGCACGAGAAAAGCGATATTGAACACGTTCTCGTCCGTCACGAACAGGCTGCAGTACACATGGCCGATGGTTATGCCCGTGCAACGGGTGAAGTCGGGGTGGTGCTGGTTACATCCGGTCCCGGCGCAACCAATGCGGTTACCGGTATTGCGACAGCCTACATGGACTCAATTCCAATGGTGGTTTTTTCCGGCCAGGTAATGAGTAACCTGATCGGCAATGATGCCTTCCAAGAGTGTGACATGGTGGGGATCTCCCGCCCGGTCGTCAAGCACAGCTTCCTCGTTAAAAATCCTGAAGATATCCCGGATATCGTCAAAAAAGCATTTTACATCGCATCCAGCGGCCGACCGGGCCCTGTTGTCATCGATATCCCTAAAGATATGCTGAACCCGGCTGAAACGTATCCCTATAAGTATCCGGAGTCGATTGCGATGCGCTCGTATAATCCGACGACTCAGGGTCACAAGGGACAGATCAAGCGCGGTGTCAAAGCCTTGCTGGCAGCCAAGAAACCGGTATTGTACGTCGGTGGCGGGGCCATTATGTCCGACTGCGGCGAGCAGATCCTGAAGCTGGCCGAATCGCTGAACATTCCCGTTGTTAATACCCTAATGGGGCTGGGCGCCTTCCCGGGCTCGCACAAGAACTGCCTGGGTATGCTGGGGATGCACGGCACCTATGAAGCTAATATGGCGATGCACAATTCGGATCTGATCTTCGGCATCGGGGTACGTTTTGATGACCGGACAACCAACAACGTCGAGAAGTACTGCCCTGACGCCACTATCATGCATATTGATATTGATCCGTCTTCAATTTCCAAAACCATTGCGGTGGATATCCCGATTGTCGGCTCGGCCGATACGGTACTCAATAGTATGCTTAAGCTGCTTGATGACCAGAGTGGTACCAGCGACGAGCAGGCGATTGATAGCTGGTGGAGCGAAATTGAGTCCTGGCGTACTCGCAAGTGTCTGAGCTATAACAAGAACAGTGAGCGGATCAAGCCGCAGGAAGTAATTGAAGTTCTGTATAAGCTGACTGATGGTGATGCCTACGTGGCATCTGATGTTGGCCAGCATCAGATGTTTGCCGCGCTGTACTACCCGTTTGACAAGCCACGTCGCTGGATTAACTCCGGTGGTCTGGGCACCATGGGCTTTGGCCTGCCTGCTGCTATGGGCGTGAAGTTTGCGTTGCCGGATGCCGAAGTGGTCTGTGTAACCGGTGACGGCAGTATCCAGATGAACATCCAGGAGCTGTCCACGGCGCTGCAGTATGATATCCCGGTTAAGATCATCAACCTCAACAACCGCTTCCTGGGCATGGTGAAGCAGTGGCAGGATATGATTTACCAAGGACGCCACTCCCATTCCTATATGGACTCCGTACCGGACTTTGCCGCTATCGCCGAGGCCTACGGCCACGTCGGCGTCCGGATTTCCGATCCTAACCAACTGGAAAGCGAGCTGGAAAAAGCGCTGGCGATGAAAGACAAGCTGGTCTTTATCGATATCAGTGTGGACGAGACCGAACACGTGTACCCGATGCTGATTCGTGGGGGTTCAATGAGTGAAATGTGGCTAAGCAAAACGGAGAGAACATAATGCGCAGGATTGTATCAGTACTACTTGAAAATGAATCGGGCGCATTATCACGGGTTGTCGGCCTGTTTTCCCAGCGAGGCTACAACATTGAATCGCTGACGGTAGCGCCGACCGATGATCCGACCTTATCCAGGCTGAATATCACCACCAATGTGGAAGATGATGCTGCGCTAGAGCAAATCGAAAAGCAGCTGCACAAACTGATTGATATTCTCAAAGTCAGCAATGTGACCGAAACGGACCATGTCGAGCGTGAGCTGATGCTGGTCAAGGTGAAAGCAAGCGGCTTTGCCCGCGCGGAGGTCAAGCGGACTGCCGATATATTCCGGGGACAGATTGTTGATGTGACGACCCAGATCTACACCATTCAGCTGGCCGGAACCAGCGACAAGCTGGATGCGTTTATTTCAGCCGTCGCCGAAGCCACTGAAATTGTTGAAGTGGCACGAAGCGGTGTGGTCGGTATTGCTCGCGGAGAGCGGGCACTAAAAGCCTAACGTTCTGAACGACAGTTAGTTGTTTTGTATCAAGCCCGGCTCGGGAATCCTGAGCCGGGCTTGTGCTATTTGGGGCCGATAAAAACCTGGTTGTCGCTCAGCATCTGTCTGTGGCAACTTGCCCGGAAAGGCTCTGCGTCTTAGACTAAAGTCTAATAGGTGGTAGCATGAAATATTGGGTGTCAAGGGCCTATCTTGCTGATAGTTACCGCCTGATAGCTATCGCATAACTGTCATATCAGCTGTCGCCTTCGACTTAAGTCGCAGTAGTGATAGCGGACAGTTTGGCGAGAAACATGCGTGGCAGAGGAGTTGGGGCGATGGTGAATAAATTTTTGGTTAGGCTAACCACTCTTGGATTATTCTTGCTGGGATTTAATGTCAGTGCGCTGTACTTCTTGTTGGCAGTGCTGTTGCTAAACACTCACCATAAAGAGATCTTCTGGTGATCTGATGTCATGATGGAGTGTTAGCAAGCAAGAATAAGTACGAAGAGTAAGTACTTACAGATAGGTTTTGATCATATCAATGGCACGTTGTGAGTGAGTACTTAGAAGCGCCTGCGCTTCATGGTGATTGCGGCTGAGTACAGCCTTCATCATCGCTTCATGTTCGCCGTTGTCATGGTAACGCTCCTCATAATGACGTGTCTGGCTAACCCAGATATGCCGATAGCGTTCTATTTGCTCGTAGACATCACGATAAAGCCCAAGCATGACGGTTGACTGACTTCCCTCCAGCAGGGCAAGATGGAAATCGCTATGGCGCTTTTCCCATTCGTTGAAATCGACATCTGCGTCTGCAGGGTTGATTCGACTGAGTTTGTGATAGCTGGTCAGGATATTGAGCTCCCAAGCTTCATCGCCGTTTTTCATCGCTCGCTCAAGTAGGGCTTGAGACAGAAGCTGACTGGTTTCAAATAGCTCTTCAAGCTCGGCAATGGAGACGGGTGCGACCCAACAGCCCTTCTGAGGGGCAAAAATAACATATTTCTTCCACGACAGTTGTACCAGTGCTTCCCGGATAGGGGAGGCACCGACGTCATAACGGGCTTTTAAGTCAGCAACAACAAGCTTTTGTCCCGGAGCCAGTTCACCGAGCAAGATATCTTGTCGGATCATTTCCATGACTTTGTTGGTCAAAGTAGGACTAGACACTGCGTTCCTCATTTTTTTATTGTTTTTTATACTAGGCATTACCGCCTAGGGGGTATTAGTAGTAGCTGATTGAATTTAATTGGTAAAAAAGCATCAGCCAATCCAATCGTAGCCAGAATAGAGTTTGGTCGTTCGGAATTATACCTTGCGGGAATCTGCTACAAAGTGAGTATACGACGGAAAAACCAGTGGGGCGACAGCGAACCCTTGGTTCTGTGAGTCGTTTCAGCTTATCACTACAGATTTATACTATGGAGGTAAGTTATTGATCATTATTGACAGCTAAAAGCATCGATAAGTGAATCAAAGTGCAGGTCTTGGGTGGTAATACCTTCCTTCGGTTCGGGCTGGCGGTATGAGAAAGAGAGAGGAAGCTGGCTGGATGGGATAAAAAAAGGGAGCCACAGGGGCTCCCTTTTTTGATTCAGTCTTCGTCTTATAGTACGTGTACTGAAGCTGTGTTCGTTGTACCAGAAGGTACTAGCGCGCCAGATACCATTACTACGATATCGCCTTTAGCGCCCAGGCCTGTTTCCAGAGCTAGATCTTTACCGCGACCGTAGAAAGCATCAGTGTTGTCGATTGATTCAACAACAACAGGTGTAACACCTTTAGTCAGTGCTAGCTGAGCCGCTGTTTTAGTGTTAGTTGTAATCGCAAGGATGTTTGCCGTTGGGAAGTACTTACGTACAGAACGTGCAGACTTACCAGCTTCGGTAGCAACAACGATTAGCGGTGCGTTTAGCTTCTCAGATGTGTCTACAGCGCCTTTACATACAGCTTCTGTGATGCGTAGACGAGAGCTGTCCAGGCGAGAGCCTAGCTCGGCTTTAAGAGCTGCATCAGTACGCTCACAGATCTGAGCCATGATAGTAACAGCTTCGATTGGGTATTTACCCTTAGCAGATTCACCAGAAAGCATTACTGCATCAGTGCCGTCCATGATTGCGTTTGCAACGTCACCCGCTTCTGCGCGAGTTGGACGTGGGTTCTTGATCATAGAGTCAAGCATCTGAGTTGCAGTGATAACCACTTTACGTGCACGGTTACACTTCTCGATCATCATCTTCTGCGCGAAGATAACTTCTTCAACAGGGATCTCAACACCTAGGTCACCACGAGCAACCATGATACCGTCAGAAGCTTCTAGGATAGCGTCGAAGTTATCAACACCTTCCTGGTTCTCGATCTTAGAGATGATCTGGATCTTCTCGCCGCCGTTTGCATTCAGCAGTTCGCGGATTTCTTTTACGTCTTCTGCTTTACGGATGAAAGAAGCAGCAACGAAGTCAACGCCTTGCTCACAGCCGAACTTAAGGTCAGCTTTGTCTTTTTCAGCAAGAGCAGGAAGTTTTACAGAAACGCCTGGTAGGTTAACACCTTTGTTTTCACCCAGGTCACCGTTGTTAAGTACTTTACACTTAACTTCAGTTTCAGTTGTTTCTAGTACTTCCATCTCGATCAGACCGTCGTCAACCAGGATAGTGTTGCCTTTAGTCAGGTCTTTAGCGAAACCAGGGTAAGTTACCGCCACGCGGTCTTGGTTACCGATAACAGAAGTGTCTGTAGTGAAAGTGAACTCCTGGCCTGCAACCAGAGAAAAGTCTTGACCGTTTTCTAGCTTGATTGTACGGATCTCAGGACCTTTTGTGTCAAGCAGAACAGCAAGTTGCTTGCCAGTCGCTGCCATTACTTCACGCAGGTTGTTGATACGCTGACCGTGCTCTGCGAAGTCACCGTGCGAGAAGTTAAGACGCATAACGTTCATGCCAGCGTTAGCCAGCTTAGTTAGCATCTCTACTGATTCAGTTTTAGGTCCAATCGTACATACGATCTTAGTCTTTTTCATTGAGGATTGTCTCCGGACGAACTTTTACCCAAGGGAAATTTGAATCACAGAGTTATACCTGAAAACGGACGTGCATTTATGTTGAAATACGCCTACAAACTGCGGGCTAGATCAAAAAAACGCAACTTCTCATGTTCAGTTCTAAGTGATAATACAAATTTTTTACAAAAATATTGCCTTATGAAAGCATCGGGTTGCTTTCATAAGGCAGCTCTTGTGTCCATGTTTTGCTTATGTCGTCCGTCCTTGAAAGATGTTCTCACGCCAGCATGACGAAAGTGTGTCGAGCAGCCATAAAATTGGCTAACAAACAAGCTCAGTATTATAGCACAGCTCGATTCTTTTATCACCTTGTGATGATGCGCAAACTTTTCATCAATGATTTTATTGAGGGTGAGATTATCTACTTATTTCACAGATTTTTTTTGTTGTGTATCAATAGTTGATTTATTTCTAAGCGTGAAATAAATTACAGGCTCTTGATTGTCTTTTTATGTAAACATTATGTTTCCGAGTGAGCTGGTGCCAAAAGGTATTGGTAATTCTTTCGGGGTATGTTCTGCTTGCCTGAGATGCCTATTCTTACAACTAAGCAGCTGTATTGTAGTTAATGTCCTGACTCACAACCTTTATTCTCTCACCAATAGTTTCTTTTCCCCCTTTCTTCTTGGCTACTTTGATAATGAGTTTGCGGTTGCCTGTCCATGCGTTGATTGAAGGAAGATTGGCGGCGTTGTTGGTGCGGCTAAATGCAAGCTGAGCGATAAACAACGAGGAGATAATTATAATGAAGTCAGATTTTATCCGTAGGGGGATAAGACAAACGCTAGGTGGAACATTGCTGTACTGCATGGCAATAGGCACGTCACTAGCTGCTTTTACCCCTCCGCCAAATACAGTGCAGTTCACGTTAGAGGGCTGTCGTAATGATGGCAATCCGACGCTGATTGCCGGTAGTAATACCTTGCCGAATGTACCAGATGGTAATTTTACCTGTCAGGACCCGGGGTCTCTGGGAGGCAATGATACTCCCTATACAACCGGTAACCTGGGTAAAGGTTGGCATGAGCTTGATCTGGTACCGCACCGACTGACTACGAAAAATGGTAACAGTACTGGTTCTGTTACATACGATGTGCTCATTGCTGCTGATAATGCACTGGCTAGCGGCATTGAAGGCTATGATCAAATTTTTGATGTTCAGGTTATCAAGAGCCCCGACACCTTGAATCTTTTTTCGCACTCGAGCTGTAGTGTGGTGGTGGGGGCTCAGGCTATTGATACATCGGGAACGATCACCGGTGGGATCCAGGATGTTATCTACCGTCAGCTGACCATTACCCAAGATCCCGATACGACCTGTGTGATTGACTGGGCTAACCGCCTCGCGATTGGGGCAAGCCAGTTCAGCGGCTCGTCACTTCAGGCCTATATGTTTGAATCTGAGAACTTCCAAGTTGGCAAGCGGACCGTGCCAATCCCGGTCAAAGACATTGAAGCTGCCGGGGTGCGTAAGGATATGACCGCCACTCAGGGAGGTGGTGTGGTCTGGAATGTTACCAAGCAGGCGCTGCCTGCGACAGTTGACTTGGGTAATACCTGTGATGAGACTGTGGCCAATACCGGAGATGTTAAAATTCGGGTCGAGTGGAAAGTGATCCCGAGTGAGGCCGGTACAGTTTTGGTGGTGACCAATATTTTTGCCTCGAATCCGGCGTCACGAGATATGACGGTGGATGTCACGGATACTATTTTTGGCGATCCTGACGGCAGTGGTGGCGGAGATCCTATCGGACCGCTTCATGTCGACTCGGTAACAAACATCAGCGTACCGGCCGGCACCGAGGTGTTGGTGCAGACGCATAGCTTTAACGCCCCGGCAGATGTCAGTGACTTAAGCGATACCGCGGTGGCAACCTTCAAAGATGCAGCGACCGGGATTGCTTTTTCGCAAAAGCCGGAAGTGACCTTTGTACTCGACAGTGGCATACAACCGGGCTCGACGGAGAACACGACGGCAGTCGTTACAGATACAGAAACTATTGTGGGCAACGGTCTGAGTTATGCCGTTACCAGTACATCGGCAGGCAGTGCTACGGGAACATTCAGCGGTAGCTATAGCCTGGGAGATCCCTTGACACCGGCTGATTCTAACTTGGTATGGACTTCTGATGAGCAGTCGTTTACAGAGTGTACCGAGCAGTCAGGCTGTGATGTCGGCTTTGTCGAGTTCAATAAAACCATCTCGGCGGCCGTGGCGACAGCGACAACCGGGGCTTTATCAGATTGGGCGCTGCTTACCGCATCCGATGACTCGACATCTTCTAGCGGAACTTCGGCCGTGCCGGTGTCCATAGCGGTGACCAGCTCTGCGTTGGTTGATTTGAGCGTTAAGCTGACAGTACCAACTCTGGTCAACCCCGATACTGTAGACTGTAGTGTTGAAGTTAAAAACAGTAGCAACGTGGTAGTGGGTACCCTGAACTACGCCTTTAGCAGTGCCTCCAATCCTATAACCGAAATAGCTGAGGATCTCGTACCGGATAATTATACGGTGACAGTCACCAGTTGTGGAAATCTGGTGGGTGACACCATCAAGAACATTGATCTGACCCTGCCTGCCGAGCCTGTCATTGCCGACTGCTCCGACTCGTTGGAGTTTGTTTTTGTTGACCCGGATCCGGAAGGCCCAGTACTTGCAGCCGTAAACAAGGTGACTTTGCCTGCTGGTGAAGAGGACGACTGGGTTATGACTTTGGTTGGTCCGAATACCGGTGAAAATGGTATCGTGCTGACTACCAGTGATTCGGATCCGAATACATTCGAAATCTTCCAAAATGAATCCTCCGATTTTGAGCTGGAAGAAGGTGAGTATACCGTTACCGAAACTCAGCAAGAGGGCTGGATGCAAACCGCAAGCAGTGGCTGCACATTTACCGTGACTCTGCCTGGTGATGCCGGGACGGTTAAGCAATGTTCATTTACCAACCAGAAGCTTGGCACCATCATTATCAAGAAGCTGACGGAGCCTAAGTACGGGGAGGGCTTTGGCTTTACTCATAATATTGGTTCGAACGGCACTTCCTTTACATTGGATCACGGTCAGAGCCAGGTATTTGAAGATGTTGTTCCCGGTAGCTATACCGTCACGGAGGATAATCCGGCACCTGAGTTTGCATTAACGGATTTGACCTGTACTGAGTCAGTCAATAATTCAACGGCTAATAGCAATACCCGAAAAGCCACTATTGTGCTGGATCCTGGTGAAACCGTCGAGTGTACCTATACCAATCGCCAAAACGGCATGGTCGAGATATATAAGCTGACCAACGGTTATGTAACTGATGATGTCTGGCGCTTCTTGCTGACCGGTCCCGGGGTGAATGTTGCTGATGAAACTCCACCGGCCCTGCTTGATTTTGACGGTGTCAAGCTGACTCCCGGCGAAGAGTATACGCTTTGTGAAGTTGATATTCCCTACGGTTGGCAGCCGTTCTGGATGATTGATAGTAATGGTGACGGTTATAAAGATAAGACGCTAAAACAGGAAGAGAAGGCGACAAACTCACCGGTCAATGACAAAACTGGAGTCAGCAAGGTATTCAGCCCGAATGGAATCGAGCAGGAAAAAGGCTACTTTGACTCGAAAATCTATTGTGTCAATTTCGTGGTGAAACCGGGCGAGACACTTTCGTTCAAGGTAGATAACTTACAATATGATGAGAAACCGGAGCCAAAACCTCATGATCCCAAGCCTGAACCCAAGGTCTGCTATGACAAGCCAATTAATGGCAAGTATGTGACTCATGAGATGATGGAGTACTCAAGCTATACGATTGGGCATTACCAGGTTGACAGTTGTGACAAGCTCTCGCGTCTCTTGGAACACTACTCGACGAAGGGAAGCGCGGATCATCTGGCAGCTCAGCTTCTGTATGCCAAGCTGAACCATGAACTGGGCTATAAGCTTTGTGAGAGTGCAAAAAAAGCAATGAAACGTGCTCAATCGATGCTGAAAAAAGGTGGATATTCTGATGTTGGTACACATCCTGAGAGCTGGAATTCGACAAAAGCCGGTAAATGGGCGAAAAAACTGGAGCGCTATCACCAGCATAAATTATGTCGATAGTAATCCTTGAAGTTAATATCTAGCTAAAGGGCTCAGCTGTCGCTGGGCCTTTTTTATCCCCCGGTATAATGCAGTACTACTTTGGTATTAAAGGAATTTGTTGGTTTATCGTTTGCGTGTGATTTAATGGAAATTCATCGTGGTATGTTGCGTTAGCTTCTTATTTGAATGTGATCTGTCTCTGTTTTATTTCTCTTTGTATCAGAAATACTTACCGCTCGCTTAAATGTTATAACATAACAGTTTCTCTGTTATGTCAGCTGTATTCTGATCATTAACCCATTTATTCATATGGATTGAAGTTAAGGGAATTCCATGAAAATAAGAACAATAGCATCTCTGTGTACTCTTCTTTTTGCTGCCAACACCTTTGCTGACGTTGTTGTAAAAGAGACAGATAAGTTTCAAGACGTTGCGGACAAAGTGAGTGCGTTGACTGCCAAGGCCGAAAATCCTTTGGTGGTGATTGATATCGATAATACCCTGCTGACAACGACCTCTGATCTTGGCGGTGACATTTGGTACCAGTGGCAGCGTGGAAAGTTGGATGTGAAACCGGCAGATGGCGCTAAGGTTGATTGCTTATTTCAGGACTCTATCGGCCTGCTGTATGAGTTGGTTCCGATGAAAATGATTGAAGATAATGTTCCGGCAACAGTTCGAGGCTGGCAGGACAGCGGGGTAACGGTAATGGCACTGACGTCGCGTTCGCCGAACTATCGCTATGCAACTGAGCGAGAGATGTATCGAAATCAGTTTGACATGACAATATCTCCGCTCAAAGAAAAGGGCTCTGATGATATCCCGGTGTATATCGATAACCCTAAGCGAGCGTTAAGCTACATTAACGGTATCATGATGACGACCGGTATGAACAAGGGCACCATGCTGAAGTATGTGCTTGATAAGACCGACCAGAAATTCAGTCAGGTCGTATTTGTCGACGATAGCAAGAAGAATGTAGTGAATATGGAAAAAGCCTACAAGGATGATGCATCCGTTGATATGACTATTTTCCACTACACTAAGGTCGAAGATGATCGCGTGGAGAAATACGGCTCGGTGCTCACTCAGGCTCAGGCGAGCAAAATGGCTAGCGACTGGAAAGAGCTGAATCAGATTCTGGATAAGGTTGCACCAGCACGTATCGGAGATACGTGTCTAGGACGTTAATGACGGGACGAATAACGCAATAGAATGCCCAGAAACAGAAAAGGCTGATAGGTTTCCCTATCAGCCTTTCTTCAATTTGGTGGCCCCTCGCAGACTTGAACTGCGGACCAAGCGATTATGAGTCGCCTGCTCTAACCACTGAGCTAAGGGGCCAGTGTGCGGGAAATTATATGGGATGGTCTGTCGCTTGTCTAGCGAATAAATAGGGTGTTTTGTTTGCTTTTTAAGCAGTTAAAGGAAAAACACTCGCGTTGGGTGGCCAGTATAAGGTGTTGATCTTCAACCCAAATCGCAGAGACAAAAAAGCGAGCCGTTCGGCTCGCTTTTGGGTTGTTATCGGCTTGGGCCTGGCAATTACTCGTCAAGGAAGCTGCGCAGAACGTCTGAGCGGCTTGGGTGACGGAGTTTACGCAGTGCCTTGGCTTCGATCTGACGGATACGCTCACGGGTAACGTCGAACTGTTTACCAACCTCTTCCAGGGTATGGTCAGTGTTCATATCGATACCAAAGCGCATACGCAATACCTTCGCCTCACGCGGTGTCAGGCCGGCAAGGACGTCATTGGTTGCGCCACGCAGGTTGGTTGCTGTCGCGGCATCCATTGGTAGCTGAAGCGTGGTATCTTCAATGAAATCACCTAGATGCGAATCTTCATCGTCACCGATAGGGGTTTCCATTGAGATTGGCTCTTTGGCAATCTTCAGGACTTTGCGGATCTTGTCTTCCGGCATTTGCATGCGCTCAGCCAGTTCTTCCGGCAATGGCTCCCGGCCCATCTCCTGAAGCATCTGGCGAGAGATACGGTTCAGTTTGTTGATGGTCTCGATCATGTGAACAGGGATACGAATGGTACGTGCCTGGTCAGCGATAGAACGGGTGATTGCCTGACGGATCCACCATGTTGCGTAAGTCGAGAACTTGTAACCACGGCGGTATTCAAACTTATCAACGGCTTTCATCAGGCCGATGTTACCTTCCTGGATCAGATCCAGGAACTGCAGTCCACGGTTGGTGTATTTCTTGGCGATAGAAATAACCAGACGCAGGTTTGCTTCAACCATCTCTTTCTTGGCACGGCGAGCTTTGGCTTCACCGATAGACATACGACGGCTGATATCTTTGATACGTTCGATAGAAAGACCGGTTTCTTCTTCAAGAATACGCAGCTTCAGCGCAGAGCGACGAAGATCTTCTTCGTAGTTCTTCAGGCGCTCGGCATACGGCTTGCCGGAATTCAGTGCTTCGTCGATCCACTCGCTAGAAGACTCGTTGCCTGCAAACAAGCTAACGAAGGTTTTCTTCGGCATCTTGCTGTTATCGACACACATGCGCATGATAATGCGTTCGTTAGTACGCACTTTATCCATTGATTCACGCAGTGAGCTGACCAGGCGGTCAAATTGTTTCGGGATCAGACGGAACTGTTTGAAGATGTCAGAAAGCTCTTCGACAGCCACTTCGGTTTTCGCATCATGACGACCGTGTGTATTGATTGCGATAGCCATCTTCTCGTAAGAATCACGAAGTTCCATGAACTTCTCACGGGCTAGTTCCGGATCAATACCAACGTCTTCTTCGTCTTCATCGTCGCTGTCGTCGCCGTCTTCAAGATCTTTGTCTTCATCTTCAAGATCAGACTCGCTCAGCTCGGAGCCGATATGGGTTGCTGTCGGTGCTGTTGTTTCCTCTTCGTTCGGATCAACAAAACCGGAAATAATGTCGGTAAGACGAAGCTCATCGGCTTCAACTTTGTCGAACTGCTCAAGCAGGTGCGCAATAGCTGTCGGGTATTCGGCAACTGAGCACTGAACCTGGTTAATACCATCTTCAATGCGCTTGGCGATGTCAATTTCGCCTTCACGGGTCAGTAGCTCTACGGTACCCATTTCACGCATGTACATGCGTACCGGATCGGTAGTACGGCCGATCTCGCTTTCCACGCTAGATAGGGCTTGAGCGGCGGCTTCAATCGCGTCTTCGTCCGCATTATCTTCAGTCATCATCAACTCATCGGCATCAGGGGCTGTTTCAACCACCTTGATACCCATGTCATTGATCATCTGAATAATGTCTTCAACCTGATCGGAATCGACAATGTCTTCCGGTAGGTGATCATTTACTTCGGCGTAGGTCAGATAGCCTTGTTCTTTGCCTTTAGCGACAAGTAACTTAAGCTGAGACTGCGGATTTTGCTCCATAGACGATATCCAACTTCGGGTCTGAGTGAAAATGTAGTATGCAAAAATGCAAACCAATAATTATAACAAACTTCTTAATTGTTGACCACTTACTAGCCGGGACGGTTGAGTAATAATAACTGCAACTCCCGCTTCTCTTCGACTGATAAGCCGACGGTATTCGATTTAGCCTGCAACTTTTCAATTTGTTGTTTGACGCACTGGCCTAAAACTTTGTCCATTGCGTCCATAAATACATCTAGAGTGTTGTCCTCGTCTTTAGCGAGGGGCAGCTCCCAGGCGGCAAGACGCGCCATCATGTTCTCGTTTTTGCTGCCACGCCAGTACTCTAGTAGCTGGCCTGTAGTGATATTGGGGTTCGATCGGCATTTATCAACTACTGATATCAATAAATTTAGCCCAGGGACCGAAATATCTTCAAACGCCGCCATATCAAATTCGAGGCTGCTGACAAAACGCGGGTTTTGGACCAACAGGGCAATAACGTCACGCATCGGCGTTCGCTTGATGTTTTGCTGGGGCTGTCGTGGCCGTTGCGTGTCATCCCGCTTTAGCTCTAGCCTGATCTGATCGGGTGGTAACCCTAAATTATAGCCTAGTGCATTTAGCAGGTATTCTCGCAGGGTTTCACCGGCTACTTTTTCCAACAGCGGCTTGGCCAGCGTTTTCAGTTTTGCCTTGCCTTCCTTGCTGCTCATGTCAACCTGGGCAACCAGTGAATTGAACATGAACTCCGACAGTGACATGGCCTCGTCGACCTGGCGTTCAAAGCCTTCTTTGCCGAACTGGCGGATATAGGTATCCGGATCCTCGCCGTCGGGCAGGAACATGAATTTCAGCTGGCGGCCATCGGTGAGGTAGGGCAACGCCTGCTCCATGGCACGCCAGGCTGCATCTCGTCCGGCCCGGTCGCCATCGTAGCAACAGACGACGGTACCGGTCTGGCGGAACATCATCTGAATATGATCGCCTGTGGTAGAGGTGCCTAGCGAGGCGACGGCATAGTCAACGTCAAACTGGGCCAGGGCGACCACATCCATATAGCCTTCGACAACCAAAAGCCTTTCAGGTTCACGGTGGGCCTGCAGGACTTCATACAGGCCATAGAGCTCGCGTCCTTTGTGGAAGATCGGGGTCTCTGGCGAGTTGAGGTATTTGGGCGTGCCGTCACCCAGTACCCGGCCGCCAAAGCCGATCACCCGGCCGCGGCGATCATGAATCGGAAACATCACTCGGCCACGGAAACGGTCATAGCGACGACCATTATCGTTTTCGATCAGCATGCCTGCTGTAACAAGTGATTTTTGCGATTCAGCATCCCGGCCAAAACGGGTACGGACCATATCCCACTGATCAGGAACAAAACCGATACCGAATTTTTTGACCACTTCCCCTGACAGGCCGCGGTCTTTGAGGTAGTCAATGGCAACTTGGCCTTCCTGGGTACGCAGTTGTGACTGATAGAACTGGGAGATCTGCCCCATCATTTCGTACAGGCCGAGCTTTTCCTTGCTACGCGGGGCCGAGGCACCGCCGCCGCTGCCTTGTTCGCGGGGAACTTCCAACCCAAGCTGAGAGGCGAGCTCGTCAATGGCCTCGACAAATTCAAGGCGGTCAAACTCCATGACAAAGTCAAGCACGTTACCATGGGCACCGCAGCCAAAGCAGTGGTAGAACTGTTTTTCCTGGCTGACGGAAAAAGACGGGGTCTTCTCATTATGGAAAGGACAGCAAGCACCGAAGTTCTTGCCTTGCTTCTTCAGTTTTACCCGGGCATCAACAATATCCACGATGTCATGTCGTGCAATGAGATCATCGATAAAAGTACGAGGGATTTTTCCTGCCATAAAGAGAGCATTACCTGAAGAGTTCGGGAGTAAAATTGTAATTTATTGACGCTAAAATACAAACAAGCCGCGCATTCCTGGATGGATAGCACGGCTTGTTGCAGAATTGGGTTAGTTTTAGCTAAGCTTCGCTTTCACTAACTGGCTAACTTTACCCATATCGGCACGACCCTGAACTTTAGGCTTTAGCACACCCATCAGTTTGCCCATGTCTTGCATGCTGGCAGCACCGGTCGCAGCAATTGCCTCATCCAGCAGAGCGGCAACTTCGTCGTCGCTCAGTGGTTGTGGCATAAACTCTTCCAGCACCTTAATTTCAGCAAGCTCTACATCGGCAAGATCCTGTCGACTTGCAGCTTCGTATTGAGCTACAGAGTCGCGGCGTTGCTTGACCATCTTGGTCAGTACTGCCAGCACGTCGTCATCGGAAAGAGTGATCTTTTCGTCAACTTCACGCTGTTTAATAGCAGCAAGAGCAAGACGGATGGTTCCAAGACGAGGTTTGTCCTTCGCCTTCATCGCCGCCTTTTGTTCGTCTTTAAGACGTTCAGTCAGAGTCATAACACGTTCCTTCTGTTAATCGGTCGATTAGTACAGACGAACGCGACGCGCGTTTTCGCGAGCCAATTTCTTCAGGTGACGCTTAACTGCCGCTGCTTTCGCACGCTTACGTACAGTAGTAGGCTTTTCGAAGTGTTCACGACGACGTACTTCAGAAAGGATACCTGCTTTTTCGCAAGAGCGCTTGAAACGACGTAGTGCTACGTCAAACGGTTCGTTTTCACGTACTTTGATTACTGGCATGTAATACTCACCTCAGAGTGATTCGGTTAACGCTGACGTTCAAAAGTGTCAGCTGATTAAAAATGGTGCGAAATTCTAATCTGATCTGGGGGCATTTGTAAAGCATTCTGCAACCCTGAACTGGTTAATTTCTGTCAAGGACGGTAGTATTGCCCCCAATTACCATAAGTATAGAGGTTGTTATGCGTATACTGGGCATCGAAACCTCCTGTGACGAAACAGGCGTTGCAATTTTCGATGATGAAAAAGGCCTTTTGGCACATGAACTTTACAGCCAGGTAAAACTACACGCGGACTACGGTGGTGTGGTACCTGAGCTGGCTTCACGTGACCATGTAAAGAAGACCATTCCCCTGATCAAGGCAGCATTGGCTGATGCCGGATTGACTCCGGACGATCTTGACGGGGTTGCCTATACTGCAGGCCCGGGCCTGGTCGGTGCCCTGCTGGTCGGTGCGACAATCGGCCGCAGCTTGGCGTACGCATGGGATTTGCCCGCGGTAGCGGTTCACCATATGGAAGGCCACCTGCTGGCGCCGATGCTGGAAGATAATCCGCCTGAATTCCCGTTTGTGGCCCTGCTGGTATCCGGCGGTCATACCATGATGGTTGAAGTAAAAGGTATCGGTGAGTACCAGATCCTGGGTGAGTCGATTGACGATGCCGCCGGTGAGGCGTTCGATAAAACGGCCAAGCTGATGGGGCTGGACTATCCGGGTGGCCCGCTGCTGTCGCGTTTGGCTGAAAAAGGTACCCCGGGGCGTTTCAAGTTCCCGCGTCCGATGACTGACCGCCCGGGACTGGATTTCAGCTTCTCGGGGCTGAAGACGTTCGCGGCGAATACGATCCGGGCCAATGAAGACGACGAGCAGACACGTGCCGATATTGCATTCGCGTTTCAGGAAGCGGTAGTAGATACGCTGGCGATAAAATGCAAGCGTGCCCTCAAGCAAACGGGGTTCAAGCGCCTGGTGATTGCCGGTGGTGTGAGTGCCAATAAATACCTGCGCCTGGAGCTGGAAAAGCTGATGACCGGGATGAAAGGGGAAGTTTTCTATCCGCGCACTGAGTTCTGTACCGATAACGGGGCGATGATTGCGTACGCAGGAATGCAGCGCCTGAAAAACCATGAAACCATGGATTTGAGCGTTAAGGCGCATCCTCGTTGGCCTATCGATCAGCTACAACCGATCAGCGAGTAAGCGTGTAAGTTTATCGGCCGCAATATCAAGTATCGGAGAGCAGCGCTACGAGTTGTTACCCGAATGCTTGGAGTTGCGGCTGAATTTATTCCAGATTTTCCCTTCTTTTCCTTCCAGCAGGCGACGTACATTGTCGTGATGGCGAAGGACTATCAGGCAAGAGAGCATGGATACCGGCATGGTGTATTCAGGTTTGACCAACCAGGTAAGCATGGGTGCGGCCAGTGCCGTGATCAGCGAGCCGAGTGACGAGTAGCCCGAAATCAACACGGTCAGCAACCAGGTCCCAATCAGCATCCCGCTCAGATCCCAGCCTATCGGTGCCAGAGCTCCCAGGGCTGTAGCGACGCCTTTGCCGCCACGGAAGTGGAAGAAGATCGGATAGATATGGCCGAGGCAGGCGGCGATGCCAATGATACCGAGCAGGAACGGGTTGATACCAATCCAGTAGCTTAGCCAGACCGGCAACATGCCCTTGAGGATGTCGCAGACCAGTACCATGGCGGCTGCGCCGCGTCCGCCAAGGCGCAGGACATTGGTGGCTCCCGGATTGCCGGAGCCACTGTCCCGGGGATCCGGCAGGCCGTACAACCGGCAGATCAGTACGGCGCTTGATATGGAACCAAGCAGATAGGCGGCAATAATGATCAGAAGCGCGAGTGGTGTCATGCAAAATTCCAGTTGCTGGTGACAAAGTATTGCTGGTAAATAAGTATCGTCTTTACGCCAGATCTGACCCTGACTTTCATTCCGCTTTGGCACAATGACTGTGGTATAGTGCTTGCGACCTGCTTACGGCGTTATGCCGAGCAAGGGATGAATGTCATCATTGTTGACGATTACGACCTGATAATACGCGTTTTTGCTCAAATTAGGTATCCGACCTCTAACAAAATTAGCGATTGAACATGGATTCAGTATTTATCGAACATCTTGAGGTTATCGCCACTATTGGGGTGTATGACTGGGAACAGACTATTAAGCAGAAGCTTGTGCTTGACCTGGAAATGGCGCACGACAACCGTCCTGCGGCCGAGAGTGATGATGTAGTCTATGCCCTGGACTACGCCGCGGTTAGCGAGGCGGTGACCGAACATATTCAGGGCGGCCGCTTTTTGCTGGTCGAGCGTGTGGCCGAGGAAGTTGCCGGCCTGATCATGACGAAATTTTCCGTGCCTTGGATCCGGGTTAGGGTCACCAAGCCGGGGGCAGTGGCCAACGCCAGTGGAGTCGGGGTGCTGATTGAACGAGGCAGCAAGTGATCACCGCTTATATCAGTCTTGGGTCTAACATCGACCGCGAATACCATATTCGTGTCGCTATTACCGAACTGAAAAAATTGGGCACCGGCTTTAGGGTCTCACAAATTTTTGAAGCCGAGCCTGTCGGTTTCTGCGGGCCGAACTTTTACAACTGCGTTGCTGCTATCAATACGTCATTGCCGCTTGATAGGTTGCAGCAGATCCTGAAGCAGCTAGAGCTGCAGTACGGACGGGCACCCGATGCCCGGAAAAACCAGAGCCGGACCCTGGATCTGGATATCTTGCTGTTTGGTGACGTGGTACAGGCCGAGGCCCCGATGTTGCCTCGGTCTGACTTGTATAAGTTTGCCTTTGTTTTACGGCCTATGATGGAGCTGTGTCCGGATCTGGTTATTCCCGGTGACGGTCGGACCATTGCCCAGCTATGGCACTCTTTTGAACCCTCTCAGGCCCTCTGGCCTGTAGAGCGGATTGCATGTTGAAGGATAAATGATGAGTCATTTTGAAGCCTTTGTGTTGGCACTTATCCAGGGGCTGACCGAGTTTTTGCCGATTTCAAGCTCGGCCCACCTTATTTTGCCTTCCGAGGTCTTTGGTTGGGACGATCAAGGCCTGGCTTTTGATGTCGCGGTACATGTCGGCACGCTGGCGGCTGTCATTCTGTATTTTCGCAAGGAAGTTGTTGCATTGCTCGGGGCCTGGATCGGCTCTATTTTTCAGGGCAGGCGCTGCGCCGAAGCCAAGTTGGCCTGGATGATCGTACTGGCGACGATCCCTGCCTGTCTTTTCGGCCTGTTCATGAAAGACATTATCGAGCTTTATTTGCGCTCGGCCTGGGTCATTGCGGCGACGACTATCTTTTTTGGTCTGCTGTTATGGTGGGTCGATGTCCGGGCAACCCAGCAGGACAATGAATATCAGGCTGACTGGAAGCGCTCGCTGTTTATCGGTCTGGCACAGGCGGCAGCGATGATCCCGGGTACCTCTCGCTCGGGAGCTACCATGACGGCGGCACTTCACCTCGGGTTTACCCGCGAGGCCGCCGCGCGCTTTTCGTTCCTGATGTCGATTCCGATTATTTTGCTGGCGGGCGGCTATCTTGGTACCAAGCTGGTGACCAGTGGCCAGGCGATTGAATTTGGTGCGCTGGGCATTGGCCTGGCAGTCTCGTTTGTCAGTGCCTATGCGTGTATCCACGTATTCCTTAAGCTGGTTACTCGCCTCGGAATGCTGCCGTTTGTGATCTACCGTCTGCTGCTGGGCGCAGGACTGATTGCCTTTCTGCTGAGCCAGTAAGCGTAAGCCTTGAATTAGCAGCCGCAGCACTTGATACCAATGAGAAAGCCTGACGTGATGTCGGGCTTTTTGATCGTATTAGCCTGGCCTGTTGTGGTGCCTGCGTAGTTTCTTAGCCGAAGGTGGCAAGACAGGCCTTCACCGCATCGGCGCGGTGCAGCGCCAGCTGATCCTTGATGGCCTTGCCGGTAAAGCCCGCCTCGACGATAGGTTTGACGGCAACGTTTTGGGCGGCGGCAAAAACAGCCTGCAGCATGTCGGCCTGAAGGTAGGGATCATCTTCATGGCCTGTTCGTCCGCGAACATCGGCGCGGCAGCACAGGGCCAGTTGCTTGATCCGTTCTGGCTTACGCCAGGCGTCGATCTGGTCGAAGATCTTGATAAAAGTGCCAGGTCGCAGTTCATTGGCATGGTGCACCTTAGTGTGCTGGGCGCAGACCATCAGTGCCGTGTCACGGTACTCATTAGGGATCCGGAGCCGCTGGCAGAGCGTTTTGATAGCCCCCAGACCAGTCTGACAGTGCATTTTGTGACTTGGCCATTCTTCGGCAGGGGTCAGGGCCTTACCGAGATCATGTACCTGGGCGGCAAAGCGAACCGCGGTATCCGTACTGAGTTTGGCGGCTTGCTCGGCAACTAATAGGGTATGCAGGCCGGTGTCGATTTCCGGGTGCCATTGCTCGGGCTGCGGTATGCCAAACAGGGCGTCGAGCTCAGGCATGATGACACCAAGCGCTCCGCACTGGCGCAGCACCTTGAGAAATACCTCCGGGTTTTCAGACGACAGGGACTTTTCCCACTCTTTCCAGACCCGCTCGGGAGTCAGGGCGGAAAGCTCGCCGGCCACGACCATATCCTGCATCAAGGCTAGTGTCTCCGGGGCAACCGTAAAGCCCAGGTGGGCAAAGCGGGCGGCAAAGCGGGCGACCCGAAGTACCCGCAGCGGATCTTCGACAAATGCGGGTGAGACATGGCGCAGCTGCTTGTCGAGCAGATCCTGCTGGCCGCTATAAGGGTCGACAAGCGTGCCGTCATCAGCCTGGGCGATAGCATTGATGGTGAGATCCCGTCGCATCAAATCCTGTTCAAGCGTAACATCCGGTGCGGAGTGGCAAATGAAGCCGGTATACCCCTTGCCCGATTTTCGTTCAGTGCGGGCGAGGGCAAATTCTTGTTTGGTCTTCGGGTGGAGGAAGACCGGAAAGTCACTGCCGACCTGGTTATAGCCCTGATCGAGCATCTGCTGAGGCGTCGCCCCAACCACGACCCAATCTTTGTCTTTTACTGGCAATCCCAGCAGCGCATCACGAACGGCGCCACCCACAAGGTAGGTCTGCAAGTTTCACTCCTTTTGTATAACAACAGCAAATTTGGGATATCGCACTGATATCCTTTGCATCATAGATCGCTTCATCACGGTATCAGGGTATACAATCTTGAGTAGCAAAGGTAATTTAATCATCAGAACTAGTATTATTCTAATCTGGAACAAGAGTATCAGGCATGTACAAGGATTTCTTCGGGATCGGTGAGTCCCCCTTTTCAATTGTACCCAGCGCTCGCTTCCTTTATCTCAGCGAGCGCCACAGGGAAGCGTTAACCCATATGTTGGCCAGCTTATCCGGAGGCGGGGGATTTGGGCTGCTGACGGGGGAAGTGGGAACCGGAAAAACCACCGTATTGCGGGCACTGGTGGCTCGCCTGCCCCAGGAGACCCAGGTTGCGATAATCCTGAACCCGGCATTATCAGCCCATGATTTGCTGGCAACTATTTGTGATGAGCTGGGTGTCGGCTATCCGGATGATGCCAGTTATAAGGTTCTGACGGATCGGATATACCAGCATCTGCTGGCCAACCATAGCGAGGGCAAGCAAACCCTGCTGCTGGTCGATGAGGCGCAGCACCTGATGCCGGATGTCCTCGAGCAGCTCCGCTTGTTGACCAACCTGGAAACAGATAGCCGCAAACTGTTGAAAGTGGTGCTGGTCGGCCAGCCAGAGCTACAACAGTTGCTGCAACAGGAGCGACTGCGCCAGCTGGCGCAGCGGATCACCTCTCGTTACCACCTGTTGCCGCTGACGGCGGAAGAAGTGGATGAATACATTAATTATCGCCTGAGAGCCGTTGATTGCCTGTATGCCGTGTTTGATCCGGCAATGACGCGCCAGATTGCCAAGGCGACAAACGGTATTCCGCGCCTGATCAACCTGGTGTGCGACAAAGCCATGCTACTTGCCTGCCAGCAGGCAACGCATCAGGTTAACAAGGCGATAGTCAGCCAGGCCTGTGAGGATGTGCTGAGCTGGCAGCTGCCAACGGCTGACAGGATGAGAGTGAATACCGGCGGCGGCAATGGCAGCCGTGCCGCTACCTGGGGAGGTGCCCTGATACTTGGCGGGGTGCTCTCTGCCGGTCTGTGGTATTGGCAAGGGCAATCTCAGGTATCACCAGTGGCTGTTGCCCCTGCAGTATCAGAAACCCAACCATCAGTTGCTCAGCCAGAGCCTGCGGCAGTGGCTGTTGCCCCTCAAGTTCAAGTGGCTAAGCCGGAGCCGGTGGTGGTCGACCTGGCCACCAAATGGCAGCAGTTGATGGAGCAGAGCCGCTCAGAGCGCAAGGCGATGCAAACTTTATATCGTCTGTGGGGCTACGAAACGCATCTTAACCAGGCGAACTGCGAAACCAGCCAGCGAGTCGAGCTGAGCTGTCATCAGGGTAAGATCAGCCTGGAGCAACTCAGTATTATCAATCGGCCTGTTATCATCCCGCTGCAGGAAGCCGGAAAACCGATTTTCCATGCCGTTGTGTATGCCCTGGATCAGGACAGTGTCGAGTTGCTATTGGGAGAAGAGCGCATTGCGGTCAGTTATGACTGGCTAGAGCAGCGTTGGCAGCAAGAATACACTTTGTTGTGGCGGCCTCCTCTCGGGGATAAGACCACGATTCGCTATGGCCAGCAGGGGCCGCGGGTTGTGTGGCTGAATCAGCAGCTGAGTTTGCTGCTGGGCGAGAAAATCACCCGGGACGATCGTTTTGATCAGGTGCTGCTGGATAAGCTTCGCCGTTTTCAGCGAGCTCAGGATCTGAGCGCGGACGGCATTGCCGGGCCCCGAACCCTTATGGTCATTGATTCGGCGTTGAACTTGCCGGGACCGACGCTGCAACCGGAGAGAAGTTAATGTCCAATTTGCTCAATGCTATTGCCCAGTCTGATCAGCAAAATCAGCTGCAGCCTTCGTTGGCGAGCAGGCCTGTGCGCCAGGCGGCGGGGGCCCGCCGTGTACCGTCATGGCTGTTGCCTGCCGTACTGGTGCTAACACCCGTTGTGGCAACGCTGGCATACATGCACTATACCCACTCTTCCTCTTCGGCCGCTGTTATGCCTCTTTGGGAAACCAAGGGCGCGGAGACTGTGGCTACAGCGTCCAGACCGGTTGTCGTGACCGAGCCGCAGGTTGCAAGAGCGGAAGCTGTCTTGCTGACAGCAACTAGGATGACAACAACCGTGCCGGCGGCAACTGAGCCTAGCCGTCTGCCACAGATACTGGGTGAGGGAGAATCGCAAATCCGTTTCTTGCCATACCCTGAGCTGCGAACCGAGCCGTTACCGTCGCTAAATCGCCAGCTGGCCAGCCAGGCGCTTGCTGTACCGCCGAGTTCAGGACATGCAGGTGACAACGTCGAGGAGCCCAAGATTATCTCCTCCGAGCCGAGAGAAACGGAGTGGGGGCTGGACGGGCTCGATTATTCGGAGCTATCACCGCAGCTTGCACAGCAGTTGAAGTCCGCGATTGCCGCGACGGATAACTTGCCGGTTGATATACCGCCCGAGCCGGAGGAAATCGCTGCGCCCGTTATAGAGGCCGTGGCACTTGGCGAGTTGCCGGCTTCGGTACAAAACCGCATTCCGCCGCTGAATTTTGAAACCCATATCTACTCGTCGGTTGCCAACAGCCGCTGGGTCAAGGTGAATGGTCGTGAGGCCTTCGAGGGGGACGAGATTGCACCTGGGGTGGTGCTGCGTCGGATAGAGCCGAGACAGGTCGTGTTTGACTTCGAATCTTACCTGATCGAAATGCCTGCTCTGTCGGAGTGGTAAAAGGGAATACCGGAGACAAAAATGGCAGCCACTGGCTGCCATTTTTTTATGTGTTTTTTCAGACCTTATGCCCAGCCGTTGTTACGTTTGCGACGGCGCGGGATCAGGTGTGGCAGGATCAGGCCAAATAGCAGGCCAGCTCCGGCAACCATACCGCCGTAGGTGAACCACTTCATCAGCAGGTCATCTTTCTGGGTATCAATCTTGGCGCGCAGCTCACGAATTTCAGTCTGTGAGGTCATCAGCTGCTCGTTTAGCTGGCTGTTTTGCGATTCCAGCTCGGTAATTTGCTCGGTGCGCATTTGCAGCGAGTTTTGCAGGCTCTTGGTCTTTTCATCACCGGACATCTGAGCATCCGCCAACGCCGCTTTTACTTCTGTCAGCTCTTTTTCAAGCGCAGGTACACGCTCTTTCAGGCCAACCTGACGAGAGATAAAGTCGGAATTAACCCAACCGGTACGCCCGCGGATGTCAGTGATTTTGCTGAAGCCATTTTCCTTGTTGACTTCCAACAAGGTGACCTTGGTGCCTGCATTGACACTGCCCATAATACGGAATTGCGTACTAGGGCCGCGATGCATATAGGTAAACAGGTCGTCAGAAATGTAACGAATCTGTTCAGCTTTCGCCGGCAGGGTTGCCGCGGCGCAAGCGAGTAATAAGATGCTGATTAGATGCTTCACAATATGATCCTTGAGGAGCCTGTATTCTTTAAGAGCACAAATACTAAAAACTTTGTCCTTCGGGTGCAAGAAAAGAGGGAGGCAAAGCCTCCCTCTTTTGAACCTGTACCACTTTTAGCCAAAGAATGCTTGCATCGCGTAGAAGAAGATGACAGCAAGCAATGCCCCGGCAGGAAGGGTTACAACCCATGAAGCCACAATGTTACGAACCACACCTAGGTTTAGGGCGGCAATACCACGTGCAAAGGCAACGCCGATCACACCACCAACCAAGGTTTGAGTTGTTGAGATAGGCAGGCCTGTACCCGATGCCAATACAACCGTTGATGCGGTTGCCAGCTGAGCGGCAAAGCCACGGCTAGGTGTCAGTTCCGTAATACCGGTACCGACTGTCGCCATTACTTTGTGGCCCATCGTTGCCAGACCAATGACGATACCGACACCACCCAGCGGTAGGATCCACCATGCGATCGTACTTTTCGCAGTAAGTTCACCCATATGCTCAACCGTAGAAACAACAGCAGATAGTGGGCCAATTGCATTGGCAACGTCATTAGAGCCGTGGGCAAATGCCATTGCACAGGCGGTAACCACCATTAGCAGGCTAAATACGCGTTCAACACCGGCATAGCCATTGCTATCAACAGAGCTACCATCATCAGTGTATTTCTTGCTGATGTAGATATAGCCGAAAATCATAACAACAGTAGAAACAGCTACTGCGGCCATCCATGCTTCACCACCCGTAAGGTGCAAGCCGACGTGTTTCAGACCTTTCTTGATTGTTACCAACGCAATGACCATCGCTGTGATAAACATATAAACAGGTACGAAACGCTTGGCATTCACCAGCGGGTTATCAGTATCAAAGATTAAACGTTGGGCACTGATAAAGATCACATAGGCAAAGAAGCCAGAGATCAGAGGGGTGATAAGCCAGCTACCGACGATACCTTGCACCGAAGACCAGGATACAGACTCAGTCCCTGCAGACACACAGGCAAAACCGATAATAGCACCGATAATTGAGTGTGTTGTAGATACAGGCCAGCCCATATAAGACGCGAGCAGAAGCCATGTACCTGCAGCAAGAAGTGCAGACATCATGCCGTAAACCAGTATTTCTGGTTGATCGGCAAAAAATGACATATCGACAACACCTTTACGGATGGTGTCTGTTACTTCACCACCTGCAAGGTATGCACCGGCAAACTCAAAAATCATCGCGATGATAATTGCTTGTTTTACCGTTAGCGCTTTTGACCCTACTGAAGTACCCATAGCATTGGCAACATCATTTGCACCAATACCAATCGCCATCAAAAGACCAAAGACAGCCGCCACCATGATAATCATGGTGCCGTAGTTAGCCAGGATTTCCATTGTAAAACCTTGTTTTTGTTACATTCTCTCGCTTATGAACGCGATAGCATGATTTCTAGTCGCGAGCCGACACGTTGTGCCTGGTCAGCGATACCGCCAACCCACTCGAGAATTTTGTACAGGAACATCACATCCACCGGACTGTGTTGGTCTTCGATGGACATTAGTTGTTGACGTAATTGGATCTGCAAGGTGTCGGTATCATCTTCGATGACATCAAGCTGATTAATCATTTCAGCAACCAGCGTTACCTCTCTGCCCTTGAAGCCTGTTTCCAGCAATTCATCCAGCTCGTTAATAACACGGTTGGCTTGATTTGCTGCATCGAGGCAACGTTGAACATAGGCAACGAAATCCGGGTACATTTCGGCAGGAATTTGCAGCTGACGCCCCAAGACTCGACCAGCGATATCTTTGGACAGGTTAGCAAGCTTATCCTGTTGGGTAAGGAGGCCTAGCATGTCGGTACGATCGACAGGCATGAAAAGACCACGAGGAAGTTTCAGGCGGATCTCACGCTTCAACACATCCGCATCTTTCTCAAGCTGCGAGATCTGTTCACGTAAGTTCGATGCTTTTTCCCAATCTCCGGCATGACATGCCTCGAAAAAAGGAACAAGCAATTCGCAACACTCATTTACACGAGTAACATGACGTTGCAGCGGTTTGATTGGGGATTTAGCAAAGAGCCCCATAATTGTATTTACTGGCATAGCCGATCAACCTAAAGAGCGCCTAAAGAGGCTAATTCTTGAGCGATGGTCACAGAGGCGCGCATGTTAACTTATAAGTTAGTATAGGGGAACCACTTTTGATCAAGGTTTTGTCGATATTTCATGCTTGCCCCGGAAGGCAATTGCAAATATCCTTGGTTTGCCACTGTTTATAGGTATAACTATGGAAACCGAGATAGAACTGAAGTTTTTCGTCTCACCAGAATTTTCGAGTCAGTTATTACGCAAAATCTCTGAAGCGAAAATTTTGCAGCAAAGTAGTCGGATGTTAGGCAATGTCTACTTCGACACCCCAGACCAAATTCTTCGCCAGCACGATATTGGCCTGCGGGTCCGTCGTTTTGATGACGTGTTTGTTCAAACCTTGAAAACAGCAGGACGGGTGGTCGCAGGATTGCACCAGCGTCCGGAGTACAATGCTGAAATCAATGGAACCGATCCTGACCTCTCCCTGCATCCTACCGATGCCTGGCCGGAGAGTGTCAATGTTGCTGACGTCCAGCAGCAGCTTGCCCCGTTATTCTCGACTGATTTCGAGCGCCAGCAATGGCTGGTTGCCATGCCTGACGGCAGCCAGGTCGAACTGGCCTTTGATCAGGGTGAAGTCAGTGCCAAAGGACAGACCAGTCCGATTTGCGAAGTGGAACTGGAGCTGAAATCAGGCCAGACGGATGCGCTGTTTATCCTGGCCCGTGAATTGTGTGCCGAAGGTGGAATGCGTCTGGGGAACCTGAGCAAGGCGGCCCGTGGCTATCGCCTGGCGGCAGATTATCAGGGTGACCAAGTCAAATCGTTACCGTTTGCGCCTGTTAAGCCCGGCCAAAGTGTTGAGTCTGTCTTTGTTAACATTCTGGAGCATGCGCTCGGACACTGGCACTACCACGAACAAATTTTTGCTGAACGCCAGGAATTGCCTGCTCTGTATCAGATCCATCAGGCATTGACCCTGATCCGTCAGGCACTGGTGATCTTCGGTGGCATGATTCCGCGCCGCGCCAGTGCTCTGGTCCGTCAGGAATTACAGTGGCTGGAAGGTGAGCTGGATTGGTTGGGCGAGTTTGCCAGTATTGACCAATTGCTGGCCGACAAAGGCAATGTCCTGAGGAAGCTTAATGCGCGCAAGGCGCTGATGAAACAGCTCCAGCTGCGACAGCAGGCGTTGCCTGAAGTTGACGAAATGATGCAGTTGCTGGAGTCATCCCGTTACTGTGGTCTGCTGCTTGATCTCAGTCGCTGGATTTTGAGCCGTGGTTGGCAGCCGTTTCTTGATGACAAGTCTCGTGAGCGCCTGGCCGGTGATATCAAGCCGTTTGCCGATAATGTGCTGAACCGCTCGTGGGAAGAGCTGGCTGATGTGTTTCCGGCTGAGCGCCAGCTGAACCGTATTGACTATCTTGATCAACAGCCGCGCCTGAACCGTAATCTGTTGAGCGGCTTGTGTTTCGCCGAGTTGTACGACGAAGAGAAGCGTGCCGGTTTCAGAATGCCGTGGCTGGACTTGTTGCGTGGTATGGAAGATCTGCAGCAGCTGGAGCCAATCAGATTGTTGCTGGATCAGCAGGATGACGACGATCGCAGTCAAATCGAAAAATGGCTTTCCCGTAAGGAAGAGTCACTGCTTCATGCCATGGATCAGACCCGTCAGATAGGGATCGAGCTGGCACCATACTGGCCGTAAAACTGATTGGCTGCAGACGTTCAAACGCCTCGCAATTGCGGGGCGTTGTTATATTTATATTAACTGTCGATGGCATGGCTCTCGTGCTGATTGCTTTTGGCGCTGAGCCGCTGTTCCAGATCATCGATACGCTTTAGCAGCAGTTGCTGGCTGGCCAGCATTTGCTGCCATTCCTCTTCATGCCGGGCGGCATCTTTTTGCTGTTGTTTTTCAGGATCGGAAATCAGCGAGCTGACTAACCCTGCCACCATACCGAACAAGCCAACTCCGCAGAGAATGATAACGGCTGCCAGAATTTTCCCGAGTGTGGTTACCGGGAAATGATCGCCGTAGCCTACTGTCGAGATAGTAACAAATACCCACCAGAGTGCATCGCCGGCAGAATGGATGTTGGATTCGGGATCATTGCCTTCCAGCATTAGTATCATTGCCGAGCCGACCGTGACCAGGATGGTCAGGAGCAGGAAAATGGTGGCAACCGTGGCCTCGCGACGATTACTGCGAATATGGTTGAAAATATGATGGCTGGATCTTAGCAGCCGGATGACACGGAAGATCTGGACGATACGGGCAAAGCGGAGTGCCTCGATAACCGGGATGCTGGCAATAAAGTCGGGCCAGTGGTGTTTGAGGTAGTGCACTTTGTGATTGCTGCGCACGAGATCCGTCAATAACTGACACCAGAACAATAGGCAGATGAACGAGTCAACGCCCACAAATAGTGTGTAAACCCTGTCGGTTTGCGGAATAAATATTAAGCTGGTCACAATGGCAAGCGATATGAATGAGAGGACCAGTGCCATCAGGCTCATCGGATTGAGTTCATGTTTGACCGCGTCGATCTTTTTCATCATTTAATTTCCGCAATTGCCTGCCGACCTATAGAATATCAGTTATTGTTTTGAGCATAAAAATAAATCATAGCCAGCTGCGGGGTGGGCAGTTTGGCCGGGACTTATTGCTCGAAGTGATGGCAGGCATTGGAGCAATAGCCTCCTCACGGAAAGTCGTCATTATTTCCGGGGCTAGCATAAAAATTAAATGGAGATTCCAAATGGCAAAGATGGTTTTTAAACCCTGGGAAAAGGGACTGACCAATATTCGGCTCGTGCCGAAGCTGGTGCTGTTAATGGTATTCAGTACCGTTTTGCTGATCGGAAAGCAGTTATGGGATGCAAACACTTTTTATCAGTCGGTAGTCAGCATTCAGCAGGACCGATCTCAGGAGCTGGCGGAAGCGAATGCGGCTATGCTGACAACGTTTTTGGCTCAGGGCGAGGCAGGAAAAGCCCTGGCAGAGCAGGCGATAGCCGCTCAGTCGAGTAGCTGGGACCACGGAGCGTACCTCTACCTTGTCGAGCGCGACAACGGCAAGCTTCTCGGGCATCCCGAGGCTAAAACAATCAACGGGCTGACGGCCTCAATGGAAAACGGCAATAGCCTGTCTGGCTTTTTGAGTCAGTTTTCAGGGGCGGGTAGCCTGGTACTGAGTAACCAGGAGCGCTTTGAGTATGCCGTCGAGCTGCCAGAGTGGAACTGGCTGGTTGTCGCATCACAGTCGGCGTCCGAGGCCGAAGCGTATTACAACGATTATCTGGTACAGGTTGCCTGGCAGACTGCACTGATGATTGTGTCCTTTGTGGTGATTCTGCTCGGTGGCTCAAGCACTATGCTGCGCCAGACTCGCTACCTTGCGGATAACATTCAGCTGCTCGCTGCGCGTAATCTCTCTCAGCCGATTGAGATGGATTGCCGCGATGAGTACGGCGACTTGGCCCGCGAGCTGGAAAAGACCCGGATACAGCTAAAGGATGTGATCCACAACCAGCGTGACGCGGCTGCCGAGCTGTCGGGTCTTGCCGAAGTGATGTCGATCAGCATGATGGAGACCAAGGAGTCGGCGCAGGAAGAGTTCAGCGAAGTTGACCAGCTGGCCTCGGCGATGAGCGAGATGACCTCGACGGTCCAGACCGTGGCCGATCATGCCCGCGAAGCGTCGAATGCCACCGAAGGAACCTCAGAGCAGGCGACTCAGGGACAGCAGTTCGTTTCGCAGACTATCGGCACTATCAACCAGCTATCGCAGGATATCAGTCAGTCGGCGAATGCGGTGAACCAGGTTGAGGAGCGTGTCGAGCAAATTGGCAGCGTGATTGTCACTATCCAGAGTATCTCAGAGCAGACTAACTTGCTGGCACTGAATGCAGCTATCGAGGCGGCGCGTGCCGGTGATGCCGGCCGTGGTTTTGCCGTTGTTGCCGACGAAGTGCGTAATCTGGCCCAGCGTACCCAGCAGGCAACGGTCGAGATCCAGGAAATGATCTCGCTGCTGCAAAATAGTGCCCAACAGGCTGTTGGCCTGATGGAGCAGAGTGTGGTGGAAGCCGCAGAAGGGGTGGATCTTGTAACCAACGCCGGGGGCGAGCTGGACAAGATCGTTGACCAGGTCCAGCGTATCAATGATATGAACTTCCAGATCGCATCCGCTGCCGAGCAGCAGAGTGCGGTTGCCGATGAAATGAGCCAGAACCTGACCAATGTTCGCGAGCTGGTGGAAGCCTCTGTGGTGGTAGTCACCGAGCTGACGGAAACATCGGAGACGATGCAGAACCATGCGACAGAGCTGGAAGGCAAAATCCAGGCCTTTCATGTCTGACGACCACTTGTAAACGGCTGCCACGTTTCCGGAACGTGAGCCAGGTAACTGACAACGCCCGCTAACTAGCGGGCGTTGTGTTATGTTATTGCTAATAAGCATTTAATCCGCTTTGCCAGGGAATTGAATTAAGGAATCGAGATGAACCAGCCTGCTCCGTTAATCACCGCCGCCGACAAAGCCATCGAAAAAATTCAGAGTGCTCATTCTGAGTCGCTGGCCCTGTGGCCCGTGGAGCGCTTGCCAGAGCTGCGGCAGGTGCTTGGTTGCAGTGACTTTATTACCGCATCGCTCGTACGGGATGGCCAGTTGCTGCCCTGGCTGGCAGATCATGTTGATGATACAGAGCATGCCAGCCAGTATCGCCAGCTTCTGGCTGACAAGCTGGCTTCAGCGACCGATGAGAACAGCCTGATGCGTTTGCTGCGTGCCTTTCGCCGCCAGGAGATGGTATGGATTGCCTGGCGAGATTTTACCGGCAAGGCATCTCTGACCCAAAGCCTTGATCATCTGTCGCAGCTGGCTGAAGCCCTGATTATGGAAGCCTATAACTGGTTGTATGCTCAATGCTGCAAGGAGTGGGGCACCCCGATGAATGCTCAGGGAGAGGCGCAGCCAATGCTGATCCTCGGCATGGGCAAGCTCGGTGGTGGCGAGCTGAATTTTTCCTCGGATATTGATCTGATCTTTACCTATCCGGAAAACGGCGAAACCGAAGGCGGGCGACGTAGCCTGGCCAATGCCCAGTTTTTTACCCGTTTGGGACAGCGATTGATCAAGGCGCTGGATCAGCAGACATTTGACGGTTTTTGCTACCGGGTCGATATGCGGTTGCGTCCGTTTGGTGACAGTGGCCCGCTAGTGATGAGCTATGCGGCCCTCGAAGATTATTACCAGGAGCAAGGGCGGGACTGGGAGCGTTATGCGATGATCAAAGCGCGGGTGATGGGACGAGAAAGCTTCAGCCAGTATCAGGAACTGCGCCAGATGTTACGGCCTTTCGTGTTCCGTCGCTATATCGACTTCAGTGCTATCCAATCATTACGGCGTATGAAATCGATGATCAGCAGCGAGGTCCGCCGCCGTGGCCTGAGCAACAATATTAAGCTGGGGGCGGGCGGGATCCGTGAAGTTGAGTTTATTGCCCAGTCGTTTCAGTTGATCCGCGGCGGACGCGAGCCCAGCCTGCGCCATCGCGGGCTGCTTGAAACTCTTGCGGCAATGAAGCAGCTGGCCTTGTTGCCGCAAGAGCAGGTTGCCGACCTTGAACAGGGATACTGCTTCTTGCGCCGGCTGGAAAACTTGCTGCAGGCGATCGACGACAAGCAAACTCAGACCTTGCCGGACAAAGTGCTGGACCGGCACCGTCTGGCCTTTGCGATGGGGTATGATGACTGGGACGCGCTGCAGGCGGCAGTCGACAGTCATATGGGCGCGATTCACCAGGTCTTCGAGAACATTATCGGGTCCGAGGAAGAAGAGGTCCACTCTGCTGCCGATGCCCAATACCATGAAATGTGGGCCATGGTGAAAAATGAGGAGGTCGTGCTCAGCATTCTTGACGAGCTGGCGGCCTCTGACGGCGCCAGTCAGGCCAGTACGCTATTGGGAATGAAAGCTGAATTGTCCAAGCGTACCCTGGGCCCTCGCGGCCGGGAGGTACTGGCAAAACTGATGCCGGAGGTCTTGGCGCGCATTGTGCCTCGCCCGGATGCTGCGCAGGTTCTGTCCCGGGTGACCAAACTGATTGTCCGGGTGGCAACCCGGACGACGTATCTTGAGTTATTGAGCGAGCACCCGGCCGCACTGGATCAGCTGGTCCGCCTGTGTGCGGCCAGCCCTATGGTCGCCGAGCAGCTGACGCAATATCCTATTTTGCTCGACGAGCTGCTGGATCCCCAGCACCTCTATAATCCGACACCGCTGGATCAGTATCAGTATGAGCTATACGAGTACCTGGCCCGGATCCCGGAAGAGGATATGGAACAGCAGATGGAGGCTATTCGCCAGTTTAAGCAGGCGCAGTTGTTGCGGATTGCCGCCGCCGATATAGCCGGCGCACTGCCGCTGATGAAAGTCAGCGATCACCTCACTTACCTGGCCGAGGCGATTATCGGGGCGGTGGTCAACCAGGCCTGGCTTCAGATGGTCGAGAAGTATGGTGAGCCTTCCCACCTGCAGGAGCGTGACGGCAAGGGCTTTGGCGTGTTGGGATACGGCAAGGTCGGCGGCTGGGAGCTGGGATATGGCTCTGATCTGGATCTGGTGTTTCTCCATGACTGTCCGGCCAATGTCTATACCACCGGCAAGAAGGAAATTGACGGCCGCCAGTTCTACCTCAGGCTGGCACAGCGGATCGTCCACCTGTTCTCAACCCGAACCTCGTCCGGTGTGCTGTACGAGGTCGATGTACGTCTGCGCCCGTCCGGTGCATCCGGGCTGCTGGTCAGCACCATGGAGGCTTTTGCCGAATATCAGCAGCAGGAAGCCTGGACCTGGGAGCATCAGGCACTGGTGAGGGCGCGTATGGTGTATGGTGACAGCCCGCTGCAGCAGGCTTTTGCCAAGGTACGGCAGGCTATTTTGATGCAACCTCGCGAAACGGCGGCCTTACAGCAGCAAGTGGTGGAGATGCGCCATAAAATGCGTGAGCATCTTGGCAGCAAGAAAGCCGGGATGTTTGGCCTCAAGCAAGATGAAGGCGGGATCACGGATATTGAATTTATTGCCCAGTATCTGGTCTTACAGCATGCCAGCGGCGAGCGGGCCCTGACCCGCTGGTCTGATAACGTTCGTATTTTCGACACGATGGCCGAGTGCGAGATCCTCAGTATTCAGGATGTACAGGCGCTTAAGCTGGCCTATTGCCATATGCGTGATGAAATTCACCGTCTCAATTTGTTGGGCCTGTCGGCGTATGTGCCTGAAGATCAATTTGTTGCCGAGCGAGAGGTGGTACAGCAGGTTTGGCAACAGTGCCTTCAACAGTAAAGACGATGAAAGGTAAACAGCCCCGAGGCTTTGTGATAGTATTTCTCGGTTTTTTCTTCTCAGTTTTTCTACCCCGGAGATAATAATGAAACTGACTCTTCCTGATTATGATCAAGCAGGTGTTTTGGTTGTTGGTGATGTCATGCTAGACCGTTATTGGTATGGACCAACCGGGCGTATCTCGCCTGAAGCGCCTGTGCCTGTTGTTAAGGTCGATCAGATCGAAGAGCGCCCGGGCGGCGCGGCTAACGTGGCAATGAATATTGCAGCGCTGGGAGGTCATGCTCGCCTGGTTGGCCTGACGGGGATAGATGAGCCGGCGAAAGCGCTGAACGAAAAACTGTCGTCGTTGGATGTTCGCTGTGATTTTGTCTCACTGCCGGATTACCCGACTATTACCAAGCTCCGGGTAATGAGCCGTGGTCAGCAGCTGATCCGCCTCGACTTTGAAGAAGGGTTCCATGATGTTGCGGCTGATATGATCCTGCCGCGCCTGGAGCAGTCGCTGCCGAATGTCAAAGCGATGATCCTGTCTGACTATGCCAAAGGCGCACTGGAGCATGTCCAGGCAATGGTTCAAATGGCCCGCAAGGCTGGTGTGCCTGTGATGGTCGATCCGAAAGGGACTGATTTTGAGCGCTACCGTGGTGCTACCTTGCTGACACCGAATCTTTCAGAATTTGAAGCTGTCGTAGGCAAGGTCAATACTGACGATGAGCTGGTTGAAAGAGGCTTTGGCCTGATTGAGCGATTTGAGCTTGAGGCGTTGCTGGTCACGCGCAGCGAGCACGGTATGACGTTGCTGCAAAAAGGTCAGGAACCGCTGCATATGCCGACGTTGGCGCAGGAAGTCTATGACGTTACCGGTGCCGGTGATACGGTGATCTCGGTATTGGCCGCATCGCTGGCAGCGGGCAAATCACTGTCGGATGCCTGTAAGCTGGCCAATGCTGCAGCTGGTGTTGTGGTTGCCAAGCTAGGTACCTCGACGCTGTCGACCATTGAACTGACCGAGGCTATTCATGGTAGCCAGGACAGTGGTTTTGGTGTGATTGCTGAAGCCCAGCTTAAGCAGGCTGTTAAAGCGGCAAGAGCACGTGGCGAGAAGGTCGTCATGACCAATGGTTGTTTTGATATTCTGCATGCCGGCCATGTTGCCTATCTGAATGAAGCAGCAAAACTGGGCGATCGCCTGATTGTTGCGGTTAACTCGGATAGCTCGGTACAGACTCTGAAAGGGCCGGGACGACCGGTTAATCCTGAAGACCGCCGTATGGCTGTATTGGCCGGGCTTGGTGCTGTTGACTGGGTGGTACCGTTTAGCGAAGAAACGCCGCAGCGTCTGATCAGTGAAATCCTGCCAAGCCTTTTGGTTAAAGGTGGTGACTACAAGCCGGAAGAGATTGCTGGTGGTAAGGAAGTGGTTGCCGCTGGTGGCGAGGTAAGGGTACTGAATTTTGAAGATGGCTGTTCAACGACAGAAATCATCGAAGCTATCCGTGGTGGTCGCGGGTAATAGAACTGTCGCCGTTACATTGCTCGAACTTAGCAAAGTACAGCATCTTTTAGATAACAAAAAGCGCCATCCGAGGATGGCGCTTTTTTAATGGGGTTGATACCTATGATGTAGCCGGTTATTTGGCTGCCATCAGGCCGGTATTAACGTCCACAACGTCTTGCTCGTTGAGGGAGCCGACAGCCTGTTTCAGCCTTAGCTGATTGATGATGTAGTCATAGCGAGCGTTGGCTAGCTGACGGTTGGCATCGTACAGACGGCGGGTTGCATCCAGCACGTCAACAATAGTACGGGTACCGACATCAAAACCGGCTTCGGTCGCTTCAAGTGCAGACTTGGCAGAAATTACTGACTGCTGGTAAGCACGAAGGGCACCGATAGAAGCGTTGATGTTGTTGTAGAAGGCGCGGACATCCTTGACGACGCTACGGTAGTCTTCCTCTAGCTTTTCGCTGGAAGAGACATAGGAGAATTGCGCCTGCTTGACTTCAGAGGTCACGCGGCCACCGGTGTAGAGTGGCAGGTTTAGGTTGATACCTGCATTTAGCGTACCGTCATCGGTTGCTGGGTTCTTGTCGTCGTAGCTGTAGTCGGTAGTGAATGACAGAGTTGGCAAATGGCCGGACTCAGCAAGTGCAATCTGATCGCGGGCGATGTCTTGTGCAATACGTGAGGTCAGTAAGCTGAGGTTTTCGGTTTCGGCATCTTTAATTAGTTCCAGAACCTTGCCTTGCGGACGGCTGGCTGAGAAGCGGCCGGTATCAAGGATACTCAGGTCGGTATGCTCCTGGCCAGTGATCTCGCGCAACCCTTCATAGCTGTTGGTCAGCTCATTTTCATTCAGGATCTCATCGGCCAGTACGCTATCGTACTGAGCCTGGGCATCATGCACATCGGTGATTGCCGACAAACCAACTTCGAAGCGCTGTTTGGTTTGCTCAAGCTGACGACCGACCGCGGCTTTTTCGGCACGGACAAACTCAAGGTCATCCATGGCACGCAATACAGCAAAGTAAGCTTCGGAAACACGTAGGATCAGCCCTTGCTGAGAGCTCGCGTAGGCGGCATCTCTCTGACGAGCCTCTTTCTCAGTGATGTCGAGGCTTACCCAACTGGAGCGATTATACAGTGATTGGCTTAGACTCAGCTTGCCACTAAGGCCGTCGGCATCACCGTCCATGCGTGATATGCCATAACCCGCATCTAGATCAATTTGCGGCAACAGTGCACTGCGTGATGAATTAATCTTTTCAAATGCTGCGTCTTTATCGGCTGCAGCACGAAGCAGCTGAGGATCATTTTGTTTGGCTTGTTGGTAGATATCGGCTAAATCATCAGCCAGTGCTGCCTGGCTGAAACCGCCAAGCGCAACGCTAATAATAAGCGGAAGCAATTTTTTCATGGATGCCTTTCCTGGTCCTGACAAAAAAAAAGAGATCAAAGCAATCAGTCTATCCGAAGAAACCTTGCCTGAAACTGATCGTTGTTCATTTTTACTTAGTTTTACGCTGTTTACTTAATCATATGTGATTGTAATCTATCCAACTACAAAATTGGACTTAAATAAAATCATAATATTTGTCATAAATGTTGAATTAAATCATTGCTGCCAGCCATTTTGAATGAAAAGATATAGAGCAAAGGGAGATAACATAATGAGTAACGAGTTGCCTTCAGGCTCTGCGCCGGATGTTTATAGCAAAGATGATGTTGAAGTTTTGTCGACGGAGACGCTGTATCAGGGATATTTCAGCATGGTGAAATATCGTTTTCGCCATAAACTTTTTGCCGGAGGCTGGAGCGAGCCGCTTGAACGGGAGTTGTTCGAGCGTGGTCATGCCGCTGCTTTGTTACCTTATGATCCAGTTGAAGATAATGTGGTGTTGGTCGAACAGTTTCGAGTCGGCGCTATGGCGGCAGATTGCTCGCCCTGGCAGCTGGAAATTGTGGCCGGCATTATCGAGCCGAGCGAGACCGCCGAGAATGTGGTGAGTCGCGAGGCCGTAGAGGAAGCTGGCGTGACAGTGACCCAGCTGGAAAAAATTACCCGCTATCTGTCGAGCTCCGGTGGTTGTTCCGAAATGCTTGATGTCTTTGTCGGCCGTGTCGATAGCACCAAGGCCCAGGGGATTCATGGCCTGGCCCATGAAGGCGAAGACATTCGGGTGCATGTGGTATCTCGACAGGAAGCATACCAGTGGATTGAATCTGGTAAAATTGAGAATGCAGCCTCAATCATTGCGCTACAATGGTTGCAGCTAAACTATTTAAGATTACAGGCTCAGGCTCAATAACCAGTCCATTGGTTTAAGGACACCGATTGAATAAAAGATATACCGTTGATTTTGCAGGCATCATGCGTTTGTATGAAACTAACTATGCGAAGTTGCTCCCATTACTGCCAAAAACAGACACGGTGGGAGACGAGTGCGTATATAAGGTTTTCGAGCACGAGTACCAGTTGCGAATCACGGAGTCGACCCGCTACACCACAGTGATCGAGCTGTGGCAGCGTGCTGACGGGGAGCTTCCGGATTATTTGATCCCCCGACTGACTGTGCGGTTATACCACGATGCCAGAGTGGCAGAAGTGTGTACCGCTCAGCAGATTTCTCGGCTTAAGCCGAGGTATGATTACCCAAATTTGCGGATGCACCAGAAAGATGAAAAGCATCAAGTGAACCGCTTTTTGGGTGACTGGCTGGCCTATTGCCTGAAAAATGGGATCAGCAAACAATCGGTTTGTTAACAGTATTAGATAAACAAGGTTTTTGACGTTTTGCAGATGTATTCTCTGCCTCAGACGAACCCAGACAGTGTGGTTCTCCTCCAAATTACCGATACCCATCTATTTGCCAATGAGGCAGGTAGCCTGCTGGGTGTCGCGACCAAAGACAGCTTTCATGCCGTAATGGATGCTGTTGATGCGGCTGCGCGTCCGTTTGATGCTGTGGTTGCAACCGGTGATATCTCTCAGGACCATAGCGAACGGTCTTATCAGCGTTTCAGCGACGGTATCTCGCGCTGGTCGCAGCCCTGTTTCTGGCTGCCGGGCAATCATGACTATCAGCCGAGCATGTCCTCGGTGTTGCCGTCTCCGCAAATCAAGCCTTGCCAGCAGGTACTGGCTGGCGAGCACTGGCAGGTGATCCTGCTAGACAGCCAGGTTCAGGGTGTCCCGCACGGGGAGCTGAGCGATGCGCAGCTAGCGATGCTGGATGAGGCGCTGGCATCCCAGCCTCAGCGTCATGCACTGGTATTGTTGCATCATCATCCGCTGGAGGCTGGCAGTGCCTGGCTGGATCAGCATAAATTGCATAATGCCGATGCATTCTGGCTGGTTGTGGACAAATACCCACAGCAGGTAAAGGCTGTATTGTGCGGTCATATTCATCAGGAGCTGGATCGCCTCTACCACGGGGTACGGGTACTGGCGACACCGTCGACCTGTATTCAGTTTCAGCCTGATTCTAACGACTTTGCGCTGGACAAGCTTAATCCGGGCTGGCGTTACCTTGAGCTCATGGCCGATGGCCGGGTGGTAACCTCGGTTTCCCGGTTGCAGGGAGAGTGTTTTGCACCCCAGTTCGATGCAGGCGGCTACTAGATGAAACCGCTATTGCTTTATATCCATGGCTTTAATAGCTCTCCGAAATCACTGAAAGCGACGGAGATGGCGGAGTATTGTCGTCAGCACCGTCCGGATATTCGCGTAGAGATCCCGCAAATGCCGTGCTATCCGGCCGAGGCAGCAACTTTTATTGATGATCTTGTTTGCTCGCTGCGGCAGGATCACCAGATTGGGTTAGTCGGCAGCTCGCTGGGGGGCTACATTTCAACCTGGCTCAATCATCGCTACCAACTCCCGGCCGTAGTCGTTAATCCTGCCGTCAAGCCGTATGAGTTATTGGTAGATTACCTGGGGGAACAGGAAAATCCCTATACTGGCGAGCGTTACCTGCTTGAGGCCAGGCATATGGAAGAGCTAAAGCAGATGGATGTGCCGGAAATAGCGACACCAGAGCTGTTTTGGCTGATGCAGCAAGAAGGTGATGAAGTTCTCGATTACCGTCAGGCCGTGGCTAAATATGCCGCCTGTAAGCAAACCGTGGAGCCCGAAGGCGATCACAGTTTTATCGGTTTTGACCGTTTCCCCGCTGAAATCATTAAGTTTTTAGGGCTCTAAACCGTTGCCAGGCGGGCAACCGTCGAGTGACGGGTGATGGAGCCGGACTCACAATTGTGGGCATTATCCTCGACCTCAGCTTGACAACCGGGCTGGGGTTACTGACTATTGTGGCAAAAATTTTCTCGTAAACTTCCGTAATATGACAGATCAAAGCTATAACGCTGGAGCCATTGAGGTTCTCAATGGCCTTGAGCCAGTACGCCGCCGTCCCGGCATGTACACCGATACGGTCAGGCCTAACCACCTCGGCCAAGAGGTTATCGATAACAGTGTCGATGAAGCATTGGCCGGCCATGCCCGCAAAGTTGAAGTCATCCTCCATGCGGATCAGTCCCTAGAGGTCATTGATGACGGCCGTGGTATGCCGGTGGACATTCACCCGGAAGAAGGGGTATCAGGCGTTGAGCTGATCCTCTGTAAGCTGCATGCCGGTGGTAAGTTCTCCGGCAAGAACTACCAGTTCTCCGGTGGTTTGCACGGGGTTGGTATTTCGGTGGTGAATGCCCTGTCGACACGTGTCGAAGTAACCGTGAAGCGTGATGGTCAGATGTACCAAATTGCGTTCGAAAACGGCGACAAGGTATCCGAGCTAGAGGTGATAGGTACTTGCGGCCGTCGTGCCAAGGGAACACGGGTACATTTCTGGCCGAACGCGACATATTTTGATAGCCCGAAATTCTCGGTATCCCGCTTAAAAAGCAATTTAAAAGCCAAAGCGGTCTTATGCCCGGGGCTTGAGATCGTCTTTACGGATAAGAACACCGATGAAACCCTGCGCTGGTGCTATGAAGATGGCTTGAAGGACTATCTTGCCGAAGGCGTTAAGGGCTACACCTTACTTCCGGAAGAGCCGTTTACCGGAGTGTTTAGCGGCCAGACTGAAGCGGCTGACTGGGCATTGCTGTGGCTGCCGGAAGGCGGCGAGCTGATCACCGAAAGTTACGTTAACCTGATCCCGACAGCGCAGGGTGGTACCCATGTCAACGGCCTGCGCCAAGGCCTGCTGGATGCGATGCGAGAATTCTGTGAGTTCCGTAATATGCTGCCACGCGGTGTCAAGCTGACGGCAGATGATATCTGGGAGCGTTGTGCCTACGTACTGTCAGTGAAAATGCAGGATCCGCAGTTTGCCGGCCAGACCAAAGAGCGTCTGTCCTCGCGTCAGTGCGCGGCGTTTGTTTCCGGGGTGGTGAAAGATGCCTTCAGCCTGTGGCTGAACGAGCGTCCTCAGCTGGCCGAACAGCTGGCTGAGGTGTGTATTGCTAACGCCCATCGCCGTATGCGTGCCAGCAAGAAAGTGGTTCGTAAGAAAATTGCTTCCGGACCTGCCTTACCGGGCAAGTTGGCAGACTGTTCGCAGCAGGATCTAAACCGTACTGAACTGTTTTTGGTGGAAGGGGATTCGGCGGGTGGATCGGCCAAGCAGGCTCGTGACCGGATGTTCCAGGCTATCATGCCGTTGCGTGGTAAGATCCTGAATACCTGGGAAGTCTCGGCCGATCAGGTACTGGCCTCACAAGAGGTCCATGATATTTCTGTCGCGCTGGGTATTGACCCTGACAGTGATGATCTGAGCGGACTGCGCTACGGTAAAATCTGCGTCCTCGCGGATGCGGACTCCGATGGTTTGCACATTGCAACTCTGCTGTGTGCGCTGTTTATGAAGCACTTCGAGGCACTGGTGCGTGCAGGCCATGTCTATATTGCCATGCCGCCGCTATACCGGATTGACCTGGCCAAGGAAGTTTACTACGCACTGGATGAGGCCGAAAAAGATGGCATTATCGAGCGCCTGAGCAGCAAACGAGGCAAGATCAATGTCCAGCGATTTAAAGGTCTGGGTGAGATGAACCCGCTTCAGCTGCGTGAAACCACCATGGATCCGAATACCCGCCGTCTGGTTCAGCTAACCATTGATGATGATCAGCAGACCAATGAAATGATGGACATGCTGCTGGGCAAGAAGCGGGCGGAAGACCGTCGTTACTGGCTGCAGGATAAAGGTGATATGGCTGAGGTGTAAGCCTCGTTATCTAGGCCATAAAGCCTCGACCTTCTCAAAATATGATGGCTATTGCCTGCTGATGGCGGGCGGTAGCAAAGAATGATTGAACGGAATACCCAACGATGACTGATGTCTCAATGGACGGCGTTGAACAGCTCCCGCTGAGGAAGTTTACCGAAGACGCTTATCTCAATTACTCCATGTACGTAATCATGGATCGTGCCCTGCCGTTTATTGGTGATGGCCTGAAACCTGTACAGCGCCGTATTATCTACGCAATGTCAGAACTTGGCCTGTCAGCGACGGCTAAATACAAGAAGTCGGCCCGTACTGTCGGTGACGTACTGGGTAAGTATCATCCTCATGGTGATTCCGCCTGTTACGAAGCCATGGTACTGATGGCGCAGCCGTTCTCCTACCGTTACCCGCTGGTGGACGGGCAGGGGAACTGGGGTGCACCGGATGATCCGAAATCGTTCGCGGCAATGCGTTATACCGAATCGCGCCTGTCACGTTTCTCCGAGGTTTTACTCGGTGAACTGGGACAGGGCACGGCCGACTGGGTACCTAACTTCGACGGTACAATGAAAGAGCCGAAGATGTTGCCGGCCCGCTTGCCGCATATCCTGTTGAACGGGGTAACCGGTATCGCCGTTGGTATGGCGACGGATATCCCGCCGCACAATGCCCGTGAGGTGGCCAATGCGGCTGTGCATCTGATCGAGAACCCAAAAGCCGATCTGGATGAGCTGATGACGATTGTCCAGGGGCCGGACTATCCGACAGAAGCAGAGATCATTACGCCTAAGAGTGATCTGAAGAAAGTTTATCGTACCGGTCGCGGCAGCATTAAGATGCGTGCCGTCTGGCACAAGGAAAACGGTGATATCGTGATCACGGCGTTGCCGCATCAGGTTTCCGGCTCGAAGCTGCTTGAGCAGATTGCCGCACAAATGCGGGCCAAGAAGCTGCCGATGGTCGATGATCTGCGTGATGAGTCCGATCACGAGAACCCGACCCGTATCGTGATTGTTCCGCGTTCAAACCGTATTGACTGCGAACAGCTGATGAATCACCTGTTTGCTTCTACGGATCTGGAGAAGAGCTTCAGGGTTAACCTCAATATGCTGGGCCTTGATGGGCGCCCGCAGGTGAAGGGGCTGGTTCAGATTGTTACCGAGTGGCTAGCGTTCCGTCGTGACACGGTTCGCCGTCGCCTCCAGTTCCGTTTGGATAAAGTGATTGCCCGCCTGCATATCCTCGAAGGTTTGCTGGCTGCGTACCTGAACATTGACGAGGTGATTGAGATCATCCGTACCGAGGATGATCCGAAAGCCGAGCTGATGTCGCGCTTTGACTTAAGTGTAACCCAGGCTGATGCGATTCTGGAAATCAAGCTGCGCCAGTTGGCGAAGCTGGAAGAAATCAAGATCCGCGGCGAGCAGGACGAGCTATCGAAAGAGCGTGAGAAGCTTGAAAAGCTGCTGGGATCAGAGCGTCGTCTCAATACCCTGATTAAGAAAGAGCTGCTGGCCGATGCCGAGAAATACGGCGATGATCGTCGCTCGCCGCTGGTTGAACGTGCCGAGGCCAAGGCGCTGACCGAGCGCGATCTTGTGCCAAGCGAAGCCATCACGGTGGTACTGTCGGAGAAAGGCTGGATCCGTCATGCCAAGGGCCATGAGGTGGATCCGACCTCGCTGAGCTATAAATCCGGTGACGGCTATCTGGCCCATGCCCGTGGCAAGAGTAACCTGCCGGCGATTTTCCTCGGCACGGATGGTCGCAGCTATGCGCTGGAGTCCCATAGCCTGCCATCGGCGCGAAGCCAGGGCGAGCCGATTACTGGTCGTCTTAACCTGACGCCGGGCTCGAGTATGCGCCAGGTGATGATGGCGGACGATGATCAGCTATGGCTGATGGGATCGGACGCCGGTTACGGCTTTATCTGCAAGACAACCGATATGGTATCGAAGAACAAGAGTGGCAAGGCGCTGCTGACGGTTCCCGAGAATGCCGAGGTGATGGCCCCTCAGCCGATTAATGATATTGACAGTGACGAAATCCTGGCCATTACCAATGAAGGACGGATGCTGCTGTTCCCGATCAAAGATTTGCCGCAGTTAGGTAAAGGCAAAGGGAACAAGATCATCAATATTCCGGCGGCTCGCTCCAAGGCCCGGGAAGAGTTTCTTTCCCAGCTTATTGTTCTGCCAGCGAGCGGACATGTCACGATTTATGCGGGTAAGCGTAAGCTTGGGCTGAAGCCGTCGGATCTCGAAAACTTCCGCGGTGAGCGTGGTCGACGGGGCTCGTTGCTTCCACGGGGACTACAACGTGTGACCCGGATGGAAGTCGAACACCCTGACGTGCCGGCTGACGAATAACAGCCACCGTTGTCATCGATACCAAAAGCCCTCAAAATTGAGGGCTTTTTTCATAATATTGAAGCCATAGACAATAATTTGTGTACTTAGAGGGTGTAATTTCCCGTTGCCTGAGTATACTAGCGAACGCTTGTACGCTGAGGAGAGTTCCATGATATTTTTATTGCGCATGGTCGCTGTCGCAATTTTTGCAGTTGTCATGTTTGTATTTGGCTGTGGCTACTGTTTGCTGAGCCCGCGCAACCCGAAAAATGTTCATAATGTGGGTCGCCATTTTTGTAAAATGGCCCGGATCTTTGGGATTAAACTGGAACTCCGCTATGCCGAAGGGGCCGACGATGTCGGTGCCAGCATTTATATTGCCAACCACCAGAACAACTATGACTTGTTCACGGTATCTGGTGCCATTATGCCCCGTACCGTTACCGTCGGTAAGAAAAGTCTTGTCTGGATGCCGTTATTTGGCCAGCTGTACTGGCTGACGGGCAATATCCTGATTGACCGTGCGAACCGCAGTCGGGCTGCCGGGACAATCAGCCAGATTGTCGAGAAAATTAAGCAGCTTCAGGTATCGGTATGGATGTTCCCGGAAGGAACCCGTTCACGTGGCCGTGGCCTGCTGCCGTTCAAGACCGGTGCGTTTCATGCCGCAATTGGTGCCGGCGTACCTGTTGTGCCTATTGTCTGCAGCTCAACTGAACATGTAAACATGAATCGCTGGGATAACGGCGTGGTGATTGTTGAGGTAATGCCGCCAGTCGTGACTGAAGGGTATACCAAAGAAGATGTTCGCCAGTTATCTAACCAGTGTCGTACAATCATGGAAAATAAACTGGCTGAGCTCAATGCCGAAGCCGTTCAGCGTTCTGCAAAATAGAAATGGCATAATATAGCCTCTATAGTACAGAACTGGATAATACTAAGGACATGCCTGGCGTGTCCTTTTTGCTTTTATAGATACAGATATAGATATAGATATCATGATCGAAGAACAGGTTGTTTTAGTTGATCCTCAAGGCCGGGAGCTGGGACTACAGGAAAAAATGCAGGCCCACCGGGACGGGGCACTTCACCTGGCCTTTTCCGTGTTGCTGTACCGGGAAACCAATAATGGCAGGGAGTTTCTGATGCAGCAGCGGGCGCTGGGCAAGTACCACAGTGGCGGTTTGTGGACCAATACCTGTTGTTCCCACCCGCGTCAGGGGGAATCGATGGAGCAGGCCGGTATACGCCGCCTTGGCGAAGAGATGGGAATTTCCGGCGTAAGCCAGCTTGAAGATATTGCGACGTTTCTCTATCGTGCCGAGCTGGATAACCAGCTGGTTGAGCACGAGCTGGACCATATTCTGGTGGCTTGTGTCTCCGAGTTGGGGATTGAGCCAAATAGCAGCGAGGTGATGGGTTACCGTTGGTGGCCGCAGGCCGAGCTGGAACAGGCGGTTGATTCTGAACCTGAGCAGTTTACGGCCTGGTTCCCGCAGGTTTTGGCGCGGACACTGGTTCGCTGAGGGTTTCCTCAGCAAGCGCATTTCTTCTGCCGGTGTAACGGGTATAAAAAAAGCTGTCGTCAGACAGCTTTTTTGCATCAATGTCTTTTAGTCGCCAACGCTGTTACTTACGTACCGCGATGGCTTCGATTTCAATTTTCACATCTTTTGGCAGACGTGCTACTTCAACACATGAACGCGCAGGATAAGGGGCGTTGTGTTCGTCAAAGAACTTGCCATACACTTCATTGACGGTGGCGAAATCATTCAAATCTTTTACAAAAACCGTCATCTTGACAATATCCGCAACTTTCAGGCCGGAAGATTCAACAACAGCTTTGACATTGTCTAGTGACTGACGTGCCTGCTCGGCAATATCCTCAGACACTTCGCCTGTAACCGGGTTTACAGGGATCTGACCAGAAGTCAGAATCATGTTGCCTAGGTCAACACCTTGTACATAAGGGCCGATAGCTGCTGGAGCCTGATCTGTGTGTAGTACTTGAGTCATTGATTGTCCTTACTAAGTCATTCAGAACCTATGTTTAGGGCACTAGTTTGCAGCCCAAAACAATTTAGGTCAAAGTATTTCCTGTTACTTGTAGCACGTAAGTAAGGTTAAGCCGGGATCCCTAATCGTGCTTTTACCACACGCTCGCATTGTTCAATGCGGTTAATGTCCTTCGGCGCAACCATTACCGTATCATTTCCACCCACGGTTCCCAGGATCTCGGCATGAGGCTGGATATCAATCAGGCGGGCAACAAGCTGCGCGCCGCCGGGATGGGTCTTGACCACGACCACGAGTTGGTTGTGGGTAATGAATTCGATCTGCGAGGAAATGGATGAACCAACCTGGACCGGCTCATTTTCAACCGTTAGGCAATAGACCTTTTTGCCGTAGGCATTGGGTACCTTGGCAACGCCGAGTCGTGAGAGCAGACGGGAAACCGTCGACTGACTGACATCATCATATCCCATATCAATCAAACGCTGGCGGATATCGTCCTGGGTCGAAAAGCTTTGCTGCTGGAGCAGACGTTTGCAGGCTGTAGTGATGTTCTCATCAGATGAAAGTGCATCAATCGCGCCGTGTACATCGGATACATTCACGGGCAACTCCTTTGTTATTCTATAGGGTATTAAGATCGTATCTCTCTGTATTGCCCGCCTTGTTCCGACAAGGAAGTGCGTACTTCGGCAGCCATCTGCACGATGGTCTTCGGGGCAGGCATAACGCAAGTTATAATATAGCCATTGCATAATCTTGCATAAGCATCATAACAATAATGTGATTATGTTTTATTGACCCTAATCACCAAAATAAAAAGCCGATTTTTTCTGCTATATGACGAATTTTATTCCGCCACATTCGGCGCCAGTTACGGATTTTGAGGAACTTTTTTCTGTGGCTGTGAGGTTAGCTGGGGGCCGGCTTCCGGATCGCCCCTGAGCCCGGAAAGTGCCTCGGCACTGTTATCCGGGGCCGTCCTTTGGGCCGGCGGCTGGAAGGTCGAGGAAATGGGTGTCCGGTAGGTTTCGAACGGCGACGAGCTCGCTGCAGCCGTATTGATTTCGCTATCGACAGGCGTTAACTGCTTGATATCTGTTTCCTGGAGTCCGTCAGGTGTGTCAGTCACGCTGGCAATATCGATAACAGGACGGTTGGGACGATTGAGGTCGGTGACATATTGGGATACCTGAATAGAGGCAAGCGCCGGACTGGCCGAGGCGGTAGCAATCCCCAGCGCATCAAGCCAGTCGAAAATAAGGGTGGCAGGGACAAACTGGCTGTAGCGGACGGCAGGACGCAGGTTCCGCAGATCTTCTGGGTTATGGACGATGGCAACCGTGATCCCGGCAATCTCGCCGTCGGGGTTAAAGACCGGGCCTCCGCTCATTCCCGACATCACAGGAGCATCACTGAGCGAGTAGAGGCAATCGGTATTGGTGTCGATGACATCCTGGAGGTATTTGCCGTCCCCTTTGATACTGTTGCCGACTAGCGAATGTCCGTGGTGGGACACTGGCTGGTCCGGATAGATCAGTCCCCAGGTCGGAATACGGTCTGATGAACGGCGGATCAGGGCGAGATCGCAATAGGGGTGATGAATGACACCGAAGTCCCAGGATAACCGGGCAACATGCTTGGCGGTGATCATATACTCGTCGTTGACCGGAACGGCAGAGCCAAAACCGCCGAGCAGGAGCGGGATCCCAATCATGACCATCTGGTTGGCCTGGCTGCCCGGCGCCTGGCTGATCGGGCCATTGCTCATGATACAGCCTGACATCAAAGCAAGCGCCAGTGCACCTCCACTAAGTCTGGAGAATAGAGAATTGGAATACAGACCAAAATCTACAACACACTTCATGCCGCTACCCTTTGAAAGTCGATGAATCCGGCAGTGGCATCGATAGAGATCGATAAAAGGAGTAGCCCTGTCGGTTTTTAGTTGTGATTTTTCAAAGGTAGAGGCATTAGTGGGGGCCGAACGCTCTAGAAGTGAGAATAAAAAAACCGGCTCAGGGGTGAGCCGGTATTCTTAGTCTTGATGCAGGAAAAGTCGTTTCTGAGGCAGTTAGTTATGCTCGGTAACGATTTCGCGTGAGAAGACTTTCTCACAATATTTACACTTCAGCTGTACATCGTCTTTCTTGGTTAGAACGCTGAAGCTGCTGTCGACTGGCTCGCCATGGGTAATGCAGTTGGTGTTCGGGCATTTGAAAATAGCGTTGATCTGCTCGGGCAGTGACAGAGTCAGTTTCTTAACAACTTCGTAGTTTTCGATTTGGTTGACTGTCGCCTTAGGAGCGTACAGTGCTAACTGGTTGGCCTGATCTTCGCTGATGAACGTGTTTTCAATCTTAATCAGATCCTTGGCGCCCAGTGCCGATGATGGCAGGTTCAGGCCGACGGTAACACGTTGGTTGGTTTTGTGCATCTTGAACAGTTTCAGAACCTTGATCCCTACATTCGCCGGAATGTGGTCGATAACAGAACCGTTCTTAATTGCTTCAACCTGTAGTTGAGTTTCCTTAGTCATAGCTGTCATCTCCTGCTTAAAGTTCTTCGTTTAGTACAAGGGCTAGTAGGGCTTCACGTGCATATACACCATTTTCTGCCTGCTGGAAGTAATAGGCATACTTGGTCTTGTCGACATCGACAGTGATTTCATCGACGCGTGGTAGTGGGTGCAGTACTTTCAGGTTGTCGCGGGCTTCGGCCAGCATGTCTGCCGTCAGGATATAGGCAGCTTTCATGTGGGCATACTCAGACTCGTCAAAGCGCTCTTTCTGAACACGCGTCATGTACAGGACATCCAGCTGAGGGATCACCTCTTCCATGCTGGTATGCAGGCTGTAGTTAATACCGGCGTCGTCCAGCTCCTCGCAGATGTAATCAGGCATCGCCAGGATTTCAGGTGCGATGAAGAAGAAGTTGATGTTGTTGAATTTAGATAGCGCCTGCGTCAGAGAGTGAACGGTTCGGCCGTATTTCAAGTCGCCGACAAACGCTACATTCAGGTTATCCAAATGGCCCTGTGTTTCGAAGATACTGAATAGATCCAGCAGTGTTTGGGTTGGGTGCTGGTTGGCACCGTCACCGCCGTTGACTACCGGTACACCGTTAGAGAATTCAGACGCCAGACGAGCCGCACCTTCCTGAGGGTGGCGCATAACAAATGCGTCGACATATGATGAGATAACCTGTACCGAGTCCGCCAGGGTTTCGCCTTTTTTCGCCAATGACGTGTTGCCGCCATTGTCAAAGCCGATCACTGTGCCTCCCAGGCGTTGAACAGCCGTTTCAAACGACAGGCGAGTACGTGTTGAAGGCTCAAAGAAGCAGCTTGCCACTACCTTGTTCTTAAGTAGTGTCGGATTTGGCTCTGCTTTTAGTTTTCCAGCAGTTTCAACAATAAGTTCAAGTTCACTTCGGTTTAGTTCCGGAATGGAGATGATGTGCTTTTGAAACAACGAGTTCGCCATGGCTTCTCTTCCCTATGATAGATAACTGATGAATATATCTAAACTTTCTCTGGTGCCCTTTCATCCAATGTATTCTTCGAATGAAGCTGCTGCCAGAGATCTGTTTAAATTTGCCTGCTCTCACGCAAAAAACAGACAAAAAAAAGCCCCCTAAATAAAGGAGGCTTTTTTTAAAAAATTGAAAAAACAGAAAAACGAGACCAGTGCCGATTTTCGGCGATAGTGCGTCAAGTTGTGCTTAACTGGCTGGTTCATTTTTCGACTCTGTTCTGACAAATTGCGAAGGATTATACGCCCATTTTTTGTGAGCGCAAGCGTTTGCGTAAAGTATTCATTTTATGGGATTTTATGCAGATATTGCGCTACAGAACCGGTGCGTTAAATTCGGAATAACCCGCTGAAAAGGAAGGGCTTTATGAGGAGGTCTATCAGTAAGGAAATGAAGAAAAATGCAAATGCCGCCCCGAGGGACGGCATTAATTATAAGAGCTTTAAGGTTTTCTACGTCAAATCTTTAAAACTCAAGAGAGTCGATTACTGACCCAGTGTTGCCACCATGATTGCTTTGATAGTGTGCATGCGGTTTTCAGCTTCGTCGAATACGACAGAGTGCTTAGACTCAATCACTTCATCCGTTACTTCAACGCCCTTAGCCAGTACTGGGTATTCTTTCGCTAGCTCTTTACCAACTGTTGTATCTTCGCCATGGAAAGCTGGTAGGCAGTGCATGAATTTCACATGTGGGTTGCCAGTTGCTTTGAGCATCTCCATGTTTACTTGGTAAGGAAGCATTAGGTTGATACGCTCAGCCCATGCTTCTTTCGCTTCACCCATTGACACCCAAACATCTGTGTATAGGAAATCACAACCTTGAACGCCTTCTTGCACGTCTTCAGTCATGGTGATTTTCGCGCCTGTTTCTTCAGCGATTTCTAGACACTGAGCAACTAGCTCTTCTTCAGGCCAGAATGCTTTTGGTGCAACTAGGCGGATGTCCATGCCCATTTTCGCAGCGCCAACCATTAGAGAGTTACCCATGTTGTTTCGAGCATCACCTAAGTAAGCGAAAGTCATTTCGTGTAGCTGCTTGCCACGGCCATGCTCTTGCATAGTCAGGAAGTCAGCCAGGATTTGAGTTGGGTGGAATTCGTCTGTCAGGCCGTTCCATACAGGAACACCAGCGTGAGCGCCTAGTTCTTCAACGATTTCCTGACCGAAACCACGGTATTCGATGCCGTCATACATGCGACCCAGAACACGCGCAGTATCTTTCATAGATTCTTTGTGGCCAATTTGAGAGCCTGATGGGCCCAAGTAAGTCACTTTAGCACCTTGGTCGAATGCTGCTACTTCGAATGCACAGCGAGTACGAGTTGAACTTTTTTCAAAGATCAGTGCGATATTCTTACCGGTTAGGCGTGGCTGCTCGTAACCGTTGTACTTGGCTTTTTTCAGCTCTGCAGATAGCTCTAGCATGTGCTGAATTTCACGAGGAGTGAAGTCTAGTAGTTTAAGGAAGTTACGGTTGCGAAGATTAAAAGCCATGATGTTTTCCTCTTAAGAATCTGTATCTCTCTGGCCAGCTGACACTGCCTTTGGTTATGTTTGGCAGTGTGCCAGCCTGTATTATGTATTGTTTATCGTATTATGATGCTTTTGTGAATAACTATTCTGTTACTCTGCAACAATATTTGTTCCGGCTTCACCTTTCAGGATGCGTAGACCCGCTTCTAGTGAGCCGATACCAACCAATTTGCCGCCTTTATTGATGAACTCGCAAGAGGCATCAATTTTTGGTCCCATAGAGCCTGCGTCAAAGGCGTATTGTGATAGCTCACGTGGTGTCGTGTTGCGCAGGGCTTTCTGGGTTGGTTTGCCCCAGTCAAGGAACACAGCGTCAGCATCAGTCAGGATTAGCAGTGCGTCGGCATTAAGTTGCTTGGCCAGGAACGCAGCTGACATGTCTTTGTCGATTACCGCTTCGACACCAACCAGCTTGCCGTCTTCTTTCTTCACTGGGATACCGCCGCCGCCAGTACAGATCACCAGGTGTTGCTGCTTGATCAGTGCTGCAATCGCTTCGTCTTCGATAATGCCGGTAGGCTGTGGGCTTGGTACAACACGGCGGAAGTACTGGCCGTCCGGCTTCACTGTCCAGTGGTATTTTTCAGCCAGTTCACGCGCTTCAGCTTCTTGGTAAACAGGACCGATAGGTTTTGTTGGGTCTGCAAATGCTGGATCATTCGGATCCACGCTCATTTGCGTAAGCATGCAGGAAACGTGCTGCTCAGGAAGCAGGTTTTTCAGTTCTTGCATTAGGATGTAGCCGATCATGCCTTGGGTTTCTGAACCCAGTACATCCAGTGGGTATGGATTTACTTTCTTGTATTCCAGACCTTGTAGTGCCAGTAGGCCAACTTGCGGGCCGTTTCCGTGTACCAGCACGACGTTATATTCTTCCGCGATTTCCGCGATGGTTTTTGCTGCCGTAGCAATGTTCTGGCGCTGGATATCTGCTTCTAGTGGCTCGCCGCGACGTAGTAGGGCGTTACCACCAAGTGCAACAACAACAGTTTGCTTGGTCATGGGATCGTCTCTCTTGGTTTTGTGCTTTGTTGGCCGGTATTCATTGGTACCGGCCATATTATTTTTGCTTAGCGTTTTCGCTTAGCCCCCGAGCTATGTTGCTCAGGATTTATCGTTCGGCTTAGATACCGTCACGTTCGATTGGGCAGCTCATGCAGCGTGCGCCACCACGGCCGCGGCCTAGCTCGTCACCTGGGATTGGAAGAACGGTGATACCAGCTTTGTCGTACTTCTCGTTGGTGTAGACGTTACGTTCGTAGCCAATAACCACGCCTGGTTTCACAGTCAGTACGTTGTTCGCATCGTTCCACTGCTCACGTTCAGCTTCGAAGCTGTCGCCACCAGTGGTGATAAGGTTAAGCTGACCCACACCCAGTGCTTTTTCGATAGCAGTTACGAAGTAGCCTTCTTCTTTCACGCTGACTGCGCCAGATTCGTCACCTGTCAGGCTCCAGCACTGTACGTCTTTACGCACAACTTCTGGGTAAACAGAGAAGGTATCTTCACGCATATGCGTCATTACTGTATCCAGGTGCATGCAAGAGCGGTGCTTAGGTAGCTGCATGGCGATAACTTGCTTCGCTTCGCCGTGCTTGAACAGGCTAGAAGCTAGCTGCTCAACACCTTGTGGGGTGGTACGCTCGGACATGCCGATAAGTACTGCGCCTTTACCGATAACCAGTACGTCACCGCCTTCGATAGTCGAGTTGTCGTACATTTTCTCTTCGTCACCGAAGTACTTAATGAAGTCTTGGCCTGCGAAGGTTGGGTGCCAGCGGTAGATTGCACGAACGTGGTTTGTTTCACGTTGGCGAGCAGGTTTAGCCATTGGGTTGATAGACACGCCGCCATATACCCAGCAAGATGTATCGCGAGTAAATAGGTGGTTTGGCAATGGTTCAATGATGAAGTCTGTAGGCTCGTGCATACCTTGCATCATTGAAGATGATTTGATTGGAAGCTCTGAGTAGCTTAGGCCGCCAAGTAGAATAGAAGCTAGTTCTTGGTTAGGAAGGTCAGCCAGGAAGCAGCGAACATCGTTGGCGAAAGCCGGACCGAAACGGTAATCAGAGATTTGAGTACCTAGTAGCCAGTCTTTTGCTTCTGGTACCGCAAGTGTTTCAGCTAGCATGTCACGAAGCAGGAAGACTTCAACACCTTGTTCGCGAAGCGTATTGGCAAATACGTCATGCTCTTCACCGGCACGCTCAACAGCCAGTACATCATCAAACAATAACTCATGGCAGTTTGAAGGCGTTAGGTGAGTTAACGCACGCTCTGGACGATGAAGAAGTACGCGACGTAATTGACCTACTTCAGAACCTACATAGAACTTACTCATGATCGTATCTCTCTATTTTTATGCCAGTGTAATATCACCGACTTATTTGTTTTTTGGCGATGGTAATTAAATTGACTATTTAATCCATCGCGTCGTTTCTGTAATTAATTCTACTCTTTCGTTAATTACAGTCTTAGACCTTTGTCACACTTTAATTATTAATAGGGTAACTTAACTGCCCAGTTTTATTAACATAATTCATGCATTTGTAGCTTCTTTTCAAGGCTGGGTTTTTATGTGTTCTTTGTGGGTTATGCATTGCTTTTGTTTGTGTATGTTGTTGTTTTTAAATGGTTTTTCTTTTTGGTTGGGAAGTTTATGCAGTTTCTTTTCACCGGGGGGATATGTAGAAATACCGATCTTATGCACTTAATATGGTTGTCTATCTAAAATAATCGTATTTGTTACTACTGTGGTAACAAATATTTTTCCTTTTATTTTTTAAAATGTCTTTTTTGTAGTTTTAATACAGGTTGGTATTAATTGCATTTATTAATTTTTAGTGACGATTTAGTGCTTTTTTAGAACGGTGTTCTCCTTGTTTTTTTATGTTTTGTAAAACGATTTTATTTCAATTTTTATTTTGAACTATGATAACCAATTAATTTTCGTTGATAATTTAAATGAATAAATCAAATATACCCAAGCTACCTTAAGATGCAGGATTCAGTGTGAGACCAGCAAGCTCGATTCAAGGAAAATGACGGTAGGAATAGCTATGCCCTTTCAACGCTATGTCCGGTGCTATGAGCCCAATTAGGGCGCTTTTCTGGCCGCCATGCTTTTTGTTTTGGGGGGGGGAGGGGGAAAGGCCTGACAAGCTTACCATGTATGAGAAGGCAACAGGCAGTCGGCAATCGCCAATAAAAAAACCGCCCGAAGGCGGTTTTCGTCGAGATAGTAAGGATGCCGAGAGGCAAATTACATCATTGCACCAACACTGAGCATTGTCATGATAAGGACCGTCAAAATACCTAGCAGTGGCGCCACCCATTTCACCCAGCGTACGTAAGGGACGCGAGCGATAGCCAGACCACCCATAACAACCGCTGATGTTGGTGTCATGAGGTTCACAATACCGGATGCAGACTGGTAAGCGGTTACTACCAAGTCACGGCTTACACCAGCAAAGTCAGCAAGCGGAGCCATGATAGGCATCGTCAGTACAGCTAGGCCTGAAGATGAAGGTACTAGGAAAGACAGTAAGATTTCTAACCAGTACATCACGTTGATGAACACGATAGAAGACAGACCTGTAACCGCATGCTCTGCTGTGTTCAGGATGGTATCGGTGATCATACCGCGGTCCATGATTACCACGATACCACGTGCGATACCGATGATCAGTGCTACACCCAGTAGGTCACGGGCACCGTCGATAAAGCTGGATGTTAGCTCTTCTTCACTCATGCGAGCAATCAGGCCGATGATGATAGTGGATGCCAGGAACATACCTGATATTTCAGCCATCCACCAACCTGCAACCGCAACGCCGTAGATCATGATACCGAAAGATGCGGCGAAGATAGCAAGGATGATTTTACGTGTAGTCGTGAACTCCAACATTTCGCCTGACTGATTGCCAAGGAAGTGTGCTTTGTTTTCTTCGTACTTGTCGTATACAAGAGACTTGCTCTGGTCAGCGCGTACCATTTTTGCGTAACGCATGACGTAGGCAACACAGATTAGCCAACCGACAACTAACATTGCGACACGCAGCATGATGCCGTCAGTGAACGGGATACCGGCTGCGTTTGCTGCGATTACTGTTGCGAATGGGTTAATCGTTGAGCCCAGGGTACCGATACCCGCACCGAGAAGAACGGTTGCTGCTGCGACAACAGGGTCGAAGCGCGCTGCCATCATCACAGGTACCAAGAGGGTGTAGAAAGGCAGTGATTCTTCTGCCATCCCGTAAATCGTACCGCCTGCGGCAAAAAGTGCCATCAGGATCGGTATCATCATTTCTTCACGGCCTTTCAGTCGCGCTGTTACCCGCTCGATACCGGCGTCGATTGCACCGGTTTTGGTAACGAGACCAAGGAAGCCACCAATGACGAGGATGAATAGCGAAACATCAATCGCTGCAGCTTCGTACGAGTTATGGTCGTAGAAACCATCAATAGGTGCCAGTAGGACATCAACAACACCTTGAGGGTTATTCTCAACGGCTTTGTATGTTCCAGTAACAGGTACTTCTTTGCCTAGCTCTTCGTTCATCACGCGGTCATACTGGCCGGCTGGAACGATCCAGGTCATCAGTGCCACAAGGGCGATCAGGCCAAATAGAATGGTATAGGCCGAAGGGAATTTAAAGTTGGCAAAGAAGCCACCTTTTTCTTCTTTGTTTACGGTTTGCGTCGTCATTGTCGTCTCCTTGCCTTTATGGCTGTTGCCAGCACAAAGGGTTATTCTGTGTGCCAAACTTTTGCTTGGCATGACGGTGCTCCCTGAACAAGCTGTTCAGTGAAAAGTGGTATCAGCGGTTTGTGCAGTTAGCTATCGATAACAGTTGCTGACTGCGCTTTGATCATCCGTGCCCTACAGGGTTTGTTGGCAGGACGTCTTCGCTAAAGAGTGGTATGGGTTTGGCATCAGAAAGTCGCTTCCCGTATCTGGCCTGTGGCGGTGATGGGCCGTCAGCATTTCGCTCTGGCTGGTATCACCGTTTGCCAAGGTTTGATAGGTGAGCGCTCCTCTGAGGCGGCGTTGCAAGGTGCGCCGTCGGCGCCCTGGCTCGGAGCCGGGATAGAACTTACTCATGATCGTATCTCTCGTATTTTATTCGCTCTACAGTCTTGTGCTGCGAGTCTGTTTTTTTGTTTTGCGAGATGATTTTATGCTTCCCGGCTGGGTTTAACTTTGGTTTCGTTCACATTTTTCGGGGGTGATTATGCAGCAACAGAATCATTAAATCCGGTAATGAGGGTATTTTTCGCCAATAAATGGGTGAATATGCTTATAGGCATTAAAATCATGGAAGAAGTTTATGCATAAGGCAGCCTGGCTTGACTTAACAAGCCTATAAATAATGGTCTCTAAGCGCGGTTTTAGCCCCTGCCTGTTGTTTTGTTATGCGCTTTTATCTATATAAAGTCGCATTTGTTTCATTCAATGGGGGCGCATAAACGGGAATATTATGCAGTTTCAATCACGGTTACCGAATGAGCAGAATCGACGCTTAGTTTGATAAATATCAATTTTTATTAGCAGCATGGTATTTGTGCGCGATCCATGCGATATTTGCGTGAAATTTTATTCCACAGCTGGAGTTACCCCATGTCTTACGCAGAACTGATTGAAGAGCAGAAAGAAGAAACCCGCGATATTATTGCGGCATTGATGGAAGACGGCAGCGATCCTGATTCTCTGTATTCTATTGAACATCATTTTTCTGCCGATACCTTTGAAGAACTAGAAGGTGCCGCGGTTGAAGCCTTTAAGATGGGTTTTGAAGTACTAGAGGCCGAAGAACTGGAACTGGCTCCGGAAGACGGCGGCGGCAAGGTGGTATGCTTTGATGCGGTTATGGAGTCTGCGCTGAAGGCAGAACTGATTGATGAGCAGGCAGAAAAGCTGATCAAGTTGGCTGAAAAGCACAATATCGATTATGACGGCTGGGGCACATACTTTGAGTCGGGTGAAGACGACGAGGAAGAGATCGAAGGCGAAGAGTAAGCCTTGCCTTGTCCAAGAGAAAGCTGGCAGTGGCCAGCTTTTTTTGTGCCCTTTTCACCGCATTGCCTTGTTTTACATTCCCATCTCTCTGCCCCTGCCCACCTTTTAACCACAGTTTACTGATTGTCTTTATGGTGTGTTTTTGCCGAGAAGAGCTTGCCCGTAATTGAGAAATAAGTCACTGATATGATATGTGTTTATGGTATATCTGTTGCTTATTGTTGTGGTAGTCTTTGTTGCTCTTAGCTTGCCTAAGTGAATGTATTCATTGCTGATACAGCATCTTGTTGGACGGGTTATATCGTCAATAAATTAAAAAAATAATGGAACTAAAGAATGGAAAATCAGGTTAGGTTTTACGGCCGGGGACGTGAGTTCTTCGGCATCTGGATTGTTAACCTTCTGCTCAGTATTGTGACTCTCGGGATTTACTCTGCCTGGGCGAAGGTCAGAACCAAGAAATACTTTTACGGAAATACCGATTTGGCGGGGGACAGGTTTGACTACCATGCCAAGCCGATGCAAATCCTGAAAGGGCGCATTGTCGCCATGTTGTGTGTGATTGCCTGGTTGGTGTCGAATAGTTTCTTTCCGGTGTTTTCACTTGTCTTATTCCTGGCGTTTATGCTGGTCATGCCATGGCTGGTGCGTGGTAATACGCGTTTTGATGCCAGGGTGACAAGCTACCGCAATGTTCATTTTGATTTTGCCGGGACGCTGAAAGGCGCCTATGGTGTTTTCCTCGGCTGGCCTATCCTTTGTTATCTGTTGATTGGTCTGTGTTTCTACTTTACTGGCTCGGTAGGGATAAATTATCCGATAGGTGGTGTGGTGCTGGGACTGTTGACCTTTGTTCTGGGTTTTGTGCTCTATGCATGGCTCGCGGCACAGGTCGCATCCTATTTCATTAATGGCTATCGCTATGGTGACAGGGCGTTTAGCGGGGAGGTGGATCTTAAGGTCTATATCAAAACCTACTTGTTAGGTGGCCTGCTAGGGATAGGGATCAGCGTGATCTGGTTGATCCTGGGGGCCGTCTTCGGAGGTGCTTCTGTACTGGCTGAGTTAGGTGCCGTCGGTCAGATTAGCGATCAGGGCCCATCTATCGGGATGATTATCATTATGATGGCGACGTATGCCGGTATGGTTCTGACGATGCTTGTTGTGATGGGCTTTGTACAAGCTAGATTGCGTAACTATTTGTTTGGACAAATTACATCTGATGGTGAGCCGGAATATGGTTTGGGCTCCCGAATGACAACCTGGGGGTTGGTGTCATTGATGGTGACTAACTTTCTGCTGACTGTTGTGACATTGGGTTTTGCCCGCCCATGGGTGAAAGTCAGAACGGCCCGTTATGTCGCTGATGTGACTGTGGTTAATGGCGACCTGGATAAACTGGTTGTCGAAGGCAATGATGCTGACACGGACTCTGCAGTGGCTGACGAGGTTGCCAATGCCTTTGATCTGAATATAGGTATCGGATGATAGTTAGCGGCATTTGTCATCCCCCGCGAAGCTCGGAAAAGCGTGACGCCAGTGTGCAGTTGTTACCTTCTGGTCAGCTGCAACTGGTGACTGAACTGGGGCAGCAAGAGTGGTCATTGGCTGAACTTGAGATCAGTAAGCCATTGGGAAATTTGCCTATAAAGGTTGTTTTTCCCGATGGCATGCAGTTCATTGCAGACGACTCACGTTCGTTAGAGCGTATGCTGGGGGCGGTTAAGTCATCGAGATTGCACCGGGTTGAACGAAATATCCCTATGATAGTAGCCAGCCTGGCAGCGATGCTGGTGGTGTTTGCATTGATGTTTACCCACGGGATGCCTTGGCTAACCGGCGCCTTGGTTCGGGTGATGCCGGTGCAGGTGCCGCAGCTTGTCGGGGAACATGTACTGGCAACGCTGGATGAACATATGCTGGAACCCAGTACGCTCACGCTGAGTCGGCAAACTGCTATCAGTGAGCGTTTCACCCGGATGAGTGCCAACCTACCGCCGCTACCCGTACAACCCAAGCTGGTTTTTCGCCGTTGGGGAAATGGGCCTAATGCGATGGCACTCAGTGATGGTTCGGTTATCGTCTTTGATTCTTTAGTTGAACTGGCCGAGACTTCAGAGCAACTCGACAGTATTTTATTGCATGAGCTAGGGCATATTCAGCACCAGCATGTGATGAAGTCTCTGGTGCGCTCTACGCTTCTTTCTGCTGCTGTTGCAGTCGTGACCGGGGAAAGTACAGGTCTGATAGACACGTTCAGCGGTATCGGCGTGTTTCTGGTGACTCAGGGCTATTCGCGCACTGCGGAAGAAGAAGCTGATGAATATGCCGCTGAGCAGATGGTGCGCCTATATGGCTCGGTCGTTCCGATGCGGCAGATGTTTGAGCTGCTCAATAAGATAGCGGGCAGTGGCGAGCTGCCGGAGTGGCTCAGTACCCACCCTGAGTTGGAGTCACGGATAGAAGGGTTGTCGCAATAAGGCGCTATCAACGAAGTATCTCTTGAACTCGTTACCTCAAAGCTGGCTTTCGCCAGCTTTTTTTATTGTGCTTAGAACGTCTTCAACATCCGTACCTCACAGGCATCATGGCCGGTGTTGCCCATCGGATGGGGGATTTTGACAAACCCAAGTGACTGGTAGAGCGCGATGGCCTCGGTGAGATTGGCGGTCGTCTCGAGGTAGCAGCCCTGGTAGCCCTGCTCGCGTGCAAACCTGAGGGCTATGACCGCCAGTTTGCGAGCCAGCCCCCGGCCTCTTAGTTCGGGGAGAAAATACATTTTCTGCAGCTCGCAAATATTTTCTTCTCCTGCCAGTGGAGCAACTCCGCCGCCACCTAAAATGCGTTTATTGTGCTCAATCACCCAATATCGGCTGCCGTCATGCTGATACACCTCGCTCATGGTGTCCAGGGTTGGGTCGGCAACACCATAGCCTTTATCTGCTGTCAGTCCGTACTCTGCCGAGACGCGGCGGATCACCGCGGCCACTGCCGCGTTGTCGAGCGGGCTAAGTTGCCGGATCTCATACCCTTCCTGTCGGGAGGCGGCCTGCATGGATTTGGTGTATCGCTTTAGGCTGGCTCCGAGCTGGTCTATCTCATCGGTATCCATCTGATCCAGCCAGTTATCGACCTGTGTGTTGAGTTGCTGGTGGAGGGCGGTGAGTTTATCCCTACCTGTGGTTGTGAGCTCAAAGATCTGGCTGCGTTTATCGAGTGGGTTGGGGACAGATTGCACCAGTCCCTGATTGAGCAAGATTGCCAAGGTGCGGCTGGCATTGGACTTATCGACATTGAGGCGGTGGGCCATTTCATTGACGGTGGCAGCACTGTGCTCAAGTTCGATAAGCGTGTGAGCCTGAACCGGGGTGAGAGCCATGCTGCCACAGTGATTGTCGAGCATGCCGAGTTGGCGGACCAGCTGGCGAGAAAGCTGTCTTAATGTTTTGGCATCCATAAGGTTGAACCTTTATTGTTGCGATATACAACTATATTTAATTGCGATGCGCAACAAAGTCAAGTCCAATATTGGGTCTATCTCCGGTTTAGAGCGAGTATTAGTGATGGCAGACAATCATATCAAGGTGCTTGCTGCGTGCTTGGTTTTGCTCCTGTCCCTGACGTTGCCAAACTCGTTCGTGAAAGTAATACGCGATGGTGTTGATGGCAGGCTCTATCATCGCCATAACGCTACCAATCAGGAGATCACCGGTCAGCAGGTAAGCGACTGAAAAGGCAACGCTAAAGTGGACGATGGCAAAGCTGATGGTCTTGCTTGCCGGTGCGCTGTACTGTGAGCGTTTCAGTGTACTGCTTTGCCAGGCCTTTTCATGAAAGAAGAAGGCCACGGTATTTACCATCGGCTCGATCATCGCGATCAGGCTACCGATCAACAGATCGCCGGTAAGAAGGTATGCGACGCTAAAGGCAACTGTAAAATGGATAACGGCAAAGCTCAGGGTCTTTTTCATGATGGCTTCCTCTCTCTTGATATCGTTATTATTGCGAATAATTATCAATAACAAAAATCAATTGTTGTTATTGAATTGATAGGCGGAAGCTTTTGAAGGAGAGGTGAGTGAGGAGGCCGTAATTACCCCCTCCCAACCTCCCCCTTGAAAAGGGGGAGGAGTTGCTGGTTGTACAGACCGGATACATCATTGGCAAAATATGGTTTACAGGTGCCAGAAAATAAAAAAGCCGACGATTTCTCGTCGGCTTTTGCTTCGAATATTAAGACTGGAGATTACAGCGCAGCGATTGTTGTCTGCTGCTCTTCTAGCTTAATCAGCGTTTCTTTGTAGCTCTCAAGCTTCTCGCGCTCTTTGGCAACAACGGCTTCTGGTGCTTTCGCAACAAATCCTTGGTTACCTAGTTTGCCTTCGATGCGTTTGATTTCACCCAGGGTCTTCTTCACTTCGCCAGCCAGACGAGCAAGCTCGGCATCTTTGTCGATAAGACCAGCCATTGGGATCATCAGTTCAGACTTGCTAACCAGTGCCGTTGCACACGCAGGGGTTTCTTCTCCCTCTGCCAGTACCTTGATACCTTCCAGCTTAGCCAGCGACATCAGTACGGTACGGTTTGCTTCCAGGCGAGCAGCATCATTTTCGTCAGCTGCTTTTAGCATCACATCAAGCGGCTTGCTCGGGGCGATATCGTACTCGGCACGCAGGTTACGGATACTGGTGATGAAGGCTTTCACCCACTCGATGTCAGCGATAGCCGCTTCGTTGAAGTTAGCCTCGTTAAACTGAGGCAGTGCCTGAGTCATGATGGTTTCACCCTCAACACCGTCTACCAGCGGCTTCACGCTCTGCCAGATAGATTCAGTGATGTAAGGTAGCACTGGGTGAGCAAGACGCAGTGTCTTCTCAAGCACGGTGATTAGCGTATGACGAGTTGCACGCTGTTGTGCTTCGGTACCTTTCCACAGTACAGGCTTGGTCAGCTCCAGGTACCAGTCACAGAACTGGTTCCAGATGAACTCATAAATCGTACCTGCCGCCATATCCAGACGGTAGTTTTCAACATGAGTGTTGAAATCTTTCGCTGCCAGCTCGAACTGAGATTCGATCCACTTGTCAGCTAATGAGAACTCCATCTCACCGCCCTTCATGCCGCAATCTTGGTCTTCTGTATTCATCAGCACGTAACGACTTGCGTTCCATAGCTTGTTACAGAAGTTACGGTAACCTTCCAGGCGCTTCATGTCCCAGTTGATGTCACGGCCGGTCGATGCCATTGCCGCCAGGGTAAAGCGTAGGGCATCGGTACCGTAGGCTTCGATGCCGTTCTCGAAGGTCTTGCGGGTGTTCTTCTCAATTTTTGCTGCTAGTTGAGGCTGCATCATGTTGCCACAACGCTTCTCAACCAGTTCTTCAAGGCCGATACCGTCGATCATGTCGATTGGATCGATAACGTTACCCTTGGATTTCGACATCTTGTCGCCGTTCTCGTCACGGATAAGGCCGGTCATGTAAACCGTCTTGAACGGTACCTGAGGCTTGCCGTTTTCATCTTTTATGAAGTGCAGCGTCATCATGATCATGCGCGCTACCCAGAAGAAGATGATGTCAAAACCTGATACCAGTACATCCGACGGGTGGAATGTTTTCAGATCGTTAGTCTGCTCAGGCCAGCCTTGTGTGCCGAATGTCCATAGTGCTGAAGAGAACCAGGTATCCAGTACGTCGTCGTCTTGACGCAGTACGACAACAGAAGCCAGGTTGTTGTTTGCACGAACTTCTTCTTCGGTACGGCCAACGTAGACGTTACCGTCGTTGTCATACCAGGCCGGGATTCGGTGGCCCCACCATAGCTGGCGAGAAATACACCAGTCTTGCACATCACGCATCCAGGCGAAGTACATGTTCTCGTATTGCTTCGGTACGAACTGGATGTCGCCGTTCTCAACCGCTTCAACCGCTGGTTTAGCCAGTGGTGCTGTGCGCACATACCACTGGTCAGTCAGCAATGGTTCGATAACCACGCCACCACGGTCACCGTAAGGTACTGTCAGGTCGTGATCTTTGATTTCTTCAAGCAGGCCCAGCTCATCGAACTCAGCGACGATTGCCTTACGTGCAGCGAAACGCTCCATACCGTGGTATTTAGCTGGAAGTTCGGTGCTGTAGACATCGCTTGGCTCACCGTTGGTGGTGAAGACTTCGGCGCTGTCACGAATGTCAGCATTGATAGTCAGGATGTTGATCATTGGCAGGCTGTGGCGCTTACCGACTTCGTAGTCATTAAAGTCGTGTGCTGGGGTGATTTTCACACAACCCGTGCCTTTTTCCATATCGGCGTGCTCATCGCCCACGATAGGGATGCGACGATCTACGACAGGGAGAATGATTTCTTTGCCGATCAGATCTTTATAGCGAGGATCTTCAGGGTTTACTGCAACACCGGTATCACCCAGCATGGTTTCCGGACGCGTGGTCGCGACAACGATGTAATCTTTGCCTTCGGCTGTTTTTACGCCATCCGCAAGCGGGTAGCGGAAGTGCCACATGTGGCCTTTCTTGTCTTTGTTCTCAACTTCCAGGTCCGAGATCGCGGTGTGTAGTTTCGGATCCCAGTTGACCAGACGCTTACCGCGATAGATCAGATCTTCTTCATATAGGCGGACGAACACTTCTTTAACAGCATTGGACAGGCCGTCGTCCATGGTAAAGCGTTCGCGATCCCAGTCGACTGATGCACCTAGGCGACGAAGCTGTTTGGTGATTGTGCCACCCGATTCGCCTTTCCACTCCCAGATCTTGTCGATGAACGCATCACGACCATAATCGTGCTTGGTCTTGCCTTCTTCGGCTGCGATTTTACGCTCCACAACCATTTGGGTTGCGATACCTGCGTGGTCAGTACCGACTTGCCAAAGGGTGTTTTTGCCTTTCATACGCTCACAGCGGATCAGGGTATCCATGATGGTATCCTGGAACGCGTGGCCCATGTGCAGGCTGCCAGTGACGTTTGGTGGCGGGATCATGATGCTGTAGGCATCTTTAGATGTGTCACCATGAGGCTTGAAGTAACCAGCCTCTTCCCAGCGCTGGTACAGCGCCTGTTCGATTGATTGTGGGTTGTATGTCTTTTCCATAGCGCTCTTAGAAGGATCTATATGGGAATTAGGGCGTCTCAGGGGCAGCTGCGGTCTGTAACTGAATGCCGGCAAGGCGATATGCCTTGTAGCGTTCTCGGGCCAACTGCTTGAGTTTTTCATCGCAAGGAACGAAGTCTACCACTTGTGAGAAGGTAACAGCAAAATTTGGTGCTTCCTGACTCAAATTAATCAGAATACCCCGGCGTCCGCTGTGGCGTAACCCCGGCCAGCCGATCTCGACCGGTGAACCACCGCGGGGGCCTTCACCAATGAGATTGTGCGGAACGAAGTTGTCCGGCTCTTGCTGCCACAGGTATTCATCTATCTGTTCAGCTTGCTCTTTGCTACCAGCTAACAGGTAGACCTTTTGCCCCTGCTTATAACTCAATGCTGCCTGATGGCAGGCAAAGTGAAGCTGATAGTCGCTATCGGCTTCAACCTGCTTGTCATCGATAATATAAAAAGTAGCATGAGTCATGGTGGTTGTTCTCAAAAAGAAAGGGGCCTTGCGGCCCCTTTGTTGTCTGATTTATTCGACGTTTTCCTGGCCGGCACGGTTGAGTAGGAACTGGACCAGCAATGGGACAGGTCGTCCTGTCGAGCCTTTGTTCTTGCCGCCGACCCAGGCCGTTCCTGCGATATCCAGGTGCGCCCAGTTGTACTTTTTGGTGAAGCGAGACAGGAAACAGCCTGCCGTGATGGTACCGGCGCCCGGTGATCCCAGGTTGGCCATGTCGGCAAACGGACTGGTAAGCTGCTCTTGGTACTCATCTGACATCGGCAGACGCCAAGCTCGGTCACCTGCCTGCTCGGAAGCATTGATCAGCTCGTGAGCAAGTGGGTTGTGGTTGGCAATCAAACCGCTGATGTGGTTACCGAGGGCGACAACACAGGCACCGGTTAGAGTGGCTACATCGACAACACACTCCGGCTCGAAGCGCTCGACATAGGTCAGTGCATCGCACAGTACCAGTCGGCCTTCGGCATCGGTATTTAATACTTCAACAGTCTGGCCTGACATGGTTGTCAGAATGTCGCCCGGACGGTAGGCACTGCCTCCCGGCATGTTTTCACAGCCAGCCAGGATACCGACGACGTTAATAGGCAAGTTCAGTTTGGCCAGTGACTTCATGGCACCGAAGACAGTAGCAGCACCGCACATGTCGTACTTCATCTCGTCCATCTGGGCTGATGGCTTGATAGAAATACCGCCGGAGTCAAAAGTCAGGCCTTTACCGACCAAAACAATAGGCTTGGCATCAGGATCCGGGCTGCCCTTGTATTCGATCACTGACATCATGGCTTCGTTTTTAGAGCCTTGGCCAACCGCCAGGTAAGATGTCATACCCAGCTCTTTCATTTCTTGTTCACCGATGATCTTGGTGCTGACTGTTTCAAAGTCATCCGCCAGGCGGCGTGCCTGGGAAGCCAGATACGCAGGGTTTGCCACATTTGGTGGCATATTGCCAAGATCTTTACCGGCTTTCACACCCGAGGCAACGGCCAGGCCATGGGCAATAGCACGTTCGCCCAGCGATAGTTCGCGACGAGTCGGGACATTGAAGACCAGTTTGCGCAGCGGGCGGCGGGTTTCTGGCTTGTTGCTCTTGAACTGGTTAAAGGTATAGAGGCTGTCTTTGGTCGTTTCGACAGCCTGACGTACCTTCCAGTAGGTATCGCGGCCTTTGACGTGTAATTCTGTCAGGAAGCAAACAGCTTCCATCGAACCGGTTTCGTTTAGGGTGCTGATAGTTTTCTTGATGATTTGCTTGTACTGACGCTCATCAAGCTCACGCTCTTTACCACAACCAACCAGTAATACACGCTCTGATAATACATTTGGTACATGGTGAAGCAGCAGCATCTGACCCGGCTTACCCTCTAAATCACCACGACGCAGCAGGGAGCTGATATAGCCGTCGCTGATTTTATCGAGTTGCTCGGCAATTGGAGAGAGGCGACGTGGTTCGAAGACGCCGACGACAATACAGGCACTTCGCTGTTTCTCGGGGCTACCACTTTTTACACTGAACTCCATGCGTACTCCTACATCCTATAAAGACAATTAGAGCCAAATGTTAGATAATACCGCACTTACTTGCTGGACCGCCGTTTCGGTATAGGATTAAAGTGCAGGTTAACATTTAGCCGAAAGATTAAAAAATAACTACTTAACCGAAAAACTATAGTGATTCCAGCAAAAAAACAAGTTTTCTATGGGTATATAAAGCGTGATTATTGTTCGGTATTTGACACGTGAGACATTAAAGAGTCAATTTGCGGTTCTTTTTGTTCTTTTTCTTGTCTTTATCAGCCAAAAATTTATTCGAGTTTTGGCTTCAGCCACAGAGGGATCAATTCCCAGTGATTTGATCTTGACCTTGATGGGGCTGTATATGCCGTCAATGGCATTGTTGATGTTACCACTCAGTCTCTATATCGGGATTTTGCTGACTTTTGGCCGTTTGTATGCCGAGAGTGAAATTACCGTGATGAATGCGACGGGTATTGGCAACAAATTTCTGATCCAGGCCGCGTTATGGCTGGCGGTGATCACCGGATCGTTTGCAGCCTTTAACTCGCTGTGGCTGGCGCCGTGGTCTGTCGAGCAGGAAACCAAGGTGATGGAACAGGTCGAAGCTGATTCTGGTCTCGAGCTGCTGGTTAAAGGGCAGTTTCAGGCTGCGCCTGACGGTAAAGGCGTGGTGTTTGTCGATGATATCACCGAGAGTGGTACCCGTCTGCATAACGTTTTTGTGGCCCAGATTACTGCGCGGGATACCATGCGGCCGAGTGTCATGGTGGCAGATCGGGGTTATGTCAGTGAACTGGAAGATGGCCGTCAGGTCTTGGATCTTCAGGAAGGCACACGCTATGAGGGTATTCCTACCCGATTGGACTATTCGGTAACGGAGTTTGATGGCTATCAGGCACTGATTGGCCAGCGTGCGGTACGTGAAAAACATCGTGACTGGGATGCGTTGCCGACGCTGGAACTGATGCAGCGCCCGGAGCTGGCGGCACAGGCCGAGTTCCAGTGGCGGGTATCGTTGTTCCTGTGTATTCCTCTGCTGACTATGGTGGTGGTCCCGCTTTCTGCGGTGAACCCGCGCCAGGGACGTTTCGCCAAATTGTTCCCGGCGGTGTTGATTTACCTGACTTACTTTTTGTCAATCAGTGCCGGTAAGTCTTCGCTTGAAGATGGGGCGCTGCCGCCGGCTATTGGTCTGTGGAGTATTAATTTAGTCATATTCCTCATTGCTGTGGGGTTAAATGTCTGGGATACCTTGCCGGTTAGACAGTTGAGAGAGAAATTAAGGAGACGCGGCTAATGTTTAAGATTCTGGACTTGTACATTGGCCGAACGATCATCGCGACCACGACGCTGACGCTGTCAACTTTGGTGGGGCTGTCGGCGATCATTAAATATGTCGAGCAGCTGCGCAAAGTGGGTGAGGGCACCTATGATCTTTGGAAAGCACTGGCTTTCGTCTTGCTCAGTGCTCCGCGTGATATCGAGATGTTTTTCCCGATGGCTGTATTGCTTGGCGCGTTGATTGGCCTGGGGACATTGGCATCCAGCTCCGAGCTGGTTGTGATGCAGGCGGCTGGTTATTCCAAGCTGGATATCGGGCTGTCGGTGCTAAAAACGGCGGTCCCGCTGATGCTGATCGTTACGTTACTGGGTCAGTGGGGCGCGCCCGAAGCGCAGAAGGCGGCTCGTGAACTGCGTGCTTTGTGGACATCGGGCGGAAGTATGCTGTCTGTTCAGCGGGGCGTATGGGCCAAAGATGCTAATGACTATATCTATATCGGCCAGGTTCATGAGAAGAGCAACTTGAATGCGGTAAATGTCTGGCAGTTTGATGACAACAATGAGCTGGCCCAAACGTGGTTTGCCAAGAGTGCTTCCTACCATGAGCAGGAAGGATGGCTGCTGGAAGACGTAACCATTACCGATATTACTGATGTTCAGCAGTCGAACACGAAATATGCCACGCTGCCCTGGAAGACGACACTGACGCCAGACAAACTGGCAGTGGTTACTGTAAAGCCGGAGGAGCTGGCCTTGTCCGGGGTATATGAATATGTTTCATACCTGAAAGAGTCAAAACAGGATGCCGCGCGCTATGAGCTGGCCTTCTGGCGTAAGGCTCTGCAACCTGTATCCATTGCCGTTATGATGCTGCTGGCGCTGTCTTTTGTTTTCGGGCCGTTGCGTTCGGTAACGATGGGGGCCAGGGTACTATCCGGGGTGATATTTGGTTTTGCCTTCTATATATCCAATGAAGTGTTCGGTCCGATGAGTATCGTTTACCGGCTTCATCCAATGATCGGGGCGCTTGGCCCGAGTCTGGTATTCCTGTTTATTACCATCTACCTGCTAAGGCGAAAGCTGTAACAGACAAAAAGGAGCCAATCGGCTCCTTTTTTGATGCTGTAGATGCGGTCTGTTAGTTTGGCTTGGGCAGGACGATCATTTCGCATTCAGCCATCATATCCTGAAAGGACTGCTTTTCTTTGTTAAAAGGAGCCAGTAGGTTGCCTAGGCCAAAAGCCGAGGTGCCCATTCTGATCAGCGCTTGAGTCAGGCGAATGTTGGTTCCGTTTTTGTTTTGTAGCCTTAACTTCCAGGCCCGCATGCCGATTGTCTGCCCGCCGCGACACCAGAAGAAGGCAAAGAATCCGATAATAACAAGAGCCAGGTACGCCGTGTACAGCATGCTAACAACAGGGTGTTCCGTGAGATAGGCACTTGCGTCCTGATAGTCGCCGAGGTTGAGTATGCCGAGGTTGAGCAAGATAGCGACACATGCCATCGCTGTGCCGCCAGCGAGCATCAGTACGGCAGCCACGACCAGTGAGTCATAAAGCCATGCCCCCAAGCGACGAAAAAGCCTCGGATATTGCTTGGTCAGTTTAACGTCCTGTTGTTTCTTCTGTTTCATCAATTCACCACGTCTCAATGGGTTGTCAGCGCTGTTGTATCGTTACTTAGGAAGCTGTTACTAGTTGGCGAGTACCTCGCAAGGTGATTTCGGCAGAGCAGTTTCCTGAACGGAGTGTAACAACTAACGCTGATAACGGGAATCTCCGCACTGTCGGAAATGAGAGGGGAAAAGCCGCTGGATTGATGTTTTGCAGCTATCCTTAATTTTCAGGCCCCTGTGAGTTAATAAGGAGAAACATGATGGCAGAAGAAGTGAAGAATACGACCAACTGGCCGGATTTGGCCGGAGCGCTTTATGACAAGTTGACTGAGCGCCATGCGGAGTTGACGTATGATTTTCATAATGTCGAGGTCAGTGTTCCCAGCGGAGCGGGCGACAAACCAGATCACTCGGTATGGAAGTTCAATGGCAGCATCAGCATCCGGGGACGAAATCTGGATTAGCCCTATGCAATTGTATATTCAGGGCGAGATGGATATCGAGGTGGATGGTGAGCCTGTCCACCTCGAAGCCCGGGCTGATGGTCTTCTATTGACTTTGAGACGGCTCACAACATTGGCAGCCGTTGCCCGTGTACTGTCGCAGCTGCCACGGACTATTCATACCAAGGTTTCTTTGTCCCACTTAACCGTGATCTGTCCGTCTATTGTGATTAAGATTGGTGAGGATACAGTCTTGCAAGTCAGCCGACGTGATGGTTTCCTGTCATCAGTATGGCCGCACCAATTTACCTTGAGCAATAAAAAGATCTGGTTGCGCAACAGTGTTGGTTTACTGCGTTGCTATTTCAGGTAAGTACCATGTTGTATAAGGTTTAGCCTTGCTAAGTGGTTGTTGGTTAAATATAAAGCAGGCAGACATCAATACACTGTCCGTATTGAATAAATACTTGCGCCCTAAGGTTCGATACGTATAATGAGCTGCATCTGCCCGAGTGGTGAAATTGGTATACACGACGGATTCAAAATCCGTTTCCTTCGGGAGTGACGGTTCAAGTCCGTCCTCGGGCACCAAGATTTAACAAAAAAGCCTCAGCTAACGCTGGGGCTTTTTTGTTTCTGCTGTTTGTCATTTCAAGATAAAGTAAAAATATAACCAAGCAGAAACAGCGCGTATGCCATAGGCATACACGCTGCGGATTGATGTTGTTCTGTCAGTTAGGTGCGATTATAGCTTAACGAACAGTGTTGGCTCTGCTACTGGTGTCCAGTCTGCCTGTGATACGTGTGCAGTCAGTACCTGATAGCGTGCACCCATATAGTCAACAACATCACCCTCAACGTAGCTTACGTTAGCAGCCCAGATAGTTGATGGTTCTGCGTTAGTCCATAGTGTTGAAGTTACAGACGGTGCCCAGTCATCCTGTGCAACGTGAGCTGCCACTGATTTGTAAACCATGCCATTGTGCTCAACATAGTCACCTTCGGCATAAGATGTGCCAACAGCCCATAGCGGTGTGTAGTTATCCATGGTGTCAAACACATAGCCCGCTTCTTGTGCAATGCGTAGGAACTTCTCTAGCTTAGGCAGGTTCTTGGTTGCGCCCATACCACGCTTGCCATCTTCGAACAGGAAGTCATGGGTAAGTACGATAACTTTGTCTGCATGAAGCGGCGTGCCACATGGGAACTCCTGAGCTTTTGAGTTAATAGGCTCAATCGTTGTTGGCGCACAGGCATTAAGTGCTGCATCAACATAGCCCAAGAATGCATCGGCTTCTGTCAGGCTGTTGGCTGGCATAGGAATACCCCAGTTTTCAGGTGCCCAGTCCAGATCCCAACCATGAGTCTGATACCCTTTATTGGTTAGAATATCTTGAACCTGAATGCTGGCTTTGACGCTGTTTGATGGGTTTGTAGTATCACATACGTATCCAGGTTCCCAAGGTTTCAGGTCGTCAGAGGTTGCACATAAGCCGTCAGCTTTAAAGTCTTTCGCGACACGCCAGCCGTTGGTGTACGGTAGTCGAGCCAGGCTTGTACCCTTGTAATTTGGATAGCTGTTAACAGTTGGAAGATGCTTTTCGATAACAGTCAGGTTGTCATCAAACATTGATGCATCGAAAACAGGATCCTGATAGGAGTTGATCTGGTGATCACCTGTCGCGTTACATTCAGCGGCACTGTTTGGACCAAACTCTTCGACACAGTTATGTACCATGTGGTTATAACTGTGGTTAGCGATAACATGGCCAGTATCAAGCATGTACTTCAGAGCTTCGACGGCTTTGTCTTCGTTTTCGTCACCGATGCCGTCTAGGTGCCAGGAGTTTACATAGAAGGTTGCTTTGATGCCGGCTTTGTTTAGTACATCAACAACTGGAATTGAAGCGTTGACCGGGCCATCATCGAAGGTTAGATAAATAGTGCCTTTAGGCGCAGCCTGTGCTGCCGCAGATGTAGCAAGGATTGCACCGGTACATAGTACGGACAAAAGTGTCTTTTTCATTTCGATATTCCATATTGGTTGGTTGGTAAATAAGATTATTCTCTGGCTCGATACTATTAGTTAGCCCTGTATTGCCTAGCATTATTACCACTGATTTTTATTGATATAATCCATAGTGTTATTCTCTATCTGCGCGTCACTATGCATTGAATTACTCTGAACATACTTTTATCGCATTAATATTTCGAGTCACATCCCACTTTCGGGACATTTTCAATTAAAGTGGTTGGAATGGTTTCTTGAAAATATATTTCCTTTCATTCTTTTGAAATTTTGCATTGATTAATTACTTTATAAAATGAGAAGCTCTTCACGTTAATGCAACCGGTTGCGCTTTTACTTTTTTTTTATTTGGTTACAATTTTCATATCGCTTAAACAGCGTAAAAATAAAACTGGAGAGTGGGATGAAAAAGATTTTGTTATGTTGCAGTGCTGGCATGTCAACCAGCATGCTGGTTCAGAAAATGGTTCAGTCAGCCAAAACCCGTGGTATTGATTGTCAGATTGAAGCGCAGTCTGTGAGTTCATTTGACAAGGCTATTCAAGAGTTTGATGTCTGTTTGCTTGGGCCTCAGGTGCGTTTCCAGCTTGAAGACCTGAGAAAGATTGCGAGTCAGTACGGAAAGAAAATTGATGCTATCTCTCCTATGGCTTATGGAATGATGAAAGGAGATGAAGTACTGGATCAGGCTCTTTCATTAATGGCCAAATAAATTGATTTGAATCAACCATCGTTTGATGGTTGATTCTTTTTATATTCAATAAGGAAAGTTTTATTCCTCTGCATTATTAGTATGGGGTGGAATTCTTTATCTTTTAAAAAAGGATTGTTCATATGAAGCTTTACGATAAGTTAATGAATGTCGTAGAAAATACAATCGCCCCATTGGCGGCGAAAGTCGGCTCGCAAATACATGTGCGGGCAATGCGTGATGGTTTTATTACCGCAATGCCATTTATTATTGTGGGTAGTTTTATTCTTATATTTGCTTTTCCCCCGTTTGCTGAAGATACAACGAATGGATTCGGTCGAGCTTGGCTAGATTTTGCGACTAATAATTTTGACGCAATCATGATGCCTTACAATATGTCGATGGGCATTATGACGATATTCGTCTCTTTGGGTGTTGCCTATAGTTTGGCGCGCGCCTATATGATGGACGGTATTACCTGTGCATGTTTGTCGCTAATGAGCTTCTTGCTGATTTGTGCACCTGTTACCGATGGTGCCCTACCTGCAAACCACATGGGCGGAACGGGTATCTTTACTGCAGTATTGACAGCTTTCTTTGCTGTCGAACTAGTTCGCTTCCTGCAGAAACACAACATCACGATCAAAATGCCAGAACAGGTTCCACCGGCAATTGCCCGTTGTTTTGAGATGCTTATCCCTGTCTTGATTGTGTTCATGACGCTGTACCCGTTAAGCCTATTTGTTCAGGCTCAGTCAGGTATGCTGATTCCTGATGTGGTGATGGATCTGTTCAGACCGCTAGTTAGTGCATCAAATACTTTGCCTGCCATTATCGGTGCGCTTCTACTGTCACAGTTACTATGGTTTGCTGGTATTCATGGTGCTGCAATCGTTGTTGGTCTGCTGTCACCAATCTTCCTGACCAACATTGGCGCTAACACTGCAGCGTTTGTTGCAGGCGAGCCTATTCCAAACCTACTGACTCAGCCGTTCTGGGACTTCTATATCTTCATTGGTGGTTCGGGTGCAACCTTGGCCTTGGCTATTTTGATGGTATTTAGCCGCTCAGTTCACCTGCGCAGCTTGGGACGCATGAGTGCGGTTCCTGGATTCTTCCAGATTAACGAACCAATCATTTTCGGTGCGCCAATTGTAATGAACCCAATGCTATTTGTTCCTTTCCTACTTGCTCCAATTGTGAATGCAATCATTGCCTTCACAGCTGTCAAGATGGGGCTTGTTGGTATGGGTGTAGCAACAACACCATGGACAACGCCAGCAATTATCGGTGCATCTTGGGGTACGGGCTGGACACTGGCACCTGTGTTCCTGGTTGTGGCTCTTCTGGTTATTGACCTGCTTATTTACCTACCATTCTTCAAGATGTTCGAGAAGCAGTTGCTTGAAGATGAGAAGAAAGTTGCTGATAGCTCTAAAGAGGAGGCCGCTGAAGGCACTCCAGCGACAGCATAATTTCGTACTTGGGCTACGGGTTTATCCGTAGCCCCTTTATTACCTACACGAGGAGAGAAAAATGGACCAGGAAGCAGTTGTTATGGAAATCATTGTCAATGCAGGTGAAGCACGAAGCTTGTGTTTTGAGGCATTGGCCAAGGCGAAGAAGCAGGAACTGGAACAGGCCAGAGAGCTGCTACAGCAAGCCAAAGATTGTCTGAACCGTGCCCACCTAACCCAGACTCAGTTGATTGAAGCCGATCAGGGAGAAGGTAAGGTGAAGATGACATTAGTGATGGTACATGCCCAGGATCACTTGATGACGACTATCTTGGCGCATGAGCTAACCAATGAAATGGTATCTATGTACGAAAACATGTCTAAATAAATAGGGATGGATTATGACTAAATCACCTCTAAAACTGGCCATCATCGGCGGTGGCAGCAGCTATACGCCGGAGTTGGTTGAGGGTGTTTTGAAAAGGCTTGACCGTGTGCCAGTCAAAGAAATGCATTTTGTCGATGTCGAGGCTGGACAGGATAAGCTCGAGATTATTGAGGCACTGACCCGGAGGATGGTTGAAAAGGCGGGAGCTGATATCACGATTAAAGCCTCGCTGGATCGTCGGGCAGCAATAGAAAATGCTGATTTTGTCATGACTCAGTTTCGTGTCGGTGGTCTACAGGCTCGCGCGAATGATGAGCGTATCCCATTAAAATATGACGTGATTGGCCAGGAAACGACGGGACCAGGTGGATTTGCCAAAGCACTTCGGACTATTCCTGTTATCTTGGATATCTGTAAGGATATCGAGGAACTTGCCCCGAATGCCTGGATGCTTAACTTCACCAACCCGGCAGGGCTGGTGACTGAAGCGGTTCAGAAATACAGCAAAGTAAAAACTATCGGATTGTGTAATGTCCCCGTCTCGATGAAGATGATGATTGCCGAGATGATGGATTGCTTGCCGGAAGAGCTGTCGCTTGAGTGTGCAGGGTTAAACCATTTGGTATGGGCCCACCGCGCATGGCTTGATGGTAAGGATATTACTGCAGAAGTGCTGAAAAAAGTCGGTGATGGTGCCAACTTCAGCATGAAGAATATTTTTGAAGAGCCTTGGGATCCGGCATTTCTTAAAGCTCTAGGGGCGATCCCATGCCCTTACCACCGTTATTTCTATCAGACTGATGCGATGTTGGCGGAAGAAAAGGAATCTTCCCAAAACGAGGGAACTCGTGCAGAGCAGGTGATGAAAACGGAACAAGAACTGTTTGAGCTGTATCAAAATGAAAGTCTTGCAGAAAAACCAGAGCAATTGGAAAAGCGAGGCGGTGCTTATTACTCTGATGCATCGCTGAATCTGGTTGATGCGATCTATAACGATCTCAAGACGATCCATGTAGTAAACGTACGCAATAACGGAACCATTGCGACGTTGCCTGATGATGCCGTGATTGAGTGCAGCTCTGTGGTTGGAAGCTGGGGTGCCAGACCATTGATGATTGGAGAGCTGAGCCCGTCTGTGATTGGTTTGATTGGTCAGGTGAAAGCCTATGAGCAACTTACCGTTGAGGCTGCCGTTTTGGGTGATTATGACAAGGGGCTTATGGCGTTGGCGAATAATCCTTTGGTTCCTGATATCAGCAAAGCGAAAGCAATTTTTGACGATATTTTGAACACGAATCACGATTATCTGCCGCAATTTAATCAGTAGTATAAAACTAAAGAGCAGTGTGCCAGGTGAAAACAGGCGGCTGCTCTTCTTTTTAGGTGGTTGTTATGCATGTTATTTTTAATGCCGATGATTTTGGTTTGACACCTGGGGTCAACCTGGGAATTGTTGATGCGTGCCAGTCTGGTGTTGTACGTTCAACAACGCTAATGGTAGGTATGGAGGCAGAGAAGCATGCAGTTGATTTGGTCCCCTCAGCGCCAGCGCTGAAGGTTGGGCTTCATTTACGCTTTACCGCCGGAGCGCCGCTAACCGATATTCCTTTTTTGGTCGGCGATGATGGATTGTTTGAGGTGAAGGAAGGGTTTTGGCGAAAACGTAATTTTTCGCAGCAGCTGATTGCCGATGAGGTCATTGCACAAATTTCCCGCTTTAATGAGACCGGGCTTAGCCTTAGTCATATCGACAGTCATCACCATGCGCATATGCATCCGCAAATCCTGCCCATTGTGCAAGAAATCGCGCGTGACTACCAGGTTCCACTGAGGGCGACGGGTTTTTATGGCAAGGCGCGGAGTGACTGCCGCTATGCCTTTGATGACAGCTTCTATGGCGAGAATATATCGCAGGATAAGGTGCTACAGATAATAAACAGGCATCGTGGCAACTGTGATGTTTTGGAAATCATGGTCCATCCGGCGTATGTTGATCAAGCTCTCATTGATGTTAGCTCTTACAATACCTATCGGGCCAAAGAGCTTGATATCCTGACCGATAGCAAATTGTCTGAAGCATTAGATGAACTTGGCGTTACAGTGAGTGATTATTCCATTTTGTCTTCGTAAGTTAAGATTATTGTATTCGTATTTATGGTAGGTAATTTACGTTTTTATCGGGCTCTTGTGATCGAACCTATTGTCAGCATCTTTATGTGAATTAGGCTTGGTACTATAGTCGTGGGGTATGGTGGTGAAAGTGAAGTTGGTTCTCGGGCATCATATTACTCAACAGGTTTAGAGGTAGTACAGTAACCATGGCAAGTATTAAAGATGTGGCGTCCCTGGCGGGTGTTCACCGTTCAACGGTTTCGAGGATCATTAACGGCGAGGGGAAATTCCGCTCGGATACCAGGCGGAAAGTAGAACGCGCAATGGCCGAGCTAAATTACCGTCCGAGTGCGATTGCCCGTTCACTGGCCACAGCTTCATCAAATATGACTGGCTTGCTGGTAACCTATTATACCGGTGGTTTTTTTGGCGAAATGATGGAGCAGGTCCAGGCAGAGCTGGATCAACATGATAAATTTCTGATCACCGCCCAGGGACATCGCCGTGCAGATGGCGAACGTGAAGCGATACGCCGTTTTCATGATCTCCGTTGCGAAGGCTATATCCTGAATAGTCGCTACTTAAGTGATGATGAACTTCGGGAACTGGCGCAAGAGCCTACCCCGTTTGTCCTGCTCGATCGTGTCGTCGAAGGTTTGGAATCGCGGTGTATCACCTTTGATCATAGCCTAGCTGCAAAGATGGCCGTTGATTACCTGGTTGAACAAGGGCACAGCGACATTGCCTGTATTTCAGGTCCGCGCAATCGCGCCAGTTGTAATCAACGATATCAAGGCTATGTACAGGCGCTTAAAAATGCAGGAATAGCACTTGATCCTCGGCTAACGGTTGAGGGTAACTATGGCCGTGAAAGTGGTTATCTTGCCGCACAAAAGCTATATCATACGGCGCCGGAGATGACTGCGCTGTTTTCTTGCAGTGAAGAAATGATGCAAGGGGCACTGCAGTTTTTCCATGAGCACCATGTCGAGATCCCGCGCCAGCTTTCACTGATCAGTTTCGATAGTATCGATTTATGTGCGACTATGTACCCTTTCGTTTCGTCCGTCCACTTTCCTATTAGTGACATGGCGCAGGTTGCGGTTGGGTTGCTAATGAGTCAAATCAATCAACAGGATGCCTGTATACAGCGTCATTTCGAGCCGGAATTACGCATTCGTAACAGTGTTAAAAAACGCGAGCTGGTAAGCGGTTAACCTGGTTTCGTAGATACTTCTTTCTGACTTTACGCCACCGAATGGCGCCAATTATAGCTATGTTTTATACATGGCTAATCATCATTGGCGGGTACTGACGTGGATGCTAATTTTCAATATTCCGACCAATTCGGACCATTTAAAACCATTCACCTTTACGAACCTTCAGTGGATCTAAAGGCCGTATTGGTTATCGATAATATTGCCTTGGGACCATCGATCGGTGGTATTCGTATGGCTCCTGATGTTACGACTGAAGAGTGCCTCCGCCTCGCCCGTGCCATGACGTTTAAAAATGCTGCTGCAGGTCTGCCGCACGGAGGAGGCAAAGCGGTTATTTGCGCCGATCCCAAAATGAACCGGCAGGATAAAGAGATATTGGTACGGGCTTTTGCCCAAGGGTTGCGCAATGAAGAGGGTTATATTTTTGCTCCGGACATGGGAATGGATGAAGAGTGTATGGCCTGGATACGCGATGAGGTTGGCCGGGCGGTTGGGCTCCCCAAAGAGCTAGGCGGCATTCCTTTGGATGAATTGGGAGCCACAGGGTGGGGACTGGCTCAGGCTGTCGAAATCGTGTCGCAGGAATGTGGCTTCAAAGTCCGTGGTTCTCGCTTTGTCGTGCAGGGGTTTGGTGCCGTAGGTCAGCACGTGAGCCGTTTTTTAGTCGAGCAGGGAGCGTTGCTGGTAGGTGTGTCTGATTCCAGAGGAGCCATTGTCAATGAAGGCGGTGTGGATGTAGCAAAGCTCATGGCCTGTAAAGCGGAAGGTAAACCTGTTACTGAGTATCGCGATGCCGTTCAGATCCCGAGTGATGATCTTGTCGAGGTTGACTGTGACATTTGGATCCCTGCGGCAAGGCCCGATGTGATCCATAAAGACAATGTTCACCGGATGAATACCAAAATTGTTGTTCAGGGGGCGAATATTCCTTGTACTCAGGCGGCAGAAATGTATTTGCATCAGCATGGGGTGCTCTGTATCCCGGATTTTATCGCCAATGCTGGTGGGGTAATTTGTGCTGCCATGGAATACCACGGTTCGACACAAGCAGCTGCTTTTGAAGCGATAGAGCATAAAGTGAGAGACAACACACTTTTGGTGTTAAAGCGCATGTCAGAGCAGGCGATGCTACCTCGTGAAGCGGCAGTGGATTTGGCAAAAGAGCGGTTAACGAAAACCATGGCTTCACGGCGTTACTCGCTTTTCTCGACCGCTCCCCATTTTCTTTGAGCAAAGATTAAAGAAAAGTAATTGTGTATCAATTGTGTATACGTATAATAGACGGCACCTGCCCGAGTGGTGAAATTGGTATACACGACGGATTCAAAATCCGTTTCCTTCGGGAGTGACGGTTCAAGTCCGTCCTCGGGCACCATATCCCATATGACAAAGCCTCAGCGAAAGCTGGGGCTTTGTTGTTTTTGACTCTTTATTTTCCTCTCACTCTTGCCAGAACGTTGTTCGTTTTTTTGATTTTTGTGGCATTGAACACGCTTTTGAGGGTGAAAAATCGTGCCCGGAAGAGAAAAATTCACAGAATCCGCTTGCCAAACCTGAAACATCCTTTACTAATAACAGGATATGCAAAATAACAATACAGGAGAGTAGTAGTATGCGAGCAGCAAATCCTGAGTATTTACTGGCGGCATTGCGGGGTGTCATTAAAGCCAAGGGGTTAACTTATAAGGAGTTGGCCGATCGGCTTGGTGTCCCCCTGTCCACGTTCAAGCGCCACTTATACAGCCCGAGTATTACTCTTGAGAAGCTGCTTGATTATTGCATGGAGGCGGATACTACCCTGGAAGAGCTGCAGAAACTGGCTATTAAGCTGCAGCATGACAACGACAACTTCTTTAGCCATACCCAGGATGAGGTTTTTTACCAGTTCCCTCAACTGTATGACTTCTACCGCGAGCTTCGCCACCTGCGCCATCATGACAGTTACGATCATATGCAGAAAAAGTATGGCCTGGACAATACGTCGACGTACGCCTATCTGCGGGCCTTGGAGATGTTAGGGCTGGTTAAGCTTGCAGATGACAACAAGATTCAGCTTATCGGCCCCTATTATTACCGTTTTTCCGATGACTCCAAGCTGAGCCAGAAATACAAGGAAATCCTTAAAGAGCAGGCGCTGGATAACCCGAACTGCGTCAGGGTTGGTTTTTCTCGCATGTATCTAAAGGAGGAACAGCTGGAAGCTTTGAACAAACTCTTGGCAAAAGAAGTCCTCAAGTATCACAGCGAGAATATGCAAAATAATGCGACTAGTCAGGATTTGCTCCGTAATGTGTTGTTGTTCGTCACCCAGCATCAGCCGCTTGCTTTTTCTGATGGGATAGTGTCACTGCCAAACTCTTTCCTCCAGGATGTCAAAAACGCTATTGCTGACTTTGAAGAACAGGGGGCGTAGGTCTCCCCCTGTTTAGTGAGTACCGCCAAGCCACTTCAGGTTGATGAGGCCTGATGACAGGCGACGAGCTGTTGCTCGCTGCTTTGAGTCAATACAGGGTAAGCGTTTAGGCACATACTTTCAGCTTGCGGGCATCGTGATGCGAAGTGACACCCTGGCGGAGGAGCCATCGGTGATGGTACATCGCCTTCCAGCATGACTCTTTTGCCGCGCTGACGCGGGTCCGGGATGGGGATCGCTGAGATCAGCGCCTTGGTGTAAGGGTGTTGCGGATTGCTAAACAGTGTTTCTGTATCGCTGAGTTCGACAATTCGCCCCAGGTACATCACGGCGATTTTGTCTGAGATGTGGCGGACGACCGATAGGTCGTGGGCGATGAAGACCAAAGCCAGATTCATCTGTTTTTGCAGATCAAGCAGCAGGTTGATGATCTGCGATTGTACCGAAACATCCAGTGCGGATACCGCTTCGTCGCAGACAATCAGTTTCGGGTTGAGTGCGATTGCCCGTGCGATGCCGATCCGCTGGCGTTGCCCGCCGGAAAATTCGTGCGGATATCGGTTGGCCGCAGATACCGGCAGCCCGACTTTCTGCAACAGCTCTTTGACCCAGGCTTCTCGTTCTTCCGGCAGGCCGATGTTGTGGATTTCAAACGGCTCAGCGATGATGGTGCCTATGGTATGACGGCTGTTAAGACTCTCCATTGGATCCTGAAAAATAATCTGCATCTCTTTGCGCAGGGATACCATTTCTGACGGGCTCAGGTGAGTGATGTCTTGTCCGTTGTAGATGATCTGCCCGGCTGTTGGCTCATGAAGTTTTAGCAGGGTTCGCCCGACAGAGCTTTTTCCGCAGCCTGATTCACCTACCAGACCAAGGGTTTCGCCTGCCTTGACGTCGAATGACACACCGTCGACAGCATAAACGTATTTGGGCTTGCGAAACAGCGAGCCTCGCAGTGCGTAGTGCTGTTTCAAATCGATGAGTTTAAGAATCGTTTCAGGCATGGTTGACCTCGTTTATTTTCAGGCAACTGACGAAGTGCTTTTGTGACACCGTTTGTGGCTGCGGTACGGCTTCGCCACAGTCATCGGTCTGGTAGTGACAACGGTTACGGAACCGGCAGCCAGACGGCATCTCTTTTAGGTGGGGGACAGAGCCCGGGATGGTATTCAGTTTGGTTTTCGGTTTATCCTCGATACGCGGAATCGAACGCAGTAGCCCCTGGGTATAAGGGTGCTTGGGAGATTCGAACAGGGTGAATACATCCGCCTGTTCCACAACCCGACCGGCATACATCACTACCACCTCATCACACATTTCGGCAACAACGCCCAAATCGTGGGTAATGAAGATAATGGCCATGTTGTTTTCTTCCTGGATGGAGCGCATCAGCTCCAGGATCTGGGCCTGAACGGTGACATCCAGAGCCGTGGTCGGTTCATCTGCTATCAGGATGTCCGGCTTGCAGGCCAGAGCCATGGCAATCATCACCCGTTGCCGCATTCCGCCGGAAAGTTCATGAGGGTAGACATGGAAGCGTTGCTCGGCTGCTGGAATACCGACCCGTTGCAGCATATCAATCGCAGTCTGCTTGCGCTCGGTTTTGGAATATTCTGGTCGATGTAGCTCATAGACTTCACATAGTTGGCGGCCGATTGAATGCACAGGGTTCAGGGCGGTCATTGGATCCTGGAAAATCATTGAGATTCGTGCTCCGCGAGTGCGGTAAAGATCTTCCGGGGCCATGCTGACCAGATCGGTGCCATCATAGGTAATGGAGCCCGAGGTCACTTTGCCGTAAGGTCGGGGCAGCAGGCCCATAATGGAAGCTGCGGTGACACTTTTGCCACAGCCTGACTCTCCGACGATCCCGATGGTTTTGCCTTTGGCGACACTGAATGAGACGCCGTCCAGTACTTTAATATCCCCTTCATCGGTTGAGAAGGTCGTTTCCAGATCCCTGATGGTCAGGATGTCGTTATTGTTATAACTCATAGTTCGGTACCTTCCTTACCCCTGAATAAAACGTTTGTCGATGAGAGTGACAGGTTCAAAGGACTTATCGTCATCCAGTGCTTCCTTGGTTGCTCTTTTCTCGTCGAGGTCAATCCAGAACAGGCCGAATTCCATTTTGCTGGCATCGAGAATATCGCGGGACAATGCAGTGCCCAGGCCTTGCGGCAGCTTGACATAACGCCAGTGTGAGCCGCGGGAGAACGGCACCGAATAGGTTGGTATCACGCAGTTGCAGTCAGCGATTTTCTGCTGGATTTGCCGTGATATCTCCGCCTTTTTGCTGACATCAAATTCGGTGTCAAACGCCTCAATTAACTTGTCCATCTCAGAGTTGGCATAGTTGGTGAAGTTATTGGTTTGTGGATGTGCATTTGATGAGTGGAAGTACTGCCAGTAAACAGGCAGTGCGCTCGTGCCCATACCCAGGAAGGCTGCCTGATGTTTTTTCTCAAGTAGTGACTTGAAGCCGGTAGCACCGTCAACCAGTTTGAGCTCAAGATCCAGGCCGGCTTTTTTGGCTTCTTCCTTCAGCACCACTACACGGGCTGTGTGCATCTTGCTCAGATAGGTCAGAGTGATGGCAAGGCGTTCACCTTTATCATTGATGCGGGTGCCGTCGCTGTCCAGGTGGTCGAACCCGGCCTTCTTGAAATATTCGGCGGCCAGTGCCGGGTCAAACTTCTTGGCTTTGATGTCCGGGTTATCGTAGTCGCCGTAACCAGAACCGAAGCTTTGCTGGTGGGCATAGTCTCCGCGCAGGGCGACATCAATCATTTTTTCGACATTTAGAGAATGGGCAATACCCTGACGGATATCGGCATTATCCATCAATGGCGCCTGAAGGTTCAGCCATACCCCGGCCGCACCTTGAGGGTACTGGTTGTAAAACCATGACTTCTGAATGTAGCCCTTATCATAGAGCGGCCCCTTGGCTTTGTTGTGCCACAGGGACGGAAAGACCATGTAATAGGCATCTAGCATACCACGCTCAAAATACTTAAGGGCAATATCAGTATCACGGATCACCTTGATGATGATCTTGTCGACGTTGTAGCGGTGCTGGTAGTAGCGGTTGGTGTACCCCCACCAGTTATCAACCTTCACCAAGTGAACAGCTCGGCCTTTGCGAATTTTGCCTACTTTGTACGGTCCGGTAGTCGGCTCGGCTTTCCAGTTATAGCGACGGATGAAATCGTTCGGAAGCTGACCGCCCGGATAGAAGTGCGCCGGTTTAGGCATGATGTTTAGCCGCATGATCAGCTCATCGTCAGCCAGTTGATCGGCGGAGTGGAGGGCAAAGGTATAGTTGTCATAGACAGTGATCCCCGCCACCTTGTTGGTGAAGTAATCTTTGTACCATGGCGCCTTGGCATTCTCGCTTCTCATGTAGTCGAATACAAAGGCGAAATCCCGGCTGGTGATTGGCTCGCCGTCGGTCCAGCGCGCATTTTCATCGATCCGAAAGTAGAGGGTTTTGTGGTCGTCACCAAAGGCCCACTCCTTTGCAATAGCCGGCAAAAACTGTCGGGTGTTCGGCTGCTGCTGGAGTAGAGCCGGGTTGCCATCGAGCAAAAAGGCCCGAAAGCTACCGTTGGAGTCGGGGCCGATAGTGCGCAACGTCAGCGGAAAGCTTGAAATATGTAACCGGTAAGTGCCGCCTGCTTTGGCCCGGCTGTCGGCAAACAGTGGCTGTTCCGGATTGGAAATCCAATTCAGGCCCGACGGGAGCTCTGCTGTCAGCCCCTTGCCCTGGCACAGTACCGTAATGACTGCGAGCAGAGAGGCCATCCAAAATTGTCTCATTGTTTCTCCATACATTTATGATCTCGGTAGCTGCCTTGCTACCGTTTAATGTTGTTTGTATGAGCCGTTATCTGTCACGAGCATTGTGTGCTCAGAGCTCAGATGTAGCGGGTGTATTTTTTCGGGTCAAAGGCTTCTCTGACACCTTCGCCAATGAAGGTCACCATGGTCAGAACCGACACAATAGCCATCACAACCGAGCCAATGATCCAGTAGGCATCCAGGTTTGATTTACCTTGTTGCAGCAAGTCACCCCAGCTCGGGGTTGGCGGCATTAGTCCTAGCCCGAGGTAGTCCAGTGCAGTCAGTGTGGTGATATTGGCAACAATGCCGAACGGTGCCAGGGTGATCACCATGACCATGGTATTAGGCAGGATGTGTTTGACGATCACCCGCCACAGGCCCGCTCCCTGAGCCCGGGCAGCCATAACGTATTCCCGGGCTTTTTCTTTATAGGTCATGGTTCTCATGTACCAGGTAATGCTGATCCAGCCGAACATAACGTTAATCAGAACGAACAGGAAAAAGCTTGGCTGGATAATCGAGACCATGATCATGATGACGTAGAGGAAGGGCACCATCGACCACACCTCAATGACCCGTTGCATCACCAGGTCGAATTTGCCGCCGAGGTAGCCCATCAATGAGCCAATCAGCACGCCAATGGTGTAGCAGAGTGTCAGGGTCAGCATGGCAAACCAGATAGCGATCCGGAAACCGTAAATCAGGCGGGCAAGCACATCACGCCCTGACTCATCGGTGCCCAGGTAATGCTGGCTCTCCAGCGAAGGTGGATTGGGCGGGTAGTGCATGCCGTCGAAGTCCTGCTCGTACGGGTTCCAAGGGATAACAGGCATTAGTACCCAGTTCCCTTTCCCTTCTTCGGCAAAGGATTTTTTCAGCTGGCGGTAATTCACTTCGTAGCCGTAATCAAGGCCGAACATCTCACCAGTTTTTACCTCAGAGTAGGTCGGAAAGTGCAGCTCGCCTTGGTAGGAGACAACCAGAGCCCGGCTGTTAACCAGAAGCTCGGCAACACAGGAGAGCAGCACCAGGGTCGTCAGGAGCACGAAGGAATAGTAGCTTCGCCTGATGGAGCGGAAGCGGTTAAGTTTCTTTTTGGTCAGTGGATTTAACGGCATGGTTTAGCTCCCGAATTTAACCCGAGGGTCGACAATGGCAACGCACATATCCGAGAGGATGTTACCGAACATCAACAGCAGGGAAGACATCGCCAGGATCCCCATAACAACCGGGTAATCGCGCTCGATGATCGATTCGTATCCCAGCAGGCCGATACCGTCGATATTAAAGACCACCTCGATAAGGAATGAACCGGCAACAAATACCGAGACAACATTCCCCAGATGGCTGGCTATCGGGATCAGGCTGTTTCGCAGGGCGTGTTTACGTACGGCTTGTTGGAATGGTAGCCCTTTGGCAATGGCCGTTTTGACGTAATCTGCTGCCAGGTTTTCCAACAGGTTGTTTTTCATCGTCATGGTGAGGATGGCAAAGTCTCCGATGATGTAGCAAAACAGGGGAAGGACGGCATGAGAGAACAGATCGGCAATTTTGTCCGGCCACAGTAAATCGTCGAAATCATCACTAACGAAGTCGCCCATTGGGAACCAGTCTAGATGGAATGCAAAGAATGAAATTAGAAATACCCCGACGACGTAGTTTGGTAGGGCATAACCGATAAACACCATCACCGAGCTGACATTATCGAACCGGGATCCGTGTTTCATCGCCTTGAGGATCCCGAGCGGAATTGATATCAGGTAGCTGATCAGAAAGGTCATTAAACCGTAGAATAATGATACGGGGAGCCGTTCTTTTATCATGCCCCATACCGGTTCGTAATAGCGGGTGGATTCGCCTAAATCAAGTTGCACCAGTTTACCCAGCCACTCGGTATAGGCCTCGAATATCGGCTTGTCCAAACCGTAGAAGGCATTAAGTTCGGCAATTTGTTCATCTGACAGGGTTTGTGAACCTTGTTGGTTTCCGCCCCCGCTTTCCATTGACTGGGATTGCATCTGAGCAATCATCCGCTCAACCGGGCCGCCGGGAACAAAGCGGGTCAGGGCAAAAACAAGCAGGGTGACGCCAATAAAGGTAGGTATTATCAGTAGCAGTCGTCGGCTAAAGTAGGCTAGCAAGGGAAGCTCCTTTGCATCTTTAACGTAAGTTGTTTGGAGTTATTCATGGTCGGTCATGCATCCGTGATATGGCCTGTATTTGTTCAGTCGCGGTGAGTCGAAATCCCCGGGTATCACTGATACCCGGGGAGTGTCGAGGATTGCTTAGTAGTTAAGTTACAGTACAGGAAGCTGCTCTAATGCATAGCGGTACTGGATGTACTCTCTGGTTGTCCAGAGCCAGATCGTTTCAGGATCGATATCGTAAACCTCTGCATCTTGTGGCTGCTGAGTGATAGCTTCTGCAATATTGGTTGCGTAGATATCGGCACTGCTTAATAAGGCCTCCAGATACTCAGGGTCTTCATCTTTATAGCTACGGATAGCATTCCAGGCTGCATGCAGATCATCTTTGCTATGGCATCTGCTACTGCCAGTTGCTAGTGAGTAACAGTTTTTTGCCTCATCAAGCGTAAACTTGGCCGGAGAGAAGATTGTCCCACGGAATAAAGAGTCGAAATACGGCGTCTTTTTCAGTAGTGCCACAGCTTCAGTATCACGCAGCATAAACAGGGTGAAGTCGTTCAGGCTTCTTATGCCGTATGCTTTCAGGTTTTGCTTGGTAGTTGAATGAGCATTTTCCAGTTTGGTAAGTTCATCCTGTTTGCCGTTAATCAACAACGCTTTTTCAGCCATATGCAATCCAATGCGATTACGGCGTGTTACAGCATATTTTTTGGCTTTTAGGCTAAATTCGAAGCCATTTTCCATATCGAGATCCGAACCAGGTCGATTCAGAGAAATGGCATCGATTAAGTACTGTGAACTGTCGGACAGGCCATATTCTTGAACTGTACCAAAAGCAACCAAGTTGTGAAGTAGTGCTGAGTACGTCGGGGTTACTGTCGTCCGAGATAATTGGAAGTAACGCTTTAGCCCTGATAAGTAGGGGGGAACATCAATCGCACGTTTGATATCTGGTCGGTATGGCTTAACGGTCGCTTTGCGGTTGCCATCTTTGTCTACGAAGATTGGTGCTGGGTATTTATCGTAATCAAAGCCAAGGTGACCGAGGTAAGCCTGTACTTTTATTGGTGTTCCCTGGGTACCGCTGCGAGGGTCAGACACATCAAGCAGAGCCATATTGGACTTATCCCTGTTGACAGTATTATCGCCTCGCTTGACCAACATCTGTGCTGCCAGCAACTTGTCCGGCCAAATACCTAACAGGTCAACGGCACTGGCTGAACTCTGATAAGGGTTATTAGCTCGCATATTGGCATGTGAGCGACCGTCCCGAGTTTCGGAAAGGACTTTGATGTTATCGTATCCGCCAGCCATTTCGGCGACTAAGTCTGGGTCAAAGCATGATCTAGGTAGCGTCGTTTTATGCTGGATCCTAGGGCCATAGCTACTCCAAAGATCAGACAGGGCAACAAATCTATTGATAGGTTGTTGTCCTGATGGTGTCACTTCAAGCTCACACACTTGGTCCGGGGTACTCATGACCTTGACGAAGAAGTTTGCCGCTTCCATTGCAGCGTCAAAGGTATCACAGACCTGCTGGGCGCCTTTAGGTAAGTTCTTGCGGGTGTAGGCGCGAGTACAGTTGTCGGTATAGTAATTGGCAACATTTTGACCGTAGCTGTCTTCTGCTCCTCTTAACTGTCCAAGCTGATAGTCCATTTCTCCAAGGTCTTCAACAACTTCTCGAATCTCATTGAACTGATTCAAGCGATTGACCGTGTAGTAGAACAGATTAAAATCGTAAAACTGATCTCGTCCGTCTCGGCGGTTAACCAAATCGTAGTTATCCCAATATTTCTGGATCCGGAACCGGGTTAGCTCCAGTATATTGGTTCCTTCGTCAAAGCGGTTACAGGTGGTTGTACTGCTTACGTTCTCGTCGGTGCAATATGTATAGTGTTTAACTTGAGCATCTGGAGAGACTGCCGTCAGGTTCTTTTGCAACTGATCGAGAACGCCTAATGGGTAGGCCTGATGGTTGTTTCGCAGGTTATCATCAATGTTTTTAAGACTGACGAGTTTAGTGGTTGTCGTCCCTTCGTCTGTACCTGGCTGGTTGACTTCTACTTGGCGGCTATAACCGTACCTTAATGCTGCGATGTCATACTTACCGTAGATTGGCAGTTCATCAAAGATGGAGGCTCCATAGTCCATTACGGAGCTGTAGGCTGGTACCTTGTCATAGCCAAACTTGGCAACTTCATCCTGATGGTAGAAGTTATCTTTATCGACAGAGCCCATAAAGTTATGGCGAAGGCCAAGGTTGTGTCCGAATTCGTGAACCAGCGTTGACTTAAACATGTGTGCACTAATGGCATCACTGGCTTTTTGCTGTTGATCCTGTGACAACTGGTTCCATTTTTTCAGCTTTTTATTGGCTTTGTTTGCGTAGTCCGGTGCATTTTGATCTAGGTCGCTGTTATCAAAGTATCCGCCTGCAAGATAATCGATGCCCTTGATTAATCCTTTTGATTTAGTGCTGACCCACATAAATTCGGCTGCATACATATTTTGCTCAGCCATCTTATTGAGTTGTTTTTGATAATTAGCCACTCCTTTGCTGAAGCTATTTGCGTCTTGCTCATCAGGTGAAAGCCAACGTGGGGCATCATTTATAAACTGAGGCTCATACTGAACGGGAACCTGTTGACTGGTGGCTGCTGGCAAGTTCAGGCGGTTGTTGACGAAGCTATTTTCCAGGCCGCCAAATCCAGTTGAAGTGGAACCGCTATCAGCATCTGAGGATGAATCACTATCTGAACTACTCTCAGGAATAAATGAATCTGGGCGCTCGATTTCCCCGCGATTATAATATTTAGCAAGTTCATTCCACATTCTGCGTGAGGTTGAGCGAATCACTCCAGCATATTGATTAACATGAGCATGAACTATTTCGCCTGTGAGTGGGTTGGTAGCTGACGGACCATAACCCAACAGGCCGTTGTCTACCGGTTCTGTGATCAGGTTGAGTACGTTGTAGCGTAAATCGCCGGTATGAACGCCCGCTTTTTGTGTTGGGTTAACGATTTTGATCGGTGGAACGCCGGTACCGGCCAACGTTTTGTTCATTTGATCAATCGTTTCGAGCGTAATGTCGAGGTAGAACTTGCCTGCTTTATCGAAATAGCTATCACTTAAATAGTAATCAATCGATTTCTTATTTGGGTTAAATCGGTGGAGTAGATTAAATTTTTGCCCTTGTAACCCAATTTCTCCTGTCAGTGAACGCTGTTTCTTTTCGTCTTTGAAGAAGCCAAATCTTGAAACATCACGGCCCGGATAGAAAACTGTTTGGTAATCATCGCTCGCTAATTTGTCGAGTTGTACCATGGAGTAGAAAAAACGAGTTTTAAATGATAGGTCTTCTAAGTTTCCACCAAAATCGTAGGCATCATCCGGGCTTGCAGTAAAGGTTCGTTCTACCTCGACGTTTAATACACCTGTTTTAGCATCGTATGTCGAACTGATTACGCGAGGCTCTGCTGTTTCCTCAACATTATCGGCAGTCCACCAAGCATCAACTGTATCAACAGCTAAAGACTCGACGCCAGCATAATCAGGAGTAAAGTGGGTAGTCTCTTCCCAGTTTAGGTCGGCATCCTCATTGAGTTCTTCTTTGTTGGTGCATTCGTCATAGTCATCTTCAGCACACCGGTATTGTTGGAATGTCCCTGGAATTTTTAATACTGGTGCCTGGTTAATGACGCTCGCATATTGACTTTCTTTACCTGGTTCGATGGTATCGCGATCGACTTCCTCTGCTACAATACCATTGGTCTTATCAAAGCGAAGTTTGACTAGTTTTGGTGTGCCCTGGAAAAAGCCACGCTGGGTGACTGCATAACGAGGGGCTGCGCCCGTAGAGGGCATATATAGCCAGAGAGATTCGGTATCTAAGGTGTTTTTGGCTATTTGTTCTTGTGCGCGAGGAAGAGTGTCATAGCTCCTTTCCTCAGCTCCGCAGCCGTAGAGCGCAATGCTCACCATAGCTGCAATGGCTAATTTCTTATACATGTTGTGCTCACCAAATTATTATGATTAAAGGTCGTAATTTAATGTGATGTAGTAGGTGGGTTTTTCGAGATCGAATAGGTTTTCGATTGGATTCGGACCCCTGTCTGGGTCGTAATATGACGCACTATTCGTCATGCCTGTTGCCAGGCTAAATTCATCGTTAAACTGATACCCCAGTTCGGCTGAGTAAGTCAGTTCTGGCGAGTAACTTTTTCCACGATAGCTCCACGATTTGGAGCTCACAAAGTTAGTGCTGAAAAACCACTTGTTCGGTGTGTATTCGACAGACAATAAATTACTGATTCGATACTCTTCGAGTGGATGGCCGCCGGCAGTTGTGTATTGGTGGAAGTTTTTACGTAAACGAATTGAGTCGCTAACCAGAAGCCCTTCGATAATATGGTCTAGTGAATAAGAGATTTTAACATTGCCGCGTATTGCAGTATTAAGGTCGTTTTTTATTGACTCATCTGATACTGGAATAAGAATGCGTGAACCTGCTGACATCGCAAGATGGTCAGTCGGGTTCCAAATATTATATCTTGTCGCTGTTAACCAAATATCGCTCCAAAATTCTCCCCTTTCACCGTCGTAGCTGTGTCGACCAGAGGCAATGGCTGTGAATTTTGTATTGGCATTTAGGTAGTACTTAATCGTAGCGGTAAGTGCCAGATTACGGTCGGCTAAATAGTGGTCGTCATCGTAACCATTTCTGCTGTAATCAATACCAATAGACGCTCCCCATTTTTTTTGTTGTGCGGGAACATCCTGAACCTGTTCTTCAGCATGTATGCCATTGGATATCAATACAGATACCATACTAAATAGCATCAAGTTAAACTTCATGACTTGCCCCATTCCCTGTGCGAATTTCGATATGGCGATCCGAGTTGCCACATGAAATATACGTAGTCTTCTTATGATTAGAGGGAATCAATACTAATTCACACGCTGGTAGCAATAAAACGCTATTGCAAAAGTATCATGTAATTATTCGTCCGGTATTAAATGGTGAAACCGGCATGGGTTTTGTGTAAAGCTATGAATTTCGTGAAATTAATGTTTGTCGATATCTATATCTGTAGAGCTGGGTCTGGGTGGGTGCAATAGCTGTTGAGTAGTTCAATTATAGCATTATATATCACTGGTCGGAGGTGGTTGATAATCTTTGCTCTGAATTGGAATATATACGTATTTTAAGGGTGTTAATATTTATGTTAAGAGTGTCCTCTATAAGAAATAACAGGTGATTTTCATCGTTCATCACAGTTAATAGATAAATTATCCGTAAGGCTCTGACAGCCGCACGGTAAGTCGCTAGTATTTGCGTTGCAGCACTCAACGAAATTAAAGAGAGAATAGGGATTTTGTCATCGCGATCAGCCAATAGCCGATATGGCGTCATAATTGAAAATGTCAAAGAGCAGATCCGGCAAAAGATTTGGTTGCCCGGTGAGCGTATACCGTCTGTCCGAGTGATGAGCAAGGCCCAGTCTGTCAGTGTGATGACCGTACTGAAAGCGTATGAGCATTTGGAGGCCGAAGGCTGGATATACGCTAAGGCAAAAGCGGGTTATTACGTTGCAGCCCACTTTAATCGATTGTCTGAGCCAGAACAGGCGACACCGCAGGTCGTGAATCGGTCTATACACATCAATCGGCATGTTTTTGAAGTGCTTCGGGCCTGTAAGCGGCCTGATGTGATCCCTTTCGGATCGGCTTTTCCTGATCCTGAATTGTTTCCGCTCCAGCAATTGGGGCGAACGTTGGCTCAGGCAATTAAAACCATGCCGACTAATAGTGGCATCATAGATTTACCTCCGGGAAGCCTGGAGCTAAGACGTGTTATCGCTCAGCGCTATTTGAGAGATGGGATACAGGTGTCCCTCGATGATATCGTCATTACATCAGGCGCGATGGAGTCTTTGGGGTTGAGCTTGGCTGCCGTGACTCAACCGGGAGATACGGTAGCGGTTGAATCTCCTGCTTTCTATGGCGCCCTTCAGGCAATTGAAAGGTTAAGGCTGAAAGCCGTTGAAATCCCTACCCATCCCCGGAAAGGTATGTCGGTTGAAGCCTTGGAGGCTGCTATCGAAACCAATGATGTTAAAGCGTGCTGGCTGATGAGTAAGTTTCAAAACCCCCTTGGGGCGACTATGGCTGCTGAGCAGAAACAAGCGATTTACGACTTGCTGGCTAAAAATGATATCCCCCTTATCGAAGATGATGTCTATGCCGAGCTGTATTTCGGCAAAACGAAGCCTTTGCCAATTAAGGCTCTGGATGAAAAGGGGGTGGTATTGCACAGCTCCTCTTTCTCTAAATGCCTAGCTCCCGGATTTCGAGTCGGTTGGGTTGCCGCCGGACGGTATGCCAGACAGGTTGAAGAGCTCCAGTTTATGTCGACTCTGTCTGTGGGGGCTCCCAACCAGTTTGCATTGACTCAGTACATTCAACATGGGGGGTACGATAATCATCTCCGTCGGCTTCGGCGTACTCTTGAGCAACGGCAGCAACAAATGCTGGGGGCTATCGAACAGTTTTTTCCTGCTGGGACAAAAGTGACAAGGCCTGAAGGTGGATATTTTTTATGGGTGGAGCTGCCGGAGAACATTGATACCTCCGCGATATTAACTGAATTACTGGATAACTATCGAATCAGTATTGCACCGGGAACATTATTTTCTGGGGATCAGCGATATAAGCACTGCATGAGAATTAATTGTGCCTACCCGTGGAATGAACAAAATAGAGCCGCTTTGTGTCAATTGGCGCAGTACTTAACTGAGCTGTGTGATCAAAACTAAAAAAGTCACTGTTCTAACTGTTTATAGCCTTAACTGTTCTACGTCACCTAATTGTCACTGTGTTCCTATTACGGCTCTACCGAACAAGGAGCTGGGGATCATGCTAAACCGAATTGTTAACCCTGAAATCAAATTGCTTGCCGTATCTGTTGTATGCGCTGCGTTGTTAGTGCTTGGGCACTTATTACTGGCTAAAAGTTTGGCAGAGCAGGTTTGGGTGGAATATACCGCAGCAGCGATTCCTTTTGTGCTGTTTGGAATTGGTGCGTTGGCCATTCGCTTTGCGATTGCTAAAGAAAATCAAGACTAGGCGTTACGAGGAAAAGCATTGCAAAGAGAAACAAAGCTGTTTCCTGAGTCAAAATTGCGCAGATTACGGCTTGTTGTTTGTTTGTTGTTCGCTTGAGCTGCTTTTAGTGATTTATTTCAAAAATAGCCTTGCCAACGGAATCGAAGTCTCTATAATGCCGCCTCACCGACACGGAGCACGGCGACTTAAGCCAGCAACGTATCGGATTTGTTCTTTAACAATTTGACCATGCAATCTGTGTGGGCACTCGTGAAATGAATAGTCAAAAAAGATTATATCAATGAACTGAGTGACCAATTCAAGTTGGTACAGCCTTGAGCTGTTTTGTTTTACTTTTTCAAAAGTGAAAGCCAATAAGAGCACAGTCAATTCATTCATTACTTCGGTAATGAATTAACAGTATTCATTGAGCCGGTCGCCTTTTTACAAGAGCGGCCAACAAAACTTTAATTGAAGAGTTTGATCATGGCTCAGATTGAACGCTGGCGGCAGGCCTAACACATGCAAGTCGAGCGGCAGCGACATAAACAATCCTTCGGGTGCGTTTATGGGCGGCGAGCGGCGGACGGGTGAGTAATGCCTGGGAATATGCCCTGATGTGGGGGATAACCATTGGAAACGATGGCTAATACCGCATAATCTCTTCGGAGCAAAGAGGGGGACCTTCGGGCCTCTCGCGTCAGGATTAGCCCAGGTGGGATTAGCTAGTTGGTGGGGTAACGGCTCACCAAGG
>NZ_JAKJSH010000016.1:0-157215 GCF_050336885.1 Photobacterium kasasachensis
GGGTTAGGGTGGGGTTATGCGAAATGACCAGCCTTTGCCGTTGCTTGAAACTATCGCTACCCCCTCCCAGCCTCCCCCTTGAAAAAGGGGGAGGAGCAATAGCAGCGTGTCTTTAGTGTTCGCCACCTTGCTGGGCCAAAGGTACCAACTTGAAACTCGTTCCTAGTTACCCGCTTTCGGTAGCTTTTTCGACCGTTTCGGCTTGTTGTGGGATATTTCACTGGTAACTGTGACCCGAGTCCTATACAATCCGTCGCCGGAGTTGGCTAAGGTAACCGCTGCCTCGTTGATGTCCTTTGGGAGACTGACGGGGGGGAGGAAAGTCCGGGCTCCATAGGGCAGGGTGCCAGATAACGTCTGGGGGGCGTGAGCCCACGACCAGTGCAGCAGAGAGTAAACCGCCGATGGCTCGCTTGCGAGTACAGGTAAGGGTGAAAGGGTGCGGTAAGAGCGCACCGCGCGGCTAGTAATAGTTCGTGGCACGGTAAACTCCACCCGGAGCAAGACCAAATAGGTCCCTAATGGCGTGGCCCGCGTTGGGGACGGGTAGGTTGCTTGAGCCTGTGAGCGATTGCAGGCCTAGATGAATGGTTACCACCGCGTAAGCGGGACAGAACCCGGCTCATCAGCCAACTCCCCTCTTTTTGCATAGAAGGTGGTGCCATGCTTTGGAAACAAAGCGGGCATCACCTTTTATCGTTTTAGGGCTCAATTTCACAAAATTGAATTAATTAGCCCGTATCTGCCTAGTATCAATGTAAAACCTCCATATAGCATTATTATTTGTTTGTCAGAAATCGGGGCTCTCGCTTGACAACTTTTTTGTCTCATACGTACACTTTGCGGTGGGATTTTGCGGGAAAAGCCGTTTTTAACGATAAATAAATGTGCTTAATTACCTAATGCTATGAATTGGCAAGGTTATTTTCCTTCTGAATATACACTTTCAGGCTGAGGTTGTCGCAGCATACCTGGACATCCTTGGTTGGCTTTCACTACAGCTGAACTTATTTTTATGTCTGAACAATTTGAGCACGTTTCCGTTTTACTCCAAGAGTCTGTAGACGGTCTGGCTATTAAACCTGATGGAATTTATGTCGACGGGACTTTTGGCCGTGGTGGACACAGCCGATTGATTTTATCTCAGCTCGGTGAAAATGGTCGTCTATACAGTATTGACCGCGATCCGCAGGCGATTGCCGAAGCACAGAAAATTGATGATCCGCGCTTTACGATTATCCATGGCCCGTTTTCAGGCCTGGCTAAATATATGGAAGAGCGTGATCTGATCGGCCGGGTAGACGGTGTGCTGTTGGATCTTGGCGTGTCATCGCCGCAGCTGGACGATGCCGAGCGAGGCTTCAGCTTTATGCGTGACGGCCCGTTGGACATGCGGATGGATCCGACTTCCGGTGTTTCTGCTGCCGATTGGCTGGCAGAGGCGGACGCCGACGATATTGCCTGGGTATTGAAAGAGTTTGGTGAGGAGCGGTTTGCCAAGCGCATTGCCCGTGGCATTGTCGCGCACCGCGAGAACCCGGAGAAAGAGCCGCTGACACGTACCACACAGCTGGCCAGCCTGATTGCCGAGGTCTCCCCTTTCAGGGACAAACATAAACATCCGGCAACCCGTAGTTTCCAGGCTATCCGTATTTACATCAACAGTGAGCTGGAAGAGATTGATACGGCGTTGCACGGCGCCGTTAAAGTATTGGCTCCGGGCGGCCGACTGTCCGTGATCAGTTTCCACTCGCTGGAAGACCGGATGGTAAAACGCTTCATTCGCAAGCAGAGCAAAGGGCCGGAAGTACCGGCAGGCCTGCCGCTGACCGAAGATCAGATCAAGGCGCTGGGTACGGCCGACTTGAAGACGGTCGGTAAGGCCATCAAGCCGTCGAAGTCAGAAATTAGTGATAATACGCGCTCGCGAAGTTCAGTGTTGCGACTGGCTGAGCGCGTATGAGTTCGGCACCGGAACCCACAGAGAGCCTGGCTCGCCTGATCGCACGGGATCTCGTGTCGGTAGGGCGGGTACCGTCGGTGCTGCTGGTTCTGGTGCTTGTATCTGCCTTGGGGGTGGTATTGATCACCCATCATTCACGCCAGTTGATCGCCCAGCAGGAGCAGCTGCTGATTGAGCGGGATCAGCTGGATATCGAATGGCGAAATCAGATCCTTGAGGAAAACTCCCTGTCGGAACACAGTCGGATCGAGCGACTGGCCGAGAAGGAGCTTGAGATGAATCGCCCTTCCAGAGACAGTGAAGTCGTCGTACAGTAATAGGTTTGATGAATATATTTAAGCGCCAGCAATCAAAGAATCAGCGTCGCCAAAAAGCGCCACCGGTTTTTATTCCGTGGCGCTTTGGTGTTATATGCGGTTGCGTTGTATTGGCTTTGGTTGCCCTGGTTGGCCGGGCGGCCTACATTCAGGTGCTGGAGCCGGGCAAGCTGATACAGGAAGGCGATATGCGCTCGCTGAGGGTCAAGGCCATGCCTTCGGCCCGCGGGATCATTTCCGATCGTAACGATGAACACCTTGCTGTCAGTGTACCGGTTCAGGCCGTCTGGGCCGATCCGGTGCAAATCTATAAAAACGGGGGGATCCAGGTACCGGAACGTTGGTTCGCGCTGGCGGATGTCCTTGGACTGGATCGCCAGAAGCTGCTTGCCCGCCTTGAAAAAAACAAAAAGCGCCGCTTTATCTACCTCCAGCGCCAGGTCAGCCCGGCGATGGCGTCCTATGTCAACAAGCTTAAGCTGCCCGGCGTCGGCCTGAAAGATGAATCTCGCCGCTTTTATCCCGCCGGCGAAGTCAGTGCTCACCTGATAGGGGTGACGGGGATCGACAGTCATGGCCTTGAAGGTGTCGAAAGTACCTATGATGGCTGGCTGACCGGTGAACCGGGTCGCAGGACGGTACGCAAAGATCGTTATGGCCGGGTCGTTGAAAATATTTCCCTCAAGAAGCGCGAGCCGGGTCAGCCGTTGACCCTCAGTATCGACCAGCGCTTGCAGGCCGTTGCCTATCGTGCCGTGAAACAGGCGGTTGCCGATTATCAGGCGACCTCAGCCACGGTGGTGATGGTCGATGTACGTACCGGTGAGGTACTGGCGATGGTCAATGCCCCTTCCTATAACCCGAACAACCGCAACCAGCTACAGAGCTTCAGGATGCGCAACCGCTCCATTACCGATGCCATGGAGCCGGGGTCGACAATCAAGCCGTTTGTGGTCTTGGCTGCCATGGAAAATGGCGTGGCTGACGAAGATACCATTATCGATACCGGTAACGGCCTGATGCAGGTCGGTGGTAGCCGGGTCAGGGACGTGTCCCGGGTCGGTAAGGCCAATCTGGCCAAAATCCTCCAGAAATCCAGTAATATTGGGGTCAGCAAGCTCTCCCTGGCGATGCCGATCGATGCGGTGCTGGGCATGTACAGCAGCGTTGGTCTGGGGGATGCCTCGGGGATCAACCTGATAGGCGAGGCACAGGGCTTTTTCCCGGATCGCCGTCGCTGGTCGGATTTTGAAAGGGCAACACTGGCCTTCGGGTACGGGATTTCCGTGACGCCGATTCAGCTGGTACGCGCCTATGCCACGCTTGGGGCGATGGGCGTGAACCGCCCGTTGTCGATCTTAAAAACGGAAGATGTTGTCCCGGGACGCCAGGTTGCCTCGGTAGAAAATACTCGCAAGTTGCTGAATATGCTGGAGATGGTAACCGGCGAAGAGGGCAGCGCCAAACGAGCAGCCGTACCGGGCTATCGCGTCGGGGCGAAAACCGGTACCGCCAAGAAAGCGGCGGCGGGTGGATATAGCGATGAATACATTGCAATGACCGCCGGACTGGCACCGATCAGCAATCCTCGCCTGGCGATGGTGGTTGTAGTGAATGAGCCACAGGGTGACAAATATTACGGTGGCGCCATTGCGGCACCCATTTTCTCGGAAGTGATGGAAAGTGCACTTCAGATTTTGAATGTTCCACCGGATGCAGGAACAGGTGAACAGTTGAATATCGTCAATAACAGAGGCAATGCGCATGCCGGTACTTAATCAGAATAATAAAGTGGGAGCGTTGCTGTCTCCATGGGTGGCAGCACTGCCTGCCGAGCTTGCCGATATAAAGTTAACCGGGATGACACTGGACAGCCGTCAGGTACGTACCGGTGAGATGTTTGTGGCGGTTAACGGCCATGCGGTGGATGGACGGCGGTTTATCCCTGCTGCAATCGAAGCGGGCGCGGCTGTGATTTTGGCGGAGGCTGACGAGAGCTCCGACAACGGGACGGTGGCAAGCCAGAACGGGGTTGCGATTGTTTACCTTTACCAGCTTGGACAGCAGTTATCGGCGATAGCCCGTCGTCTTTATGGCCAGCCTGATGAGCAGTTGAAGCTTGTTGCTGTCACGGGAACCAACGGCAAGACCACTATCAGCCAATTGCTGGCACAGTGGGCCGAGCAGCTTGGCTATTGTGCCGGGGTGATGGGCACAACCGGTAACGGTTTGCTGCAGCAGTTGAAACCTGCAGTAAATACCACCGGTAGTGCGATTGAAATCCAGCAGGTACTAGCGGGGCTGGTTGAAGATGGTGCCAATTTTGCCGCGATGGAAGTCTCTTCTCATGGCTTGGTACAGGGGCGGGTCAAGGCTCTTGATTTTGCTGCAAGCATCTTTACCAACCTGAGCCGGGATCATCTTGATTATCATGGTGATATGGCCTCTTATGCCGCGGCTAAGCAAACCCTGTTTACCGACCACAACTCAGGCACTGCAATTATTAATGCCGATGACGAGGTTGGCCGCGAGTGGTTGCTCACATTGCCGGAAGCGGTAGCGGTTGTCAGTGATAAATCCCGTCTGAGTGGGCATGCCGGCCGTGCCTTGTGGCTTGAACAGGTGGAATATAGCACCCGTGGTGTAACCGTTTGTTTTGACTCCTCATGGGGGGGCGGACAGTTTACGGCACCGCTGGTTGGCTCATTTAACGTGATGAACCTGATGCTGGCGCTGGCGACCCTGCTGGCCACCGGACACGCTTTGCCGCGCCTGATTGAGACTGCGCCAAAGCTGCAAGCAGTGATTGGCCGAATGGAAGTTTTTCAAAAGCCTGACAAACCTATGATGGTTGTTGATTATGCTCATACCCCAGATGCGCTGGAAAAAGCTTTGCAGGCTCTACGCGTGCACTGTCGCGAAAAGTTATGGTGTATTTTCGGCTGCGGTGGAGATCGTGATAATGGCAAGCGCCCGATGATGGCTGAGATCGCAGAGCGGTTGGCAGATCACATCATTCTGACTGACGACAACCCGCGCAGTGAAGACCCTACTGTTATCATGGCGGATATGCAGGCCGGGCTGAAACAGCCGGATTCAGCTGCTGTGATCCATGACCGCCATGCCGCCTGTAAGTGGGCACTGACCCATGCCGGGGCAGACGATATTGTGCTGGTTGCCGGTAAGGGCCATGAAGATTATCAGATCCTTGCTGACCGGACTATTCACTACTCCGACCGCGAAACTGTCGAGGAACTACTGGAGAATAATGCATGATTGAAGTTCAGCTTTCACTGTTGGCTGAAGTACTTGAGGCTGAACTGATAGGTAGTGATGCGATCATTGCCGATGTGTCAACCGATACCCGCAAGATTGCGGATCAGACCCTGTTTATCGCGCTCAAGGGCGAGCGTTTCGATGCCCATGACTTTTGCCAGGCAGCCAAGGATAACGGGGCTGGCGCGCTGTTAGTGAGCAGGCACTTACCCATTGAGCTGCCACAACTGGTGGTTAAAGATACCCGCCTGGCACTGGGACAACTCGGAGCCTGGCTCAAGGCCAGAATGCAGCAGCAATATGGCCTGAAGACACTGGCACTGACGGGCAGTTGCGGCAAAACCACGGTCAAAGAAATGGTTGCCGCGATCCTGAGCCAGAAAGGCAAGGTGCTGGCGACCGGCGGCAACTTTAATAATGATATTGGTGTTCCCCTGACGCTGTTGCGCCTGGAGCCTGAACATGAATTTGCAGTGATTGAACTCGGTGCAAACCACCAGAAGGAAATCTCCTATACCACGACACTGGTGAAACCACAGGTTGCGCTGATCAACAACCTGGCTGCCGCACACCTTGAAGGGTTCGGCTCGCTGCAAGGGGTTGCCAAGGCCAAAGGCGAGATTTTTGAAGGCCTTGCGCCTGGTCGGGAAGACAGCGAGGTTGCGACGACGGCCATTATTAATCTTGATTCGAATGAACTGGCTATGTGGCAGCCTGCACTGGCCAGTCATCGGGTGGTGACTTTCTCTGCCACCCAGTCTGATGCTGATTTCTCGGTTAGTGACATATTTATTAACAGTCTGGGGCGGGCTTGTTTTACAATGCGCACCCCTGACGGTGACGTGCCTGTCGAGCTGACCTTGCCGGGTGCCCACAATATTGCCAATGCGCTGGCCGCTTCTGCGCTCAGTATGGCAATGGGAGCGACACTGGAGCAGATCAGGCAAGGGCTGGCAGAGGTGGAAAACGTCAAGGGGCGGGTTGATATTACCTCGCCGCGTTCAGGGCTTCGCCTCATCGACGATACCTATAATGCCAGTGTGGCTTCGGTGAAGGCTGCGATTGATCTGCTTGCGACTTTTTCGGGCCAGCGCTGGTTTGTGCTCGGTGATATGGCAGAGTTGGGCGATGACAGTGCAGCCCTGCACCGCGAAGTCGCTGAGTATGCCATGGCCAAACAGCTGGATCAGGTGCTGACATTTGGCCAGGCCAGTGCCGTGGTTAGTGAAATGAATCACGGACAACATTTTGATGATAAATCAGCCCTGATCCGCTTGCTGAAGGAACAGCTGCATCATCAACAACTTAATTCACAACATACTGAAATTACAGTGTTGGCAAAGGGAGCACGTAGTTCCCGAATGGAAGACGTTATTGCCGCGCTGCAGGAAAATGCATAATGATTTACTGGTTAGCTGACTTATTAGAGTCCACGTTCCCTTTTTTCCGTCTGTTTGAGTACCTGACGTTCCGTGCGATTGTCAGTGTGCTGACGGCATTGCTGCTCTCGCTGTGGATTGGTCCGCGTCTGATTGCCCGTCTGCAACTGCTGCAAATCGGCCAGGTTGTACGCCATGACGGCCCTGAGTCGCACTTTAGCAAGCGGGGTACGCCGACGATGGGTGGCATCATGATCCTGGCGGCGATAGCCATCACTGTGTTGCTGTGGGCTGATCTGTCTAACCCTTATGTCTGGGCGGTGCTTACCGTCATGCTGGGCTACGGTGCCGTCGGTTTTGTCGATGATTATCGCAAAGTCGTTCGTAAGAACACCGATGGCCTGATCGCGCGCTGGAAGTACTTCTGGCAGTCGGTGATTGCCTTTGGTGTCGCCTTTGCCCTGTATGTGCATGGTCAGGACACAGTGGCAACGCAGCTGGTGGTTCCATTTTTTAAAGATGTGATGCCACAGCTGGGCCTGTTTTATATTGTCTTCACTTATTTTGTCATTGTCGGTACCAGTAACGCGGTAAACCTGACCGATGGCCTTGACGGGCTGGCAATCATGCCGACGGTCATGGTGGCGGCCGGTATGGCATTCATTGCCTGGGCAACCGGTAACGTGAACTTTGCCAACTACCTGCATATTCCTTATCTGAAAGATGCCAGTGAACTGGTCGTGGTCTGTACGGCAATTGTTGGTGCAGGTCTGGGTTTCCTTTGGTTCAACACCTATCCGGCACAAGTCTTTATGGGCGATGTGGGCTCGCTGGCTTTGGGCGGGGCGCTGGGGACGATTGCCGTGCTGGTACGTCAGGAGCTACTGCTGGTGATTATGGGCGGTGTATTCGTGATGGAAACCGTATCGGTGATCCTGCAGGTCGGTTCGTACAAACTGCGTGGTCAGCGTATTTTCCGTATGGCGCCGATCCATCACCATTATGAACTCAAGGGTTGGCCGGAGCCGCGGGTTATTGTCCGTTTCTGGATCATTACCCTGATGCTGGTTCTGATTGCATTGGCAACTCTGAAGGTACGTTAAATGAATGGCTTAGACGGTGTGAAAAAGGTTGTGGTTATCGGCCTGGGAATGACCGGGCTGTCGGTGGTCAACCACCTGCTGCGTCAACCGGGCGAGATGGATATTAAAGTGATCGATACCCGTCCGACACCGCCTGGGCAAGATAAGCTGCCGCTGCAGGTTGCACTATGCAGCGGGAGCTGGAACATGGACTGGCTGCTGGCCGCAGATATGATCGTGGCCAGCCCCGGTATCGCCCTGGCGACCCCTGAGCTGGTGACAGCCGCAAAGGCGGGCATCGAGATAGTTGGCGATATCGAGTTGTTTGCCCGGGCGGTTAACAAGCCGGTTGTGGCAATCACCGGCTCGAACGGAAAAAGTACCGTTACCAGCCTGGTCGGTGAAATGGCCAGGGAAGCCGGGGTCAATGTGGGGGTCGGCGGCAATATTGGCTTTGCTGCCCTGGATATGCTGGCGCAGGATCATGATCTCTATGTGCTTGAGCTATCCAGTTTTCAGTTGGAAACCACCTCTTCACTGCAGCTGAAGGCGGCGGTCTATCTCAACCTTTCCGAAGATCATATGGATCGTTACAACGGTCTGGCAGACTACAGCCGGGCCAAAATGCGGATCTTTGACCATGCCGAGCTAGCGGTGTTTAACCGTGATGATCTGGCTACCCGCCCTGCGGCTTTTATCGGCGAGATAACCAGCTTTGGCTTTGATTCCGAAGCCTATGGCTTGATTAGCATTGATGGCGAGGAATACCTTGCTGTATCACAGCAGTCGGTGATGGCAACCCGGGAGATTGCCCTGGTTGGCCGTCACAACGTTGCCAACAGCCTGGCGGCACTGGCACTGGCCGATGCGGTAGAGATTGAACATTCGGCGGCATGCCGGGCATTAAAGCGATATAACGGCCTGGCTCACCGGTGCCAGCTGGTGGCCAGCTACCATAATGTCCAGTGGGTGAACGACTCGAAGGCAACCAATCTGGCCAGTACGCTGGCGGCACTAAAAGGACTGAACCTATCCGGCAAGCTGCATTTGCTGGTTGGAGGCGATGGCAAAGGGGCGGATTTTTCTGAACTTAAGCCCGTGTTAGCTGACTTAGATGTACAGTTATATTGTTATGGGCGGGACGGCTATCAGTTTGCCCCGCTTGTTGAAACCCCGTTATCGGTCGAGACCATGGAGCAGGCAATGATTATAGCGGCAGAAACAGCTCAGGCTGGTGATATGGTGTTGTTATCGCCTGCATGTGCCAGCTTTGACCAGTTCCCGAACTTTATGGCCCGGGGCGATGCCTTTGTCGAGCTGGCGACCGAGCTGCAGTTCAAAGTTGCCGGAGTGAGTTGATGCTGGGAGCGTTCAGAGAGAATTGCGCATCTTTCGGCGAATGGCTGACAAGGCCGGCGGCACCTAGCATGTATGATCGCCAGCTGGTGTGGATTGCACTGGCATTGATGGTGACCGGACTGGTGATGGTGACATCTGCCTCCGTGCCTGTTGCAACTCGACTGACCGATATGCCTTTCTACTTTGCCCTGCGTCACGGCTTTTTTCTGGCTTGCTCGCTGGTGATAGCCGGTTTCATGGTGCAAATTCCGCTTGAACGCTGGCGACAGCTTAGTGTGCCTATGCTGCTGGTCTCGATTTTGTCGTTGATTGCCGTGCTGGTCGTCGGACGGTCGGTTAATGGTGCTGCTCGCTGGATCCCGTTGGGGATATTTAACCTCCAGCCGGCAGAGGTGGCAAAGTTGTCGCTGTTTATCTTTTTGGCCGGTTATCTGGTCCGCCAGTACCATCAGGTTCGCGATAGCTTTTTTGGATTTATCAAACCGTTGGTCGTGCTGGCTGTGTTGGCCGGTTTGTTGCTGCAGCAGCCGGATCTGGGCTCATTCGTCGTTATGTTCGTTACCACCGTCGGCATGCTGTTTATTGCCGGCGCCAAATTATGGCAGTTTCTGGCGATGCTGGCAGCTGCGATGATGGGAATCGCCCTGCTGATTGTTTTTGAGCCGTATCGTTTGCGTCGGGTTACTTCGTTTATGGACCCGTGGGAGGATCCTTTTGGTAGCGGTTACCAGCTCACCCAGTCGCTGATGGCCTTTGGCCGCGGAGATTGGCTGGGTCAGGGGCTGGGCAACTCGATTCAGAAACTGGAATATTTACCCGAGGCGCATACGGATTTTGTGTTTGCCGTTCTGGCTGAAGAAGTCGGCCTGATTGGGGTGACGGTTGTACTGTTGTTGATTTTTTCCCTTGTTTTCAAAGCGCTATTTATCGGGCGCAAATGCCTGCAGTCAGGGCAGCTGTTTGGTGGCTTTCTGGCATTCGGCTTTGGCTTCTGGTTTGCCTTCCAGACTCTGGTCAATGTAGGAGCGGCCGCAGGGCTGGTCCCGACCAAGGGGCTGACACTGCCGCTGATCAGTTACGGTGGCTCCAGTTTATTTATCATGGCAACGGCAGTCGCCATATTGATACGCATTGATCATGAGCAGCGTCTCGCTGCCAAGTATGGTCCTGCAGAAGAATTAGATGATGACGACAATGAACAAGAATAAACGCCTGCTGGTGATGGCCGGTGGCACTGGTGGCCATGTTTTTCCCGGACTTGCCGTAGCCAAGAAGCTTCAGCAAGAGGGATGGGACATTCGCTGGCTGGGGACTGCCGACCGGATGGAGGCAGATCTGGTGCCAAAGCATGGTATCGAGATTGACTTTATCAAGGTGAAGGGGCTGCGGGGGCAGGGTATTGCCCGCTTGCTGGCGGCACCGTTTAAGATCCTGGGGGCGATTTTACAGGCGCGTCAATATATCAAGGCCTGGCAGCCCGATGCGGTATTGGGCATGGGCGGCTATGTCAGTGGTCCGGGTGGCGTTGCTGCCTGGCTTTCCGGTGTACCGGTTGTCCTGCATGAGCAAAATGCCGTGGCGGGGCTGACCAATCAGTGGCTCTCGCGCATTGCCTCGAAGGTGTTGCAGGCGTTTCCTGGCGCGTTTACCGATACCGAGGTTGTCGGTAACCCGGTGCGCAAGGATGTGACCTTGCTGCCTGCGCCGAGCGAGCGTTTTGCCGAACGCCAGGGGCCGATCCGTATTCTGGTGATGGGCGGCAGCCAGGGCGCTCGTATTTTGAATCAGACGATGCCAGAGGTTGCCGGCATACTGGGCGACAAGGTGACCATTTGGCACCAAGCGGGTAAAGGCAGCCTCGATGCCACCGAACAGGCTTACAGAGACAAAACAGTAACGGCTCACAAGGTAACCGAGTTTATCGATGATGTTGCTGCAGCCTATGCATGGGCGGACATTGTTGTCTGCCGCTCCGGTGCTCTGACAGTATCTGAGCTATCGGCTGCCGGCGTCGGCGCCATCTTTATCCCGTTTATGCACAAAGACCGCCAGCAGGCATTGAATGCCGATCACCTGGTGCAGTGCGGGGCGGCGAAAATGATTGAGCAAATGGATCTGACCGCACAGAGCCTGGCAGAAGAATTAAACCAATTAGACCGTGGCTCGCTTGTCAAGATGGCAAGTGCTGCGCGTGATGCAGCGATCCTTGACGCCGACGTGCGCGTTGCCGATGTGATCAAGTCGCTAGCAAATAAATAAGAGACAGAGTGATGAGTAAACTGGATAACCCGCAATTAGCAAAAATCAGAACCATGGTGCCAGAAATGCGCCGCGTTGAGCGTATTCACTTTGTTGGAATTGGCGGGGCCGGCATGAGCGGTATTGCCGAAGTATTGATTAATGAAGGCTATTGCGTGAGCGGCTCGGATATTGCCCCGAACGCTGTTACCGAGCGCCTGACAGAAAAAGGCGCCGAGCTTTTCTTTGGTCATGCCGCCAGTAACGTTGAGGGGGCGAGTGTGGTCGTGGCCTCTACGGCAATATCTGCCGATAACCCTGAACTGGCCACTGCACGTGAGCTGAGGATCCCGGTTGTGCGCCGGGCAGAGATGCTGGCCGAACTGATGCGCTATCGCCACGGTATTGCGATTGCCGGTACCCATGGCAAAACGACCACAACGGCACTGACCACCCAGATCTATTCGGAAGCAGGTCTCGATCCGACATTCGTCAACGGTGGCCTGGTGAAAAGTGCCGGTACCAATGCTCGCCTGGGCTCCAGCCGCTATCTGATTGCCGAGGCCGACGAGAGTGATGCCTCATTCCTGCACCTGCAGCCGATGGTGTGTGTGGTGACGAATATTGAAGCCGATCATATGGAAACCTATGGCGGCGACTTTGAGGTGCTGAAGCAGACCTTTGTCGACTTCCTTCATAATCTGCCTTTCTACGGCCTGGCCGTGATGTGTATTGATGATCCGGTTGTGCGTGAGCTGCTGCCGAGGATTGGCCGCCAGGTGATCACCTATGGCTTCTCTGAAGATGCCGATGTCCGCCTGGTCAACTATCGCCAGAAAGGCCAGCAGGGGCACTTTACCATTTTACGTTCGGGCAAGCCGGCGCTTGATATCGAGTTAAATATTCCGGGTCAGCACAATGCACTGAATGCCACGGCTGCCGTTGCGGTGGCAACCGAGGAAGGGGTTGAAGATGACGCGATTATTCGCGCGCTGGCAGAATTCCAGGGAACGGGCCGTCGCTTTGACCACCTGGGTGAGTTCGAGTCCGGCAACGGCAAAGTAATGCTGGTGGATGATTATGGCCACCACCCGAGTGAAGTGGACGTGACAATCAAGGCCGCAAGGGCTGGATGGCAGGAAAAGCGCCTGGTAATGGTGTTTCAGCCTCATCGTTACAGCCGTACCCGTGACTTATATGATGACTTTGCCAATGTACTGGAGCAGGTTGATGTGCTGGTGATGCTGGATGTATATGCAGCCGGAGAGGCTCCGATTGCCGGGGCCGATGGCCGCGCACTTTGCCGCACTATTCGCGGACGCGGCAAGATCGATCCGATTTTTGTCCCTAACAGCGAGGCATTGCCGTCTGCGTTGGCCAATATCATTCAGAATGATGATTTGGTATTAACTCAAGGCGCCGGTGATGTTGGCAAGATAGCCCGTCAACTGGCTGAAATGGAGCTGAATATTTCAGAAATGCGCCGGGATTGATTACTTATCAATAGTTGAAAGCAAAATGGTACATTTATTGCATCATTTTTAAGCGGCAAAGTGCCCGTGATATAACCATTTATTAGGTTTTGATCTCAGGATATGAAAGGAAACCTTCAACAATAGTTGGAGAGCAACGGGTTGGTCGGTATAATCGATCAACTTTGTGCATTCCTACCTGACTTTTCCAAGCGTCAGTTATCCCTCCCGGTGATGTTAGAGGGGTAATGATGATTGAGGTAAGGGCAAACAAACGTTATATGGCTGATGCAGTCTTAAAAAGAGTATCCCAGCCTTCTTTGGGTAAGGCGGCACATTGGGGAGGCGTGGCATTTTTTCTCTTTGTTATCGGTTTTATCGCCTGGCTGGTTAGTGCAGGGTTAAACTGGATGACAGACGCCAACCGGCTGCCGTTATCGCAGCTGGTGATTCAGGGAAAGCTTGAGTACCTGAGTGCCGACGATGTTCGCCAGGGAATACTGCAGTTGGATCACCTGGGCAGCTTCATGACCCAGGATGTCGATGAAATCCAGCTGGCTCTGGAAGCGTTACCTTGGATTTCGAGAGCGTCGGTACGAAAACAATGGCCTGACTCCATCAAGGTTTTTGTGGTTGAGCACCAGCCGGCTGCAATCTGGAACCAGCAATACCTGGTAAATACTGACGGTGCGGTGTTTGAGGCACCGGCGGAACAGGTCACAGAGAAACATCTGGCCGGGTTAAGCGGGCCGGATGGTAGCAGCCACGAAGTGCTGACCGCGTTGCATGAAATGCAACCAAGATTACAACTTGCCGGGTTCGACATTGCCAGATTGGCATTGAATGAACGCCGGGCCTGGCGAGTATGGCTAAAGAATGGAATTCGGCTCGAGTTGGGTCGAGAAGCCCGAATGGAGCGTCTAGAGCGTTTTATCGGCATATATCCGGAATTAGAGCAGCAGGGAAAAGCCATTGAGTACGTAGACTTGCGCTACGATACCGGGGCTGCTGTGGGTTGGAAAGTGGTTCCAGAATAATACAACCAGAACAAGCCTCTGAATAACCAGGGCAGTTCGGTGAGTATAACTATAAGAGCGTGCGCTAATGACGAAGGCGGCAGATAAAAAACTCATAGTGGGCCTGGATATCGGCACATCCAAAGTGAGTGCTTTGGTTGGGGAAGTCTTGCCAGATGGCAATGTAAATGTCATTGGTGTCGGCAGCAGCCCGTCACGGGGAATGGACAAAGGCGGGGTTAATGACCTTGAGTCCGTTGTCAAATCTGTTCAGCGCGCAGTCGATCAGGCTGAGCTGATGGCAGATTGCCAGATTTCCTCTGTGTTTTTGTCGTTATCCGGCAAACATATACGTTGCCAGACAGAAAAAGGCATGGTGCCTATTTCTGACAAAGAGGTAACGCAGGATGACGTTGATAATGTTATTCATACAGCGAAATCAGTAAAAATTAGCGATGAACACCGAACTTTGCATGTAATTCCTCAGGAATTTGCTATTGATTATCAAGAGGGAATTAAAAACCCTGTTGGATTATCAGGCGTTCGGATGGAAGCCAGTGTGCATTTGATCACCTGCCACAACGATATGGCTCGCAATATTGTAAAAGCGGTCGAGCGCTGTGGACTAAAGGTTGATCAGCTGATCTTCTCTGGTTTGGCTGCCAGCCATGCGGTACTGACAGCCGATGAGCGCGAACTGGGTGTTTGTGTGGTTGATATCGGTGGCGGTACCATGGATTTAGCGGTCTGGACCGGCGGAGCATTGCGGCATGCCGAAGTGATCCCTTACGCCGGCAATGTCGTGACCAGTGATATCGCCTATGCATTCGGTACGCCTCCGGGTGATGCCGAAGAAATTAAAGTGAAATTTGGCTGTGCGTTGAGCGAGCTGGTGAGCAAAGATGCGAAGGTCGATGTACCGAGTGTCGGTGGTCGACCGTCACGCAGCCTGCAGAGCCAGACACTGGCAGAAGTGATAGAACCCCGCTACAGCGAGCTGTTGGGGCTGGTTAATCAGAAACTGCTGGAAATACAAGAACAACTGCGTAATGCAGGGGTGAAGCACCATTTAGCGGCAGGTATCGTTCTAACCGGCGGTGCCGCACAGATGGAAGGCCTGATTGAATGTGCCGAGCGAGTTTTTCGCAATCAGGTACGGATCGGGCAACCGCTTGAGCTAAGTGGGCTGACTGATTATGTTCAGGCTCCGCATTATGCAACTGCAGTAGGTCTACTGCATTACGGAAAGGACAGTCAGACATTTGATGATGGTGAGCTGGAGCCGAAGCGTTCGGTATCCGGAATTTTCTCCAAAATCAGTGGCTGGCTAAGAAAAGAATTTTAAAACCTGATGCGAACAGGATAAACGGAGAGAACAAATGTTTGAACCGATGATGGAAATGTCTGATGAAGCGGTAATTAAGGTCATTGGCGTTGGCGGCGGCGGCGGTAATGCTGTCGATCACATGGTACGTGAGTCGATTGAAGGTGTTGAGTTCATCAGTGTCAATACTGATGCTCAGGCGCTTCGAAAAAGCAATGTAAGTACAGTGATCCAGATCGGTGGTGATATCACCAAAGGTTTGGGCGCGGGTGCGAACCCTCAGGTGGGGCGTGACTCGGCGCTGGAAGATCGTGAGGCGATCAAGGCTGAGCTGCAAGGCTCGGACATGATCTTCATCGCGGCAGGAATGGGTGGCGGTACCGGTACCGGTGCGGCTCCGATCATTGCTGAGGTGGCGAAAGAGCTGGGCATTCTTACTGTTGCAGTGGTGACTAAGCCATTTAGCTTTGAAGGTAAGAAGCGTATGGCATTTGCTGAGCAGGGTATCGAAGAGCTGTCAAAGCACGTCGACTCGCTGATCACGATTCCAAACGAAAAACTGCTGAAAGTGCTGGGCCGCGGTATTACTTTGCTGGACGCTTTTGCCAAGGCAAATGACGTACTCAAGAATGCGGTACAGGGCATTGCAGAACTAATTACCCGTCCGGGTATGATTAACGTCGACTTTGCTGACGTACGTACCGTGATGTCTGAAATGGGCCATGCCATGATGGGCAGCGGTGTTGCAACTGGCGATGACCGTGCTGAAGAAGCCGCTGAAATGGCAATCTCCAGCCCGTTGCTGGAAGACATCGACCTGGCTGGTGCTCGTGGTGTGTTGGTTAACATCACTGCCGGTCTGGATATGCGTCTTGACGAGTTTGAAACTGTGGGTAACACAGTGAAAGCCTTCGCATCAGACAACGCAACGGTTGTTATCGGTACGTCTCTGGACCCTGAGATGACGGATGAGTTGCGCGTAACGGTTGTTGCAACGGGTATTGGCAAAGAGAGCAAGCCGGATATCACTCTGGTGACGTCGTCTAAGCCGGTCCAGGCAGTTGCGCAGGAAAAGCCTGCTGCAGCAGCACCGGCTGTCGAGGAGACTAAGCCAGCACCGCTGAGCCAGCAGGCTCCTGCGGCCGAAGCAAATGTGCAACAAGGTTCATCTTCGGCAGCGGCGAAGTCAAAGCCTCAGGCTGACCATGACTACCTTGATATTCCAGCATTTTTACGCAAGCAGGCTGACTAGCCGGCGTAAATTGTTTGGGTTACCGCTCAATAAGTGGTAAGATGTTTGCCCATTTATCGTGCAATTGCACGGTAATGGGCCGATGTATTGGCTAATTTAAGTTGAGAAGAGCAGATGATCAGACAACGTACACTGAAAAGCATAGTGCAAACGACCGGGGTGGGACTTCACTCTGGACGTAAAGTCACGCTTATTCTGCGTCCTGCCGCTGCAAATACCGGTGTGATCTATCGTCGTACAGATTTGAATCCGCCTGTGGATTTTCCCGCAGATGCCGACTCTGTGCGTGATACCATGCTGTGTACCGCCCTTGTAAACGAGGAAGGTGTGCGCATCTCAACGGTTGAACACCTAAACGCAGCTTTGGCAGGTATGGGAATCGATAATGTGATTATCGAGGTTGATGCACCTGAAATCCCTATTATGGATGGCAGTGCAAGCCCGTTTATCTACCTGTTGCAGTCTGCCGGTATTGAGACCCTGGGCGCTCCTAAGCGTTTCTTGCGTATCAAAAAAACTGTTCGCGTCGAAGATGGCGACAAATGGGCTGAACTCCGTCCGTACAACGGGTTCCGTCTGGACTTCGCTATCGATTTTAATCACCCGGCGATTGAATCTGAGCAGCAGCGTTTAGTGTTGGACTTCTCGAGCCAGTCATTTGTCAAAGACATCAGCCGTGCCCGTACTTTCGGCTTCATGCGTGATATCGAGTACCTTCAGTCGCAGAACCTGTGTCTGGGTGGTAGCTTTGATAACGCCATTGTTCTGGATGATTACCGCATCCTGAATGACGAAGGCCTGCGCTTTGATAACGAGTTGGTGACGCACAAGGTGCTGGATGCGATTGGCGACCTGTACATGTGTGGCCATAACATTATCGGCGAGATGTGTGCCTATAAATCTGGCCACGCCCTGAACAACAAGGTGCTGCGTGCAGTCCTGGCTGATCAGGAAGCCTATGAATGGTCTACCTTCGAAGATGAGCGTGAAGTGCCGGTTACCTTTGCCCAGCCGGGTATGGTGCTCGCCTAAGCACAAATGCAGAATTAAAAAACGCCGGACATTGTCCGGCGTTTTTGTATCGATTGAATAATCACTGGCGCTGTTGCGCTATCTGTTGACATCATCACTCCCGGCGTTTATTCGCGGCCAATGCTGCCAGCCTCTCGAGCTTTTTCTTGACCTTGTCCGGCGCGTTCTTGGCCGTCGTCAGTAAATATTGGGCTGCCAGCGGCGATATTGGCTTCTGAACGATATCCGGCGCCTTGTCTTCCTGCTTTCTTTCGATCGCGGCCAGTGCCGGGTTCACCTTTACCTCGATACTTGCCAGTTGCGGCAGCAGTTGCTCGCGTAATTTTCGGATCAGATTGTTCCGCTCGTAGTTGAGCCGCATCGACCAGGATGCAGAAGCCGTTTCAATGATTAACGTACCCTGGCGATAGTTGCTGACCCGGCAGTGATCCGAGCAATCCAGATGCTGTTTGACGGCTTTGTCGAGTTTGCTCAGCGCGATAGCACGTTGCTGGATGTTGCCAATCTGGCTGTCATCAAGCAGGCTGGCGGTGGTTCGGGGGCGGTGATCACGCATGAGACATGTCCTAATTAGGGCTAAGTTCTAATTTTTCGAATATGAGTCGTAAGTCGTCCGCTTTTATCATAGGCGACCTCGTTAATATGTCATATTATACCAAGTCTATAGAATGCAGGTTAATGATTGGCTGTTTTCTATAGCAATGGCAGATATGCCTGGCCGCGAGGGGTGCAGCTGTTGCTAAAACACTGTCCCCAAGCAAAACATTGGTATTGTTTTCATCTAGCCCTTGAAATTAAACCAGAGGGTCACAATATCATTTATAACCATTGTTTTTCGTGTCGGCTTCTGTTGTCACATTCTTGTGGCGGATTCAGGCGGGACAGGAATCCCGGTTATGAAACCCAGATTAAGCGATTCAGCCAGTACTGAAGCTGAAATAACAAAGAGAAAACGGCAACGCCATGTTATCAAAACTACTGACCAAAGTTATCGGTAGCCGTAACGACCGCACTCTGCGTCGTTTGCGTAAAATTGTTGATCAGATCAACAAGCTAGAACCTCAATTAGAAAGCCTGCAAGACGAAGAGCTGAAAGCGAAAACTGCTGAGTTCCGTGAGCGTCTGGAACAAGGTGAAAACCTTGACCAGTTGCTACCAGAAGCTTTTGCAACCGTGCGTGAAGCGTCGAAGCGTGTATTTGGTATGCGTCACTTCGATGTCCAGCTGATTGGCGGCATGGTGCTTAACGATTGCCAAATCGCCGAGATGCGTACTGGTGAGGGTAAAACCCTGACGGCGACACTACCGGCTTACCTGAATGCCCTGACGGGTAAAGGCGTTCACATCGTTACGGTGAATGACTACCTGGCTGCACGTGATGCGGAAACTAACCGCCCTCTATTTGAATTCCTGGGCATGACTGTCGGCGTTAATGTGCCGAACATGCCGCCGCAAGCGAAGAAAGAAGCGTATGCGGCTGATATCTTGTACGGAACCAACAACGAGTTTGGTTTTGACTACCTGCGCGATAACATGGCTTTCCGTCCGGAAGATCGCGTTCAGCGTGAGCGTTTCTTCGCGGTAGTCGATGAAGTCGACTCCATCCTTATCGATGAAGCCCGTACCCCGTTGATCATCTCCGGTCCGGCAGAAGACAGCTCTGAGCTGTATATCCAGATCAACAAGCTGATCCCTGAACTGGTGAAACAGGATCAGGAAGACAGCGAAGAATACCGTGGTGAAGGCCACTATACTGTCGACGAGAAGGCCAAACAGGCCCACCTGACCGAAAATGGCCAGGAGTTTGTCGAAGAGCTGCTCAAGCAGAAAGAAATGATGGCCGAGGACGATACCCTGTACTCGCCAGCCAATATCAGTCTGCTGCACCATGTTCATGCCGCACTGCGTGCCCATGTTCTGTTCGAGCGTGATGTTGACTACATTGTTAAAGATGATGAAGTGATCATCGTTGATGAGCACACCGGCCGTACTATGCCGGGACGCCGTTGGTCTGAAGGCCTGCACCAGGCTGTAGAAGCCAAGGAAAATGTGAAGATCCAGAACGAGAACCAGACGCTGGCCTCGATCACCTTCCAGAACTACTTCCGTTTGTACTCCAAGCTGTCGGGCATGACAGGTACAGCCGATACCGAAGCGTTCGAATTCCAGTCAATCTACGGTCTGGAAACCGTTGTGCTGCCAACCAACAAGCCGATGATCCGTGATGATATGGGTGATCTGGTTTACATGACCGAGCAGGAAAAATTTGCTGCGATTAGCGAAGACATCAAAGAGCGTGTCGGCAAAGGTCAGCCGGTATTGGTCGGTACCGTATCGATTGAAAAATCTGAGCTTCTGTCTAACGCTCTGAAAAAGCAAGGCATCAAGCACCAGGTACTGAATGCCAAGTTCCACGAGAAGGAAGCTGACATTGTTGCCGAGGCAGGCCAGTCTGGCGCGGTAACCATTGCAACTAACATGGCGGGTCGTGGTACCGATATCGTACTGGGTGGCTCGTGGCAGAGTGACGTGGCCAAGCTTGATAACCCGACCGATGAGCAGGTTGCAGCGATAAAGGCTAAGTGGAAAGAAAGCCATGACGCTGTGCTGGCTGCCGGTGGTTTGCATATTATCGGTACTGAGCGCCATGAATCTCGTCGTATTGATAACCAGTTGCGTGGTCGTTCTGGTCGTCAGGGGGATCCGGGTTCATCTCGCTTCTACCTGTCGATGGAAGATGGCCTGATGCGCATCTTTGCCTCTGATCGTGTTTCCAACATGATGAAGAAGCTGGGTATGGAAGAAGGCGAAGCGATTGAGCACCCATGGGTGACTAAGGCGATTGAGAATGCCCAGCGCAAGGTAGAAGGACGTAACTTCGATATCCGTAAACAGCTGCTTGAATTCGATGATGTTGCCAATGATCAGCGTAAGGTGGTTTACGAGCTGCGTGACGAGCTGATGAATGCAGAAGACATCAGCGAGATGATCGAGCAGAATCGTGAAGATGTGATCCAGGCTGTTATCGATGGCCATATTCCGCCGCAATCTCTGGAAGAAATGTGGGATGTTTCTGGGCTGGAAGAGCGTCTGAAAACAGACTTCGATATGGAGCTGCCAATTCAGGAGTGGCTGGACACCGAAGAGAAGCTTTACGAAGAAGCACTGCGTGAGCGTATCGTCGAGAAGGCTGTAGAGATTTACCGTGAGAAAGAAGAGGTTGTCGGTGCTGCGGTACTGCGTAACTTCGAGAAGACGGTCATGCTGCAAAACCTTGATACGCTTTGGAAAGAGCACTTGGCTGCGATGGATCACCTGCGTCAGGGTATTCACCTGCGCGGCTATGCCCAGAAGAACCCTAAGCAGGAATACAAGCGCGAGTCGTTTGAGCTGTTCGAGGGAATGCTGGAGAGCCTTAAGTCTGATGTCATTATGATCCTCAGCAAGGTGCGTGTTCAGCAGCAGGAAGAAGTTGAGCGTCTGGAAGCGGAGCGTCGCCGTCAGGCAGAAGAGCTGGCTCGTCGTCAACAGTTCCAGCATCAGAACGCAGAAAGCCAGATTGCCGATGAAAGCACTGAAAGTGGCGAAAGCGCACCTTTCCAGCGTGAAGATCGCAAAGTGGGTCGAAATGAGCCTTGTCCATGTGGCTCCGGCAAGAAATACAAGCAGTGCCACGGCAAAATTAGCTAATTGATTAGCCGTAAAACAGTTTGATACAGTGAAAAGGCCGCGAAAGCGGCCTTTTGTTTAGTAGAAATAAAAAGCGGGATGGGCAGGGGCGTACTTTGGAAACATGTGGTTTTCGTGTGCACCGCTGGCGACTCGATATGGATAGCAGGTATCAGTTTGGAAAAGAAACAGGTCTGGATCTCGGCAGGGATCATTCTTAATGCTCAACAAGATGAGGTTTTTATTACCCGACGTGCAGCCAAAGCCCATAAGGGAGGATTTTGGGAGTTCGCCGGTGGCAAGGTCGAACGGGGAGAGACAGCCGAGCAGGCCGTGATCCGTGAGCTGGACGAGGAAGTCGGTATTCAGGCAACAGAGCTGGAGCACTTTATGGCGCTTGAACATGACTATCCGGAAAAGTTACTGAAGTTCGACTTCTTCCTGATCAAGGCATTTGAGGGCGAAGCCTACGGCAAGGAAGGGCAGCCTGGCGAGTGGGTCAAGTTGACGTGTTTGCGCGATTATGCGTTTCCTGAAGCCAACGAGGTGGTGCTGGATAAGCTGATGGGGATATAAATCCGGCTGGTTTTGGATTAAGGGTTATAGGTTATGGCCCCTGGGCCCTAGGATGAGCTGGCTTGGCTCTTCCTCGCACCCAGGGCCGAATATTCTCGTACCCTGTTAATAGCCCATATCTTCTGACCAACCGTCAGAATCGGACATATCCGGCGCGCCCGGTATGGCTTTTTCCTCTTCCGCCCATTCACCCAGGTCAATTAGCTGACAGCGCTTGGAGCAAAACGGACGAAATGGGCTTTCCACGCTCCACTTCACTTTCGATTGGCAGGTCGGGCATTTAACAATAGTAATGTTGCTTGAAAGCGCCGTATTAGATTGTGTCACATAAACCTCAGCAGATTGCTAGTTTAAAGTCGATGGCCTCGGCAATGCCTGCGCCTTCTTCAAAAGGCGAGAAGCGAATGGCAAAGCGGCTGCGATGACCCGATATCATAGGATATACCCCATAGCTAGGGCAAATCTCCAACCGTAACAAGCTGGCATCGTCGGCATCATGCTGGAAAAATCCACCGCGAGCGATTTGTGGCTGATACTGGCCCGAGTCTCGGGTCAGGCGGAGCCATAAGTTGAGCGCTTCGGTTAGCTCGGCAAGCTGCTTGAGCCAGTTGGCCATATCATTTTGCTTGTGTGCCAATGGTAAGTGTAGCCAGTGATGCAGGGCTGGGAGGTCAAAGCAGCAACTGCCGCCAGGAATAGAAAAGCGCTGCTTGATACCGCTAAGAAAGCGATCTTCGCGGATCTCCTGGCCGAGTCGGCTGGCAGTGATCAGCTGGTGATGAGCCAAATCAATGTTATCGAGAATCGCGAGCAGGGCGGATTGATCGACCCCGTCGATATTGAGCCAGCTTTTGAGCTTGGTGCGTTGTTTGTCGAGATCTTTCGCCAGCTCGGACTTGAGCTGGATCTGATCGAGAATTTCTAAGAGATCAAACAGGGCCCGGAAGAAGATCTGATGCTGCCACTGATCATTAAGCTGGCTGGCATGTGTCATTTGCCTGATCAAATACTCAAGACGCAGATAAATGCGTACTTTTTCGTTTAGCGGATGTTCAAAGCGGTTTGTTAGCATACTTGTTTATCCGAGGTTAACCCGTTACTGATAGTGAAGGCTCATCGCTAAATACTGCTGATGTAGTTCGGAAACGGCATCGTCGAGCTCGTTACTGTCGCCATTGTTGTTGATCACATCGTCGGCGGCGTCCAGGCGCTCCTGGCGTGAAGCCTGGGCTGCCAGGATCTTTTGGACATGGCTGGCGTCTACCTGATCGCGTTGCCGGGTGCGTGCTATTTGCACCTCTTCGCTCACATCCACGACCAGTAAGCGGTGGGCCATGGTCTGCAGGTTGTTTTCCACCATTAGCGGGATCACCAGCAGGCAGTAAGGTGACGTTGCTTGCGCGATATCGGCCTTCATCTGTTCCCTGATCATAGGGTGAAGAAGGGCATTTAACCAATCTTTCAAGCTGTTATCGTCAAAAATAGCCTGTCTTAGCTTACTGCGGTCCAGGGTGCCATCTGTCAGCAGAATGTCAGTTCCCAGCTTCTCGACAATGGCCTCAAGCCCGGGAGTACCTGGCTCTACGACTTCTCTGGCGACGATATCGGCATCAATAATATCAATGTTATAGCGGCCAAATCGCTCGGCAACGGTTGTTTTGCCGCTGCCGATGCCGCCGGTGAGTCCGATAACCATTGTCATGACTACAATCCCAGGTATGAAGTTAGGTACCAGTTCAGCATGGGTTCACCCCATAAGATGGCGATCCAGCCTGCCAGTGCCAGATAGGGGCCAAAGGAAAACGGGGTCTGAGAGTCTGAACTTTGTATACGCATCAAGATGATGCCACAGATCGCCCCGACCAAGGAAGACAAGAGTACAACAAAAGGCAGCAATTGCCAGCCGAGCCAGGCTCCCAGTGCTGCCAGGAGCTTAAAGTCACCGTAGCCCATGCCTTCCTTGCCGGTAAGCAGCTTAAAGCACCAATAAAGGCTCCAGAGTGACAGGTAGCCAGCCATGGCACCGATAACGGACTCTGTGAGTGATATAGGCCCCCAGCCCAGCAGGGCAACCAAAATACCGGCCCACAGCAGCGGCAGGGTGATCTGATCTGGCAGCAACATTTTGTCGAGATCGATAAAGGTCAGGGCAATAAGGGCAAAACTAAAGAAGATCACGGCGATTGCCCATTCGGATGCGGGCAGAACAATGGCTACGGTTGCCGTGACGATGGCGGTAAAAAGCTCGACGGCCGGATAGCGGGCACTGATTTTTGTCTGGCATGAGCTGCAACGCCCTTTGAGGAGCAACCAGCTGATAACAGGAATGTTCTCCCACATGCTGATTTGATGCTGGCAGTGCGGGCAGCGGGAGCGGGGCACGCTCAGATTAAAAGGAGGCGTGTTTTCTACCGGACCGAACTCCGGGAAACATTCGGCGCACTCGGCTTTCCACTGCCTTTCCATCATAACAGGCAGGCGGTAGATCACGACGTTGAGAAAGCTACCGACCAGCAGGCCGAAAATGGCCGCAAAAACAGGAAATAGCCATGGGTAGTAAGTCAGCAGTTCCATGAAAGACATCTCATACAAATATGTCAGGGTATTGTAGGGGATCACAACGGCAGATCCTAGGTTAAGCGCGACTGGCTTTTATCCCATCACGCTCATTAACTTAAAGATAGGCATATACATTGCCACCAACAGACCGCCAATCATGCCGCCAAGGAAAATAATAATCAGCGGCTCGAGGATTTTACCGAGGTTATCGACCGTATTATCGACATCATCTTCATACAAAGCGGCCATTTTATTGAGCATATCGTCTAACGAGCCGGACTCCTCACCAATCATTGTCATCTGTAGCATCAATTCAGGAAAGACATCGCTCTGGCGCAGGGCTATATGGAGTGGCATACCTGCAGCAGTGCTGCTGTGAGCCTCCTCGATAGCCTGCTCGATGTATTTGTTGCCGGCCGTTTTACCGGCGGACTGGAGGCCGCTCAGCAAGGGGATCCCGGCACTGAAAGTAGTGGCCAGGGTACGGGAAAACCTTGCCACCGTCGCCTTGAGCAAAACATTGCCGACGATAGGCAGCTTTAAATTGAGGCGGTGAATTGCCAGCTTGAATCGGCGAGAGCGCTGATAGCGAAAAATGAATAAAAACAGAAATGTTAACAGGCCAATGGCCAGATAAATGCCGTAGCCGAGCATAAAATCAGAGGCTTTGATCACCTGCTGGGTAAACCAGGGCAACTCGGCGCCGAAGTTGCTGAAGATGCTGGCAAACTGTGGGATGACAAACACCAGCATCATTATCGTGACACCGATTGATGTAAGGGTAACCATTGAAGGGTAGATCATCGCCTTGATGACTTTTTTTCGTGTTGACTCGTTTTTTTCCCGGTAGGTCGCGATGCGATCGAACACTTCAGGCAAATGGCCTGTTTGCTCGCCGGTGAGCACCAGATCGCAGTAGAAGTTATCAAACAGGGGGGAGCTGGTTTTCAGCGCCCGTGACAGCGATGCCCCTGCTTCTATCTGGGTGGTTACCTGGGCCAGAACCGCTCTGCCTTCTGCCTTGTTATGGCTGTTTGCCATCATTTTTAGCGCCTGGACAACCGGTACGCCCGAGGCAATCATTGTCGCCAGCTGGCGGGTGATGGCCGTAACATCGGCTGGCTTGAGCTGGTTTTTGAGCTTGCTTAGCGTCGATGGCTTGTGGCGTTTTATTTTTTTTACCTGGATCATCTGTTCGCCGAGCATAGTGCGAACGTCACGTTCCTGAAAGCCCAGGGTAATACCCGAGACTTTTTTCCCTGCCTGATTAACGCCCCGCCAATGGAAATAGCGAATTTTACTAACTTGTGCCATCGGTATTCCTTGTATGAACGTTAGCTAAAATGCAGCACCCGCTGCAGCTCTTCCAGGCTGGTGATACCTGCGCGGAGTGTGTCTATGCCAGACTGTTGCAGTGTCTGCATTCCCTGGCGGCAGGCTAGCTCTTCCAGCTCGAGGGTCGAGGCGCCTGCTATCAGCGCCTGGGCGAGCTCACGGCTAAACGGCATGACTTCATAGATCCCGACCCGGCCGAGGTAGCCTTGGTTACAGTCGTCGCACCCCTGCTTGTTGGCCTGGTAGACAGTGGCTGCATGCGGTATTTTCAGCTGTTCACATACCAGGCTATCAAGCTGCTGCTGTTGTTTGCAGCTACTGCACAGGCGGCGGGCGAGGCGCTGGGCAATGATCAGGCTGAGCGATGAGGCCAGGTTGAAGTCCTGTATTCCCATGTTGGTCAGACGGGTGATGGTTTCAGCTGCCGAATTGGTATGCAGGGTCGACAGCACCAAGTGGCCGGTTTGTGCCGCCTTGACCGCAATAGATCCGGTTTCCAGGTCCCGTATCTCGCCGACCATGACCACATCTGGATCCTGGCGCAGGAAGGATCTCAGCGCCTCGGCAAAGCCCAGTCCGATCTGGCTGTTGATCTGGACCTGGTTGATCCCCGGCAGGTTGATTTCAACCGGATCCTCGGCGGTAGAGATGTTTCGCTCATCGGTGTTGAGGATCTTTAGTCCGGTATAGAGTGATACTGTTTTGCCGCTTCCGGTGGGACCAGTCATTAAAATCATCCCCTGCGGCTTTTTCAGGGCGTGCAGATAAGCTTGTTTCTGCGGTTCGTTGTAGCCGAGGATATGAATATTCAAATTGGCGCTGGAACTGTCGAGGATCCGCAGTACCACTTTCTCCCCCCACAGTGTCGGCAGGGTCGAGACCCGAAGATCGATCGCCAGCGTCGGTGTCAGCTTAAGTTTAATCCGACCGTCCTGTGGCTGGCGGCGCTCGGCAATATTGAGTTTCGACATCACCTTGAGGCGAGTGGACAATCGTCGCGACAGGTGAGCCGGTGGCATGGCATGCTGGTGGAGGATGCCATCACAGCGAAATCGGATCCGGTATGATTCCTCGTAGGGCTCGAAGTGGATATCCGAAGCTTTCTTGCGTACGGCATCCATCAATACCTGGTTGATATAGCGGGTAACCGGGGCACTGTCCTGGCTGAGATCGGTTGCTTCATCAAGCAACTCGCCGTCACCTAAGTCAACCAGTTCGCCCAGATCGGCATCTGTCACGCTGCGCTGGTGCTGGAGCAAATGATGATTTTCGCCGATCTCGCTGCCGTAAATCCGCCGGATCGCGCTTTCCAGCTGCTTGGCTTCAAGCAGCAAAGGCTCGATATTTTTTCCGGTGGCAAAGCGAAATTCATCCAGGGCATCGATCTGGGTCGGATCGCTGAGGCCGATAAACAGGGTATTGTCGTTTACCTGCAGAGGGAGCACCCGGTGCTGGAGCACCAGTTCGCGCTGGTTGAGTGCTTTGCAGCATGCGTGGTAGTCGTATTGGTGAACGTCAATCAGTGCGATGGCAAAGATGTGCTCGAGGTGGCGGGCCAGTTCCGTGCCGCTGAATAAACCGAGCTCGACCATGGCAGAAGGCACACTGGTGCCTTCTGCCCGGACAACATCGACCACTTGCTGCTCCTGCTCCGGGCCAATCAGGCTAGCCTGGTGCAGGATAGAGGCGAGGTTGGTTTGCATTGATTAGCTCTGAGGGCAGAAGTCAGCTTTCCCGTTACCATCACAATCTATTTTCCATACTACGCCATGGGCATTAGATTTGGGTGCTAGCCTGACTTTGGCACCAGCAATTAATGGGCCTTTTGCTTTGCCTGTAGGAACTTCAGCAGTTACATATTTAGTATTATCGACTGTTACAACTCCATCTTTGATTTCTGCTGTTACATCTGATGAAACTTCAAAGAAATCGCCATTACCCTTATCGAATTCTTGTGCTGCAGGAACCCCGTTATTTCCGCTTGAACAGTCCAAAGTAGACTTACCTGCAGATACCGTGACATTCCCACTTAGTAAGCAAACACCAACAGCTGTTTTCATTGCAGTCGTAGCATTCAACATCTCAGTAGCGTGCGCACGCTTGGTATAATTTTGGTAGGCAGGCATTGCAAATGCGGACAATACGCCGATAATCGCCACCACAATCATTAGTTCTATTAATGTAAAACCTTTTTGTCCTTTCATCTTCTTGTCCTTCTTATTCTGTCAATAATCATTGAAATACAATGACCTCAGCATACTTATGGTTGCAATTGGTTGAATAATGTAAGAGTGATTACTCGGCCTACGTTTAATTTAAACTCATTGGCTTACATTGGTTGCATATTGGTAAGTGGTTGCCGACGCAAATTTTACTAATGAAATTATCAGGTTAGGGGGCTGTTGATGTATAGGTTATTTGGGGAAGGGGTAATACGAGAGCTGGTGGTAAGAGTCTAGTGGGATAGATTGAGGCGTTTGGGTATCAGAAAAAAGCAGCCGCTTGGATATCTGGCTGCTTTTTTGATAATAACGTGCTCAGTAGTTCGTATCACTGATCGCACGTTACTTAAACCGTATTACTTAAAGCGCATTGACAAGTCCATGGCTTTTAGGTGCTTGGTCAGCGCGCCTACTGAAATGTAGTCGACACCGGTCAGGGCAAATTCACGGATAGTCGCGAGCGTGACGTTGCCGGAGTTCTCCAGGGCCGCGCGGCCAGCGTTGATTTTCACCGCTTGGCGCATCATCTCGGTGGTGAAGTTATCGAGCATGATGATATCGGCACCGGCATCAATGGCCTGTTGCAGTTCATCCAGGCTCTCGGTCTCGATTTCCACCGGCTTGCCAGGGTTGAGTTGCTTGGCTGCTGTAATAGCCTGCTTAATACCGCCACAGGCAATGATGTGGTTTTCCTTGATGAGGTAGGCATCGAACACGCCGATACGGTGGTTGAAGCCGCCGCCGCAGGTTACGGCATATTTCAGCGCGCTGCGAAGACCAGGAACAGTTTTTCGGGTATCGAGCAGGCGGCACTGGGTGCCTTCCAGTTGCTTGGCATATTCTGCAACGGTTGTGGCACAACCGGACAGGGTCTGGATAAAGTTCATCGCGTTACGCTCGCCGGTCAGCAAGATACGGGATGGGCCGCTCAGGGTACACAGGGTTTGGTTGGGCTCGACGGCATCGCCATCCTGGACATGCCATTCGATGCTAACTTCATCGCCCAATTGCTTGAAGACTTCCTCAGCCCACATCTGACCGCAGAAGACACCGTGCTCGCGGGTGATGATAGTGGCGACGCCCTGGCTGTCAGCCGGGATCAGGCTGGCAGTGATATCGAGCGTCGGATCAATCGTTCCGCCCAGATCTTCACGTAAGGTGTCGGCGACGGCACGGGTAATTTCTTGTGGGAGTTGCTGCTTTAAGTAGTTTAAGCGCGATTCGCTGTCGTGCTTCTTTTCCATCTGAGTCATGACATGTCCGTAGCAAGGTTGAGCTGCTGTTGAGTGGGAAGTGGGTAGGTGTTTCCCGAGATCTTATGGCGACGATCATACATGGAGACTCAAAAAGATGCGAGATCCCAGATGGCGGATCTTAGTTCCCAAGAAAGCGGCTCCCCGTAGTCTGAAAAGCGGGAGAAGGAGAGGCGCTTGACATTGCCCCGTAGCTGGTGAAACCTGCCAGCAGTATCCAGTACCGCTGGGCAACAAGATCAGGAAGTATCAAGAAATGTTAACAATCGACAATACCCACTGGCTCGAAGGTGTTAAGCATGTCCCGTCCCCCTTCTACGATCAGCGAGAAGACAGCCAGGATATCTCGCTGCTGGTGATCCACAATATCAGCCTGCCGCCGGGGCAGTTTGGCGGCCCGTATATCGAGCAGCTTTTTACCGGTCAACTGAACCCGGAGGAACATCCCTATTTCGAGTTAATTTCAGGCTTTCGTGTCTCTGCTCACTGTTTAATTAGAAGGAATGGCGATATTATCCAGTTCGTTCCGTTTGATTGTCGTGCCTGGCATGCCGGCGTGTCGCAGTTTGCTGGCCGTGACAAGTGCAATGATTACTCAATCGGAATCGAGTTGGAAGGAACGGATACCCTCCCTTATACCCAGGCCCAGTACAATACATTGACTGAGCTGACCCGGGTTATTATTCAACATTACCCTGACATCAATGCTTCACGGATCACCGGGCACGAGTTTATTGCACCCGGGCGTAAAACAGATCCCGGTATCGCCTTCGATTGGCGGGCGTTTAAAACAGCGCTGCTGGAAAAATAGTGACCGTCGGGTGGAAAATTGTCATTTTCAAATTGGTCAGACCATTAAACGATTTTTCGCCCATATTTCCTTTCATGACTGTTGATGAATGATGTTCTCTATGTTTTAACAAGTTTTCATAAGTTGAAATTTTTGTTAAATCCCCCTCCATTCTATGATTTCCATCAAGTTGCTGGTGGACATCTTCAATTATTTATGTAAACTTTCCTTCCATAATTTAATTGGTAATACCAATTTACCCACTAACGGGTTATCCGAAACGCTATAAGTACAAGAAGCATAACGAAAAAAATGACTTATAAACGAATTCGCCAACCAAAGCTCTCCGATGCCATCGAGCAGGAACTAGAGCACCTGATCCTGGAAGGCACCCTGTCTCCGGGTCAGCAGCTGCCGCCTGAGCGCGAGCTGGCCAAGCAATTCGACGTTTCACGCCCGTCAGTAAGGGAAGCTATCCAGCGTCTTGAAGCTAAAAACCTCCTGACTCGCCGTCAGGGCGGGGGCACGTTTGTGACGGAAAAACTATGGCAGAGTTTTTCCGAGCCGCTGCTGGATTTGCTGAGCGCCCACCCGGAAACCCAGCTAGATTTACTTGAGTCTCGTCACGCCCTAGAAGGCCTGGCTGCTTACTATGCAGCCCTGCGAGGCAACGAAGAAGATTTCACTCGTATTCGTGACTGCCATAAGCGGATACAAGATGCCCAGCAGCAAGGCGATATGAAGGCCGAAGCCAGTGCAGTCATGCAGTACCTGATCGCGGTGACCGAATCCGCCCACAACGTGGTACTCCTGCACATTATCCGCAGCCTTGCACCATTGCTGGAGCAAAACGTATTACAAAACTTTGAACTCCTGAACCGCCGCCAAGATGTGGTGGGGAAGGTGAGAAAGCATCGAGCCAATATTGTCCAGGCGATTGTTTCTGGCGAGCCGGAAAAGGCCCGTGAAGCATCACATGCACATTTGGCTTATATCGAGGAAACCTTGTTGGATTTATCGCGTGAAGATAGCAGACGTGAACGCTCTCTTCGTCGGATTCAACAACGCAAGGACGGGCTGGATTAGTACCGCTCATTATACGTCGAGCCGGGTAGTAAACAGTCGCGACAATATACCAGTCGTCATAATTATCTGTTCATTCAGCGGATATAAAACACACGATTGGTATTAAGTTTTGTAGATTATCAACGAAAGGATAGATCGCATGTCTGAAGTCATGAAAAATGACGTGGACGCACTGGAAACTCAAGAGTGGCTAGCAGCCCTTGAATCAGTCGTTCGTGAAGAAGGTGTAGAGCGCGCACAGTACCTACTAGAGCAAGTACTGGATAAAGCACGTCTTGATGGCGTAGATATGCCAACAGGTATCACTACCAACTACATCAACACCATCCCATCAGATCAAGAACCAGCTTACCCTGGCGACACAACGCTTGAGCGCCGTATCCGCGCGATCATCCGTTGGAATGCTGCAATGATCGTACTACGCGGCTCCAAGAAAGATCTTGAGCTGGGTGGCCACATGGCATCTTTCCAGTCTGCTGCGGCGTTCTATGAGACTTGTTTCAACCACTTCTTCCGTGCTCCGAACGAGAAGGACGGTGGTGACCTAGTTTACTACCAGGGCCACATTTCCCCGGGTATCTACTCTCGTGCGTTTGTTGAAGGTCGTCTGACAGAAGAGCAGCTAGATAACTTCCGTCAAGAAGTAGACGGTAAAGGTATCCCTTCATACCCGCACCCTAAACTGATGCCTGAGTTCTGGCAGTTCCCGACTGTATCTATGGGTCTGGGTCCAATCTCTGCTATCTATCAAGCTCGTTTCCTTAAGTACCTGGCAGGCCGCGGCATGAAAGATACTTCTGAGCAGCGCGTTTATGCCTTCCTGGGTGACGGTGAGATGGATGAGCCAGAATCACGTGGTGCGATTTCATTCGCTGCGCGTGAGAAGCTGGACAACCTATGTTTCCTAATCAACTGTAACCTGCAGCGTCTTGACGGCCCGGTAATGGGTAACGGCAAGATCATCCAGGAGCTGGAAGGCCTGTTCAAAGGTGCTGGCTGGAACGTAGTCAAAGTTATCTGGGGTAACAACTGGGATTCTCTACTGGCGAAAGACACCTCGGGCAAGCTGCTACAGCTTATGAACGAGACTATCGACGGTGACTACCAGACATTCAAGTCGAAAGACGGCGCTTACGTTCGTGAGCACTTCTTCGGTAAGTACCCAGAAACAGCAGCACTGGTTGCTGATATGACTGACGATGAAATCTTCGCGCTTAAGCGTGGTGGTCACGAGTCATCTAAGCTGTACGCGGCATACAAGAACGCGGCAGAAACCAAAGACCGTCCAACTGTTATCCTTGCTAAGACTGTTAAAGGTTACGGCATGGGTGAAGCGGCTGAAGGTAAGAACATTGCGCACCAGGTTAAGAAGATGGACATGTCTTCTGTTATGCACCTGCGCAACCGCCTAGGCCTGCAAGACCTTGTTTCTGATGAAGACGTTAAGAACCTGCCTTACCTGAAACTGGAAGAAGGTTCGAAAGAGCACGAGTACCTACACGCTCGTCGTAACGCACTTCACGGCTACACGCCACAGCGTCTGCCTAACTTCACTGAAGAACTAGTGATCCCAGAAGTAGAAGAGTTCAAGCCACTGCTAGAAGAGCAAAAGCGTGACATCTCTACGACTATGGCATTCGTTCGTGCGCTAAACGTTCTACTTAAGAACAAGAACATCGGTAAGAACATCGTTCCTATCATTGCTGACGAAGCACGTACTTTCGGTATGGAAGGCCTGTTCCGTCAAATCGGTATCTACAACCCGCACGGCCAGCAGTACACACCGCAGGATCGTGACATCGTTTCTTACTACAAAGAAGCAACTTCGGGCCAGGTATTACAGGAAGGTATCAACGAGCTGGGTGCTATGTCTTCATGGGTTGCTGCGGCAACGTCATACAGCACCAACGATCTGCCAATGATCCCGTTCTACATCTACTACTCAATGTTCGGCTTCCAGCGTGTGGGCGACATGGCGTGGATGGCAGGTGACCAGCAGGCGCGTGGTTTCCTACTGGGTGCGACAGCAGGTCGTACTACCCTGAACGGCGAAGGTCTGCAGCACGAAGACGGTCACAGCCACATCATGGCTAACACTGTTCCTAACTGTATCTCTTACGACCCAACGTTCGCTTACGAGGTTGCTGTGATCATGCAAGACGGTATCCGTCGCATGTACGGCGAGCAAGAGAACGTGTTCTACTACCTAACGGTTATGAACGAAAACTACGCGATGCCAGCAATGCCAGAAGGCGCTGAAGAAGGCATCCGTAAGGGTATCTACAAGCTAGAATCTTACGCGGGTGATAAGTCTAAAGTTCAGCTAATGAGCTCTGGTACGATCATGAACGAAGTTCGTAAAGCCGCTCAGATCCTAAGCGACGACTACGGTATCGCTTCTGACATCTACTCTGTAACGTCTTTCAACGAACTAACTCGCGAAGGTCAGGACGTTGAGCGTTTCAACATGCTTCACCCAGAAGCAGAGCAGAAAGTACCTTACATTGCACAGGTAATGGGTACTGAGCCTGCAATCGCTGCAACTGACTACATGAAGAACTACGCCGAGCAAGTTCGTGCGTTCATGCCTTCTGAGTCTTTCAAAGTACTTGGTACTGATGGTTTCGGCCGCTCTGACAGCCGTGCGAACCTACGTCGTCACTTCGAAGTTAACGCAGGCTACGTCGTAGTTGCTGCACTGACCGAGCTGGCTAAGCGTGGTGATGTTGAGAAGTCTGTAGTTGCTGAAGCAATTGCGAAGTTCGACATCGACGCTGACAAGATCAACCCGCTATACGCGTAAGAGGTAAATTAAACATGGCAATCGAAATTAATGTACCTGACATCGGTGCGGATGAGGTTGAAGTCACTGAGATTCTTGTTAGCGTTGGCGACAAGGTTGAAGAAGAGCAGTCTCTGATCACTGTAGAAGGCGACAAGGCTTCTATGGAAGTACCAGCTTCTCAGGCGGGTATCGTTAAAGAAATCAAAGTGGCTGAAGGCGACAAGGTTTCTACCGGTTCTCTAATCATGATTTTCGAAGCCGAGGGTGCTGCAGCTGCAGCACCTGCTCCTGCGGCTGAAGCAGCGCCTGCTGCTCCAGCGCCGGCAGCAGCGGCTGAACTGAAAGAAGTTCACGTACCGGACATCGGCGGTGACGAAGTAGAAGTGACTGAAATCATGGTTGCAGTCGGCGACAGCATCGAAGAAGAACAGTCTCTTCTTACTGTTGAAGGCGACAAAGCATCAATGGAAGTACCTGCACCATTTGCCGGTACCCTAAAAGAGATCAAAGTAGCGGCAGGCGATAAAGTCTCGACTGGCTCACTTATCATGGTCTTCGAAACAGCAGGTTCAGGCGCTCCAGCAGCACCTGTAGCCGCAGAAGCGCCAGCGGCGGCTCCTGCAGCATCTGCAGCGAAAGAAGTTAACGTACCGGACATCGGTGGCGACGAAGTAGAAGTGACTGAAATCATGGTAGCTGTAGGCGACATGATTGAAGAAGAGCAGTCTCTGATCACTGTTGAAGGTGACAAGGCTTCTATGGAAGTACCTGCACCGTTTGCTGGTAAGGTTAAAGAAATCAAGATTGCAGCAGGTGACAAAGTGTCGACTGGCTCGCTAATCATGATCTTCGAGGTGGCGGGTGCAGCTCCAGCAGCGGCTCCTGCTCCTGCGGTAGCAGCGTCATCTGCTCCAGCAGCAGCGCCAGCTTCTACCGGGACGCCGGCCGCAGGCGACTTCCAGGAAAACAACGACTACGCTCACGCGTCTCCAGTTGTTCGCCGTCTTGCTCGCGAGTTCGGTGTTAACCTGTCTAAGGTTAAAGGTACTGGTCGTAAGAACCGTATCCTGAAAGAAGACGTACAGAACTTCGTTAAAGAAGCACTTAAGCGTCTTGAGTCGGGTGCTGCGGCATCTGGCAAAGGTGACGGCTCTGCACTGGGTCTACTACCATGGCCGAAAGTTGACTTCAGCAAGTTCGGTGAAACCGAAGTTCAGAAGCTTTCTCGCATCAAGAAGATCTCTGGTGCTAACCTACACCGTAACTGGGTGATGATCCCTCACGTTACACAGTGGGACAACGCAGACATCACAGCGCTTGAAGCTTTCCGTAAAGAGCAGAACGCGATTGAAGCGAAGAAAGACAGCGGCATGAAGATCACTCCGCTAGTATTCATCATGAAAGCAGTTGCGAAAGCGCTTGAAGCCTTCCCAGCGTTCAACTCTTCTCTATCAGAAGACGGTGAAAGCCTGATCCTGAAGAAGTACGTAAACGTGGGTATCGCGGTAGATACGCCAAACGGTCTTGTTGTTCCTGTCTTCAAGGACGTAAACAAGAAAGGTATCTACGAGCTTTCGGAAGAGCTGATGGCGGTGTCTAAGAAAGCACGTGCTGGTAAGCTGACTGCGGCAGACATGCAGGGTGGCTGTTTCACCATCTCTAGCCTTGGCGGCATTGGTGGTACTGCGTTCACACCTATCGTGAATGCGCCAGAAGTCGGTATCCTGGGTGTATCTAAGTCTGAAATGAAGCCAGTGTGGAACGGTAAAGAGTTCGAACCACGCCTACAGCTTCCACTGTCACTGTCATACGATCACCGTGTGATTGACGGTGCCGAAGGTGCACGCTTCATCACTTACCTGAACGGCTGTCTATCAGATATCCGCCGTTTGGTGCTTTAAGGTTTCACATCCGCAACGCCATGCCTGCAACAGCAGGCATGGAATTGTTGTGTAGCTCACAGGCTATGGCAATATACTTTTCACTTTGTTAACAGGTCTGTAAACTTGTTGGCAATCTGAAAGAAGAATGTACAACAGCAAATAAGTACAACTTACCTGATAGCCTGTTAGGGATAAAAGACTACAACGAGGTCATGATGAGTAAAGAAATTAAAGCCCAGGTAGTGGTGTTGGGTTCAGGCCCTGCTGGTTACTCTGCGGCATTCCGTTGCGCGGACTTAGGTCTAGATACGGTTCTAATCGAAAAATACAGCACGCTTGGTGGTGTATGTCTGAACGTGGGTTGTATCCCATCAAAAGCCCTTCTTCACGTAGCTAAAGTTATTGAAGAAGCGAAGGCGATGGCTGAGCACGGTGTTGTGTTCGGTGAGCCGCAGACAGATATCAACAAGATCCGTGTCTGGAAAGAAAAAGTAATCACTCAGCTGACTGGCGGTCTTGGCGGTATGGCTAAGATGCGTAAAGTTAACGTTGTTAACGGTTACGGTAAATTCACCGGTCCTAACACTATCGTAGTTGAAGGCGAAGAAGGCCAGACAACGGTTAACTTCGACAACGCGATTGTTGCGGCAGGTTCTCGTCCTATCGAGCTGCCTTTCATCCCGCATGAAGACCCACGCATCTGGGACTCAACTGACGCTCTTGAGCTAAAAGAAGTACCTAAGAAGATGTTGGTCATGGGTGGCGGTATCATCGGCCTGGAAATGGGTACGGTTTACCACTCGCTAGGTTCTCAGATCGACGTTGTTGAAATGTTCGATCAAGTGATCCCTGCAGCTGACAAGGATATCGTTCGCGTCTTCACCAAACGCATCAAGAAGAAATTCAACCTGATGCTGGAAACTAAGGTGACGGCAGTTGAAGCGAAAGAAGACGGTATCTACGTTTCAATGGAAGGCAAGAAAGCACCAGCTGAGCCTGTACGTTACGACGCTGTACTTGTGGCAATCGGCCGTGTACCAAACGGTAAGCTGATTGATGCAGAGAAAGCGGGTATCGAGGTTGACGAGCGCGGCTTTATTAACGTTGACAAGCAGATGCGTACCAACGTACCGCACATCCACGCTATCGGTGACATCGTTGGCCAGCCAATGCTTGCTCACAAAGGTGTGCATGAAGGCCACGTTGCGGCAGAAGTTATCTCTGGCAAGAAGCACTACTTCGATCCTAAAGTTATCCCTTCAATTGCCTACACTGAGCCAGAAGTGGCATGGGTTGGTAAGACAGAGAAAGAAGCAAAAGCCGAAGGCATCAACTACGAAGTGGCGACATTCCCATGGGCAGCTTCTGGTCGTGCAATCGCTTCTGACTGTGCAGACGGTATGACGAAGATGATCTTCGACAAAGACACGCACCGTGTGATCGGTGGTGCTATCGTTGGTACCAACGGTGGTGAGCTTCTGGGTGAAATCGGTCTGGCGATCGAGATGGGTTGTGATGCAGAGGATATTGCTCTGACTATCCACGCTCACCCAACGCTACACGAATCAGTGGGTCTTGCTGCTGAAGTATTCGAAGGTTCTATCACTGACCTTCCAAACCCGAAAGCGGTTAAGCGTAAGAAGTAATTCTTGCTGCTTCAAAAGATATGAAAAAAGCGCCCCAGGGCGCTTTTTTGGTTTTTGGATAATATACCAATTTGGATAACTGTCTGATTGGTATTAGTACTGAGAGTCCTTCACGATCTTCTCTCCGTAGATTCCGTTTTGCGGCACCGGCTTGTAGCTAGAGCTGGCGTTACGCATGATACGGATCCCTTCTGCTCCGGCATTGCGTGCAGAGATGATATCGCCGTCTGAGTCACCGTAGTACATCTTGATATTGTGCGCCTTAATGTGCTTGGTCTTGGTATATTCTGTCTTGCTAGAGCCGGCAAAAATCACTTTGTGCATGTTGTTAATGCCGAATGAATCCTTCAGGTACTGAGTGGAAATTTCACACTCCGAACCTGTACGGCCGGTGATGAAGTAAATATCGTCGCCACGCTTCTGGTGCATAGCAATCAGCTTCTTACCGATCTCTTTTGGCAAGCTGAAGTTTTCCCATTCACAGTTCATCTTATCCCAGAACTTCTGAGATTTAAGGTAGCTGTAGCCATTTGGCGAGAACACTTGCTGTCCGCGGTAAAAGCCTGGCGAACTGAACAGCACCGTGTCGTCGATATCAAAACCGACTGTCATTGGCTCCTTGCCCTCTAGGCTCTTTTCAATCTCCTCAACCGATACCCAATGAAGCTGGGCAGGTTCCCCCTGCTGCATGATTTGGATTGAGCTGTACCCGGTTTCGGTACCCGGCAATTTAGGATCGGCGAATACGGAACCAGATGCGAATGCGCAAGCCAGAAGGGAAGAAATTGCAATTTTAGTGAGTTTCATTGTTGGTTTTAGTTATTGATCAAATTGAGCTGCAAAAATACGCCTATGCGACATATTAAAGTTTGGAGGGTGTCACAAAATAATGCCCGTGCAGAATAATGTTATTTTGCGTTTTTAGATAGTTGCGAATTTGATTGTGAAGGCGTACAGGGAGGAACCCCTGTAGCTCCCCCTTGAAAAGGGGGAGAACTGGTGAGCTTTGTATTCCCTCCCCTTATTAAGGGGAGGACTAGTGGGGTTAAAGCCGTTACAGCTTGAACGTTCCTACCATGTCATCGAGGCGCTTGGACAGCTCGCGCAGCTCCTGACTCGAGTGAGCCAGTTCGGTGGCGGTATCGGCTGTGCGCTGGGTCGTCTCGTTGATTTCCTCGATATTGCAGTTGATATCGTTGACGACCGTTGACTGTTCTTCGGTAGCCGTTGCAACCTGGGTGTTCATATCGGAGATCAGGGTGATGCGATCGGCAATAGACACCAGTGCGCCGGATGCCTCGTCGGCTGCCGAGACACCGTCAGAGGTTAGCTGGCGGCTTTGTACGATAGCGCTAACCGCATTGCTGGCTTCTTCCTGCAGGCGGTTGATCATAGTTTGGATCTCGTCTGTCGAGTCGGCAGTCCGGCTTGCCAGGCTGCGTACCTCGTCGGCCACGACGGCAAAGCCACGGCCTTGTTCGCCGGCACGGGCTGCTTCGATTGCGGCATTGAGCGCCAGCAGGTTAGTCTGCTCCGAGATACCGCGGATCACGTCAAGGATGCTACCGATAGCCTGGGTATTGTTGGCAAGAGATTCGATCACCTCGCTGACGTTGGATACATCGTTGGATAGCTGGCTGATGCTGTCGCGTGCCTGTCCGACAACGGCCTGGCCGTTCTGGGTCTCGGATTCGGCATTATGAGCGGCATCGGCGGCCTGTGCGGCGTTGCCGGCAATCTCGTTAACCGTTGCGCCCATTTGGTTGATAGCGGTGACCACCTGAATCGTACGGTCACGCTGGGTGTTACTGTTATCCAGGGTCAGCTGAGCCTGGGAAGCGACCGATTCTGCAGCGCTGCGTAATGAATTACCAGTTTCGGCCACTTCACGCACCGAGTAGTGGATCTTGCCGATAAAGGTGTTGAAGCCTTCTGACAGCTGGGCGATCTCATCCTTGCCTTTGATATCGATTCGGTGGCGAAGGTCGCCTTCGCCTTCGCCAAGGTCTTTGAATACAGCAGCAAGGCGTTCGATAGGGCGGGTAATGTTGCTACCGAGCCAGATCGCCATCAGGACAAATACTGCTGCGATAGCGGCTGTCCAGACCATGATTTGGTTGCGTGCCTGGTTCAGTCCGGCAAAGGCTTCTTCCTTGGGTAGTTCGGCGACTACATACCATTCCATTGAAGGGATATAGCTGGTGGCAATCAGGGTATCGCTGCCGTTAATAGTCGCTTCGGCAACGTTGAAGTCATCCTTGTTCAGCAGCTGGCGAGAGACCTCGGTGCCGTACAGCTGGTTCAGATCACTGCCGCCCATCTTGCTCTTGTCTTTGTGCAGACGCACCATGCCGCTGGCATCGGTGAGGTAGACATAGCCAGTTTGTTCCAGCTTGAACTGGTTAATGAACCTGACCATTTCGTCCATAGACTTTGAGAGGCCCGCCATGCCGCGACCGTTAAGTTGCTGATAGTTAACAAACAGTTTGACCTCGCCGTTCGCTTCCTGGAATACGTTGAGCATATTGGCGTTGCCGCTGCCGGTAAAGCCGTAGAACCAGCTGTCCTGCTGCTGGTTAAGGCGGCGAAGAAAGCCATTTTGGTTCCAGTAGTTGCCTGTCGTACGATCCGCAACAGACGCGTCAAACAGGTTGTATTGAGTTCTGATATCATTGAGCTGTTTTATCAGTCGATCTTCTTGCTGCGGACGGCCGTTTTCTTTATACATATCCGTAATAAAACGGTTTGTTGCCAATTGTTGCGCCGCGGACTGTAGCAGTGACACTTCCTTGTCGATAGTATTGCGGATCTGCATCAGGTTTGCCGGTAGCTCTGATTCAAGCAAACGGCTTTCTACCACGCTGCGGGCCTGGTTTTGACCAATAGCGCCAACAAGGACTGTTGAGGCAAGTACGGCGAGGATCATCGCCATAATTAGTTTTTGTTTAATGGTGAGCTGGTTGAACTTCATAATGCTAGCTGCTTATCGATATAGTAATGAACGAACTGCTCGTTCATGGAAAAAGTTGCCAATGACCCAAATAAAGCCATCTGTTAGAAATCTCTCTCTGTGCATGTATCTGCCGAGTCGTTACATTACTTTAGTGATAATTCTCACATTAATTCAGGTGCTATTCTATCAGCCTGTTTTTGCTGCAGAACGGCCAAAAATTGGTGTCGTGCTAGGTGGCGGGGGAGCCAAGGGGGCTGCCCATATAGGGGTGCTCAAGGCGCTGGAAGATATGCAGATCCCGGTGGACTATATCGTGGGAACCAGCATGGGGGCCTATGTCGGCGGCCTCTATGCGACCGGCATGAGTGCCGATGATATCGAAGCGCTGCTGACGACGGTGGACTGGGGCAAAGGCTACGAGGACCGGGTCCAGCGCAGCGATCGTCGGGTCAGGGAGAAGCAACAGGAGGACCGCTTTCAGGTTAGTAGTGAAATTGGCTTTGATTTCTGGGAGCTGAAGGTACCCCGTGGTTTTGTCCAGGGACAGAGCATGGGTGAAATCCTGCGCACCACGTCCGGCAATCTGCCAACGATGAAAAGCTTTGATCGGTTGCCTATTCCCTATCGGGCGGTGGCGACCGATATCGAAAACCTGGAGCCGGTTATATTGGTAAGTGGTGACTTGGCCGAAGTGATGCAGGCCAGTATGTCGATTCCGGGGCTACTGCCGCCGATGGAGCTGGGTGACAAGCTATTGGTGGATGGCGGGATCACCAACAACCTGCCTGTTTCCGTCGTCAAGGCGATGGGGGCTGATATTGTGATTGCCGTTGATATCAGTAATGAGTTTAAGCGCCGTGATGATCTCAACAATTACTTTGCCGTGATGGATCAGCTGACCGATTTCATGGTGCGTGATAATGCGACTCGGCAGATAAAACTATTAAGTGACGAGGATGTGTTGATCCGCCCTGATATTCAGGGGATCACGACGGCAGATTTTGAGCAGATGCCAATGGCTTTTGAAAACGGCTATGCGGCTGCCATGGCACTGGAAGAACAGCTCAAAGGCTTGGGTGGGTCTATTTGGTATCAGAATTATATAGACAGCAAACAGCTCAAGCGTCGCACGTTGAACCATCTTGATCAGTTGAAGGTGGATGATATTCAGCTGGTTAACAACAGCCATTATTCGGATCAGGTGTTGCTGGATCGGCTGGAGCTCGAGCCGGGCTCGCGCATTAGCTCTGAAGAGTTGGCGGAAAGCGTACGAAATCTGTATGCCCTCGATCGTTTTGAGCGGATTGACTACCGGATCCAGAGTGAGGAAGGCGAGAATGTGGTGCTGGTCGAAGTTAAGGAGAAGAGCTGGGGACCTAACTTTATTGATCTCCGGTTTGCCCTGGAAGATGACTTCGAAAACAGTACCGATTATTCGATAGGCGTGGCGTTTAATGTGACCGGGCTAAGCGAAGCCGGGGCAGAGTGGCGGACTGAGTTGGAATACGGGACCGACAAACGGATTGCGACCGGGCTGTACCTGCCGTTTATCAAAAATCAGGAATGGTTTAGCCAGATTAGTGCCGAGTATAAAAACTCCGAGAAAAACGTGCCTGCAATTGGTGAGGAGCCAAGCCTCGAAGAAATCGACAGCTTTATTCCGGCGACCTACAACGACACGATTTTGGATGCTTCGTTTGGCTGGCAGCCGGAGCTATGGCAGGAGTTTCGGATAGGTCTTCGCTATATCTATGGCGAGACTGAATTTCCGGGCATTTTTGGTGATCTTGGCAAGGAGAAGCGGGAAAGCCAGATTGGATATGTGAGTTATACCCTCGATACCCTGGACGAGTTTATGCTGCCGAAACGCGGAAATTTGTTACAGGTCGAGCTTGCCGCATCGGATGACAACAACGAGTTTTTGGGGCTGGAGCTGACCGATCTTGCTTTTCATATCGACGCCAAATGGAAAGGTGCCTATACGATCGGGGATCATACCCTCATGGGCAAGGCCGAGATAGGCAGAGTGAAGTCGGATGAAAACCTAAGCCTGGATCCCAAAGAGCTCGGCGGCTTTTTGAACCTGTCGGGGATCCCGAAAAACAGCCTGTCCGGCAACAACAAACTCTTCGGTGCCCTTGTATACCGTTACCATCTGCTGGAGCAGGATTTTGGGCTGTTCAATTCGACGGTGTATGTCGGCAGTTCTGTAGAATGGGGCGGGGTGTATAACGATAGCGATATCCCGCTCAACGAAGCCCAGATGTATTGGGCCGGCAGTGTGTTCTCCGGTATTACGACGCCATTCGGGCCGCTTATCTTTGCATACGGCCAGACGGAGCAGAATAACAATGCCTATTACCTGTTCTTTGGCGCGGCGCTATAAGGCTAAAGTCGTAGGCGCTACGTCATAATTATGCTCAAAGTGTGAATGTTGTAAAAAGAGGGTGATTTTTAATTTTAAGTTAAAAATGGTATGCTGGTTGAACGGTTTTGGTCTCTTCTGCCTGTAGTGAGCGCTTAGTAAGAAGAATGACAGGGCGCATTGTGCAGAATAGATCAATCACTTCCAAGGATGTTTGGCCACTAGGCTAAACCGAAATAAGAGGAATATGTCGTGCTTGAAGCCTACCGTAAACACGTCGAAGAACGTGCTGCAGAAGGAGTTGTTGCTAAACCACTCGATGCTGAGCAGGTTGCAGCTCTGGTTGAGCTCCTGAAAAATCCACCAGCGGGTGAAGAAGCCTTCCTGCTGGATCTGTTTGAAAACCGTATTCCCCCTGGTGTTGATGAAGCGGCGTATGTGAAAGCCGGTTTCCTTGCAGCCCTCACCAAAGGTGAAGCTGCATCCCCGATTGTCAGCAATGCAAAAGCGGCTGAGCTATTGGGCACCATGCAAGGTGGTTACAACATTGAACCGCTGATTGCACTTCTTGATGATAGCGAGCTTGCGCCTATCGCCGTTAAAGCCCTTTCTCATACCTTGCTGATGTTCGATGCTTTCTACGATGTAGAAGAGAAGGCCAAGGCAGGTAACGAATTTGCCAAGCAAGTTATTCAGTCATGGGCTGATGCCGAATGGTTCCTGTCTAAACCTGAACTGGCTGAAAAAATTACCCTTACCGTGTTTAAGGTTACCGGTGAAACTAACACCGATGACCTGTCTCCGGCCCCAGACGCCTGGTCGCGTCCGGATATCCCGCTGCATGCCTTGGCGATGCTGAAGAATGAACGTGAAGGCATTGAGCCTGAGCAGCCAGGTGCGATTGGCCCGGTTAAGCAAATCGAAGCGCTTAAAGAAAAAGGCCACCAGTTGGTTTATGTCGGTGACGTTGTCGGTACCGGTTCATCCCGTAAGTCGGCGACTAACTCGGTATTGTGGTTCATGGGTGATGATATCCCGAATGTGCCGAACAAACGTGCTGGTGGTTATGTATTGGGCGGCAAGATCGCCCCAATCTTCTTCAACACAATGGAAGATGCCGGTGCACTGCCTATCGAAGTGGATGTGACAGCCCTAAACATGGGCGATGTGATTGATGTCTACCCGTACAAAGGCGAAGTTCGCAGCCATGACAGTGATGAAGTCGTCTCTACCTTTGCCCTTAAAACAGATGTCCTGATTGACGAAGTGCGTGCCGGCGGCCGTATTCCGTTGATCATTGGCCGTGGCCTGACAGATCGTGCTCGTCAGTCACTTGGTCTGGCTTCATCTGATGTGTTCCGCCGTCCTGGCGAAGTAGAAGATACCGGAAAAGGCTACAGCCTGGCGCAGAAGATGGTCGGTAAGGCCTGTGGTGTCGAGGGGATCCGTCCGGGCACATACTGTGAGCCTAAAATGACGACCGTCGGCTCTCAGGATACGACGGGTCCTATGACCCGTGATGAGCTGAAAGATTTGGCATGTCTTGGTTTCTCTGCCGAGCTAACTATGCAGTCGTTCTGCCATACATCGGCCTATCCAAAACCAATCGATGTGAATACCCACCATACATTGCCTGACTTTATCATGAACCGTGGTGGTGTTTCTCTGCGTCCGGGTGATGGTGTTATTCACTCTTGGCTAAACCGCATGCTATTGCCTGATACTGTCGGTACTGGTGGTGATTCGCACACCCGTTTCCCGCTGGGTATCTCGTTCCCGGCCGGTTCTGGTCTGGTCGCGTTTGCCGCGGCAACCGGCGTGATGCCGCTTGATATGCCTGAATCTATTCTGGTTCGCTTCAAGGGCGAGATGCAAGAAGGGATCACTTTGCGTGATCTGGTTCATGCCATCCCTTATTATGCGATCAAGCAGGGTCTGCTGACGGTTGAGAAAGCCGGTAAGGTCAACGAATTCTCCGGTCGAGTACTGGAAATTGAAGGTGTTGAGCACCTGACTGTCGAGCAGGCGTTCGAGCTGTCTGATGCCTCGGCTGAGCGTAGTGCGGCTGGCTGTACTGTTAAGCTATCTGAAGACTCGATTGCCGAGTACCTGAACTCCAACATTGTGATGCTTAAGTGGATGATCTCCGAAGGTTATGGCGATCGCCGTACCATCGAGCGCCGTATTACTGCGATGGAAGAGTGGCTGGCTAACCCTGAGCTGATGGAAGCCGATAAAGATGCAGAGTACGCGCATGTGATCGAAATCGATCTGGCAGATATCACTCAGCCGATCCTGTGTGCACCGAACGATCCGGATGATGCGCGTCTGCTGTCTGATGTGCAGGGAACTGAAATCGATGAGGTCTTTATCGGATCTTGTATGACCAACATCGGTCACTTCCGTGCGGCAGGTAAACTGCTTGAGAAGTTCGGTGGTCAGTTGGATACGCGTCTGTGGGTTGCTCCGCCAACCAAGATGGATAAGGATCAGCTAACGGAAGAAGGTTACTACGGTATCTTTGGCCGTGCCGGGGTACGTATTGAAACACCGGGGTGCTCATTATGTATGGGTAACCAGGCGCGAGTTGCGGATGAAGCGACGGTTATGTCGACCTCAACCCGTAATTTCCCGAACCGTCTGGGTACTGGTGCTAATGTTTACCTGTCATCAGCTGAGCTTGCTGCTGTCGGTGCTATTCTGGGTCGCATCCCGACCAAGGAAGAGTACCTGGAGTATGCGAAGCAGATCGATGCAACAGCTGCCGATACCTACCGCTATCTGAACTTCCATCGTATGGATAGTTACACCAAGAAAGCGGATGATGTGATTATTCAGGCCGCTGTTTAACCGCGAATCTGGATAACACCCAATAAGAAAGCCCTCGCACAGCGAGGGCTTTTTGTTTGCAGCTTGTTGTTACGGTACTGTTCTATGTGTTGAATACTTATCTTTTTCCGACTGTCAGCATTGCAGCGACGTTGCGTGCCGTCACCTGGACATTGCATGCCGCTTCTTCCAGTGCCTCGCTCAGGGCCATCGAACGTGGTACGACGCTGAAGACGGCATCGATACCGTGGTCGTAGACCACATCACAATCATCAGACAGGCTACCTGCGATCCCGATCACCGGAATATCGTATTTTTTCGCACTGCGAGCGACGCCAATCGGGGTCTTGCCGTGAATAGTCTGGCTGTCTATTCGTCCTTCGCCGGTAATAACCAGATCAGCATCGGCGACGGTGCCGGCCAGGTTGACCGCATCCATAACGATATCGATCCCCGGACGCAGGCTGGCATCGAGCAGGCCAAGCAGGGCAGCACCAAGGCCACCGGCAGCACCGGCACCGGCTATATCTTTAACGTCACGATCCAATTGATCTTTGATGATTCCTGCGTATCGGGCAAGGTTGCTATCGAGCTGCTGGATCATCTCGGCAGTCGCCCCTTTTTGCGGGCCGAATACGTGGGAAGCACCTTTGGGGCCGCATAGCGGATTATCGACATCGCAGGCGACTTCCAGTTTGATACCGGCCAGGCGAGGATCAAGCTGGCTGATGTCGATAGTGGCAAGCCGGGCGAGTTCACCGCCGCCATAACCAAGCTCTTTGCCTTCGACATCCTGCATTGTAATGCCGAGCGCCTGGGCCATCCCGATCCCGCCGTCGTTGGTGGCACTGCCGCCGATCCCGACAATGATATGTTCAACCCCCTTATCAAGAGCAGCCTTGATCAGTTCCCCGGTACCGAATGTCGTGGTCAGCAGCGGGTTACGTTGTTCAGGAGATACCAGATGCAGGCCGGAGGCGGCTGCCATTTCGATGATGGCGGTTTTTCCGTCACCCATTAACCCGTAAAAACCGTTGACCTGTTCGCCGAGTGGGCCTGTGACTTGCTGCTTGATAATCGAGCCGCCAGTGGCATCAACCAGTGACTGAACAGTTCCTTCTCCGCCGTCAGCCATCGGGATCTTGTGGTACTCGGCATCAGGCATCACTTGCCGGAATCCCGCCTCAATGGCAGTGGCGACTTCCATCGCCGTCAGGCTTTCTTTGTATGAGTCAGGGGCTATTACAATTTTCATGGTGAGAAACCTCCAGGCCAGCGGGTGAGCAGCATTGTCGCTTGAGGGAGGCTCTGACAGCCATGCAAGCGATCCAAAATAGTCGATAGCGTAAACTGTACCTGTTCAGATGAATGAATTCTTTGGCTGAAATAACAGATAATCAGTGTTTTTATGCTTTAATTTTGTGCGGTTGCACAATGCTGCTTATTGGTTGCGGCTGATGACAGCCAGATACAAACGTGTTTTTTCACTTATGTCGCTGAATCTTAATGATGTTACCTGCTCAATCTTGTCCAGCCGATAGCGCAGTGTATTGCGGTGGATATGTAAGGATTCGCACGTTTGGGCCAAATCGCAATTGTGGTCAAAATAGGCCTTGAGCGTTTTGAGCAAGATACCGCGAGGATCGCTTTTTTGCAGCTCTAGCAGGGGGTGGCGTAGCTGCTCGTAGCGCCAGCTATCATCTTGAATGGAACCGAGCAATACCGGCAGGATATGATCTTGATAGAACACAACCGTATTTTTCCCGCCAGGTGAGCGGGAATGGCTTTCTATGGTTGCCTTGGCTGTCAGGTAGGATTTAGGCCATCCTTCCAAACCGGAAAAATAGCCGCCCAGCGCCATTTGAGTGGTAAAACCGTTTTCTTTGGCAAGGCTTTTTAGCAGTTTGTTGATCTGTTTTTGTGCCAGGGGCTTAGACCAGCTATCCGCATCAAGTGAGATCGGTAGCAGAACCACAACTTCGTTCATCGAAACGGACGAAATACCGACAAGATTGTTGTGCTCTGGCTGCTCAAGCAACTGGACTAGACGTTGCAGGTGTTCGGCAGACAGGCTTTCTCCTTGAGTGGGAAAGGCTTGGACAATAGCGGCAACACGCGGTTGGGACAGATCCAGAGCCAGGCGCTCTGCGATAGCAAGCCGCTGGTTTTCGCTGAGATCGTTTCCCTGGATAAGTTGTAATACCAGTTCTTCACGGTGGCGCTTGTTCCATTGAAGTTTGGACATCAGCGCCTGGTGCTCGACAATCAGCTCGGCGGCCATTTTGACCAGTTCGCCGTAGCTGCGTACTTGTTCGGGCTCGCCAGAGATCCCGACGACGCCAATCGTCTGATCCTGAAAAACAATTGGCAGATTTATCCCCGGTTTAACTCCCTTGAGCTGCCCGGACATCACGGTGTCTATCTCGACAACCCGATTATCATCAAGGGCGAGAACGGCACCTTCGTGGCGTTGGTTGAGGCGGTTCGGATCCGTTGAGCCAATGATCCTGCCGTGCTCATCCATCACATTGACGGAATAGCGAATGATTTGCTTGGCGCGCTCGACAATCTGTCGGGCAATGGTGGCATTTAGTTGCATTCTTGTTCCAGATCCTGACAATGTGCGGACTTTATTGCGATTGGCACCGAGCGAAACCAGTTTTTGGCCTGCGAGCGGGCGTGTTGTGACGTAATTTTATTGTACCAAGCTTATCTGGCTGCTGGGTACTGAATGATGACAGAGAGGATAGCTATGGACTACGAATTTAAGAAAAATACCCTGGACGGTAGCTATCACGCCATTTTCTCTATGGGTCACGAGGCACTGGGGCGCTGGTTAATCGAAGAGGTGGGGAAGGACTTTTCCAGGATCGATGCTATTTTGGCCCAAATTGGTGCGCTGAAAAACAGCACCCGTGAATGGCGGCTGGTGGGAGAGGATTTAACCCTGAGCCTGCAGGACAATGAAGCGCTTGTCCAAGCTAACTATCTGTTTTCTGTAGATGATACTGAACTGGAAGAAGACATGAATTTTTATGATGACGAATGTATGTCTCTGTGTGGATTTGAGGATCTCGAGCAGATGTTGCATGCCTGGCGTGCATTTGTCACTCGCTTCTGACCGCCATCGTCTGACTCTGCATAATTTGCTTCTTTTCAGTGAAAGGGTTGCACCATAAAGGTGCGGCCCTTTTTCGTTGTTTTTATATGAAACGCCTAAGCAATTGAAAAACAAGGAGATAAAAAGTTGGCACAAAGCTTGTTTGTTAATCAACTGTAATCGGAAAGGAATTCAGAAGATTAGGAGCAGGCAATGAAATTGATAAACGCAATCATTAAACCATTTAAATTGGATGACGTCCGCGAAGCACTGGCAGATGTCGGTGTCGAGGGGATGACAGTCTCCGAGGTCAAGGGATTTGGCCGTCAGAAAGGACATACCGAGCTGTACCGTGGCGCAGAATATCAGGTGGACTTCCTGCCTAAAGTGAAGCTGGAAATTGCGACTCAGGCAGAGAACTTGGAAGCCATTGTCGAAGCCATTTCGAAAGCCGCTCAAACCGGGAAAATTGGTGACGGTAAGATTTTTGTTTATGACCTTGATCATGCCGTACGGATCCGTACCGGTGAAACCGATCTAGAAGCCTTATAAGAATTGGATGAGTAGGGGATGATGACCATGGAACTATCAACAACGGTAACAGAGCTGCGTTATGCACTCGATACTTTCTTTTTCTTGATGTCAGGTGCGCTGGTGATGTGGATGGCGGCAGGTTTCGCCATGCTAGAGGCTGGTCTGGTTCGCTCGAAGAATACCACCGAGATCCTGACTAAAAATATCTGCCTGTATGCGATTGCTTGTACCATGTACTTGCTGGTGGGTTACAACATTATGTATGTCGATAACGGTGAGGGTGGCTGGCTGCCATCGTTCGGTGCCCTGATTGGCTCCCAGGCCGAGGGTGCTGATCACTCACTGGAATCTGACTTCTTCTTCCAGGTGGTGTTTGTGGCAACAGCAATGTCGGTTGTATCCGGTGCCGTGGCCGAGCGTATGAAACTGTGGTCGTTCCTCATTTTCTCAGTCATTTTGACGGCCTTTATCTATCCGATGGAAGGATACTGGACATGGGGCGGTGGCTTCTTGTCAGAAGCAGGCTTCAGTGATTTTGCTGGCTCGGGTATTGTTCACATGGCCGGTGCGGCGGCAGCTTTGGCGGGTGTGCTACTACTGGGTGCCCGTAAAGGAAAGTACGGCAAGAACGGTTCAATCAACCCAATTCCCGGTTCGAACATGCCGCTGGCAACTCTGGGTACCTTTATCCTGTGGTTCGGCTGGTTCGGTTTCAACGGCGGTTCGCAGCTGATGGTATCAGACTTTGAAAATGCAACGGCAGTGGGCCAGATCTTCCTTAACACCAATGCGGCGGCGGCAGCCGGTGCTATCGCAGCGCTGGCAGTGTGTAAGACAACTTGGGGCAAAGCGGATTTGACCATGGTACTGAACGGTGCTCTGGCTGGTCTGGTCGCCATCACGGCTGACCCGTTATCTCCATCACCAGTGTCTGCGGTTGTTATCGGTGTGGTTGCCGGTGCGCTGGTTGTGTTTAGCATCATCGGCCTGGATAAAATCAAAATTGATGATCCTGTTGGTGCCATCTCGGTCCACGGTGTGTGCGGGTTCTTCGGTCTGATGGTGGTGCCATTCAACAATGCAGATGCTACTTTCGGTGCTCAGCTACTGGGTGCAGCAGTTATCTTTGGTTGGGTATTCGTAACAAGCTTTGCGGTGTGGGCGGTACTGAAAGCCACCATGGGTATCCGTGTGACGGAAGAGGAAGAAATGGCGGGAATGGATTTGCATGACTGTGGTATCGATGCCTACCCTGAATTTGTTAGCGTAAAATAAGGCTTAATCTTAATATGCAGTCATGTGTATTAAGGGTGACACACTTATTGATAAGTTGCTGAATAACTAAGAAACTAGTAACATATATTTAGTTCACATCTTTAAAAAATGCTGCCATTTGGCAGCATTTTTTTTGTGTTTAATTGTAACCACGCATTGTTTTAGCGTCGTGCTACAGTATAATTAGTTCGATATTGATAAACATTATCATTACATTTTGCATTAAGGGATGGATTAATGAAAAAGCTGTTGGCATCGGCGATTCTGCTTGGTTTGGCTGCTCCTCAGGTAGCAACTGCTGCTGAAGAAGTGAATGTATACTCTTACCGTCAGCCTTTCCTGGTTGAGCCTATGTTTAACGAGTTCACAAAAGAAACCGGCATTAAGGTTAACGTGAAATTCGCGAAAAAAGGTTTGGCAGAGAAGCTGCAGCAAGAAGGCGAATACAGCCCAGCAGATATGATTCTGACAACTGATATCAGCCGTCTGGTTGAGCTGGCAAACAAGAACCTGGTTCAGCCTGTTGATAGCAAAGTAATTGAGCAAAACGTACCGACTCAATACCGTGATAGCCAAGATGAGTGGTTTGCGCTGACACTGCGTTCACGTAACGTGTACTCTTCTCGTGACCGTGTTGGCCGTCTGCCTGCGGACTTTGACTATGCCGATCTGGCAAAACCTGAGTGGAAAGGCAAAATTTGTACTCGCTCTGGTAAGCACCCGTATAACGTTTCTCTGGTTTCTTCGATGATTGCCAACCATGGCGAAGCAGAAGCAAAAGAGTGGCTGGAAGGAGTTAAAGCCAACCTTGCCCGTAAGCCTCAGGGTAACGACCGTGCGCAGGTTAAGGCTGTCAAAGAAGGTCTGTGTGATCTGGCTATCGGCAACAGCTACTACCTAGGCAAGATGGTTAACGATGAGAAGCAGAAGGCATGGGCTGAAGCTGTTTACATCAACTTCCCTGGCCAGAAAGCAGACGGTACGCACGTTAACGTTAGCGGCATGGCAATGGCCAAGTACGCGCCTAACAAGGATAACGCGCAGAAGCTGATGGAATTTTTGACTGGCGATAAAGCCCAGCAGATGTACGCTGAAGTGAACTATGAGTACCCGGTTAAAGACGGCGTTAAGCGCTCTGAGCTGGTTGCATCTTGGGGTGACTTCCAGGCTGACGATCTATCGCTTGAAAAAGTGGCAGACTACCACAGCACAGCAATCAAACTGCTAGATGAAGTGAAGTTTGATCTGTAAGTTGTTACATAAAAATGGGGCGAGAAGCCCCATTTTTGCTTAAGCCCTAGTATCTTTTCCAATAACTTATGGTAGCTTCACTATCCCGAAAAAAAGTAGGGACTTTTGTGTGGTTCTATTGCAGCATCGGGTTGTAGCGACGCCATAAATTTATTGCAAAGAATACTAAGTAGTAAGCAATGAAAGAAAAATATATGTTTTGGCGGACCAGCGGCTGGGGGTTATCCCTACTGCTGGTTTTGCCTATTCTGGCGATTTTCTATACCGCGATAGGTGAGTCGGACGAAGTCTTCTCCCACTTGATGGGCACCGTCATGGCGACCTACACCAGCAATACGTTCTGGCTGGTGTCAGGCACAGTGCTGCTGGCACTGCTGTTTGGCCTGCCTGCGGCCTGGATCATGGCGATGTGTCGCCTTCCCGGTGAGAAAATATTGCAGTGGGCGCTGGTCCTGCCTCTGGCTATGCCGGGCTATATCATTGGTTATATCTATACGGACTGGTTTGACTATGCCGGGCCGATCCAAATTTTCCTGCGTGATGTGTTTGGCTGGCAGAGTATCCATGACTACTGGTTCCCGGATATCCGCTCTCTCGGTGGTGCCAGCATGGTACTGGCGCTCGTTCTCTACCCCTATATCTACCTTCTGGCGCGCGCGGCCTTTATGGAGCAGAGTGTCAGCTTGCTTCAGTCTGCCCGTTTGCTGCGCTGTTCTCCCTGGGACAGCTTCCGCCGGATTTCCCTGCCGCTGGCCCGTCCGTCGATTGCCGTCGGTATGTCGCTGGTGGCGATGGAGACCCTGGGCGATTTCGGTACCGTCAGCTATTTTGCTGTGAATACCCTGACAACGGCGGTGTATGATACTTGGTTGGGCTATTCCAACCTCAATGCGGCAGCGAAAATTTCAGCTATTATGTTGATGGTCATTTTTTTGCTGATCAGTGCCGAGCGCTTTAGTCGGCGTAAGCAGAAACTGTTTCAGCAAGAATTCGAGCACGGCGATGATGTTCGCTACAGCCTGACCGGAGCGAAGAAATGGCTGGCCCTTGGCTGGTGCTGGGGACTGGTGGGTTGTGCCTTTGTGATGCCGTTGCTGCAGCTTGGCTACTATGCCTGGCATTATTTTGCCGAGAGCTGGACGACCGAGTTTCAGCAGTACAGCATCAACAGCCTTGTGGTGTCGCTGGCTGCGGCCCTGTTTGCCGTGATGCTGGCACTGATTGTGAATTTCTACCATCGCCTGGATGGTCGCAGGTCGACCCTGGTGCCGATCCGCGCATCATCGCTCGGTTATGCCGTGCCGGGGACTGTATTGGCGATTGGGGTAATGATCCCGCTGACCAGTGCCGACCACCTGCTGAATGATTTTGCTATCAGCTTTGGTCTTGGCCGTCCGGGGCTGGTGTTCTCAGGGACGATGATCGCGATTATCTTTGCCTTTGTCGTTCGCTTCGCCGCGGTGGCAATCGGCAGTATCGAGAGCAGCCTGGCCAAGGTGCCGCCGTCACTGGATATGGCGTCAAAAACCATGGGCTATGCCTCGACCCAGATGTTGCGCCGGGTTCACCTGCCGCTGATCCGCCGGGGCTGCCTGATAGCAGGCTTGTTAGTCTTTATCGAGTCGATGAAAGAGCTTAATGCCGCCTTGCTGCTGCGGCCGTTTAATTTTGAAACCCTGGCAACCTATGTATTTAACTTCGCGTCAGACGAGCAGTTAGAACTTGCTGCCCTGCCGGCGATTTTATTGGTAATTGTTGGCCTGATCCCGCTGGTCATGGTTAACCGTTCTTTGGAGCAGAAACACTGATGAGCCATGCATTATCCGTCCAAAACCTGACCTGTACCTACAACGGCCAGGCGGTATTACAGAACCTCTCTCTGCCAGTCAAAGACAATGAAATCGTCTGTCTGCTGGGAGCCAGTGGCTGCGGTAAGACGACTTTGCTCAAGGCCATTGCCGGCCTGTTGCCGCTGGAGAGTGGTGATATTCATATCAACGGCCGTACGATTGCCGATCAGCACATATGGCTGCCGCCGGAAAAACGCAATATCGGGATGATTTTTCAAGACTATGCGTTGTTTCCCCATTTGACGGTGGCTGAGAATATCGCCTTTGGTCTGCGCGACTGGGACAAGGCTCGTATCGCTGCCAAAGTGAAGGAAATGCTCGAGCTGGTCCACCTTACCGGCCTGGATGGCCGTTATCCGCACCAGCTGTCGGGTGGACAGCAGCAGCGGGTTGCGATTGCTCGGGCTTTGGCCTGCGAGCCCGATCTGATCCTGCTTGATGAGCCATTTTCCAATATTGATACTCAGGTTCGTCACGGGCTGATCAAAGAGATCCGTCGTATCTTCAAGGCTCAGGGAGTAACAGCTATTTTCGTGACCCATAGCCGGGAAGAGGCGTTTGCCTTTGCCGATCGTCTGGCTGTCATGAACCATGGTGTTATTGAACAGTTCGGTTGTGCCACGGATCTGTATTATCACCCGAGCAGCCGTTTTGTGGCTGAGTTTCTCGGCTCGGGGTCGTATCTTCCGGCCACTGTTAAGAATGACAACCAGCTGTTTACTCCGTTCGGCGAGATCGGTATGAAGACCGAACAGCCGTATGGTCAGGAGACCAGTGTGGAATGGCTACTGCGTCCCCAAAACCTGAAGGTGAGACAGGCGCAGGATGGACAGGGAGTGATCACCGAGCAGCTGTTCATGGGGGATAACTGCCGCTATACCGTTGATTTTCAGGGACACACATTAGTGGTGAATTCGCATTTGATCTTGCAGGTGGGTGATCGTGTCAAAGTGGAAGTCGAGCCCCACGAGCCGGTGGTTTTCGCGACTGCCTGCTAATAGCCGGCTTACCTGTTCGGTATAGCAAGCAAGGCCAGCGGAATGCTGGCCTTGTTGATCAAAAATCAGGATTTGCCGGATCTCATGTTGCCATTTACTTCGCCAATAGCGCTGAAATGTAGGTGGCAGCCTGCTCGCGCATTTTGTCCTGATCCGGGTTGATGTTGGCTTGTAGGTAGAGGACATAGCAGATCCCGTGTAGTTGCCAGGCAAGCTCGTCTGGAGACTGCTGGGTATTCAGCTCTTGATGTTCAACTCCCTGGGCAAACATCTCTGCGAGGCGATCATGGCTTTGCTTGTTGTCGCCGATAAACTGCGGCCAGATCTCATCACGAACAGAGGTACTCCACTCGAACCACACTTTGATCCAGTCTTGCTGTTCGATGACCGCATCGATAAGATGGTGGGTGATACAGCTCAGGCGGGGGTAGAGCGGCTTGCTCTGGCTGCCCAGACATTCGGTGATCAGCTGACTGAAGCGATTTTCTACCTGAGTCAGGACTTGCTCAACCAGCGCTTCCCGGGTCGGGAAATAGTTAAATACGGTCGCTACGGATACATTGGCCATTTCAGCAATGTCGGCATGGCCTGCTCGGCCGATGCCTCGCCGGGCAAAAACCTCTAAGGCAAAATCAAGCAACTGTTGTTTTCGTTTTTCTGGAGAAAGACGTGTTCTGGTCTTTTTGACGATCGTATCCATTTCGTTTATTCCCTAGCCTTGAATATTTATTTAAGTTATATATTTGTTTTACATAATAACTTTACAATAGCAGTCAGTTGCATTCAAACTGGTTTTGTTCAAGTTGTGTCATATAATTGACAGCTTCGATAAAATAACTATTGTTCGGCAGGAATGTTAGAATAGAGATCCGTTGTGATAGTTAGCCTGCAGGCGGCTTATGCAGTCGTCCTGATGGAGAAAAAGATGAAGCATACAGTTGAAGTAATGATTTCTGAGCAGGATGTTCAGGCCCGCGTCAAAGAGCTGGGACAGCAAATTACCGAGTGTTACAAGGATTCCGAGAACCTTGTGATGGTCGGCTTACTACGAGGCTCTTTCGTGTTTATGGCTGATTTGGCGCGTGCGATTGAGCTTCCTCATGAAGTCGACTTCATGACTGCATCAAGTTATGGCAATACCATGGAAAGTAATCGTGACGTCCGTATCCTGAAGGATTTGGACGACGATATTCAGGGCAAAGACGTGTTGCTGGTCGAAGATATCATCGATACCGGTAACACTCTGAATAAAGTCTGCGAGATTTTATCGCTACGTGAACCAAACTCCATCCGCATCTGTACGCTGCTTGACAAGCCCGAGCGCCGTGAAGTGAAGGTGGATGTCGAGTGGATCGGCTTTGAGATCCCGGATGAGTTTGTTGTCGGTGTGGGGATTGACTATGCTCAGAAATACCGTCACCTGCCTTTCATTGGTAAAGTGGTTCCGCAGGAAGACTAAGCTGAAGAACCGGCTTTGGTACCCCCATAGCAAAAGCGACCGTGAGGTCGCTTTTTTGTTGCAATGTATAGCGCTATACAGCTGCGTTTAGGCTTTGACTGGCAAAATGGCTTCCATTGCTGTCTGATAGGCTTCTTCCAGGCCTTCGCGGCTGGTGGCTGCAACGCCCAGATCGCGAAGCACACCGTCGCCGATACCGTAGACCCAGCCATGGATTTTTATTTTCTGGCCCCGCTCCCATGCCTGCTGCATGATAGTGGAGTTGCCGAGGTTATAAACCTGGGTTGCGACATTGATTTCACAAAGCTTGTCGCTCCACTCTTCGCGAGGCAGGACACCAAGCTCCGGACGGTACTTCAGGTAAAGATCGCGGATATGCAGTAGCCAGTTGTTGATGAGGCCCAGTTGCGGGTTATCAATCGCCGCTGTAACGCCGCCACAGCCGTAGTGGCCACAGACAATGATGTGCCTTACCTTGAGCACGTCAACAGCGTACTGGACGACAGAGAGGCAATTTAAGTCGGTATGGATAACCTGGTTAGCAACGTTTCTGTGTACGAACAACTCTCCCGAGTCCAGGCCGGTCAGACGTTCGGCGGGTACACGGCTGTCAGCACAGCCAATCCATAGGTATTCAGGTTTCTGAGCTTTTGCTAGGTGGGAAAAGAACTCGGGCTTTTCTTCCTTAATATTCTCTGACCAAGAGAGATTATTTGCGAATAGCTGTTTAATATCTGCCATGATGATGCCTTTGTTTGATACATTCGTTATACCAATTCACATAAGTGTCAGTCCTGTTTACGCAGAGGCTGAAAGTTATGTAAACCGGCCCCACTATACACAAGCTGGTAAATTAGCAAATCGGATTAGTTATCCGTTGATGAAAATTTCTAACATAAAGATTGCATTTTATGAACGCATTGGAAATAAAAAATGTAAGTAAAAATTACAAGGGTGGCGTTAAGGCTTTGAAAGGTATGAGTCTTTCTGTTGGCGAAGGGGACTTCTTTGCTTTGCTCGGTCCGAATGGAGCCGGCAAGTCTACCACCATTGGAATCATTAGTTCGTTAGTTAACAAGACCTCTGGCTCGGTGAATGTCTTTGGCTATGATTTGGACACCCAGCTGGTAGAAGCCAAAAACCAGCTTGGACTGGTCCCGCAGGAATTTAATTTTAACCAGTTTGAAACTGTTGAGCAGATCGTGGTGAACCAGGCCGGTTACTACGGGGTCGAGAAGGGTGTGGCCAGGGAGCGAGCGAAGAAATACCTGACTCAGTTGGATCTATGGGAGAAGCGCAATGAGGTGTCCCGTAACCTGTCGGGCGGGATGAAGCGCCGCCTGATGATTGCCAGGGCGTTGATGCATGAGCCCAGGTTGCTGATCCTCGATGAGCCAACGGCTGGGGTCGATATCGAGCTGAGACGCTCGATGTGGGACTTTCTGTGTGAGATCAACCGTCAGGGTGTCACGATAATCCTGACGACTCACTACCTCGAGGAGGCCGAAATGCTTTGTCGCAATATCGGTATCATTAATCGGGGGGTGCTGATTGAGAATACCAGTATGAAAGAGCTGCTGGGCAAGCTGGAGGTGGAGACCTTTATTCTTGATATCAAGCTGAACGGGAAGCGGCCGGTGCTTGACGATGTGATGTGGAAGATGCCGGACAACCATACCCTGGAAATCGATATTCCCAAGGGAACAGGGCTTAATACTGTGTTTAATCAGCTGACCAGCCAGGGGGTCGAGGTGCTATCGATGCGAAACAAAGCCAACCGCCTGGAGGAGCTGTTTGTCAATTTGGTCGCCGCCGAAAAAAGGGAGCAGGCATGAGACATCAATTTTGGATTGCCTTTAAAAGCTTGATCAACAAAGAAGTTAACCGCTTTGCCCGGATCTGGGTACAAACCCTGGTGCCGCCAGCAATCACCATGACCCTGTATTTCATTATCTTTGGCAGCCTGATCGGTAGCCGGATTGGCGAGATGGGCGGTTTTACCTATATGGAATACATCGTGCCGGGCTTGATCATGATGTCGGTGATCACCAACTCGTATTCCAATGTGGCGTCGTCGTTTTTCAGTGCCAAGCTGCAGCACAATATCGAGGAGTTGCTTGTCGCACCGGTGCCGAGCTATATCATCATTGCCGGTTATGTTGGTGGTGGTGTGCTGCGTGGACTGGCTGTCGGTTTTATCGTTTCGGTCGTCTCGTTGCTGTTTGTGGATTTGAATATTGCCCACTTTGGCGTGATTGTGGCGACGGTCGTGATGACTTCGATTGTGTTTGCGCTGGGTGGGCTGATCAATGCCGTGTATGCCAAGACGTTCGATGATATCAGTATTATTCCGACCTTCGTACTGACGCCGCTGACTTACCTTGGCGGGGTCTTCTATTCGCTGAGCCTGCTGCCTGAGTTCTGGCAGGGAGTCTCCAAGCTCAATCCGATCGTGTATATGGTGAATGCGTTCCGGTATGGTTTCCTCGGGGTGTCAGATGTCGGTATCGGGACATCCTTTGCAGTACTCGGGGTGTTCATTGCCGCGCTGTACGGGTTCGTCTATTACCTGATCTCGCGAGGGATTGGCTTACGTTCATAATCATATCGGCGTGCCTTTACGCTAAATCGTCAGCAACGCCCAGTTTGTCGCTGGGCTTTTTTGTGTGTTTGCTCTAACAAAAAGGCCCGGCATCATTGATGCCGGGCCTTGTACATTTCTGCTATGGGGATTATTCAGAAGCTTGCTGCGGTGCAGCCAGATCAACTACCTGGTTGTCGATCAGTCGTGCCTTGCCGAGGATGGCCGACATCAGGATCACTGCCTGCTGGGTCTCTTCGTCGATCAGCTGGAGGCTGACAGCATCGCGGATATAGATTTCGTCCGGCTGCAGGCCGGCAGCACGCAGCTGGTCGCTGGCGTCGACAACGATTTCGGCATAGTCGGTACGTCCGCCACGCATCTGGCTGTTGATCCAGCGCATGGTGCGTGCCAGTACAGGTGCGCGCTGACGTTCGTCGACAGTGAGGTAACCGTTGCGCGAGCTCATAGCCAGACCGTCCATTTCACGGACTGTCGGAACACCGATGATTTCGATATCCATGGCCATGTCGATAACCATCTGGCGGATAAGCGCCAGCTGCTGGTAGTCTTTCTCGCCAAAGCATGCGACGTCCGGCTGGACAATGTTAAACAGCTTGGTAACCACGGTAGAAACGCCACGGAAGTGGTTAGGGCGCAATGCTCCCTCAAGCATTGTCGATAGTTCAGGAACATCAACAAACGTCTGGCGATCCAGGCCTTTCGGGTACATGACATCCGGCGTCGGCGTAAAGACCATATCGACGGCTTCGCCATTTAGCTTGGCTAGGTCATCTTCCAGCGTGCGCGGGTAGTTGGCCAGATCATCGGCTTTGTCGAACTGCATCGGATTGACAAAGATGCTGACAACAACCACATCAGCGTGCTCACGGGCTTTGCGAACCAGCGTAAGGTGACCTTCATGCAGATTGCCCATGGTTGGAACAAAAGCGATACGGCGGCCTTCTCGGCGCCATACTCGAACTTGTTCGCGAATCGGAGCGATCTCAGCGAATGTTTGCATTTTTATTCCTTACTCAAAGGTATGTTCTGGGCCCGGGAATACACCGGCCTCGACATCTTCTAGGTATTTGGTGACTGCCGCGCGCATCTCGCCGGTTTCAGCCAGGTAGTTCTTTGAGAAACGTGGCATATAGTTAGCTGAGATCCCGAACATATCGTGCATGACTAGGATCTGGCCGTCGGTGACATTACCGGCACCGATACCAATAACAGGTACCTCGACGGCTTTGGTTATGCGCTCGGCAAGGCTGGCTGGTACGCACTCAAGTAAAATGATCTGGGCACCAGCGTTTTTCAACAGGATAGCATCTTTCACCATCTGCTCTGCGTGGTCAGAGTCACGTCCCTGAACTTTATAGCCACCAAAAATATTGACTGACTGAGGAGTTAGCCCCAGGTGAGCACAAACCGGTACGGCACGCTCGGTTAGTTTGGAGACCGTTTCGGCCAGCCAGGCTCCGCCTTCCAGCTTGACCATATTGGCTCCGGCTCGCATCAGCTCGGCAGCGCTTTCACAGGCCTGTTCTGGGGTGCCATAGCTCATAAATGGCATATCGGCCATTAGCAGTGCATTCGGGCTGCCAGCGCGGACACAGCGCGTGTGGTAGGCAATATCCTGAACACTGACTGGCAGGGTATCGGGTTTGCCCTGAAGGACCATACCCAGCGAATCGCCAACCAGCATGACCGGGACTTCCTGTTGCTCAAACAGCTGAGCAAAGCTTGCGTCATAGGCTGTGACAGACGCAAATTTACGACCTTCCTGCTTCCATTTCATCAGGTCGTTGATAGTAATCTTTTTCATAATTATCTCTCCCTAAAACAATGCCTTAAGCATGCCAAATGGCGAGGCCATTGCGATCTACCTGACGAAGCAGCGTCTGTAGTGCTGTCTGGTCAGGCAGGATTAAATCAGGGGCAATTTCTGCCAGCGGATAAAGTACAAATTCACGTACCTTCATCCCGTAGTGCGGAACGGTCAGCCGTTCACAGTTATGTACCAGATCACCGTACAGAATAATGTCGAGATCCAGTGTTCTCGGTCCCCAGCGCTCCGCCTTGCGAACCCGGCCATGTTCAAGCTCGATTGCCTGAGTGCGATCCAGCAGGTCAAGCGGGGACAGGGTGGTATCAATCGCCACCACCGCATTGATGTAGTCGGGCTGATCCTGAGGTCCCATCGGGGTACTGCTGTAGAGCGATGATTCTGCAACCACCTGGATTTCAGGAACCTCTTTCAGCGCTGCAATGGCTTTTTTCGCCTGGGCGACGGGATCGCCCAGGTTACTGCCGATCGCGATATAGGCTCGGATCATGACGATGACTTCACTTGCGGCTTTTTACGACGCTGAGGACGGCGACGGCGAGGACGGCGCTGACCACTCTCGTCGTTGATTTTCTGTACCATCTTGCTGCGTTTGTTTCGGTCGGCGGACTGGAATTCGTTCCACCAGCTGGCCAGCTCGGCAATGTCGGCGCTCTCGAAGTTGCCGCGCATTTCCAGAAAATCGTATGCCGCCCTGAATTTAGGGTGTTCCAGCATCTTGAAGGCACGCTTGCCGCTGCGGCGGCTAAAGCGCATCTGTTGCTGCCAGATATCGCGAACTGTGGTGGTAAAGCGACGCGGGATCGCAATTGACTTCACTTGCTCGTCGAGGACATCGTTCGAGGCAACCATAAAGGCATCATAGTATGACAGGCCGCTGGTAATCGAAATTTCCTCGGCCCGGGTCACCATCGGGTACCACAGCATCGCTGCATACATAAAGGCCGGATTGACACGCTTCTCATCGAGGATACGTTTATCGGTCGCAGCGAGAATGTGCTCAATCATTAATTCGGTTTGGCTGCCGTGATCCTCGGTAAAGTGTTCAGACAGTAGCGGGAACAGCTGCTGGAACAGGTTGTACTCGCGGAGCAGCTTATAGGTTGCCAGTCCGTTGCCTGATTGGAGTAGCTTCAGGCTTTCTTCAAACAGGCGGGCAGGCGGAATGTCCTGTAGCAAGGTGGCAAGCCCGTGGATAGGGTCGGCTGTCTTGCTTTCGATCGTCATGTCGAGCTTGGCTGCAAAACGGACTGCACGCAGCATGCGTACCGGATCTTCGCGGTAGCGGGTTTCCGGATCGCCGATCAGGCGAATAATGCGGTTCTCCAGATCGTGGACACCGTTGGCATAGTCGCTGACGGTAAAGTCTTTGATGCTGTAGTAAAGGGCATTGATCGTGAAGTCGCGGCGTTCGGCGTCTTCATCGATAGTGCCGTAGACATTGTCGCGCAGCAGCATGCCTTCCTGGTTTTGCGAGGCAATTGGTTGTTTGTCCCTTGGATTCGGCTTGGCATCGGCATGGTGGCCACGGAAAGTTGCCACTTCGATAACATCGCGGCCAAACAGAATATGTGCCAGGCGGAAGCGACGGCCGATTAGTCGACAGTTGCGAAAGAGCTTCTTGATCTCTTCCGGTGTGGCGTTAGTTGCGATATCAAAATCTTTCGGCTGTTTGTTTAGTAACAGATCGCGGACGCCGCCACCGACAAGGTAGGCGTCAAAACCGGCCTTATTGAGACGATAAAGTACCTTCAGCGCATTTTCGCTGATATCTTTACGTGAAATACCGTGCTCTTGGCGTTGAAAAATTTGCAAGGTTAGGTCCTCGGTAACGAGAGTACTACTGTCGCGATTCAATACCTTACGGCAAAAGCTGGCTACTCGATTAAAGATAATACACCTCATAAACGTGGATCGGGTTCAACAAACAGCCGCATATCATATATCACGGCGGGCCATTTTAGAATCCTAGTGTGATAGCTGTGGTTTGCGGCAGCCTGTCAACCTGCCAGTGCATGCAGCCCCAGCGGAGGATATCTTCCAGACTGGAGGCAGCCAAATCAGCAGGCGGCTGCATGCCGAGAAACATCATTGCCCTAATTAAAGCAGGCTTCGGGTTGGCCTTGTCGATTGCCGGGGCATGGTTCTGCTTCGATAGCTTGTTGCCGTTGTCGGTGACAGCCAGCGGCAGGTGCAGATAGCTGACTTCAGGCTGTCCTAACTGGCGATACAGGCCGATTTGTCTGCCCGTCGGCTCAATGAGATCTGCGCCGCGAACGATCTCGGTAACACCTTGTTCGATGTCATCCAGGACGACGGCGAGGTTGTAGGCATACAGTCCGTCACGGCGGTGGATAATGAAATCCTCCCGGGCCAGGGACTGCGGGATCTCAATGTGGCCGTGCAGCACATCATTAAAAAAGGTAACTGGTGTATTAACTTTAAGTCGAACGGCGCTGTTATTGGCGCTGCAGTTCAGTTCGCGGCAGGTTCCGGGATAAAATCCACCGGCAAGTTTGATTTGTTTACGGGTACATTGGCAATAGTAGGCTTCTCGGCTGTGGAGCCAGGCATTAATCTGGGCCTGGTAGGCGTCATGGCGCTGGCTCTGATACATGATGCTGCCGTCCCAGGTCAGCCCGTAGGCTTCCAGCGTATATAGGATATCGTCCGCGGCACCGGGCATTTCCCGGGGCGGATCGAGATCTTCCATACGTACCAGCCAGGCGCCCTGCCGGGATCTGGCCTGCAGGTAGCTGCCGAGGGCAGCGACAAGAGAGCCAAAGTGCAAGGGGCCTGACGGAGAGGGCGCAAAGCGGCCGATATAGTGGCTTTTTGTACTCATAAACAAATCATAAAAAATGAAAGAGGGAGCTGCTGCTCCCCCTTAAAACAGTTGATGTATAATACCGAAGTATTAGCCTGCCATCTGCTTTTCTTTGATTTCTGCAAGCGTTTTACAGTCGATACATAGTTCGGCTGTCGGGCGGGCTTCAAGGCGGCGGATGCCGATCTCGATACCGCAAGAGTCACAGAAGCCAAAGTCATCGTCTTCGATGCGCTGAAGCGTTTTTTCGATCTTCTTGATCAGTTTACGTTCGCGGTCACGGTTACGAAGCTCCAGGCTGAATTCTTCTTCCTGTGCAGCACGATCAACAGGATCAGGGAAATTTGCCGCTTCATCCTGCATGTGGTTAACGGTGCGATCAACTTCTTCACGAAGCTGGTTACGCCAAGCATCAAGAATTTTACGGAAGTGCTCTAGCTGAGCTTCACCCATGTATTCTTCGCCGGCTTTTTCCTGATATGGCTCTACCCCAGCAATAGCCAGGATGCCTAGCGATTTTTTAACGTTGCTCTCTGGCATATAGCATCTCCTAATATACCTAATAACCGTCACTGGTTAATTTTGGGCGGTATCTATAGCAGAAAGGGGTATGTGTGGCAATTGCTGCATATATTCAATTTTATACCAATGTGAAGAAAGCATCATTTTTCACAATTGTTGATGAAATTTTATACAGTTGTTTAAATAGAGTTCATCCTGGTTCAATACCGCTTTGTAACAGATGATCTCAACGCCTGCCCGTTCTGCCTGTTGAATTAAAGTATGATAGTCCGGGTCTATATGGTGTGCCGCGGATACATTTTCAATCCCTGAATGTAAAATAGCGAAAAAAAGTACGGCTCTGTCTCCGTTCTTAGCTACCTCCATCAGCTCCCGCAGGTGTTTCTGGCCCCGAGAGGTGACTGCGTCGGGGAAAAAGCCTTGTCCATCCTCCAGCAGGGTAACGCTCTTTACTTCAATATAGCACGGTGGTTTGTCACCGGCAGTCAGCAATATATCTATCCTGCTGTTTTCACAACCATACTTTACTTCAGTACGGAGTGATGAATAGCCTTGTAATTCTGTGATGACATTCTTGTTTATTGCTTCTTCGACCAGGCGGTTGGCCCGAGCCGTATTGACGCAAATCCAGTCTCCGTCAAGGGTGTGAGTAAGCTCCCAGCTGTTGGGGTATTTACGCTTCGGGTTATCTGATGTGGAGTACCACACCGTACTTCCTGGCTCGGCACAGCCGGTCATCGCACCGGTATTGGCACAGTGAATGGTGCGTACTTCGCCGTCTGGGAATTCAATGTCAGCGAGGAAGCGTTTATAGCGTCTGATTAATTTAGCAGCCTGTAGCGGTGGGTCAAATTTCATTCAAGATCCTGGTTGTCCGGTTGGGTTGGGGTCAGCGGCCACTGGCGAAGACACCTATATCGGACGCCGGAGCCACGGGCTGTGTTGACCTGCTCTGAAATATACAGCCCGAAGTGCTGGAAATAAAAGCTGAAATCCACATTTTCCGGCATCGGATCAGGTCGCTGTCGGACCTGTTTTTTGAGAGTGATGTGCGGTTTATAGCTTCGTTCTTCCTGTTCTAGCCCGGTTTGTATAGCCGCTTCTTTCAAATCGGAGGCCAGCTGCGCCAGCGGGACCGGGATGATATTGCCCCCTAGCCATATCAGCCGGTTTCGCTTGCGGTACTTCAGCACGGAGGCGTGGAAGGTAAACGACGGAACAGCGACTGCGTTAGTCAAATCAATGAGGTGCGCTTTCTGTTGTTCGTCGACAGGCCCGAGAAAGGCCAGGGTCAGGTGGAGGTTGCTGTCCGGCACCTGACGTCCCTCGCCGGGCAGGATCTGTGCCAATTGGCAAAGTTGCAGAAAAGCGCGCTGATTGGCCGGGGTATCCAGTGCCAAGGCAAAGAAAAGACGCTCTTGCTTATTCGCATTCATCGATAGTCGCCCCATAAAAACCGATTTTCACCTTAGTGAGCCCGCAGGATAAGGAGATGGCGGATAATTGTTCAGTTTGCCAAATGACTTTCTTGTACAATAGCTTTCAGCATAGTTTGAATATGACACAAGGTTTTCACATTGTCACAGCTGCCTATCGATACCGTTTTATCTCCGTTGCTTGATCAGCTCACGTCTTGCTCTCAGCTTATTTTGAAGGCACCGCCCGGGGCGGGTAAGTCGACCCGGCTACCCTTGGCGATTTTGCGGCAGGGCGGAATTGAGGGGCGAATCGTCATGCTGGAGCCGCGTCGTCTGGCGGCGCGCAATATTGCCGGTTACCTGGCTTCGCAGCTGGGGGAAAGTGTCGGACAGACCGTTGGCCTGAGGGTGCGGGGCGAGACTCGGGTCAGTGCGGCTACCCGGCTGGAGATTGTGACTGAAGGTGTGATGACCCGAATGCTGCAGCAGGATCCCGAGCTTGAGGGGATCGGGCTGCTGATTTTTGATGAATTCCACGAGCGAAGTATCCATGCCGATACGTCACTGGCACTGGCACTGGAGGTGCAGGAGGCCTTACGTGACGATCTCAAGTTGCTGGTGATGTCGGCGACGCTTGATGCCGAGGCGCTTACCTCCTTGCTACCCGATGCGGCATATATTGAATCCGAAGGGCGCTGTTTTCCGGTGGAGCACAGATACAAAACGGTCGCCGATAGCCAGCAGGTTGTCGACAGCGCTGCGCGGGAAGTGGTTCAGCTGCTCAATGGCGAGCAGGGCTCTATTTTGGTCTTTTTGCCGGGTGCTGGCGAGATCAAGCGCCTGGCAACATTGCTTGAAGAGAAAGTGGGGAGTGAGGTCGAGGTTTGTCCGCTCTACGGACAGCTGACGACAGCCCAGCAACAGCAGGCGATCACCCCGGCCCCGAAAGGCAAGCGAAAGGTGGTGTTGGCGACTAATATTGCCGAGACCAGTTTGACCATCGAGGGGATCCGGATCGTTGTTGACAGCGGGCTGGAGCGAATAGCACAGTGGGATCCCAAGACCGGGATCAGCCGGCTGGAGCTAGTCCGTATTGCCCGCTCGTCTGCCGAGCAGCGCGCCGGTCGTGCCGGACGTCTTGAGCCGGGGATCTGCCTGCGTTTATACAGTGAAGAGTTGCTGATCAGACAACCTGCCACACCGCAGCCCGAGATCCTGCGGGCCGATTTGACTGCGTTGGCGATGGAGCTGGCCCAGTGGGGCTGTATGGAGGCCGGGGAACTGCGTTGGCTGGATATTCCTCCAGTTCAGGCGCTTCGTCAGTCTCGAGGCCTTTTACAAAGCCTGGGGGCGCTGGATGCCGATAACAAGCTCACTGCCAGGGGCAAGCAAATTCAGCAGTTGGGCGCCGATCCGCGTCATGCCGCGATATTGATGATGGCTAAGGGCGAGAAGATGCCGGCAATGGCGACTGCCGCGATGCTGGTGGCGCTGCTGGAAGAGCCGCCACGGGGTATGAATAACCCGGATCTGCATTTTCAGCTCAACTTGCTGGAAGGCGGAAAGCTCCCGCGAAGCAGGCAGTATATGCAGCGTGCCAGGCATCATCTGAGTAAATTAACGACCACGGCAGCGGCAAGTTTACAGGTGGATGCCGAATGGATCGCTCCCTTGATGGCGGCGGGGTTCCCAGACCGTATAGCTCTGTCGCGCGGCAAGGACGGACGCTATCAGCTAGCCAATGGTCAGGGAGCGATGTTGTTGCCTGACGAGCCGATGGCGGATGAAGCCATGCTGGTGGTGGCTGATGTCGTCAAGACTCGACAGGGTGACAGCCGTATCTTCTCGGCGATTGCGGCAGATGCCGACCAGCTGCAACAGTTACTTCCACAGTTGTTCGATGAGCGTGAATGGCTGGACTGGGATGACAAAAAAGGACGTTTGAGTGCCGAGAAGCATTTGTGCTGCGGTCAGCTGATCCTGAAGCGCAGTCCGATGGCCGAGCCGGATCCGGCCAAGGCCAGCGAAGCCCTGCTCAATGCGATTATACGCAAGGGGGTGGGTGTACTGCCGTGGAATAAACGCGCGGAGAGTTTGCTCAACCGTGCTTGCTGTGCGGCCGAGTGGCTGCCTGAGCTGAATCTGCCGGCTATGGATGAGGAGAGCTTGCTTGCCGATGCCGAGCAGTGGCTGCTGCCGTTCATGAATGGTATAAAAACGCTTAAAGCGATTGATAGAATTGACCTGGTGGCGGCATTGGAAGCCCGTCTTGGCTGGGAGCAGGCGAAAGCATTGGACTCGATACTGCCCACGCATTATCAGGTGCCGACAGGATCGCGTTATCCGATCCGTTATCAGTTGGGTCATAAACCGGTACTGGCGGTACGAATGCAGGAAATGTTCGGAGAAAAATCCTCACCACTGATTGCCAACGGGAAGGTTGCTGTTGTACTGGAGCTGCTTTCCCCGGCGCAGCGACCGTTGCAGATCACCCAGGATTTGGCCGCTTTCTGGCAAGGCTCCTATCGGGAGGTCCAGAAAGAGATGAAAGGGCGCTATCCCAAACATGTGTGGCCGGATGACCCTGCAAACCATGCGCCAACCAAAAAAACCAAGAAGTATATGTAATTGTATTGTCAGCTGTCGCAAATTGTATGACAGCTGACAGAAGCCTTTTGATCCCGGTGTTCAGGCTATAGCCATACGGGGATTGAATTTCGGGAATGATGAACAGCATGAAGATTAAGTTGCCAGTTCGCCTTACAGCGCCAGCCCCAAAGAAACCGGGAGGCAAAAAGCCTGTGGCGAAGAAGCCTGCAGAGAAGAAAACCGGTACCCGGCGCAAGACAGCGGCCAAAGCCCCCGCTAAAAAAAGCACGGCTAAACCTCGCCGTAGCAAGAAAAAAACTACCAAGAAGCATTCCCGGTTACCGCGTTGGCTGAAATGGCTGATAGGGTTCGGGGTCAAAGTTGCTATTGCTGTAGTGGCTGTATTGCTGGTGGTCGGGATCTATCTGGACAATGTGGTACGGGATAAGTTTGATGGCCAGTTGTGGAACCTGCCGGCCGTTGTCTACGGGCGGGTGCTGACGTTGCAGCCAGAGCAGGCGACGACTTTGCAGGAAGTTCGTAGGGAGCTAGATCTGTTGCAGTACCACAAAGTCAAAACGCCGCAGCGGATTGGGGAGTATTCGTCATCGTCTACCCGTATTGAGCTTATCCGTCGGCCTTTTGAGTTCGAGGATGGCCACGAGGGCAAGCGGCATGTGATGTTGACTTTTGCCGACGGAACGCTGAGCAGGATCCACGAAGTTGGCAGCAAGCGTCAGCTGGGCTATCTGCGTATTGAGCCGAAAATGCTGGGGATGCTGGGTGCCAATGAAGGCGAGCAGCGAATTTTCCTGCCGCGTGAGCGCTTCCCAGAGGTGCTGGTTGATGCGTTGCTGGTGACCGAAGACCGTGATTTTTATCATCACGACGGTGTTTCCCCGCTGGCAATTGTCCGTGCTCTTTTCGTGAACCTGAAAGCCGGCAGGACAGTACAGGGGGGGAGTACCCTGACGCAGCAGCTGGCAAAAAATATTTTCCTTTCCCGCGAGCGTACTTTGCTGCGGAAACTGAGTGAGGCCTATATCGCCCTGATCATCGACTATCGTTACAGCAAAGATCGGGTCCTCGAAGCCTACCTCAATGAAATCTACCTTGGTCAGAACGGCGGCAAAGAGGTACACGGTTTTGCCCTGGGGGCACGACTGTACTTTGGCCGACCGCTGCAGGAACTGCGTATCGATCAGCAGGCATTGCTGGTCGGGCTGGCAAAGGGCCCGTCCTATTACAACCCGTGGCGTAACCCTGAGCGTGCCCGCCAGCGCCGGGATCTGATCCTGCGGCTGATGATGGACAACGGTATTTTGGACGGTGACCAATACGAGCAGGCAGCATCCCGTCCGCTGGATGTGCAGAGCCGTCCGATGATTGCCAGTCGCCAGCCAGCGTATTTCCAGCAGTTGCAGCGAGAGCTGAAGCAGAAAGTGGGTGATAACTTTACCCCGGGTGTGGGCCTGAGAGTGTTCAGTACCCTGGATCCGCTGTCGCAGCAAGAAGCCGAAAAAGCGGTGATGGCGATGGTGCCGAAGCTAAACAAGAAGGCTGGCGTAAAAGTCGAGACGGCCATCGTTGCCGTTGACCGCCGTAGCGGAGAGGTTCGTGCGATGGTCGGGGGCAGTAGGCCGGGCTATGCCGGATTCAACAGGGCGCTGGACGGAAGCCGTCAGATAGGCTCACTGGTGAAGCCTGCCGTGTATCTGGCTGCCCTTCGCAAGCCGGGACAATACTCTCTGGCGACGACGATTGACGATAAGCCCATTATGCTGAAAGGAAGCCGGGGAACCGCCTGGAAGCCGAGGAACTATGATCGCAAGTTCCGTGGCGAGGTACCGCTGTATTATGCGCTGGCGAAATCGCTGAATGTACCGACCGTGAACCTGGGGCTGCAAGTCGGCCTTGACCCGGTGATCGATACCATGGTGCAGCTCGGTGTCGACCGTAATGAGATCCCTAAATTGCCGTCGATTTTGCTCGGTGCTTTTACCCTGACGCCGTTTGAGGTCACCCAGATGTACCAGACGGTAACAAGCGGTGGACGCAAGGCAGAGCTAACTGCACTGCGAGCCGTCGTTGACCAGCAGGGCAGTATGCTTTACCAGAACTATCCCAAAGCAGCCCAGGCGGTACCGGAACAGGCGGCGTGGCTGACTACCTACGGAATGAAGAATGTGGTCAGCCAGGGGACTGCGCGCTTTCTGCAGCCGACCTTCGGCTGGGCGGCACTGGCTGGGAAAACCGGTACAACCGACAAAACCCGGGATAGCTGGTATGTCGGGGCCGATGGTCGCGAGGTGGTAACTGTCTGGGTCGGGAGGGATGATAACAAGCCCGTCAACCTGACCGGCTCGGCCGGGGCCCTGCGTTTGTATAGCGACTACCTTCAGCGTCGTCAGCCGGAGCCTTTGCGCCTGACCTGGCCCAAGAAGCTGACAACGATGAAATATAACCGCTTGTCCAATGGTACCCTGAGCCAGGACTGTAGCGGTCAGCAGTCCCTGCCTGTGTGGGACCGGGATGGTTCGCTGAAGGCACAATGCAGCGGCAATCAGCCGGCAGCCTGGATCAAAGACATGTTTAGTATGTAAGTACCCTGAAAAGCCGAGACCAAACGCAGTTGCTCGTCAGAGCAACTGCGGGTTAGTCGTTGGGATCGAAGTAGTAAGAGATCCTGATACGCGGGTTGAGATAGGTATAGACTTTCTCCGGCAGCTTGCTCGGAGGGATGGCCTGCTCAATGCGCAGATCGCTTTCTTCGAGATCGAGGATAGGTGCTTCGTTGGAAGGCACCGAGGGATCATAGAGCAAGACATTCGGAAACAGCAGACTTTCTGAATTAACCGAGATCACCAGCCCCAGCTGCTGATTGGAGAGCTGTACAACGCTACCCGGCGGGTAGACGCCCATCAAGCGGATCAGCAGCGCCATAAAGTCGCTGTTGTATTGCTCTTTCTTGTTTTTGAACAGGTAGGAGAGGGCGCTGTACGGAATACGCGCCTTGCTCGGATCCTGCGGGTGGCACAGGTTGTCATAGGCATTGACTACCGAGACAAGCTGGGCCTTCAGATCAATTTTTTTCGCCGAAAGCTGCTGCGGGTAGCCACTGCCGTCCAAAAGCTCATGATGCTGGCTCAAAATGGGCTTGGCGGCCGGAGGGAAGTCCTCTGCAATGTTTGCCAGCTCAAGGCTGTATTTGGTATGCAGCTTAAGGTAATTCTCTTCAGGGGCCGTCAGGGGCGTCGTCTTGCGGGTGATAGCCGTCGGCACCTTCAGTTTGCCCATGTCGTGAAACAAAGCCCCCAGGGCTATGGTTTTGATGTCACTGGCCGGCATACCGCTGGACTTGGCCAGCATCATTGACATGATGGCCACATTCAGGGAGTGGAAATAGATATCCTCAGACTCTTTGGCATCATTCATCAGATGGAGGGCAACGTTGTCGCTTTCCATTAACGCATCAACCATTTCCTCGACCAGACTTTCCGCTTCTTTGATTGCGGTGACAGGGCGGCTTTTAATTTTGCCGACAATCGAGCGTAGCTGAGACATCGAGCGATCAAAGTTCTTCTCGCAGCGTTGCAGCTTTCTTTTGTAGTTTTTTAGTTTTGTGATGCGACACTGCTTTTCCTGCCACAGCTTTTCAGCCTGCTTATCCAGAAACTGGCTTTCATCGTCGCTCATTTCTTCGACTGGCGTCTCCGGATCGAGTGGTTTGTTGTCACTTTTCTCCGGGATCAGGTAGACAAACTTCACCCCGAGATTCTTAATCAGGCGAATTTGCTGGTGATCTTTGATTTTGAAATGGTTCAGTAGAAAAGGATGATCAGTCCATTGCAATGGTAGCTTAATATATAAACCTTCGGTTAAGCGCTCTACTGAGAGTTTTATACTTGCCATTATATTTAGCGCAACCTGTTACTTTTTATGATTTTTTATACCTATGGGGCCGTTCCTTTCAAGCCAGTTAGTGGATATCAGCTGACGGCTGGAAAAATGATTGATAAGAATATTACTGTCATTTAATCAATGAAACTGATAGCACACTGTTTAATTATTAATATTGTAAACTATAACTGCCGAGTGACCCAATATGATACGGAATGTTTATGGCGGGGTTCAGACGAAAAAAAACCTCATCAAAAGATGAGGTTTCAAAGAGTGGTGCCGACTACCGGAGTCGAACTGGTGACCTACTGATTACAAGTCAGTTGCTCTACCTACTGAGCTAAGTCGGCACATGTGCAGTTATCTCGATAAAGATGAACTACTTATTTTTATTCTTTTCAAGCCGAAGCTTAAATCGAAGTTTGGCTCCCCCTGCGGGACTCGAACCTGCGACATACGGATTAACAGTCCGCCGTTCTACCAACTGAACTAAGGGGGAATTATATGGTGCTCGGGGACGGAATCGACCGCGCCCGGCTAGGGACCGACACATTACTGCAAAGCAGTAACAGGAATCAATCTCTAATTATATATGGTGCCTCGAGGCGGAATCGAACCACCGACACGAGGATTTTCAATCCTCTGCTCTACCGACTGAGCTATCGAGGCAAAAGTAAAAGCGGTTAGGCTTTAACTTTTGCAATGCTGCATACTGCAACAATTGCTAATAAATGGTGCCGACTACCGGAGTCGAACTGGTGACCTACTGATTACAAGTCAGTTGCTCTACCTACTGAGCTAAGTCGGCACACTAAATGTGGCTCCCCCTGCGGGACTCGAACCTGCGACATACGGATTAACAGTCCGCCGTTCTACCAACTGAACTAAGGGGGAATTATTCTTTGTCTAATACGAGATGCTCGTATCGGATGAATAATGGTGCCTCGAGGCGGAATCGAACCACCGACACGAGGATTTTCAATCCTCTGCTCTACCGACTGAGCTATCGAGGCAAAAGCAGGATGGTTAAGTCTCTGCTTTGCAATAAATGGTGCCGACTACCGGAGTCGAACTGGTGACCTACTGATTACAAGTCAGTTGCTCTACCTACTGAGCTAAGTCGGCACACTTATTCGTGTTGTTTTCAAGCCTGGGCTCAAAAACTAAATTTGGCTCCCCCTGCGGGACTCGAACCTGCGACATACGGATTAACAGTCCGCCGTTCTACCAACTGAACTAAGGGGGAATAGCTTTCGTTGCTTGCACCATTGTTCAAAAAAGAAGAATGGTGCCTCGAGGCGGAATCGAACCACCGACACGAGGATTTTCAATCCTCTGCTCTACCGACTGAGCTATCGAGGCAACGGAGCGCTATTAAACGGGTTTTCAGCCTGTTCGTCAACAACTTTTTTAATAAAAATGCCTGCTTGCTCGCTTTTTATACATGGGCGGCATTGGCGGCTATTTCATTGTCATCGCATCAGATTTTTCCCTGATTGAATTCCTTCTGGAAAGTCGTCACTTTCTGCAGATAACGCCTTGCCTCGGCTTTGGGATGCTTGTTGGTGAGCGCCCAGTAAACCTGGTTGGGTTTGAGGTTGTTGAGATCGTTCATTGCCCGCTTCCGATCACGGTGGAAGGTTTTTAAGACCCCGCCGGTACCACCGTTATAGGCCGAAATCATGCTGTAGTGCAGCGATAGCGGATCACGGACTTCCTTGAGGTAGCGGTTTCGCAGGATATAAAAATAGGCAGTACCGGTATCAATGTTCTTTGCCGGATCAAACAGGTATTCCGGCGAGGGCTTGCCTGATTTGTTTTTTACCAGCTTGAAAACATCGGCGCCCGCGGTGTTGGGAACGACCTGCATCAGGCCATAGGCATTGGCATGGCTGACGGCATAGGGGTTGAAGCTGCTCTCGGTCTTGATGATGGCATAGATCAGATCCTCGGGAATACCGTAGCGCCTTGAGGCATCACGAACAATACTGGCGTACTTGTAGCTTCGCTTGTTGGCGTGATCGGCAACCATTGGGATCTCGACATAATAAGCCTGCTGGTAACGAACCTTGCGCTTTTTCAGCCCGTTATTAATCAGGTAGTCGGCAAACTGGTTCGCTCGCCATGACCACTCGATAGGCTTGCCATCCTGATCCAGAACCTGGCCGTAGAGGAAAGGCTTGCCGTTGAAATCAATGCCCGAGTCTGAATATAAATCAACGCCGCCCGGGTTATCCGGGGTGAGTAGTGTGGTCGTTATGGCTTCTTTGAGATGGTTCTCCGGCTCTGTGGTGGCAACGGTCTCGACAATCACGACGCCGCGTACGAAATCAACATGGGCACGACTTTTGTAGCCGTCGGTATATTTGACGTACTGGCGCTTGCCGGCCACCAGGGAGTCGTTGTCCCCCCAGTAGCGTTTTACCTGGCCGCTGAAGTTGTTCATCAGGCGATCAAGGGCCGCTGCATCCTTGGTAAACTGGCCCGGCAACGGGGCGAGGTTTTTGGCAAAGCGGTTGGTTGTGGTGTAGTCGACGTCGTAAAATTTTTCGACAAATTCGCGACTGCATCCGCTCAGCAGCAGAAGTGACAGTATAAGAGCGCGTTTTTTCATAGTTTCCGGTAAAAAAAAGACATCACTTGTTTATTGGCAAATGATGTCATTATCTGGCACTCCGGGTAAGCTTTTTATCCCGGAGAAGCGATTATTCGTGAAGTCAGGGCGATTACTACTCGCTCGGCGGCGTATAACCGTCGATGATCACATCCTGACCTTCAAACAGGAAGTTAACCATTTCCGTTTCCAGCAGCTTGCGGTGCTCCGGATCCATCATGTTCAGTTTCTTCTCGTTGATCAGCATGGTTTGCTTACCTTGCCACTCCGTCCAGGCTTCTTTCGAAATATTGTCGAAAATACGTTTACCCAGCTCGCCCGGATAAAGTTGGAAATCCAAACCTTCCGCTTCTTTTTTCAGACGGGCACAAAATACAGTACGGCTCATCGAGTGGCTCCTTAATCCTAACCTTCATGAGTACGTTGCTAGTTATACCAGAGTGCAGCTTGCGCTTCTATATTTCACCGAGAAAGGGGCACTTAGCCCCTTCCTAGCTAGGGTTATTAGTGCTGTTTCAGCTCGTAATGCAAACTTTCCAGAATTTGCTGAACAGGCGCGGCCAGACCGACTTTGGGCGGCTGGTTGAGGTTGTACCACTGGCCCTTGCCGGACTCGCCAATCATATCTGGAATAGCACTGAGCGTGATTTTAACGGGCACGATATCGAGGTGATAGTGGCTGAAGGTATGGCGGAACGCATTGAGCTGCTCGGTGGCCTCGATGTTTTGGCCAGAAGAGCCAAGGCGCTGCTCGATAATACCGCCAAGATCCTGATGATCATTTTGCGGAAAACACCATAGTCCTCCCCAGATCCCGGCCGGTGGCCGTTGCTCGAGCCAGACTTCCTCGCCGCATTGAAAAATGGCAAACCAGGCCTGTTTTTCGGGCAGTGTTTTTTTCGGTTTCTTGCCGGGAAAGTCCATCTGGCGCTGCTGGGCCTTGGCCTGACACATTTCGGCTACTGGGCATAACTCGCATTTTGGTTTGCTGCGGGTGCAGATCATTGCGCCCATATCCATCATTGCCTGGTTATAGCGCTCGACACCTGCTGCCGGGGTGTTTTTCTCGGCAATTTCCCACAGGGCATTTTCAACCGGCTTTTTCCCTGGCCAGCCCTCAACGGTATAGCAGCGGGCCAGGGTGCGTTTTACATTACCGTCGAGGATAGGGTGGTGTTGGTTGAGTGACAGGGATAGCACGGCACCGGCGGTCGAGCGGCCGATCCCCGGTAGGGCGATAACACTGTCGATATCGGTCGGGAATTCCCCTTTGTGCTCGGTCACAATAACCTGTGCGGCTTTGTGAAGGTTGCGGGCACGGGCGTAGTAGCCGAGTCCGGTCCATAAATGCAGCACCTCATCCTGCTCTGCAGCAGCGAGATCCTGAACGGTCGGGAAACGGGCAATAAAACGTTCGAAATACGGGATCACCGTGGTGACCTGGGTTTGCTGGAGCATGATCTCCGACAGCCAGACTTTGTAAGGGGTTTTGTTGAGCTGCCAAGGCAACGTTTTGCGGCCGAATTTGTCGTACCACGTCAAAATGGCCTCAGAGAAGGTATTAGTCACAGAAATTCGCTCACTTTACTTGTAGTGTGTTCGCCTGGTGATGCTGACGGCCTGTATCGGTTAAAATTGAGTCAGATCTGGCAATCACTTATACTTCCTGACACCGTGCAGCTCGCACCGCGGCGAAAGTTATTATTGGGTTTTATTGAGCGAGATTGCACCACAATCTGGGTATTGTCGCAATCGATAGACTTGAACTTAGCCTATAACTTTGGATAATGCCGTTCCGTTTCTTTTTTGTTTGGATAGTAAGCATGAGCGAAGTTTCAAAAAAGTCAGGTGAAGTGACCATGACTGAATTTACCGAAGACGGCAAACTGGTACGAAAAATTCGTAGCTTTGTCCGTCGTGAAGGCCGTTTAACCAAGGGCCAGGAGCTGGCGATGGAAAACAACTGGCCGACAATGGGTATTGACTTCGCTCAGGAACTAATCAACTGGAAAGAAGTGTTTAACCGCGAAGCACCGGTCGTACTGGAAATTGGTTTTGGTATGGGGGCCTCTCTGGTTGAAATGGCGAAGAATGCGCCAGAGAAGAACTATGTCGGTATCGAAGTACACAGCCCGGGTGTCGGTGCCTGTTTGATGGCAGCAGAAGAAGCCGGCCTGACAAACCTGCGCGTTATGTGCCACGACGGTGTTGAAGTGTTTGATCATATGATCCCGGATGGCAGCCTGGACATGGTTCAGCTGTTCTTCCCAGACCCTTGGCACAAGGCGCGTCACCACAAGCGCCGTATTGTTCAGCCTGAATTTGCACAGATGTTGCGTAAGAAGCTAAAAATCGGCGGTATTTTCCATATGGCGACAGACTGGGAAAACTATGCCGAGCACATGGTTGAAGTGATGAACGCGGCGCCAGGCTACCGCAATACGGCAACTGACGGTGATTACATTCCGCGTCCGGAAGATCGCCCTCTGACTAAATTTGAAGCTCGCGGCCACCGTTTGGGCCACGGCGTATGGGATATGAAGTTCGAACGAACTGAATAATTTCCCCGTTGACGGTTCGGCATTCGAACCGGGAACAACGAAAATCCAATGCAATTGAAGAAAAAGCCAGCCTTGTGTTGGCTTTTTTATCCTTGGAGAAAAAAATAATGAAGCCAACAGAAACGTTGCTCAGTGAGATTTTAGACGAAGTCAGGCCATTGATTGGCCAGGGTAAGGTCGCTAACTATATCCCGGCATTGGCCAAAGTGCCGGCGGATAAGCTGGGGATTGCAGTCTGCTATAACGATGGTGAAATTATTCAGGCCGGTGACAGCGAGGAAGGCTTCTCGATCCAGTCTATCTCCAAGGTATTGAGCCTGACAATGGCAATGACCCTGTACGAGCCCGATGAGATCTGGCAGCGCGTCGGCAAGGAGCCCTCGGGGCACGCCTTCAATTCCATGATCCAGCTTGAGCTGGAAAACGGCATTCCGCGCAACCCGTTTATCAATGCCGGGGCTTTGGTGGTGTCGGATCTGCTGCATAGTCGGCTTTCTGCTCCCCAGTACCGGATGCTGGAGCAGGTACGCGAGCTGGCCTGCAATCCGCATATTGTCTATGACAAGGAGGTTGCGGGCTCCGAAATGCAGCACAGTGATCGCAATGCCTCTATTGCCTACCTGATGCGCTCGTTCGGCAACTTTGAAAACGAAGTGATGCCGGTGTTGACCAATTACTTCAGCTATTGCGCTTTGAAGATGAGTTGTGTTGATTTGGCGAGGACATTTAGCTATCTGGCCAATAAAGGGCTTCCTTTAGGCGCGAAAAAAACGATCATCAGCCAGACTCAGAGTAAGCAGACCAATGCCTTGCTTGCGACTTGCGGGTTATATGACGGTGCCGGTGAGTTTGCCTATCGGGTGGGCATGCCGGGCAAGTCCGGCGTCGGTGGCGGAATTATCGCGATCGTACCGGGTGAAATGTCGATTGCGGTATGGTCACCGGAGTTGGACCCTTCCGGAAACTCGCTGGCAGGTACCGCGGCACTGGAGTTGCTGGCAGAGAGAATTGGACGTTCTATTTTTTAACGGGTGATGGCGGCTTGCGATGAGCGGTGCATGCCCTGATTAATGGGGGATGCATATGCGTAAGAGCCATTGTCACACAATAAGTCCGTGGCTTATTTTGCTCGGTTTGTTAGCCAGCCCTAGCGTGATATCGGCGCCACTGTGCCAACCACAGTGGCATAATGCCATTACCTTGCAAGATAGCGAGATACGGCTTGAAAGTGGTGCTGATACGTTTCTGGTCAAACCGAGCGGGCAGCTATATTACGGGGTTCATAAAGTAAAACTCAATGACCAGCAGCTTGCTGTGCTGGCCTCCTACCATCGCATGATGACCGACGATCTGCCCTATGTGCTATCCCACTCCCAATTTATTGATCAGGAGCTGTGTGACCGGGTTGCCAGGCGCCAGAAAAAAGAACATGAGATCCAGTCTTTGATCCCGGCGCTGAGGCAATGGCAGAGCGTGACTCTGGAGTAAGTTACTCCTCGTCGACAAAGGCGGCCAGCAGGTCATTGAGGAACAGCTTGCCCTGCTTGGTGATCTGCCACTCGCTGCCGTTATCGGTCAGGTAGTTTTCCCCCAGAGCCCAGTCTATCGAAGACTGAATAGCGTCTAACGGCAGGCCGGTACGCTCGACAAAGTCCTGCTTCGGGCAGGATTCCAGCAGGCGGAAACGGTTCATAAAGAACTCAAATGGCCTTTCGCTATCCTCAACCTGTGTTTCCTGATCCAGATACGGTTTCTGCGGGTTCAGGTAGCCACGCGGGTGCTTGACCTTGACGGTTCGGGTTATTGTCCCGTCGGCAAAGCTGATCTTGCCATGGGCGCCGCAGCCAATTCCGAGGTAATCACCGAAGCGCCAGTAGTTGAGATTGTGACGGCATTGCAGGCCGGGTTTGCTATAGCCGGAAATCTCGTACTGGACATAACCCGCTTCGGTCAGTAGCTGGTGGCCCTGTTCGAAGATATCCCACAGGTCGTCGTCATCCGGCAGTGTCGGCGGCTTGGAGTAGAACAGGGTATTGGGCTCGATAGTTAGCTGGTACCAGGACAAGTGCGGTGGATTGAGGGCGATAGCCTGCTTGAGATCTGACAGGGCATCGTTAATCGACTGCTCAGGCAGCCCGTGCATCAGGTCAATGTTAAAGCTGTTCAACCCGGCGTTAGTTGCCAGGTTTGCAGCTTTGGTTGCTTCGTCGCTGCCATGGATACGGCCAAGGCGCTTTAGCTTCTCGTCCTGGAAGCTCTGGATCCCGATTGAGATCCGGTTGATACCGACCTTGCGGTAGGCAGTAAAACGCCCGGCTTCGACGGTACCCGGGTTGGCTTCCATGGTAATTTCAATATTCTCGCTGAACGGAATACGGGCCTCGATTGCCTTTAGCAGACGGCCGATCTCCTCGGGGGAGATCAGGCTCGGTGTACCACCGCCGATAAAAATTGAATGCAGCGAACGGCTGTCTTCTGTCAGCCGATAGGCGGCCAGATCGGTGTCCAGATCCTCGATGAGGGCATCGATATAATCGAGCTCGGGGATCTCCGCTTTCAGGGCGTGCGAGTTAAAGTCACAGTAGGGACATTTCTGTACACACCATGGAATGTGGACATACAGGCTGAGTGGCGGTGGAACTAGCATTAGGCGTCCTTCAGGGCAGCAAACAGTTTCTGCAGGGCTTTGCCGCGGTGTGAAAGCTGCTTCTTGCGGGTAGGTTCCAGCTCGGCGGAGGCGCACTGATCTTCCGGCACCCAGAATACGGGATCATAGCCGAAGCCGTTCTCGCCATGGGCCTCGCTTAGGATGCTGCCTTCCCAGCTGCCGTGGCAAACCAGTGGTGTCGGATCATTTTCGTGACGCATCATAACCAGTACGCAGTGGAAGCGGGCAGTACGCTGCTCGGCTGGAACGCCTTCCATCTCCTTCAGTAGCTTTTCCAGATTCTGCTGATCGCTGGCCTCTTCGCCGGCAAAGCGGGCTGAGTAGATACCCGGTGCGCCCTTGAGGTAATCCACTTCCAGGCCAGAGTCATCGGCAATTGCCGGCAGGCCTGTCTCCTTTGCCGCATGACGAGCTTTGATAATGGCATTTTCGATAAAGGTTGTGCCGGTTTCGGCAACCGAAGAGACGTTGTAGTCGCTCTGGGCGACGACATCAAACCCAAAGTCTGCAAGCAGGCTTGCCATTTCTTTTACTTTGCCCTGGTTGCCAGTGGCCAGTACTAGTTTGCTCATCGTTGTTCCTCGGTGAATTCGTGCGGACTGATAATAACGGGGCGCTATGATAATACCAATCTTGCTCTGTCACCACTCAATTGAGCCCGGACTGTTTTCTGATAGCTTTACTGCTTAGTTTTCTGATAATAAAAAAGGAGCCACTGGCTCCTTCCGAGTATGCGTGGCGGCTGCCTAGTCGACATAAAATGTTTGTTTGAATGCTATCTGGCCGCTGTTTCCGCCCTGGGAGACATCGATGGTAAAGCTGAAGCTCTCCTCGTTGGCATGGCTAAGCTCGGCAATGTAGTAGATGGCAGAGCCTTCGCGAACCTCGCGGAAGGAGAGTTTCTTGATTGAACCAAGCAGGTTCTTGGCCTGTCCGGACAAGACGGCAGTGACTGCCGGTTTGCCTTCCTGGGTTTTGTCCAGCACGGTGACATTGACAACGGCCGAGTAACGGCTGCGCTGAATGCGGTAGGTGTTGGCGACCTCGGGAGTCAGAAAGGTGGAAGGAAAGCTGGAGTAATGGACTTCAAGGTTACCGATATTGGTTAGCTGTTCAGCATTAACGGGAAGGGCGGTAAAGAGTAGTGCTGATAATAAACATAAAATTCGAGTCATGATTTTATCCTTTTGGATACTCACCGGTTATTTATACGACCCCTATAGCCTGGTGGGTATTTCATTCTTTTTAGTATAGTCAGCTGATGATTGTTGTAGCAGCCCAGCCAGTCGGCTGAGCTGTAGGTTTTTTGAGTGCTTGAGTCTGCGAATGTTTACAGCAGATCAGAAACGATTGTGGGCGTTTCCCGCGGGGCCTCGATACGTACCTGTTTGTGGCGGCCGAGCTCGCCTTTTTCAATCATTACCTGTCCCTTGGCAACCCGAAATTGCTTGGCAAGGAATTTGGTAAGATGAGCATTGGCCTTGCCGTCGATCGGCGGGGCGGTAATGGCAACTTTGAGCTCATCGCCATGAAGGCCGACGATTTGGTCCCGGCTGGCTTTGGGTTGAATATACAGCCGGATTACCAAATCGTCTCCGCTGCGAGTTATCGCATTCAGACTCATAGCTGGTGCCAGATCGGACCGATGATATCGCCCATCAGGAAGTTGGCAAACTGCAGGCCGATAAACAGAACCAGAACACTCAGATCCAGGCCGCCCATTGCCGGAATAATACGGCGGATAGGGGCTGTCATCGGCTCGGTCAGCTGGTGCATTACGTATTCAACCGGGCTGCGGCCCTGGCTGACCCAGCTCAGAATTGCGCGTAGCAGCAGTACCCAGAATAGCAGACCACCGGCAGCTTTTAGCAGCGCCAGGGCGCCAACCCACAAGAAGTCAGGGGTGAATGCCATGCCGCCACCAGTCAGTACCAGTTGGAGAATGACAAACTTGGCGATGCTAAGGACATAGGCAAACAGCAGCGTGGCAAGATCCAGCGAGCCAATCGACGGGATAATACGACGCAGCGGCGCGACAACCGGCTGGGTTGCCTTGACGATAAACTGGGAGAACGGGTTATAGAAATCTGCCCGAGCCCACTGGAGCCAGATCCGTAGCAATACAACCATGATGTAGAGGTCAAATAGGGTACTGACCAGAAAACCAATTGAATTCATAACTAAACCTTAAAATAATTTTTCCATTTCTTCAGCGCGGGAAATCGCAGCACGCATTGCTTTGGCTACGGTATCACTAAGTTGGTGCTCGTTAAACGTCCGCAGTGCTTCTGCCGTGGTTCCACCTTTGGATGTTACCTGCTCGCGCAAGGTTGCCAGCTCGGTATCTGGGTTGGCAACCACCATTTCTGCAGCTCCTGCTGCAGACTGCTGGACCAGCAGACGGGCTGTCTGCGGATCAAAGCCCTGCCTGATGGCTTCGGCCTGCATCGCTTCCATAAACAGGAAGAAGTAGGCAGGGGCACTTCCTGCTGCCGCTATAATACCGTTAATTCCCGATTCCTGCTCTACCCAGCACGCTTCGCCGACAGCTCGCATTAAGTTTTCTGCAAAGGCCTTGTCTGCTGTTGATACTGTGGTTGTGGCAAACATACCGCTCATGCCTTTTCCAATAAGCGATGGCGTATTGGGCATTACCCTGACGAGATTGAGCTCGGTGGCGAGCATTTCGTTGAGGCGCTGGGCTGATATTCCTGCCGCAATTGAGATCACCAGTTTACCGGACAGGTCGATGCCCTGTAGCGGACGGCAGACTTTTTCCATCAACTGTGGTTTGACTGCCAGCACGATCACCTCGGCCTGTTCGGCTGCCAGCAGGTTGTCGTCACCGGTGTGAATTCCGTAGTCGCGGGCAAGCGGTTCACGGCGAGCCGGGCCCGGTGCGGTGGCTGTGATCTTGTCGGCAGGGTAGCCGCTGCAAACCAGCCCGGCAATGATAGAGCGGGCCATATTGCCGGCACCGATAAAAGCGATTGAACGTTGTTCCATGTAGAGTCCTTGTCAAATAGTCCTAAGAGCCATTTACTGTTTAGTGCCGTAGTCACGCGCGCCGAAGATTGCGGTGCCGATACGGACAATGCTACTGCCTGCAGCGATGGCGGCTTCCATATCACCGCTCATGCCCATTGACAGGGTATCGAGCTGCGGATGCTTGCCTTGTAATGCCTTCTGGGCCTCGGCCAATGCATGAAATGCTGCATATTGGCTATCGTAGTCGTCCGCTTTTTGCGGAATTGACATCAGGCCGCGCAGCACGATGTTGGGCATTGCGGCAATTTCGTCGGCCAGTGTGGCTAACTCGTCAAAGGCGACGCCGGATTTGCTGGCTTCAGCGCTGGTATTGACCTGCAATAGTATATTTAATGGTGGCATATCTTCCGGGCGTTGCTCACTGAGACGACGGGCGATTTTTGCCCGGTCGACAGAGTGCACCCAGTCAAAATGCTCGGCAATCTGCCGGGTTTTGTTTGACTGGATAGGACCGATAAAATGCCAGCTAAGTTTGTCAGCCTGCGGGCTGGTGGCAAAATGCTGTACCTTTTCGACACCTTCCTGGACATAATTTTCGCCAAACGCAAATTGTCCCGCATCGATGGCTTCTTCGATAGCGGCAATAGGTTTGGTCTTGCTTACCGCCAGTAACTGCACGGAATCGGCTGTCCGGCCGCATTTTTCTGTTGCCGAGGTTATCTGGGAGATGACCTGCTCAATGTTTTGTTTGATACTACTCATAATCGATTCTGTGGGGAAAATTTATGGATATCACCGAACTACTGGACTTTAGTGTAAAGCATAATGCCTCTGATCTGCACCTTTCTGCGGGTGTTCCGCCAATGATCAGGGTTGACGGTGAAGTCAGAAAACTAAGCTTACCAGCATTGGAGCATGGAGAGGTACACCGGTTGGTGTTCGATATCATGACTGATGCCCAGCGCAGGGAGTACGAAGAGAAGCTGGAAGTGGACTTTTCGTTCGAGCTGCCGAAAGTCGGCCGTTTTCGTGTTAATGCGTTTCAGCAGTCCCGGGGAAGCGCGGCGGTATTTCGAACTATCCCAATTCATATTCCTTCGCTGGACTCGCTTAATGTGCCCGAGGTGTTTTACAAAATTGCCCAGTGCCAGCGGGGCCTGGTACTGGTGACCGGAGCCACAGGCTCGGGTAAGTCTACAACTATCGCGGCCTTGGTCGACTATATCAACGCCAACTACAACCGGCATATTCTGACGATTGAAGATCCGGTGGAGTTTGTCCATAGCGGTAAGCGCTGCCTGATCAACCAGCGCGAGGTTCACCGCGATACGCACAGCTTCCACAATGCGCTGCGGTCTTCATTGCGTGAAGATCCTGATGTTATTGTGGTCGGGGAACTGAGGGACAGGGAAACGATCAGCCTGGCGCTGACAGCCGCCGAAACCGGGCATTTGGTACTTGGGACCTTGCATACCAGTTCGGCGGCCAAGACGGTTGACCGGATCATTGATGTTTTCCCCGGTAATGACAAGGCGATGGTGCGTTCGATGCTGTCGGAGTCTCTGCGGGCGGTCGTATCGCAGAACCTGCTTAAGTGCGTCAGTGGCGGCCGGGTGGCAGCCCATGAGGTGATGATGGCGACGCCGGCGATTCGCAACCTGATCCGGGAAGACAAGGTTGCCCAGATGTACTCGATGATCCAGACTGGCTCTGCGATGGGGATGCAGACGATGGAGCAGAGTGTCAAAATGCTTGTTGCGCAGGGAATTGTAGAGTCTGAAGAAGGACGCCGTGTTGTCGACAGTAGTCTCGCCTAGCGCAGTCGTATTAGCGAAATAAAAGGAAAGGTAATGAACTTACAGCAGATCCTTGAGGAAGTGGTACGTTGCAAGGCCTCTGATCTCTACATTACGGTAGACTCCCCGTGCTTGCTGCGGGTGGACGGGAAACTTCAGCCTCTGGGAGAAAGCCTGGATCGCGACGCTGTTGATCGATTGTTTGACGAGGCGATGGATCCGGAACAGCGACAGGACTTCACCACTAGCCGGGAGGCAAATTTTGCTTTGGTACGTGGTGAGTGGCGCTTTCGTGTCAGTGCTTTTTGGCAGCGTGAGCTACCGGGTATGGTTGTGCGGCGGATAGAGACAGATATCCCTGATCTATTCTCACTGAACCTGCCGATGGATATGCAGAAAATGGCGCTGGCCAAGCGTGGCCTGGTCTTGGTTGTCGGTGCAACCGGATCGGGCAAGTCGACCTCGATGGCGGCGATGACTGGTTATCGTAATAAAAACCGCAGCGGGCATATATTGACTGTCGAGGATCCGATTGAGTTTGTCCATAAGCATGAACGCTGCATAGTGACCCAACGTGAAGTGGGGCTTGATACAGAAAGCTATGATGTCGCCTTGAAGAACTCTTTGCGCCAGGCGCCGGACATGATCCTGATCGGTGAAATCAGGACTCCCGAAACCATGGAATATGCGATGAACTTTGCCGAAACCGGGCACCTGTGTATGGCAACCTTGCATGCCAACAATGCCAACCAGGCCCTGGAGCGGATCCTGCATTTGGTGCCCAAGGAGCGTCGGGAACAGTTTTTGTTTGATCTGTCCCTGAACCTCAAGTGTATTCTTGCCCAGCAGTTGATCCCGGATGCCAAGGGTGTTGGCCGTCATGGTGCGTTTGAACTCTTGATCAATACTCCTCGGATTGCTGACTTGATCCGCCGGGGTGAATTGCATGAGATCAAAGAGGCGATGTCCAAGTCCAGTGAGTCCGGCATGATGACATTCGATCAGTCGCTGTACGAGTTGTTTAGAAAGGGCAAGATCACCGAGCAGGACGCGCTTCACCATGCCGACTCGGCCAACGATCTGCGTCTGATGATCAAGGTCGGCTGCAAGAACCAGCAGGGTAGTAATACCCTTGATGGGGTGACTGTCGATATGGGGTAACGCTTGGTAGCAAAAAGTACACCATATAGAAAAAGCGTTGGGGTTCCTGTGATCCTAACGCTTTTTTTACTGCACAAGTTCTCTACTTGTTTGATCTTAAAAACTTTTATGCTTGATAGGCCGTGTTGGTGTGCAGCTTGTTGAGCTTTTGGGTTCAAAGTGTCCAAAAGCTGTACAGGCTGATCAGGCCTTATTCAACGCGGGGTGAGATCTGGCCGGATCTTTTTCGTGCAGAAGGTGACAGTAATTTGGTGAATTGAGATAAAAAAGGTGTACAGGGGAAGAGTGCTGGGAAAAGCTCTCCCCGTGTAACGGGGAGAAGAGAGAGCGTTATCCGTACTGGCGCTCAAACCAGCTTTCGAGGATCACGACAGCTGACTGAGAGTCGATATTGCCTTTGCTGAGCGAGCGGTAACCGCCACGATCAAACAGCTCGGAACGGGCTTCAACGGTGCTCAGGCGCTCATCATGAAGTTCAACCTGGCAGCCGAAGCGACCATGAAGGCGGTTGGCGAACTTTTTCGCCCGTGGGGTGATGGCCTCAAGTTCGCCGCCTTCCAAATCTAGCGGTAGGCCGACGACAACCAGATCCGGTTGCCATTCGTTGAGGATCTTCTCGATAGCATCCCAGCTCGGGATACCGTCTTTGGCTTTTAGTGCGGCAAGGGGAGTGGCTGTGCCTGTCAGCTCCTGGCCAATCGCGACACCAATACTTTTGGTGCCATAGTCAAATGCTAATACGCTGCGTGAGTTACTCATGCATGTCCTGTATCAATAGAAAGGTGGGCCGAGTTTATGCCGAGCTGGGCAACAGCTTTGTCCCAGCGCTCGTTGACCGGGGTGTTGAAAACAACGTCCGGATCGGCTTCAGTGGTTAACCAGGTATTTTCAGCCAGCTCCTGCTCAAGCTGTCCGGCCGTCCATCCGGCATAGCCGAGTGCGACCAGAAACTTCTCCGGTGCCTCGCTGGTACCGAGTAGCGGCAAGATGTCCTTGGACGTGGTGACCGATACCTGTTCGGTAATGTTGATACTTGAGTCGAGCTGACCTTCTTGCAGGTGCAAGTGAAGGACGAAACCGCGATCGCCGGATACCGGGCCCCCATTGAATACGGGTTGTTCAAGGCTCGCCGGATTGTTTACCGGTAGCTCACGCTCAACTTCAATTTGCTCAAGCATATTGCCTACAGAAATATCGATAGGCAGGTTAATGACAATACCCATGGCCCCATCGTCATTATGTTCGCAGACATAGACAACGCTGCCCTTGAAATTCGGATCCTGCATGCTGGGCATGGCAACCAGAAAATGATTAGTCAGATTCATTCGTGTGCACCTACAACATATCCTGTTACTTACAGTATGCCGATAATTTGTTAGAAATGGTATTTACGTCTTGTACGTAACATGTCGGATACGTAAAAAACGCAGCCCAGTTTGTAGGCTGCGTTTATATTGTCGAGGTTAATTAAGCGTTTACACGGCGCTCAATGGCATCCATCAGCTTGCCGGTAATCGAGATATCAAAAGCAGCTTCGATTTCACGAATACACGTCGGACTGGTGACGTTGATCTCGGTAAGCTTGTCGCCGATGACATCAAGACCGACAAAGATCAGGCCTTTTTCTTTTAGTACCGGAGCAACGGTTTCCGCGATTTTTCGGTCTGTCTCGCTGATCGGACGGGCTTCGCCCCGGCCGCCTGCTGCCAGGTTGCCGCGGGTCTCGCCCTTGGCCGGGATCCGGGCCAGGCAATATGGCATTGGCTCGCCGTCGACCACCAGAATACGTTTGTCACCGTTGCTGATATCCGGCACAAAGGTTTGTGCCATGCAGTAGTTCTGGCCGTGGCTGGTCAGCGTCTCGATGATCACCGAGACATTCGGATCGTTTTTCATCACCCGGAAGACGGATGAGCCGCCCATACCGTCAAGGGGCTTCAGGATCACATCGCCGTGCTCCTGATGGAAAGCCTTGATCTTATCGGCACTGCGGGTAACGACGGTGGTCGGCGTCAGATCCGGGAACCAGGCCGTAAACAACTTTTCATTGCAGTCGCGCAGGCTGCGGGGCTCGTTGACGATCAGGGCGCCTTCGCTTTCGGCACGCTCAAGAATATAGGTCGCATAAATATATTCGGTATCAAAAGGCGGATCTTTGCGCATTAGTACGGCATCCAGCTCGGATAGGGAGATTTCCTGCTCGTTGTGAAATTCGTACCAGCCATTTGGATCTTCTTTCAGGCTAACCACACGGGTACGGGCAACGGCCTTGCCTTGTTCCAGTGAGAGGTCGTTCATTTCCATATAATGGATTTCCCAGCCACGACGCTGCGCTTCCATCATCATGGCAAAGCTGGAATCTTTTTTAATGTTGATGGATTCAATCGGATCCATCACGATACCCAGTTTGATCATTTCTTTCTCCTAGTCAGTCGTTGGCCTGGTTAGCCTAAGTCGCCAAAGCGGACTTGTAAGGCGGTGATTGCTGTCATCGCCGTAGTTTCGGTACGCAGAACTCGCGGGCCGAGTAATATTTCATCGAATTGGTACTGCTCTGTCATACCGATTTCTTCGGCCGACAGGCCACCTTCCGGCCCGATCAGCAATCGCACCTTGGTAACGGGTTCCGGCAAAGTGTTTATTGAGTAACTGGCACGAGGGTGCAGGTTCAGCTTGAGTCCGTCATAGTCTTCTGCACACCAGTCTTCCAGCTTCATGACCGGACGGATTTCCGGCACGGTATTGCGGCCGCACTGCTCACAGGCACTGACAGCGATTTTCTGCCATTGGGCCAGTTTTTTCTCAAAACGCTCGGCATTCAGCTTTACCCCGCAGCGCTCGGAAATCAGCGGAGTAATAGTCATTACACCCAGCTCGACCGACTTCTGGATGGTGAACTCCATTTTCTCACCCCGCGAGATAACCTGGCCAAGGTGGATATTCAACGGCGATTCAACACTGTTCTCGAGACGGCTTTGGATGTCGACTTCAACGCTTTTTTTGCTGGCGTTGGTGATCACTGCGGGAAACTCGGCATCACTGCCGTCAAACAGCAGCACTTCCTGGCCTGCCTGCATTCGCATGACACGGCCGACGTGGTTGGCGGCATCATCGCTGAGCATAACCTTTCCCTGTTCGGGAAGTCGCTCAGGGTGGTAAATACGTGGGATTCTCATGGCTATCTCAATAACCTGTTAGTTATTATCTCGCTGCATTATATCAACTCTTGTTGTGAATGCAGTTGTGAGTTCTGTGTCATTAAATAGTACATGGATGCCGGAAGGCGAAATTACAAGGCTGGGAAAGGATTTCGCCGGTAAAACAGTATTACCAGACGAGGGGTAATACTGTTTTTATCGATAAAGGAGTATGCGACTAAAGCCCTTGCTCCTGGCAGGCACGAAGCACATAAGGGTTGTTGTTATGCTGAATATCGGCAATTCTTCTGTCGCGCTCGCATTCCCAGGTCGTGACGGGATACTGCCTGTTCCAGGCTTCCATGAGTTGGCGTTGCTGGCTCGACAGGCGGAAGGGGTATTCGTCGCTCATATACAGGTAGATCCGCGCAATAGCCCCTCGTGTCGAAGCCGGAGGATCGGCTCGGCGGGCTTTAAAATCAACTTTCATTTCGCACTGACCGTAATGAGCGCCCTGTTGCCCGTTCCAGGGACGGAAGTTGTAGTTCGAGCGGTCGCCGTTGACCTCTCCGACGGTCGGCGTCAGGTTATGAAGGTCGGCTTCCATTACGCGGAATTTAGGATCCTTGTGGCAATTTCTGCGCCCGCCATCTTGCCAGCATTGTAGCTGGTGACCGAACTGCCAGGCCGGAACCACGTGCTCCCATTCTATACGGCTGGCTCGCTTTTGTTGTTTGCGTACCTGGTAGCCGCAGCTCTCCAGATCCGGAATGCCTTTTTTGCCGTGCCATTCGATATCGCAGCCGCAGTAGAAGCTGACTGGGTGATCCTGGTAAATACCGACCGCAATTTTCTTTGCTTTACTAAACGAAGAGGGGGGAGCTGCCAGAACGATGGCCGGAAACAGGAACCCGAGGCCGAGCCACTTAAAATTACACTGCATATGACGTCTTATTGTTAGAACTCTATCTGATAAGACTATCACTGAATGTGAGTTTTAGAAGTAGTTCACTCTTTATAAAAAGGAAAATTACATTTTTGTTTTGCAGCCGGTGTCGTCGTCAAACCGCCAGTAACGGCTGTTGGCAACGCCGGCAATGATAGGTCGCCTGCTTTCGCTGCACTTTGTTGTGGCGGCGAACGGTGAGCTGGTGTTCGCTGCAGTCGCACCGATACAGGTAGGTGGTGCCTTGCACCGAAGAGACATCAAAGCTGTGGGTTGTCCGGGCCGGGATCCTAAAGACCTCGGTCATGATGATTTGCCATTCGCGACCGTGCGGGCGCACTTTGCCAAACAATTTGAAGGTCACAAGATGGGCGACCTCGTGAGGGACGACCTCGTCGAGAAATGCCTGCGGGTTCTCTTCCAGTAACACGGAATTAAAACGCACTTCCCAGCCTTGCAGGCGGGCACTTCCGGCAATTTTACCCCGTTGCCTGAAACTGACTGCTGGCATTAGCAGGCGCTTGTTGAGTCGCTGGTTGGCATGTGCGATACACTGCTCGACTCTGGCGATAACTTGGGACTGGAGTGCTGACATGAATCGCTGTGCGTGGCTGGTGGAGTGGGAAGTATAAAGAGTTTGGGAGAGGGCGACAATAAGAGCATACCCCCCTCTAACTCCCCCTTGGAAATGGGGAGGGTTAGAGTGGTGTTCTACAGACAACAAAAAAGGAAGCCGAAGCTTCCTTTTTTAAACTGGTGCGTTGTCGCTTACTTAATGTTTGCGAAGTCGCGTAGCATTTCTGCTTTGTCAGTTGCTTCCCAAGGGAACTCTTCGCGACCAAAGTGGCCGTATGCTGCTGTCTTCTGGTAGATAGGCTGAAGCAGGTCAAGCATTTCGATCAGGCCGTACGGACGTAGGTCGAAGTGCTGGCGTACCGCTTCAACGATAACGTCGTGAGACACTTTTTCGGTACCGAACGTCTCAACCATGATTGATGTTGGATCAGCAACACCGATAGCGTATGAAAGCTGAATCTCACAACGCTCAGCTAGACCAGCAGCAACGATGTTCTTGGCAACATAACGTGCCGCGTATGCTGCAGAACGGTCAACTTTCGATGGATCTTTACCAGAGAATGCGCCGCCACCGTGACGCGCTGCACCACCGTAGGTATCAACAATGATCTTACGGCCAGTCAGGCCACAGTCACCCATTGGGCCACCGATAACAAAACGACCGGTTGGGTTGATAAAGAATTTGGTGTCTTTGTTCAGCCACTCAGAAGGCAGTACCGGCTTGATGATTTCTTCCATTACTGCTTCTTGCAGAACTGGAAGCTCGATGCTCTCGCAGTGCTGGGTAGAAAGAACAACGGCATCAATACCGACAATCTTACCTTGATCGTAAGCGAAAGTTACCTGGCTTTTTGCATCCGGACGAAGCCAAGGCAGGGTGCCGTTCTTACGGATTTTAGCCTGACGCTCTACAAGACGGTGAGCATAAGTTACCGGAGCAGGCATTAGTACATCAGTTTCGTTGGTCGCGTAGCCGAACATGATACCCTGGTCGCCCGCACCCAGCTCGCGTGGATCTTCTCGGTCAACGCCCTGGTTGATGTCCGGAGACTGCTTGCCGATAGCGCTTAGTACGGCACAAGAGTTGGCATCAAAGCCCATCTCTGAGTTGACATAGCCGATTTCACGAACGGTTTGACGTGTAATTTCTTCGATATCAACCCAGGCAGAGGTAGTAATTTCACCACCTACCATTACCATGCCGGTTTTCACGTAAGTCTCACACGCAACACGTGCTTTTGGGTCTTGTTCCAGGATCGCATCCAGGACTGCATCAGAAATCTGATCGGCAATTTTATCCGGATGACCTTCTGATACGGACTCAGAAGTAAACAGGTGCTTTGACATGCGTACACTCACTCTTATTTGGCTGTAGATTGATAACAAGGTGCTCTGAAATAAAAGGCTTTCATAAGAAAAACGCATATGGATATACGTTTGAATGTATAGAGCTACCTCCGTCTAGACGGCCATAATACCTATATCAGGCTTAAAATCAACACTGTGAATTGTAAGGTGATAGATGTATCGCAAAGGCAAACGTTTACCTTTCAGGGCCTTAACGGCAAAATTGCAAATGAGGGGGATGGCAGCTTATTGAAATAGTGCTCATTTTCTTCAGGAAAACGTTTGCAGTCCGGGGGCAGACTTTGCGACAATACCCGCCCGCCGAATCTAGGTTAATTTACCGCAGTTACAGATTGGTAAATAACTACAATACAACAGTCTACGAATTTCTGGAGCAGACATGTCTTCTCGTAAAGATCTTGCTAATGCAATCCGCGCCCTGAGCATGGATGGTGTTCAACAAGCCAACTCTGGCCACCCTGGTGCACCTATGGGGATGGCAGATATCGCTGAAGTCCTGTGGCGTGGCCACATGAACCACAACCCACAAAACCCACAGTGGGCTGATCGCGACCGTTTTGTTCTGTCGAACGGCCACGGTTCAATGCTGATTTATTCTCTGCTTCATCTGACAGGTTATGATTTGTCTATCGACGATCTGAAAAACTTCCGTCAACTGCATTCAAAAACACCGGGTCACCCAGAATACGGCTACGCGCCGGGTGTTGAAACGACAACGGGTCCTCTTGGCCAGGGTATTACTAACGGTGTTGGTATGGCGTTGGCTGAAAAAGCCCTGGCTGCACAATTCAACCGTGAAGGCCATGACATTGTTGACCACAACACTTACGTGTTCATGGGCGATGGCTGTCTGATGGAAGGTATCTCTCACGAAGCATGTTCACTGGCTGGCACACTGGGCCTGGGCAAGTTGATTGCATTCTGGGATGACAACGGTATCTCTATCGACGGTGAAGTGGAAGGTTGGTTCTCTGACGACACACCAAAACGTTTTGAAGCTTACGGCTGGCACGTAATTCCAGCAGTAGACGGTCACGATCCTGAAGCTATCAATGCAGCCATCGAAGCGGCGAAAGCAGACACAGGTCGTCCGACACTGATTTGTACCAAGACCATTATTGGTTTCGGTTCACCAAACAAAGCGGGCTCGCATGACTGCCACGGTGCGCCTCTTGGCCATGACGAAATTGCCGCGGCACGCGAATTCCTAGGCTGGAACCACGGTCCGTTTGAAATCCCGGCTGACATTGCGACACAGTGGGATGCCAAAGAAGCCGGTGCGGCGAAAGAAGCAGCATGGAACACGAAATTTGACGCGTACGCGGCAGCTCACCCAGAGCTAGCAGCGGAGTACAAGCGTCGTGTGAATGGCGAGCTGCCTTCTCAGTGGGAAGAAAAAGCCAGCCAAATCATCGCCGATCTTCAGGCAAATCCTGCGAACATTGCATCACGTAAAGCATCACAGAACGCTTTGGAAGCGTTCGGCCAGATGCTTCCTGAGTTCATGGGCGGCTCAGCTGACCTTGCTCCATCAAACCTGACTATGTGGTCTGGTTCTAAGTCGCTGACGGCTGAAGACGCATCGGGTAACTACATCCACTATGGTGTACGTGAGTTCGGTATGACAGCCATCATGAACGGTATTGCGCTGCACGGCGGCTTTGTACCATACGGCGCAACCTTCCTGATGTTCATGGAATACGCACGTAACGCAATGCGTATGGCGGCACTGATGAAAGTGCAAAACATCCAGGTTTACACGCACGATTCAATCGGTCTGGGTGAAGACGGTCCGACTCACCAGCCTGTTGAGCAAATTGCTTCTCTGCGTTTGACGCCAAATATGAGCACATGGCGTCCATGTGATCAGGTTGAATCTGCAGTGGCCTGGAAACTGGCTATCGAGCGTAAAGACGGCCCGTCATCACTGATCTTCTCGCGCCAGAATCTGGCTCAGCAGGAGCGTACCGCAGCACAGGTTGCTGACATCGCTAAGGGTGGCTACATCCTGAAAGACTGTGAAGGCAAGCCTGAGCTGATCCTGATTGCAACCGGTTCTGAAGTTGAGCTGGCAGTAGAAGCGGCAGCACAACTAACGGCTGAAGGTAAGCAAGTACGCGTTGTTTCTATGCCTGCAACAGATGTATTTGACAAGCAAGACGCAGCATACCGAGAAGCCGTACTGCCGGCAGATGTAACTGCACGTGTTGCTGTAGAAGCAGGCATTGCTGACTTCTGGTACAAGTACGTCGGTTTTGGTGGCAAGATCATCGGCATGACGACTTTCGGTGAATCTGCGCCGGCCGGTGAGCTGTTCAAGATGTTTGGCTTTACGGTCGACAACGTTGTTAATACAGCGAAAGAGCTATTGGCTTAACGAAAAAGTGACTAGCAAAATTTTTCGAGAAACTGTTTTGAGACAGAACGGTCGCTAAGATTAGTGATTTATTTCGAAGAATAAAAAAAAGGCCTCCTCAGGAGGTCTTTTTTGTGCCAAAAACAGGCGATAAATTCGATTAAACAGCAATTTTAGGTGCTTTTTTTTGGCTGTGTTTTTAAATATACCCATGATCTTGCAGTGTTTTTTGTCAGGGTGGTGATAGCTGTCACAATTAGGGTGATTCTGAGCTTTGCTTGGTATACACTAACGCGGCTTAGTAAATATGTAGCACGGATATGACACTTAAAGTCGCAATTAATGGATTTGGCCGTATCGGACGCAGTGTGCTTCGCGCATTGTACGAAAGCGGCAAACATCACCAGATCAAAGTCGTGGCAGTCAACGAGTTGGCTGAGCCTGAAGCTATGGCTCACCTGCTGCAATATGACACCAGCCATGGACGCTTTCACAAGCCTGTCACCCATGACCAGGAGCACCTGTTTATTGCCCATGAAAATGGTGAGCAGGACAGTATCCGAATCCTTCATCAACCCGAGATACACCTGTTACCGTGGCAAGATCTTGATGTCGATATCGTACTCGACTGTACCGGCTTCTATGGTTCCCGGGCTGACGGCGAGGCGCACATTAAAGCGGGTGCCCGCAAAGTGTTATTTTCCCATCCGGCTGGCAATGATATCGACAATACCATTATTTATGGTGTGAACCATGACACGCTCAAACCAGAGCATCGTATTGTCTCTAACGGTTCCTGTACGACCAACTGTATTGTTCCGGTTATCAAGGTTTTGGATGATGCCTTCGGCATTGAATCCGGTACTATTACAACTATCCACTCCGCAATGAATGATCAGCAGGTCATTGATGCCTACCACTCTGATTTACGCCGTACCCGCGCAGCCAGTCAGTCAATTATTCCGGTCGATACTAAACTTCATCTTGGTATTGGTCGTATTTTTCCGAAATTTTCTGACAAATTTGAAGCGATCTCTGTGCGCGTACCGACAATTAACGTCACAGCGATGGATTTAAGTGTCACAGTTAAAACAAATGTGAAAGTTAATGACGTAAATCAATCACTGGCAGAGGCGTCTCGTTGTACATTAACCAGTATCGTTGATTACACCGAAGCTCCGCTTGTCTCAATTGACTTCAATCACGATCCCCATAGCGCGATTGTTGATGGCACCCAGACCCGTGTCAGTAACCAGCATTTACTCAAGCTGCTGGTGTGGTGTGATAACGAATGGGGATTTGCCAACCGGATGCTAGACACCGCGTTGGCCATGCACGCAACAGAAAGTTGCGTAGCAACAGTACAAAAGCTGTAGAAATTATTGGGCTTGGCAGTGACGCCGGGCCGACAAAACTTTGACTTTAAATTAATCAATGTTGAGAGGACAAACCATGTCTGTAATCAAGATGACTGACCTGGAACTAGCAGGTAAACGCGTATTTATCCGTGCTGACCTGAACGTACCAGTAAAAGACGGTAAAGTAACTTCTGATGCACGTATTCTTGCATCTCTGCCAACTATCAAGCGCTGCCTAGAAGCTGGTGCTAAAGTAATGGTTACTTCTCACCTGGGTCGTCCGACTGAAGGCGAATATGCAGAAGAGTTCTCTCTAGCTCCTGTAGTTAACTACCTAAACGACGCACTGGACTGCGACGTTAAACTAGCGAAAGACTACCTAGACGGTCTAGAGCTAAATGCCGGTGAACTAGTTGTTCTTGAAAACGTTCGCTTCAACAAAGGCGAGAAGAAGAACGAAGAAGAGCTATCTAAGAAATACGCTGCGCTTTGTGACATCTTCGTAATGGATGCATTCGGTACTGCTCACCGTGCCCAGGCATCTACTCACGGTGTAGGTACGCACGCGCCTGTAGCATGTGCAGGTCCTCTACTTGCTGCTGAACTTGAAGCACTAGGTAAAGCAATGGACAACCCAGAGCGTCCATTAGTTGCTATCGTTGGTGGTTCAAAAGTATCAACTAAACTGACTGTTCTTGAGTCTCTATCTAAAGTTGCTGACCAACTGGTTGTTGGTGGCGGTATCGCGAACACTTTCATTGCAGCTGAAGGCCACAACGTTGGTAAATCACTGTACGAAGCAGACCTAGTTGAAACTGCTCAAAAACTAATGAAAGAATGCTCTATCCCAGTTGCAACTGATGTTGCATGTGCGAAAGCGTTCGACGAAAACGCAGAAGCTGAAATCAAGCACGTTTCTGAAGTACAAGACGACGACATGATCTTCGATCTAGGTCCAGATTCAACGGCTGCACTTGCTGAAATTATCGGTAACGCGAAAACGATTCTTTGGAATGGCCCAGTTGGCGTGTTCGAGTTCAAGAACTTCGAAGCAGGTACAGCGGGTATCTCTAAAGCAATTGCAGAATCTGAAGGTTTCTCTGTTGCGGGTGGTGGTGACACGCTAGCAGCTATCGATAAGTTCGGTATCAAAGCTGACGTTTCTTACATCTCTACTGGTGGCGGTGCGTTCCTTGAGTTCGTTGAAGGTAAAGTTCTACCTGCAGTTGCTATGCTAGAAGAGCGTGCAAAAGCGTAATTAATTTTGGGCGGGAGCGATGCTCCCGCCGATAAATGTTTGTGAATTAGATCAAGTTTTTATAGAATACTGGTCCAGTAGCAAACGTTTGCAAAGATTTATATTTAATACAGACAACAAGGTAAATAGGACTATTGTTATGTCTAAGATCTTCGATTTTGTAAAACCTGGTGTTATTTCTGGCGATGACGTACAGAAAGTATTTGAAGTAGCAAAAGAAAATAACTTTGCTCTTCCTGCGGTAAACGTAGTAAACACTGACTCAATCAACGGTGTTCTTGAAGCAGCAGCTAAAGTTAAAGCTCCAGTTGTTGTTCAGTTCTCTAACGGTGGTGCTGGTTTCTTCGCTGGTAAAGGCGTTAAACTTGAAGGTCAAGGTGCACAAATCCTTGGTGCTGTAGCTGGTGCAAAATACGTTCATGCTGTTGCTGCTTCTTACGGTGTTCCTGTGATTCTTCACACTGACCACGCGGCTAAGAAACTGCTTCCATGGATCGACGGTCTACTAGACGCTGGTGAAGAGTTCTTCGCAGAAACTGGCAAGCCACTATTCTCTTCTCACATGATTGACCTTTCTGAAGAGTCTCTAGAAGAGAACATCGAAATCTCAGGCAAGTACCTAGAGCGTATGGCTAAGATGGGTATGACACTAGAAATCGAACTAGGTTGTACTGGTGGTGAAGAAGACGGCGTTGATAACTCTGATATGGACGCTTCTGAGCTTTACACTTCTCCTGAAGATGTTGCATACGCATACGAGAAACTAATGGCTATCAGCCCACGTTTCACTATCGCTGCATCTTTCGGTAACGTACACGGTGTATACCAGGCAGGTAACGTTGTACTGACTCCAACTATCCTACGTGACTCTCAGGCATACTGTGCAGAGAAGTTCGGTATTGCACCTAACGCTCTAAACTTCGTATTCCACGGTGGTTCAGGTTCTTCAGAAGCTGAAATCCAAGAGTCTATCGGTTACGGTGTTATCAAAATGAACATCGATACTGATACCCAATGGGCAACTTGGGATGGTATCCGTACTTACGAAGCTGCAAACCGCGAATTCCTACAAGGTCAAATCGGTAACCCAACTGGCGAAGCTGCGCCAAACAAGAAGTACTATGATCCACGCGTATGGCTACGTGCTGGTCAGGCTTCTATGGTTACTCGTCTTGAGAAAGCCTTCGCTGACCTGAACGCAATCGACGTACTATAAGTTTACGTCTGACGATTAAGTCACAATGATTGAAAAGCCCGCATTAGCGGGCTTTTTTCGTTTTGAGGCTATTTTATTTCTCGCTGTATTTTTCTGTTGGTGTCTGACAACGGCAGGAGTATTATTCTGCCCGCAAATGATTGCCTTACACTAAAAGTCGCAGTTATAGTGATGATTGCATAGGGATTTGGTGTTTTTGGGGTATAAGTACATTTATGCATCCATGACTCATTGTGGAATAAGAAATAACATTAGCAGGAATAGATAAGTATGAGTGAAAGTGTGGCTGAAACCGTAACGGATACCGTTGTCGAAACCATTAAGGATAATGAGTTGACCAACGGTGTATTGAATGCGGGGACTTGGGTGGCTGATAACCAAGAGTTGCTGATCCAGTATGGGGTGAATATTCTTTCCGCACTATTGATTCTGTTCATTGGTAATATGGTCACGAAGGGGATCGCCAATGGCGTGGCTAAGGTGTTACGCAAGAAAGATATGGATGAAGCGGTTGTTGAGTTTCTGCACTCGCTAGTTCGTTATCTATTGTTTGTGATTGTTCTGATTGCAGCGCTTGGGCGAATAGGGGTGCAGACGGCTTCTGTTGTTGCTGTGATCGGTGCCGCCGGTCTTGCTGTCGGCCTGGCTCTGCAGGGGTCATTATCAAACTTTGCCGCGGGTGTGTTGATTGTTGCTTTCCGTCCATTCAAATCTGGTGACTATGTTGAAATCGGTGGTGTAGCAGGCTCGGTTGAATCGATTCAAATTTTTTCGACAGTCCTATGTACACCGGATAATAAAATGGTTGTAGTACCGAACGGCGCCGTAATTGGAAGTGCGATCACTAACTATTCACATCATAAAACACGTCGTATCGACTTTGTGATTGGTGTGTCTTACGATGCGGATCTGAAAAAAACCAAAGAAGTGCTGACCCGTGTGGTTAATGCTGAGTCGCGGGTGCTGAAAGATCCTGAATCTACCATTGGTGTCGTAGCCTTGGCTGACTCGTCGGTGAACTTTGTAGTTCGTCCATGGGTGAATACTGTTGATTATTGGGGCGTTTATTTTGATTTGCTACAGGCTATCAAAGAAGAGCTCGATAAAGAAAATATCGGCATTCCGTATCCGCAAATGGATGTTCATTTGAATAAGCTGGAAAGTTAAGGCCATCAATCAAACGAAAAATGGAAATGGAGCCAACAGGCTCCATTTCTTTATCCGCGTCTTTATCCGAGAAACTGCTAGTTATACCTGCTCGGATTCTCGCTCCGGTAACATGATAACCGTGTTTGGCAGTGCTTCCAGCAGCCTCATCAGGGATGAGGAATCAAAAGCAAAAGTGAAATCGGGTTTGCCCGGTGTGAACATCAGCTCCGGATAGCTGAACACAACCGGATCAACCAGGATCTTAACCTCTTCTGGCAGGGCGAAAGGACATACCGCTCCGGGTTCGCAGCCGATAGCTTCGATCATTTCTTCATTGTTGCAGACAGAAACCCGTTTACCCAGCAACTGCTTGACCAGTTTGCTGTCGAGCCGACTGTCACGATGAGTCAGCAGCAGGCAGAAGCCGCCCCCTTTGATTTTCATGAACAGGCTTTTGGTTGGCGCCGCGGTCCAGCCCAGCTCTTCGGCGATGCGGGCATCTTCCTCGAAGTCGAGGATAGGTGCATGTTGCCATGACTGATAGTTCACGCCAGTTTGACTGAACAAGGTTAAATTTTGCTGATAGATCGCTTCAAGGGAAGCGGCGGATGCGTTAGCCAAGGTAAGTCTCCCATAAACCGTGAGCCAGGTGGGCTGCAATAAAAAACATCATAGCGGCAACCAGACAGTCAATCGTCCGTTTTATCCGGGGCTTTGACAGTGTCGGCCCAAGCTTGGCGGCACCAATCGATAGGCTGTAGAACCAGACGAAGGACGCCATGATAGTGCCGGTGGCAAACGCGATGCGCTCTTGTCCCTCGAACTGGCCGCCGATAGACCCCAGTATAACCACAGTATCTAAGTACAAATGTGGGTTAAGTACCGTTACGGCAAGGGCACCAAGAATGACTCCTCGCCGGCCCCGGGCCATCACTTCAGCTTGCTTTTCCTGATGATCGGCTGATGCAAGGGCACTTTTTAGCGACATGGTGCCGTACAGCGTGAGAAAGGCTATGCCTCCTAAGGTGACACACAGTAACAAGGTTTCATTACTTGATAAAAGAGCTCCACCGCCAAAGATCCCCAAACTGATGAAGATGACATCGCAGATACTACAGACTGTTGCCGTTGTCAGGTGGTGGTTGCGTTTGATGCCTTGGTTTAACACATACGCGTTTTGTGCCCCGATCGGGATGATCATGCTCGCACCCAAGCCAAATCCTTGTAATAACACCCACATACTCATTTGTTCTTATTCCTAAAAAGATTAATCAATGGCGGTTTCTGATGGCGCAAGCTTACTCTTGGCAGTAGGATTAAGTACAACTAATAAAATTTATCTATTATTAGACTTTCTAATGAAGAGGGGGAGTGGCTATGCGTGGGTTGGATTACCGTTGGATCGAAGCCTTGGATGCAGTGATCTCACAGCGGGGCTTTGAGCGGGCGGCAGAGCACTTGTGTATTACCCAGTCGGCGGTATCTCAACGGATCAAGCAGTTAGAAAAGTTGATGGCCCAGCCGATGCTGGTGCGCGAGCAGCCGCCGAGACCGACACCGGCAGGGCAGAAAATGCTTGGCCTTTATCGCCGGGTACGGTTGCTGGAACAGGAGTTGTTGCCGGAGATCACTCCGGATGACAGCAGCCAGCCGTTGTCAGTCTCGCTGGCCACCAATGCTGATAGTCTGGCGACCTGGTTGTTACCTGCATTGAGTCCGCTGTTGAAATCGCGCCGGATAGCACTCAACTTGCTGGTGGAGGATGAGGCCAGAACCCTGGACAAACTTCGTAGCGGCGAGGTGGTCGGTGCGATCAGTATGGAGGCCAGCTCGCTGCCGGGCTGTATGGCCGATTACCTCGGTCGGGTCGATTTTCTGTGTGTGGCCAGCCCGGATTTTGCCAATAAATACTTTGCTGGCGGGGTAACCCGGGACAGGTTGCTGGCTGCGCCGGGAGTGGCCTTTGATCAGCACGATGACATGCATGAACGCTTCGTCCATCAGCATTTTAACTTGCCGCTTGGCAGCGTGGTGACGCACACGGTGAGATCGTCCGAGGCGTTTGTCAGAATGGCGGTAGAAGGAATTGCCTACTGCCTGATCCCGAGGATCCAGATCCAGCAAGAGCTGGATAGTGGCATGTTGGTCAATGTGACGCCGGAGATATTTCTGACCCGCCGTATGTACTGGCATCATTGGGCTCTGGAAAGCGGTGTATTGACCGAACTGTCGCAGCAGCTAACCGCGTGTGCCCGTAATGTACTGCCGCAGTAGATAGTTAGGAGCGGGTCAGGGGTGTTGATAAATATAAAAATAAAACAACGTACAAAATTTTTTGAGCTTTGGGGATATTTTTCCCCACCTTGTTGTCGAAACAGAACAACGGTCAGATTTGACGGTATAACTAACTAGGGTAGCCTTATGAAAAAGCAACTATTAGCGGTGGTATTAGGATGTAGTGCATTGGGTTTTGCTGGTACGGCGGCAGCCAATGTAACCGTGCCACACCTCGAAACAATAGGTAGTGGCGAGGTAACGGCACAACCTGATATGGCTGAATTTTCGGTTGCGGTTGAAGAGGTACGTGGCACAGCCAAAGAAGCCAAGCAAGCTGTCGATAAAGCCGTCACTGCATTTGTAGAGCGTTTGCAGTCCAAGGGCGTCGAGCGAAGCGATATTCAGAGCGCCAACATCAGTTTGCAGCCGCAATATCACTATCCGAAAGATAAAAAGCCTGAGCTTACCGGTTATCGTGCCAGCCGCCATATTACCGTTACGGTACGTGATCTTGAGCAGTTGAATACCTATCTTGATAACGCGCTGGGTGACGGTATCAACCGAATCAACAATATCCAGCTCAAAGTCAGCAACGAAGCTGAATATGTCGAGCAGGCGCGACAGGCGGCAATAAAAGACGCGATGGAGAAGGCGGAATCGTTGGCTAAAGGGTTTGGTGAAAAGATTGACGGAGTGTGGCGAATTACCTACCAGGTCAGTCACCCAAGGCCGGTAATGATGCGTATGGCGATGGATGCTGCGCCCGAAACCGCTGCGACCTATCAGGATGCGCAAATCACCATCCGAGATCGAGTCGAAGTCGTCTTTAAGCTGGAGGAATAAGTCCTTTCCTCTGTGTTTTGAGTAGCAAAAAGGAGAGCGAATGCTCTCCTTTTTCGTTATTGAAGCTGCGCTGTCATTATTAGTGCAGAAGACGTGCGCGGATCGTACCGTCGATGACCTTGAGCTTTGTCAGTGCTTCTTCGGCACGCTCTGTTTCTACATCGATAACCACGTAGCCGATTTCAGGGCCTGTCTGCAGGTACTGGGCGGCAATGTTGATACCTTCCGAGGCAAAGATAGTGGTGATCTGATTTAGAATGCCCGGGCGGTTTTCGTGGATGTGCAGTAGGCGGGAACAGTCGCGGTGTTCCGGCAGGGACACTTCCGGGAAGCCGACGGCTGATAGAGTTGAGCCGTTGTCAGAATATTTCGCCAGCTTGCCGGCCACTTCAACCCCGATGTTTTCCTGGGCTTCCTGGGTCGAACCACCGATGTGCGGTGTCAGCAGTACATTATCGAACTTCGCCAACGGTGACTCAAACGGGTCGCTATTGGTTTTCGGCTCGGTCGGGAACACATCGATTGCAGCACCGGCAATGTGCTTGCTTTCCAGCGCGCTGCAGAGCGAGTCAATTTCAACCACGGTACCACGGGCAGCATTGATGAAGATGGCACCGGGTTTCATGCGGGCAAATTCTTCGGCCCCCATCATATCCTGGGTTTCCGGTGTTTCCGGTACATGCAGGCTGATCACGTCACACTTGTTCAGTAGCTCGGTCATTGAGCGAACTTGGGTAGCGTTGCCCAGCGACAGCTTGTTCTCGATGTCATAGAAATAGACTTTCATACCGAGGTTTTCTGCCAGGATACCCAGCTGGGTACCGATGTGGCCATAGCCGATAATACCCAGGCGCTTGCCGCGGGCCTCGAAGGAATGGTCTGCTGATTTCTGCCACTCGCCACGGTGTGCTTTGGCGTTCTTTTCCGGGATTCCGCGAAGAAGCAGCAGGATTTCGCCCAGAACGAGCTCAGCAACACTACGGGTGTTCGAGAACGGGGCGTTGAAAACAGGGATCCCTCGCTTGGTTGCGGCTTTCAGGTCAACCTGGTTGGTTCCGATACAGAAACAACCCACGGCAATCAGTTTCTTTGCAGCACTAAAAACGTCTTCTGTCAGCTGAGTACGGGATCGAATGCCAACAAAGTGGGCATCTTTGATTGCTTCCAGCAGTTCTTCTCCCGCCAGAGAGCCTTTATGGTATTCGATATTGGTATAGCCAGCGTGCTGTAAAACTTCAATTGAAGAAGGGTGAACACCTTCTAACAAGAGAATTTTAATCTTTTCTTTATCCAGTGAAACTTTAGCCATTGGGTTCTCATCCTTAAAAACATGAGTCTAGGCATACAGGCGGGGAACCAGCTTTCTGGCAGGAAAGATGAAGTGAGGCTATTTTCCTGCATGCTGATAAGGCCTGGCGTTAACTCAAACGATTGCTACATGCTGATATTAAAGTATCAAAAAATAACCAGTAAGGGTAAGAATATTACAATATAGATAATAAAAAACGGCATAAATTATGCCGTTTTGTAATCAAATAACATAAACCAGCGAAGCAATTACGCTAACAGGTTTATTTTTCGAACTTTTTCACGCCGTCAGGAGAACCGACCAGCAGTGCGTCTGCACCACGGTGGGCGAACAAACCAACAGTGACTACGCCCGGAAGTGCATTGATCTGGTCTTCCAGCTCTTTGGGGTTGGTGATTTGCATGTTGTGTACATCCAGGATGATGTTGCCGTTATCGGTCACCACGCCTTCGCGATATACCGGATCACCACCCAGTTTCACCAGCTCGCGGCCAATGTATGAGCGGGCCATTGGGATCACTTCGACAGGTAGCGGGAACTGACCCAGCACGTCGACTTGCTTGGTATCATCAACAATACAGATAAACTTCTTGGCAATAGCGGCAACGATCTTTTCGCGAGTCAGGGCTGCACCGCCGCCTTTGATCATGTCGTACTCGCCGTTGATTTCGTCAGCACCATCGACATATACGTCTAGGCTGGAGACTTCGTTTGCATCCAGTACCGGAATGCCGATTTGCTCAAGGCGCTCAGTCGAAGCGACAGAGCTTGAAACTGCACCTTTGATTTCTTCTTTACGGGTTTCCAGAGCATCGATGAAGTGATTAACGGTTGAGCCTGTGCCTACACCTACAATGCTGCCTTTCTTTACGTAGTCCAGAGCAGCCCAGCCAGCAGCTTTTTTCATTTCATCTTGTGTCATGCCTTTCTCCTAGTGATGACAAACGTTTCGCGAAGCGCTGATTATAGCTAACTGGGCTTGCTGCGTCAGGCCAATTCTTTGACGAAGTTCGCTGTTCGTAACATCATAAAACATAAAGCTATTAATAACATAAGGTTAGCATTGATAGCTGTGGCACGTAAAAAGCCAAACGTTTGCGTGAGCAGGCGGCAGTTGCTGAAAAAGGCAGCAGCCTGTTAATTTTTCTGAAGGTATCGTCTACCAGGTAAAGTGGTAAGACGGGGTGAGAATTTCTGGCAGGGGGACATCCCAGGCTTCAAAGGGCAGATTGTTGACCTGCTGGCAGTCATGGGCCAAGCCTAGCGGGCGCGGACCCTGTTTTTCATAGTGCCAGCGGCTTAACGTGCGATCATAATAGCCGCCACCCATGCCCAGCCGTTGGCCAGTGTTGTCGAAAGCAACCAGCGGGGTACAGATCAGATCCAGTTCACTGACGGGTTTGACCAGGCGGATATCCAGCACGGGCTCTTGGATTTTATATTTGTTCAGCGCCATACGGGTGGCCGGGGTGTAATGGAGAAACAGCAGGTGTCCTTTGCTGAATGGGTGCAGGACGGGCAGGTAAACCTGCTTGCCGTGTTCCCACAGCCAGTTAATCAGGGGCTGGGTATCTATTTCGCCGTCATTGGATAAATACAGGGCGATATGGTGTGCATCAATAACCGTTTGGAGCTGCTGGAACCGGACGAGCAGTTCTTGGGCATCGTGTTGTTGCTGTTCAGGGCTTAGAGCACGGCGAAGTAAACGGACGTGTTGACGAATGTGCTGACGTGGAGATGATGGCTGAACAGGTAGTCTCATAGGTCATCCAATGACTGAGGGTGTTCTGAGTATAGAAGAAGCGAGTTGGTGACAGACGAGTTGCAGCTAACTCGATTCTTGAAGAAGGTATGCCCCAAGGTGCCGTTGCGAATTGTGGCCCTTGAACCAGACGTTCAAGGTGGATCAGCAACATTAACCGCAGGCTTCTCAGTACGGGCTGAGCATGCTCAATAGCTAATAAAAAGCTGATCCTGGGTATTTGCTTATCGGCTCGGGGACGTTAATTCACTGACGTACACCCCAGGGTCAATTTATTATCAACGCTTTGGTTGATTTTGCAATGCTTTATCCAAACTTTCTGCTAGTTCACTGATTCGATTGGATAAATTTGAATCAGTGCCTTGTTGTTCTTTACGTTCGCTGTGCAGCTCGTTACAGATATTCAGTCCGGTAAACATCAACAGCTGCTCGATGTTACTAATATTGGTTCGTTCGGAGAGATCCTTCAGGCGCTGGTCAAAATCTTTTGCCGCCTCGCGAAGCGCATCCTCCTGACCGGTCGGGCAGTTTACCCGTAGGATACGGCCCATTACTTGAATTTCAACTGCCTGAGTACTCATAAACTTCTAATCTGCTCCGTGCCAGATAGCTAATATGGCATTCCGCTTGCGATACGCGATAGGTGGCTAAATATAGAAAAAGCCTATTCAACATGCAAGCTTGCTCATCACGCTTTGCCGCAAATGGTTACTGACTAGCCAGATCATCACCAAGTGCACGTATAACGGGAAGCGATCTGGAACTGATATCGCGAAATGTCCGGCCCAAAACGCCAACCCGCGTTATCGTATCCAGTCGTCGGCATAGGCGATCTATTGAATTGTTATCAGGTTATTAGCCTGTTCGTAGGCTAAGTGTTAGCATAACACAATTGAGATTGGCACCAATGAAATTAAGGTGAAAGGCCCATGAGCGATGTTAAATTACCTGCATATAATGTTGTTGAAGCAGCACTGAAAGATCACGGTCTGGCAGTGACGCCATCAGAGCTTCACGGTTTGCTGAGCGGGATGGTCTGCGGCGGTATGGCGGTGGATGATGAAAGCTGGGTGGGACCGGTCTGTGACTACGCCAATGAGGGCGCACCTTTGACCGATGGTGCAAAAACGGCCGTTCGCGCCGTGTTTGATGCCGTGTCTGCCGAAATGGGGCAGTTGGCTAAAACCTTATTTACTTCAACGGCTGCGGAGCTGGCTGATGCCGAGTTTTCTGTCTCGCTGCTGCTCCCTGCTGGTGACGCTGAGCTGATGGTGCGTGCCGAGGCATTGAGCGAGTGGACAACCAATTTTATCTCGGGACTTGGATTGATGGGACTGGAGAAAGCCAAACTGTCACCTGAAGTTACCGAGGCGGTATCGGTATTGGAGGAGATCTCCCAGTTGGGTATCGACGAAGACGACGATATGTCGGAGCAGGCGCAGCTGTTTGATAACGTTGTTGCCTATGTACCTGAGTGTGTATTGACCTGCCTGGTTGAGCTTAGCCAACGACCAGGTGCGGTTGAAGAGCCGGCAATCCCGGGGATCGGCCAGGGTGATAAGCCAACACTGCATTAATTTGATACGCGAAGGGGCTGGATGTGAAGCAGTATGATGTGGTCATTGCTGGTGGGGCAATGGCTGGCGCAACACTGGCAATTGCACTTAATGCACTGAGCAAGGGTCAGCTGAAAATAGCAGTCGTCGAAGCGGTTGCACCTAAACTGGATCAACACCCGGGCTATGATGCCCGGAGCATCGCGCTATCGTTAGGATCGGCTAATATTCTGCAGGATATTGGTGTCTGGACGCCGATGGCTGAAGTCGCAACACCGATTTCGCATATTCATGTCTCTGATCAAGGGCATGCCGGTATAGTTCATGTCGATGCCGGCGAAGAAGCTGTGGATGCACTGGGTTACGTGATAGAGCTGGCAGATGCCGGTGCGTTACTGCACAAGCAGCTGGGTGAGCTGGAGCAGGTTGAATTGCTCTGCCCGGCGGTTATCACGGATATCAAGCGCAGTCTGGAGGCGGTTACGCTGACGCTGGATCAGGGCGATACAATCACGGGCAAATTGTTGGTTACGGCTGACGGCGCCCTGTCGGCGTGCTGTGACATGCTGGGGATCGGGCGTAGCGAGTATGACTTTGAGCAGGTTGCGGTTATTGCCAATATCACCACGGCGGAAGCCCATCAGGGTCGCGCGTTTGAGCGCTTTACGCCCTATGGGCCTGTTGCGTTGCTGCCTATGACGGAAGGGCGCAGTTCGCTGGTGTGGTGTATCCGCCCGGAGGATCAGCGCAAGGTCATGGACTGGAGCGATGAGCAGTTTTTGGCCGAGTTGCAGAAGGCCTTTGGCTGGCGGCTCGGACAGCTGGTCAAGACCGGTGTCCGCTGTGCCTATCCGCTCTTGCTGCGTCAGGCCCGTCAGCTCACCTCCCATCGCGTAGCCGTGGTAGGAAATGCCGCGCAAACACTCCATCCGATTGCCGGGCAGGGGTTTAATCTCGGCCTGCGTGATGTGATGACACTGGCCGAAGAGATCGCCAATGGCCTTGAGGCCGGGGAAGAGCCGGGCAGTGTGAAGATGTTGAGCCGATATCGCCAGCGCCGCACTCCGGACCGGGAAGCGACCGTCACTATGACGGCGGGCCTGGTCAGTCTTTTTGCCAACAGCAGTTTGCCTCTGGTTGTTGGGAGAAATAGCGGCCTGATGGCAATGAGCCTATGCAATACATTAAAAGCTCCGCTGGTACGGCGGGCTATGGGACAGGTAGAAAGATAAAATACCAAATCCATTAATTATCTGATTAATTCAGCGAGAGTTAAAATGCTTTTAGACAAGGAGATAAATTGAAAATCTAGTGGCTCTAAATTGAAATTTATTAACGCAGTATAAAAGTATTTTAAACTCGCCCAAAGGGAACACCACAGGAAGCCAATTTCTGTGTCTAGCGATTTCAAAAGAGAACCACTCTTCTATCAATCGCTATCCTTGAATTAGGTTCCCTGTGGTGTTCTGAATGGTTAGATAATTTATGGAATTGGTATAATGATGCAAAGTGTAGATGTTGCCATTATTGGCGGTGGAATGGTTGGCTTGACGCTGGCCGCTGCGCTCGCTGACACAGAGTTGCGAGTGGCGGTCATTGAAGGTCGCTTGCCGGAGCAGACGCTTGAACCATTACCGGATTTGCGTGTTTCAGCCCTCAGCCGGGCCAGTGAGCGTATTTTGCAACGCGTCGGGGCTTGGTCGGGGATTGAAGCACGTCGCCTGAGCCCGTATAGCAAGATGCAGGTGTGGGAGCAGGATAGCTTTGCCACCATCGACTTCGATGCCGAGCGTCTGGCCCAGCCGAACCTGGGGCATATCGTCGAGAACCGGGTGATTCAGCTGGCCTTGCTAGAACGAGTACAGCAGTTGCCGAATGTGACGGTACTGGCTCCCGAGCGCTGTCAGAATATTGCCTTTGGCGAAAGTGAAGCCTGGCTGAGTCTCGAGTCGGGCCAGAGCCTGACGGCCAAGCTGGTTGTCGGTGCCGACGGTGCCAATTCGTGGCTGCGGCAGCAGCTCGATATTCCATTGACTCACTGGGACTATGGCCACAGTGCCATTGTTGCCAATATTCGATGTTCAGAACCCCATGAGCAAACGGCTCGTCAGATCTTCCGTCCACAGGGACCATTAGCCTTTCTGCCGTTGCCGGACAGTGATTTGTGTTCGATTGTCTGGTCAGTGTCCCCACAGGATGCCGAGCAGCTTTGTGCGCTGCCTGATGAGGAGTTTAACAAGACTTTGACCGCCGCCTTCGATCACCGGTTAGGCTTGTGCAGCGTTGAAGGAGATCGTCAGGCCTTCCCGCTGAAAATGCGCTATGCCCGCGACTTTGTTCGCGAACGGGTGGCGTTGGTCGGTGACGCGGCCCATACCATTCACCCATTGGCCGGGCAGGGAGTCAACCTGGGCTTGCTTGATGCAGCCAGTCTGGCGCAAGAACTGAAGGCACTGTGGTTGCAAGAGCAGGATATCGGCAAGAAAGCGAACCTGCGTCAGTACGAGCGTTGGCGCAAGGCCGAGGCGGCGAAAATGATCACCGCGATGCAGACTTTCCGCGATCTGTTTGATGGCAATAATCCTGCCAAAAAACTGGTGCGTGACATCGGTATGCTAATCGCCGATAAAGCGCCGGGGGTGAAAGATGAATTTATGCGCCGGGCGCTGGGATTATCCGGAGAGTTACCGGATTTAGCCAGGCACTAACTGATTACATGCCGGTATTGCTAGCAGAATAAACCGTCTCGTTTGAGGCGGTTTTTTGTTTGTCGCTAATTCGTAGGGATTTTTTTGATCACATTTTGATTTTTTCTCCTACAGTAAATAACAGGAATTTGAATACAAATTCGAGACTGACGGCAGCCATGTTAGTTGAAGTGCTGTACCTGGGTTTTAACTTATCTGCTTTGTCGCATTGAGTTAAAGGCGATAGGCAGGCTTTCAAAAGGAAGTATCACCATGAGCTATATTCCCTCTGAGTTGAAGTTTACCAATACCCATGAGTGGGTACGTCCGGAAGGTGAGGGTGTCTATACCGTAGGTCTTACTGATCATGCCCAGTCGATGCTGGGTGATATGGTTTTTGTTGATTTGCCAGAACTCGATGCCGCCACAGAGGCCGGGGAAGACTGTGCCGTTGCAGAGTCAGTCAAGGCGGCGTCAGACATCTATGCCCCTTTGACTGGGTTTGTCGTTGCCATTAACGAAGAGCTGGAAAGCTCGCCGGAGCTGGTCAATAGCGATCCCTACGGCGATGGCTGGCTATTTCAGATAAAAGTCGAAGATGAGAGCGAATTTGCGGATCTGCTGGATGCGGATAACTATCTGGACTTGATTGATGAATCGGAATAGCAAGCCACCAAGGCAATAAAGCCCACGCGAGGGTGGGCTTTTGGGCTATCCGGGCAGCTATTATCAGCGGCTTGCTATAACGAGCATTCTTTTAGGCGCTTTATTTCCTGATTTACCTCGTTCACGGTCTGAAAATGCCGTTGCTGGGCTTTTATGGGCACAAGCAACATTCCATTGTTGAATTCATAGCCTCCTCGGCCATCAATATAGATCCTTCCACTAAATAAACGACTTACGTGTTTTGCTATTAATTTTGGCACGTAGCGTTTGAACATGCGCATATAAAGCCAACCTTCTATGGGTTCCTAACGGCGGGAATTATAAAATAGAGGCTATGAAAGTTTTGTGATGTTTACAGCATAATAATAATGTTAAATCTAACTGAGCGATGTATTTTTTTGTGCTACTACTATTTTTTTAGATGATTATTCTATTTGTTTGTATCAATAAATAAGTGCGTTGAATTGTAAAATTTTATGAACTCAGCAATTGCTGCTAATTATTGTTTGTATATTATGGTGTTACAGATCTCCCTTATATGCATCAATATGCTTTGTTGAGTGTTTTGTGTCATTTTTTATCCGCGGTTCTAGGCGGAGAACAGTTTCTCCTACAGCTAATTTAGTGTTTTGTGCTAAATCCTCTTGCTGGTCTGAGTTGTTTGCTGTTTTCTTCCGTTTTCTGCTCAGGATCAAAGTTTGATTTTTAGCATATGCCAATAATATATCCATTGTTGGCATATGCCAGAAATGAGGACGTCATGCCCAGACCAAAAATACATCGCCGGATCGGTTGTCGCCCGGCCTACAGTTGTTTTAAACCTAACGGTGTGCCGATGTCGCAGCTGGAAAGTATTGCGCTAGCACCGGATGAGCTTGAAGCTATCAGGCTAGTGGATCTCGACGGCCTGCAACAGCAGGCTGCTGCCGAGAAGCTCGGTGTTTCACGGCAAACGCTAGGCAATATTGTTGCTCGGGCGCGGCATAAAGTCGCACTTGCCCTGGTAAAAGGGAAAGCGCTGGAGCTTCAGCCGGACTCATCATCATCTAACATTTCACAGCCGGTTGATAATAAGCGGCAGGACAAAGAAAAGGAGCGTTAATATGTCGCGAGCAATTGCGGTTACGCCACGTAATGAAGTGGCCGGGCATTTTGGTAAAGCTGCTGCTTTTCTGGTCTTTGATGAGCAAGGGCAACTGGTTACGACACTGGAAAATACCGGGAGCCGCGAGATCGGCTGCAAACACAAAAAGCGTCTTCAGCGTCAGCTTAGCGATCTGGGCGTGAGCGAAATAACACTGGGAAATATTGGCAAGCGCTCACTGGCCAGATTGCTGCAGGCTGGTTTCTCGGTAACCCGTGTGCCTGTCCGCAGTCAGGTCTCTGCGGTGCTGGGCGGTGGTATTGTCGGAGAGCTACTGACATCGCCTGAGCAGGGGCGGCCGTGCAAGCGGGAGAAAGGAGATTGTGGCTGCGGTTGTGGCAGCAAGAAAAAAGCGGTACCAGCTAAGATTGGTACAGCAATGAATACTAAACTGTCATTGTCGGGTCTGACTAAGGTAGGAGGACTAAAGATATGACTTTTTTGCTGACAGTAATGATTTTTCTGCTGGTTATTGCTGCCATGGCGATAGGCTGGATTGTGAAGAAGAAAACCATTAAGGGCAGTTGTGGCGGCCTGGCCGGAGTCGGGGTCGAAAAGGAATGTAACTGCGACGAGACGTGTGATAGCCACAGGCTGTATCAGATCAGCGAGCCTGAGAAAAAGTGATCCCGGCCGGGATCACTTAACTGTGCTGTCGCAGCACGGCAACGCGTTTGGTGATGGTCTCGCTGACTATCTGACGTAGCCATTCGACTCTCGGGTGGCTGCCATTTCGGCGCAGCCACAACATGTTGATATCAAAATCAGGGATCTTCACCGGTGGCGGACACTGGGTGAGGTTATCATGAAAAATATCGACACGAGCCATCAGGGTCGATACGACACATAGCAAATTCCGTCCTGTTAGTAAGTGACGAATTGTCATGAAGTTACTCGAGCCGACAGCAATATGGCGGCTAACTCCCTGTTGTTGCAGCTGATTATCAACAGCACTGGCGAGCTTGCCGTCGGGAGTCACAAGCGCCTGCGGCGTTGCGATGTAATGGGCCAGATCGACAGGCACAGATAACCCCGTGGCCTGACTGTCGAACAGGCAGACATGATCTTCGGTATAGAGATACTGGCTGTCGAACTCCCTCGGTAGCTCCTTCATGGAGCCAATAACCAGGTTGATTTTCTGCTCCTCAATGGCGGACTGGTAATTGTTGCGGTCCACATTGCAGAAGCTGAGCTGGCACTGGGGAGCCTGTGCGGTAATTGCATCGAACAGGGCCGGGGCAAACAAAAGCTCGGCGTAGTCGGTAAGGCCGATACGGAAGCTGCCTTGATAGTCCTGGGGGGTAAAATCGCTCGGCTGAAGGATCTCGGTGGTGACAAGGTGAAGAATATTATCGATCACAGGGGCCAGCTCGACTGCTTTGTCGGTCGCGATCATCTGGTGTCCCTGACGCTCGAACAGCGGATCATTGATCAGTGCCCGCAGCCGAGACAGGTTATGGCTCATGGCAGACTGCCCGATGGATAACCTGGCAGCAGCCTTGGTGACGCTCCGGGTTTCCATCAGGGCGGAAAATGCAATTAAGAGGTTAAGGTCGACCCCCCGCCAGTTGATATTCTTCACGCTTGTTCCTACTCCCTTGATCAGCGACAGATATCGGCAAACATGGGATCGCACAGCAATAGCAGATCCTCGGTTTCTAGCTCGACGCCGGCCATACGATCACCGCTGCTGATATTGACTTTGTGGTGCTTTTTGATGCTGTGGTCAAAAATGACCGGCAGCGGACGTTTCAGTCCGACCGGTGCCACGGTACCGATCACCAGACCCGTGACTTTTTCGACATCACTGGCATCGGCGCAGGTCATACGGCGACAGCCAAACATGGCACGGACTTTTTTCGGATCAACTTGCGCGGGGCCCGGCACGCAGGCCAGCACATGGAATCCGCCCATGTCTCTGAGCAGGATGGATTTGACCATCTGCTCGGGGTTTACCCCACGTTCCTGGGCCGCTTCATCAACAGTTTTGGCTGGTTTGGTGTGGGGCAGGAGCCGGTATTCGACGCCTTCTTGCTCCAGATAGAAGGTAACAGGTGTTTGCATTGCTTATTGATCATCTTCCAGCGAGTAAGGCAGCGGCTGTTTGTGCCAGATCGATGCCTGTCCGGCAAGGCGGAACTGGCTGTCTTCATCCAAATCATTGGGTAGGCCAACAAGTGCGATAGCCTGGTCGTCGGTAAATTGGTAGGCGGCGATAATCGTTCCGCCCTTGCGCCAGTTCTCGCCGACACTGCGCTCGAGGGCATCACCCGGCTGCGGGCATTGCTCTGCTTCACCGCGAACAATATACATGGCCCGCTTGTTAATTCCGCGGTATTTGGCCCGTGCCACAGTCTCCTGACCGGTATAGCAGCCTTTCTTGAAGCTAATACCATCAACGGCCTGCAAGTTCATTGCTTGAGGAATGAACTCCAATTCGGTTGCCGCATCGACACGCGGGATCGCGTGCTGGATGTCGTAGAGATCCCACAGTGTACTGTCGGACAGCTCTGCGTCTGCTGCCAGCTTCTCGGCGATGGTTGCAGCCTGATCTGCCGCAACGGCAATTAGCCAGCGCTGCTGATCAATCTGTACTGCGGTCCCGCCAGGAATGGCACGGACATTACCTTCACCGCCAAACTCACGCTCAATGACCTCGCCTGCCTTGTTACCAGTTAGCCCTAGCAGAACATCGTCGCTTTGCTTGATGTCGACCTTGGAAAAGACAGCATATTTTTTCAGCTCTGGAAGCTGGGTAGCCATAACGCTCTGGCGCTGAAAGCAACCGTAGCCATCGCGGTGATGGAATAGGCGGAAAACCGTACGCATCTTGCCTTTGGCGTCGCAATGGGCACCTAACGTTGATTGGTCGGCAGCCAGGGTGGCAACATCGCAGGTAACCTGACCTTGCAGGTATGATTTTTTGTCTTCGCCGATCAGGGTGATCAGACTCCAGTCAGTGAGGTCGACCAGCGCCAGCTCCGGTAGGCTGTCTTGGGAAGATAAAGCAATAGGTTTGAAATTCAGAACGTTTGACCAGGTGCTCATAGGATTTCCATGATGTGCAGGTAACTTGCCGGAGGCTTTGCTCTTCTCGGCCTGAGAATTGGCAGAGCAAGGGCGGCGAGTTACTTTGGTTGGGTGAATATCTCTGTTTCTGCTATGTTAAATCGCCGGCAGGCATTTGTCAGCATATATACCCAAGCTACGGCAAAGTGCTTGAGTATACACCTGATTAGTTTGGCTGATTATTATGGATCATAGGTCTCATCTTGGTGCATTGCTTGTTCCTGCGCATAGTCGGCCTGGGCCTTGGCTGCTAGTATTGGGCAAATTGTAAAACGACCATATTGAACGTTGAGGTTGTATATGTTGAGTGCAGATGAAAAAGCACGGGTAAAGTGGGCATGCCGCCGCGGTATGCTGGAGTTGGATGTGATCATCATGCCTTTTTTCGAAGAGTGCTTTGATGCTCTGCCCGAGCAGGAGCAGCGGGACTTTATTTCTTTGCTGACTTGCGATGATCCGGATCTGTTTACATGGGTTATGCAGCACGGTAGGAGTGACAACCCTGCCCATGCGGCGATGGTGGACAGAATTGTCGCCCACAACAACAGCAAGCTTCGCTGATCTTGATATAACCCCATCTCGATTAATGGCTGTCGCACTGACACTCCTCTATGTTAGTGCGGCAAGCCTGTTATTGCTTTCCTGGTTTCGTAACACTCTTCCTTTTCCGCTGGTCATTGTCTGCCTGGAGTTCTTATGGTTCGAATGGTTGCAGCGTCTTATTGACTGCCGTCTGATGCAGGGAAGGCTGGTGGTCAAATCGTCTGGTGAACTGCAGTGGCAGCAGCAATCGTGGGTGGTTGAGCAGGTTAAAATTCGCTCTCGCTATCTGCTGCTTTGGCGACTGCGTCAGAATGATCAGCGATGTTGGTTATTGATTTGTCATGATGCATGTGAAGAAGCGGAATATCGTTCGCTGTCTTTGATATGCCATCACTTGGTTATTGATTCGGCCAGTAAATAATAAATATAAAATTTATTTTTACGGTTGATTTGATCGAAATCTAATTACCTTTCAGTGTTTTATTCCTTGTTTTGCGCTTTGTGACCATTCGCCATAACCTTCATTCCCTAAAGGTATTGCCTTCAGGGCCGATATCTTTTTCGTAATAGCACTGCCGAAACACGGTTATCTGCCCATACCTGGCGCAGGTGATTAGGCAAGGACGATGTAGAAATGAAAATTAAATATAAATTATTAGGACTTACCGCTCTGGCGGTTGTCGCTCTATTGGCTGTATTGGGAATGACCTGGAAGGCAAATGAGCGGGTGATGAAGATCAATGACTCTAGTGCGGCAGTTAGCCAGCTAGAGGTGATTTTGCTTAACTTGCGCCGTAACGAGAAAGATTTCCTGATGCGGATGGATATGAAGTATCAGGGCAAGTTCCAGAAAAACTATGATTCCTTTCAATCTCAGCTGACTGTGTTGAAAGGCGACTTAGCGTCGTTGTCTATTGCTATTCCGAGCCTTGAAACCTTGCCGGGTGCGATGCAGAACTACCAGGTAGGAATGATGGCCCTGATCAAGGGCTATCAGCAGCTTGGACTAACGTCTTCTGATGGCCTGTTCCGTGAGTTTTTTGAATCTTCAGAGCAACTGGTTAATGCCGCCAGCGATCAGGATCGAGACATTTTGGAAGCCTATAGTCTTGAGGAGGCAGCCAAGCTATTTCTTGTGACGGGTAAAAAGGAATATCTCGAGGACTATCAGGCAGCTTCTGCCCGCTATAGCCAAAAGCTAGCCGACGATTTTGGGCCTGTCTATACCCGCTTTGCCGATACGACTGAAAAAATCATTACCCAGCAGAAAACAATAGGCTTAAACCATAACCTCGGGTTGCGAGGAGAAATTCGTAAGCAATCCCATATGGTTGAGGAAGTCTTTTCAGAGGTTGTCCAGCAGCTTGAAGAAAAGGTTGCTGCTGAGCGGAGCTTGATCAGCCAGCTAACCATAGCTGCTGTGTTGGTGGTGATTATCGCATTGGTCAGCCTGTCATGGTTTATCAGTCAGTCGATCCAGCGTAGGGTGCAGACACTGAGTCAGTTGATGGCGAATATTGCGGCGAGCAACGATCTTACCCAAATCGCCGATGAGAGCGGTAATGATGAGCTTGGTGAAATGGCGACGAACTTTAACGGCCTGTTGGCAAGCTTGCGTAATCTGGTAGGTAATGTGCAGGGAGCCGTGACCGAGCTGGGTGCTGCATCAGAACAGCTTCAGAGTCGTAGCCAGGAGTCGGAAAAGGCGATGGAGCAGCAGCAGTCTGAAACGGACTCAGTGGCAACCGCGATCACCGAAATGGGGGTAACGATCCGCGAAATAGCCTCGAATACCGAGAATGCGGCAGCCAATGCCGACCAGAGCTATAACGGGGCGCAGGAAGGCCTGAATGAGGTGATTGCAACCAAAGAGCGTATTCGTACTCTGTCTGAAGATCTTTCGCAAACCAGCGATGAGGTAGCCAGCTTGTCAACGCTGTCGGAGAATATTGGCTCCGTATTGGATGTGATTAAGGCCATTGCCGAGCAGACTAACCTGCTGGCATTGAATGCAGCGATTGAAGCGGCACGGGCAGGCGAACAGGGACGGGGCTTTGCCGTTGTTGCCGACGAGGTGCGCTCACTGGCGCTGCGTACCCGTCAGTCGACGGAGGAAATCACGACGATCATTGCTTCGTTGCAGGAGCAGACTGATCAGGTGGTGGTCCATATCGGCCGCTGCCGGGAGCAGGGGGATTTGAGTGTAACTCAGGCTGACAGCGCAGAAGTGAGGATCAGCCAGATCATGAGTGATATGCAGCTGATCATGGATACCAGTACCCAGATTGCAGCCGCGGTCGAGCAGCAAAGCCTGGTGTCAGATGAAATTGGCCAGAATGTCACCTCGATCCGTGATATTACCAATCTTAACTCCTCAGTGGCCCATGAAAACGCCCTGGCTGCCAATGCGGTAGCTAATCAGGCTTCTTCGCTTGATGAGGCTATTGCGGAATTTAAGGTTTAATAACAGGAGCAAGATCCTGGAACCTAGATCCTAGATAGAACGGGAAAAGTAGGCCCTAGGGAGAGCAAAAGTTTGATACTTCTCTTAGGCTTTTGGAACCCGGACCACAAAAAAGCGAGAGGTTTTCACCACTCGCTTTTTTTATCTCGAATTAAGTACCGGCCCTAGGAACTAGCCCCTCAACACGGCTGATCCGGGGTGAGGACGGTTGGTTGCGAGCTTTCCTGTTGTTCCGGGAAATCGAGATTATAATGCAGGCCGAGGCTCTCTTTTCGCTCCAGTGCGCAACGCACCATCAGCTCGGCAACCTGAAGCAGGTTACGTAGCTCTAGCAGGTTATTGGAGACCCTGAAGTTGCTGTAGTACTCGTTCACTTCTTCGTTGAGCAACTGGATACGGCGCATGGCACGTTCGAGACGCTTGGTGGTTCGTACGATACCGACATAATCCCACATGAACAGGCGAAGCTCATGCCAGTTGTGCTGGATCACGACTTCTTCGTCTGAGCAGTTAACCTGGCTTTCGTCCCAGCTTGGTAGGCTTGCGGGCAGGCTGACGTGCTCAAGCTCTTGCGTAATGCTCTCGGCAGCCGCCCAGGCATAGACTACGCACTCCAGCAGCGAGTTCGATGCCATGCGGTTGGCACCGTGCAGGCCGGTATAGCTGACTTCACCGATGGCGTAGAGGCCATCGAGATCCGTGCGCCCTTCCTTGTCGACGATAACGCCGCCACAGGTATAGTGGGCAGCCGGGACAATCGGGATCGGCTCTTTGGTGATATCGATACCGAATCCCAACAGCTTCTCGTAGATTGTCGGGAAGTGCTTCTGGACAAAGTCGGCCGGCTTGTGGCTGATATCCAGGTACATGCAGTCTGCACCCAGGCGCTTCATTTCAAAATCGATGGCACGGGCCACGACATCACGGGGGGCTAGTTCGGCGCGCTCGTCGAAATCCTTCATAAAGCGGCTGCCGTCAGGACGGCGCAGATAGGCTCCTTCGCCTCGCAGGGCCTCGGTCAGCAGAAAGTTTCGCGCTTCCGGGTGGAACAGGCACGTCGGGTGGAACTGGTTGAATTCGAGGTTGGCAACCCGGCAACCTGCCCGCCAGGCCATGGCAATACCGTCACCGGAGGACACATCGGGGTTCGAGGTGTACTGGTAGACCTTCGAGGCACCGCCTGTTGCCAGTACGACGAATTTGGCCCGGACGGTTTCGACCACTTCCTGGTTACGGTTCCAGATGTAGGCGCCCAGCACCCGGTTTGGCTCGTCGCTACGGCCTAACTTCTGGTTGGTGATCAAGTCCAGCGCATTGTGACGCTCCAGCACCTCGATATTCGGGTGGTTGTGAACATTGTCTTGCAGTGAGTTTTGTACTGCCATACCGGTTGCGTCTGCAGCATGCAGGATCCGGCGGTGGCTGTGGCCGCCCTCGCGGGTCAGGTGATAGCGAGGTGCATCGTCACTGTCGCTTTCCTCGCGGTCGAACGGTACCCCGCCGTCGATCAGCCACTGGACACAGTGCTTGGCATTTTCGGCAATGAAGCGAACGACCTCTTCATCGCACAGGTGTGCACCGGCAACCTGGGTGTCCTCGACATGAGATTCAACACTGTCCGATTCGTCAAAGACGGCTGCAATTCCGCCCTGAGCATAATAGGTGGCGCCTTCGCTGCGTGGCCCCTTGCTCAGGACCATGACTTTCCCTAGTGGCGCTAAGCGCAATGCCAGCGATAGTCCGGCAGCGCCACTACCAATGACTAGTACATCGCATTGATGTTCACGGTTTTCATTCATATCGATATCATATCCCTGTGGTAATCACTCTATGTTACCAAATTCCATCTCAATTGGTCATTTTTGACTGTTAGTTAACCACTTATCGTCTTGACGCGGTATAATGTTGAGTTAATAGCAATTGTTATATACCCAAGCTACCTCAAGATGCAGGGTTCAGAGTGAGACCAGCGAGCTCAGTTCAAGGAAAATGACGGTAGGAATGGTATTCCCTTTCAACGTTATTTGACACAGAAATGAGTTCGCTGGCTCACTCCCAGAGGGCGAGTTTACTTGGCTTCTATGCGGTGTTACCGATTATTAATTTAGAGCCACTAGATTTTCTAATCGGTGCCTAGCCTACAAGCCAAGTAATTCTCGCTGAAACGAGCATCTTGAGGTAGCTTGGGTATACTGCTTCATTGCGGATAAAAAATCGCGCACTATTAATGAGAAATTATTTCTTTCGCACGGGGAACTTTGCTTTTATCGCCGAGTCTTAGATAGTGCTCATGCTCATATTTTTCATACGACCCTGTTTTGACTGAGCTTTATACTGTTGTAACAAAGCGCGTCCAGGCTTAGGCCTTATGATTTGGGACGTTGGACCCGGCAGTTGGCAGGCGAGTTAGAAATCACGAGTGAAAGACGGATATAGGAGTACACGCTCGAATGAGCGAGCAGCAAACTGATCAGGTATTAATTGAGCGGGTACAGCGTGGTGACAAGCAGGCATTTAACCTGTTGGTGGTTAAATACCAGAATAAGGTATGTAGCCTGGTTGCCCGATATGTCAGCAACTCCGGTGACGTGCCGGATGTCGCTCAGGAAGCGTTCATAAAAGCGTATCGTGCTTTGCCGACATTTCGTGGGGAAAGTGCGTTTTATACATGGCTGTACCGAATTGCCGTCAACACGGCGAAAAACTATTTGGTTGCCCAGGGACGCCGTCCGCCGGCGTCAGATGTCGATGCTGAAGAGGCTGAATACTACGAAAGTGGAAATGCCTTGAAAGAAATATCGAACCCTGAGAACCAAATGTTGTCAGATGAATTGAAGCGGGTAGTCTTTAGTACCATTGAAGCATTACCGGATGATCTCAAAACCGCAATCACATTGCGCGAGCTGGAAGGTTTGAGCTATGAAGAAATTGCAGAAGTCATGGGATGTCCGGTTGGTACGGTAAGATCACGTATTTTCCGTGCACGAGAGGCGGTCGAAAAACGGATTCGTCCTCTAATGCAGCGATAAATGTTAAGCCAATACGGTGAAAAAAATGGCTGATAAACAAAAGATTTCGGCACTATTAGATGGTGAAGAACTGGATCAGAGCATTATTAATGCCTTGGCCGTTGATGATGACAGCCAGCAAACTTGGCAGCACTTCAATCTGATCGGTGATGTAATGCGGGGGGAAGCACCGCAAAACAAGGATTGGGATATTGCTGCGAGTGTGGCAATGGCGTTGGAAAATGAGCCGGCCCATACTGGCGTATCAGAGCCAGCGCAAGTGGTTCAGCTTGCTACGGTACGTGAGACCGTCGAGCCACAACCGACACCGCAACAGGCAAAACGCACCCTGCCAGCCTGGTTGACTCAGTTTGGCCAGGTGGCTGTCGCGGCCTGTGTCTCTTTGGCAGTGATTGTTGGTGTTCAGCAGTACAACGGTGGTGACGATGGCGTCGTCAGCAACCCTGCTGATTCACAGATCCCGGTACTACAGACCATTCCTTTTGCCGGTACGGCCGAACCTGTTAGTCTGACCCGAGATTCTGTGCGCAGTAATAGCCATGCCGCGCCGAGTGAAGCCCAGGTGATGGAGCAGCGACGCCGTATTAATGCGATGCTTCAGGATTATGAACTCCAGCTGCGTTTGAATGCCGAAGACGGCAGTATTGATAAAACTTTGTTAGAAACAAACTGATCTGGCGGATAAATGAGAAAGATTCTGGTCGGTGTAGTGACACTGGTCAGCCTTATGATGCCATTGCAAGCCTCTGCGGAAGACTCAGTTTCTTCTGCAGAGGCTTTGTTGCATCAAATGGATGAGGCTAGCCGTGGGCTCAGCTATGAGCTGTCGTACATACTTATCAAGAAAAACAGTATTGAGCCGTTACGTTATCGCCATACCTTTGAAGACGGCGAGACATACGCGCACCTGGTTTACCTGAGCGGTCCACCGCGAGAGGTTATCCAGCGGGGCAGCGAGGTGAGCTATTTTGAACCGGGTCTCGATCCGTTCACCATCAACAGCAACAAGATGGTTGCGCCTCTGCCGCCGATCATGAAGTCAGATATCGAGGAGCTGGCACAGTTCTATGACTTCATTTCAATGGGGCGGGCCCGGGAAGCGGGGGTTGCCTGTGATGTTGTTCGTATCGCACCGAAAGACGGGGCGCGCTATTCCTATCTGATATGGGTTGATACCCGGAGCAAGCTGGTAATGCGGGCCGATCTGCTGGATCGCGACGGCGAGCCGCTTGAGCAGTATCGTGCCGTCTCCTATGTCGTGAACCCGAAAGTCGGGGATGTATTGAGAAGCCTGAAAACCGTCGAGTTGCCAGCGGTGGTCAAATTGCCTCCGCAGCCTCAGGCGGAGCTGAGCTGGCATGCCAACTGGCTGCCTCAGGGGTTTGAATCGGTATCCCGTAACCGTCATCGCCTGATGATGACCGAGCGTCCGGTCGAAAGTAAAATGTACAGTGATGGCCTGTTTAGCTTTTCTATCTATGTCTCGTCTGCCGACAGCTTTACTGTCAGGGAGCAGCTGGTACGTCAGGGGCGCAGAACCCTGCATAGCTACCTGCTTAAGGATAAAGAAGTGACTGTGGTTGGCGATATTCCACCGGCAACAGCCCGTCGTGTAGCCGAGTCAGTCGCGTTTCTGACCGGCAAGACCAATGCTGCAGGAGAAACGACGCCATGATGCGCTCATTGGCGACGGTAGTAGCCGTCGGCCCCGGTGTCATTACGGTGACCTGTCAGCAGCAGACCAGTTGTGGTCACTGTGCGTCACGAGATAGCTGCGGAACCGGTATCGTCAGCAAGGCGGTCCCGGGGCGTAGTCATCGGGTACAAATAGCGACCCGGACTCGGGTATCGGTTGGCGAAGTCGTCGAAATTGGCTTGCCCGAACAAAGTATGTTGCATTCGGCAGTACTGGTTTATGTGCTACCTTTGCTATCCTTAGTTCTGGGAGCAGCATTCGGGCAATGGTGGTTTGTTGAATTGGCCGGTGGTGGTGAGCTGGGAGTGATCCTGACAGCAGTGTTGAGTGCGGCCGCGGGCTTGTTGCTGGCACGTCGTCTGGCCAAGCGTCTGGAAGGTAATTCGGCCTATAAACCGAACCTGATTCGGGTGTTGGGCAACCCCATATCTGCCGGCAGTACAATAAATGCCGCATCGAAAGATAGCGACTAGCCGTTAAATTCGGTAGAATCTGTCAACTTGATCTGTAGATCCCATTCATTTTTAATCACGAGTTAGTCACGCCAATTCATGAAGCACATTCGTAACTTTTCGATTATTGCACATATCGACCATGGTAAGTCGACCCTATCTGACCGTCTAATCCAAGTCTGCGGCGGCCTTTCCGATCGTGAGATGGAAGCGCAGGTTCTGGATTCCATGGACCTTGAACGCGAACGCGGTATCACCATCAAAGCCCAGAGCGTGACGCTCGACTATAAGGCGAAAGATGGTGAGACTTATCAGCTTAACTTTATCGACACCCCGGGACACGTCGACTTCTCTTACGAAGTTTCACGTTCTCTGGCAGCCTGTGAAGGTGCGCTGCTGGTGGTCGATGCCGGTCAGGGGGTAGAAGCCCAGACGCTGGCCAACTGCTATACAGCAATGGAAATGGATTTGGAGGTAGTGCCGATTTTGAACAAAATCGACCTGCCGGCTGCCGATCCTGAGCGTGTATCAGAAGAAATTGAAGAAATCGTCGGTATCGACGCACTGGAAGCGACACGCTGTTCGGCGAAAACGGGTCTGGGTGTCGAAGATGTTCTTGAAAACATCGTTACTGCGATTCCTGCACCGGAAGGTGATCCTGACGCGCCGTTACAGGCACTGATTATTGACTCATGGTTTGATAATTACCTGGGTGTTGTTTCTTTGGTTCGAGTGAAAAACGGCTCACTGAAGAAAAATGCCAAGATAAAAATGATGAGTACTGGTCAGGTCTGGGGCATTGACCGTCTTGGTATCTTCACACCAAAACAAATTGATACACCAGAGCTAAATACCGGCGAAGTGGGTTGGGTTGTTTGTGGTATCAAAGACATCCTCGGTGCACCTGTGGGTGATACCATCACGCTATCGAAAGGCGGTTGTGAAGAGCCTTTACCGGGCTTCCAAAAAGTGAAGCCTCAGGTTTATGCGGGTTTGTTCCCTGTCTCTTCAGATGACTACGAGAACTTCCGTGATGCACTGGGCAAACTAAGCCTGAACGATGCCTCTCTATTCTACGAGCCAGAAAGCTCGGCGGCACTGGGTTTTGGTTTTCGTTGTGGCTTCCTGGGTATGCTCCATATGGAGATCATCCAGGAACGTCTGGAACGTGAATATAACCTCGCGCTAATTACCACGGCACCAACCGTAGTATATGAAGTCGAGAAAACTGACGGCGAAACGATTTACGTCGATAGCCCGTCTAAGCTGCCAGCAGTGAACGATATCGAAACCATCGGTGAGCCAATTGCTCGCTGTAATATCCTTGTACCGTCTGAGTACCTTGGTAACGTTATTACCCTGTGTATCGAAAAGCGTGGTGTACAGGTGGATATGGTTTACCACGGTAACCAAGTGGCATTGACTTACGATATTCCGATGTCCGAAGTGGTACTGGATTTCTTCGACCGTCTGAAGTCAACCTCGCGTGGTTATGCATCTCTGGATTACAACTTCCAGCGTTACGAAGCGTCGAACATGGTACGTGTTGACGTCATGATCAATGGCGAGCGTGTTGATGCGCTAGCTATCATTACGCACAAAGACAACGCTCATGGCCGTGGTCGTGATTTAGTCGACAAGATGAAAGAATTTATTCCTCGTCAAATGTTCGACATTGCGATTCAGGCAGCCATTGGCGGTATGATCATTGCCCGTGCAACGGTTAAGCAGTTACGTAAAAACGTAATCGCGAAATGTTACGGTGGTGATATCAGTCGTAAGAAGAAACTGCTACAGAAGCAGAAAGAAGGTAAGAAGCGTATGAAGCAGATCGGTAACGTCGAGCTGCCTCAGGAAGCGTTCCTGGCGATTCTGCATGTAGGTAAAGACAAGTAAGTAACTACTTTACTCATTGTCATTGCCTCAGAAAGCATACCAATGGCCGGAGGCAACTCCGGTGTTCTGAAGCAAGTGTCAATGAGCAGTGCAGCAAGAGTTTCTTGCTGCACTGTTACATTTATTAGGGATTAAAATGGCTAATACTTTTTCGCTAATTCTGGTTCTGGCGACGCTGGTAACCGGGATCATTTGGGCATTGGATAAATTTATCTGGGCGCCGAAGCGCCAATTGAAAATTGAAGCTGCCGCCGCAAATGCCGGCGATCAAGTCGATGCTAAAACCCTGCAAGCCGTAGCACCGCAACCGAGCTGGGTGGAATCAGCCAGCTCGATGTTTCCGGTGATTGCGCTAATTATGGTATTTCGCTCTTTTATTTATGAGCCGTTCCAGATCCCATCCGGTTCGATGATGCCGACATTGCTTGTTGGCGACTTCATCCTGGTTGAGAAATATGCCTACGGTCTCCGAGATCCTGTTTTCCGTCACAAGCTGGTTGAAACGGGTGAGCCGGAGCGTGGTGATATTGTGGTCTTTAAGTTTCCGCCTCAACCTCAAATTGACTACATCAAGCGCGTAGTCGGTATGCCGGGCGACACGGTGCGTTATAGTGCTCACAAACAGATTTGTGTTGCACCCAAAGGGGCTACCGAGTGTAAGCCGGTGCCGCTGGAAAATATGACGGACAGCGAGTTTAGCCAGGGCATGACGCGTTTGGTTCAATTTAACGAAAAGCTGGGTGAGCATGAACATCAGATCCTGGTGCATCCACTGAAGCGTGACCGCACGCTGGCATACCAGCCGCGCCCGGGTGTCAGCGAGTGGGTTGTACCTGAAGGACAGTACTTCGTTATGGGTGATAACCGCGACAACAGTGCAGATAGCCGTTATTGGGGCTTTGTGCCTGAAGCCAACCTGGTTGGCAAGGCGGTCGGGATCTGGATCAGCTTTGAGTTTGAACGAGGTGCTGATAGTGCACTTCCATCTTGGATTCCTACCGGTGTGCGCTTTAGTCGCATCGGTGGCATAAACTGATCGGGATAAAATGACATCTCCTGCAAATAGACTTCAGCGTAAGCTGGGTTACCAATTTAAGAATATTGATTTAATGACCCTGGCACTGACACATCGCAGTGCCAACGGGACGCATAACGAACGCCTGGAGTTTCTGGGTGACTCAATCCTGAGTTTCGTTATCGCAGATGATCTCTACCACCGTTTCCCGAATGTGGATGAAGGTGACATGAGCCGCATGCGTGCCACTCTGGTCCGTGGCAAGACCCTGGCTGAGCTTGGTCGTGAGTTTGATCTGGGTGATCACTTGCTGCTTGGTCCGGGCGAGCTCAAGAGTGGTGGTTTCCGTCGTGATTCCATTCTGGCTGACTGCGTGGAAGCGATTATCGGTGCCATCTACCTCGACAGCGATATCGAAGTGGTTCGCAAGATCGTGCTGGACTGGTATCAGTCGCGTTTGGATACCATCAAACCGGGTATTAACCAGAAAGATCCGAAGACACGTCTGCAAGAGTGTCTGCAGGGGCGTCGCTTGCCGCTTCCAGCATATACTGTAACTAAGGTACACGGTGAGGCTCACAATCAAGAGTTCACGGTACAGTGTGAAGTGACGGGCCTGGATAAGCCTGTTATCGGTAAGGGCGGCAGTCGGCGCAAGGCAGAGCAGGCAGCAGCAGAAATTGCGCTTAAGCAGTTGGAATCATGACAGATAAACAACATTGCGGCTTTATTGCCATTGTCGGTCGACCGAATGTCGGCAAATCGACCCTATTGAACCGTCTGGTTGGCCAGAAGCTGTCAATCACCTCGCGCAAGCCACAGACTACGCGCCACCGCATTATGGGGGTTGATACCCGTGACGGTTACCAGGCTGTGTACGTGGATACGCCGGGACTTCATATCGAAGAGAAACGTACGATCAACCGCCTGATGAACCGTGCGGCCAGCAGCTCGCTGACGGATGTCGAGCTGGTTCTGTTTCTGGTTGATGGCACGATGTGGACTGACGATGATGAAATGGTACTGAATAAGCTGATTAAAAGTGAGCTGCCGACAGTACTATTGCTCAACAAGGTCGATAACGTCAAAGACAAACACGAGCTGTTCCCGCACCTGGAAGAATTGTCTCGCAAGATGGAGTTCGTGGATGTCGTGCCGGTATCGGCCAAGCACGGGACTAACGTCGACGCGGTAGAAAAAATCGTTCGTGAGCACCTGCCTGAGGGGGAGTACTACTTCCCGGAAGAGTATGTGACGGATCGTTCCCAGCGCTTTATGGCGTCGGAAATTATCCGTGAGAAGCTGATGCGCTTCCTGGGTGATGAGCTGCCGTATTCCGTGACGGTTGAAATCGAGCGTTTTGATTATAATCCGCGTACCAATGGCTTTGATATCAACGGTTTGATTCTGGTTGAGCGTAAGGGCCAGAAGAAAATGGTGATCGGTAAAAATGGTGAGAAGATGAAAGTCATCGGCCGTGAAGCCCGTATTGATATGGAAGAGCTGTTCGAGCGCAAGGTATACCTGGAACTGTGGGTCAAAGTGAAGTCGGGCTGGGCAGATGACGAACGTGCACTGCGAAGCCTGGGTTATATTGACGACCTGTAAGGGACACCATGGAGGGACTACAGCGCTGTTTTGTCCTTCATACTCGTCCTTATAGTGAGACGAGCCTGATCCTTGATGTATTCAGTGAAGAATCAGGCCGTGTCACTGTCCTATCGAAGGGAGCGCGCCGCAAGCGCTCCAATCTCAAAGGCACATTGCAGCCTTTCACTCCGCTGTTTATGAAATGGTCAGGCCGGGGCTCGATGCCTGTGCTGACCCATGCCGAGCCGATCAGCATCGGGTTGCCGATGCGCAGCTATATTCTGTATTCTGCGATGTACGTCAACGAAGTATTGGCCCGGGTACTGGAAAATGATACGCCTTATCCGGTGTTGTTTCTGGATTATCTGAATGTGCTGCGGGAGCTGGCACAGGCTGATAATCCAGAGCCGGCATTGCGGCGTTTTGAACTCGCCTTACTGCATCATCTTGGTTACGGCATTGATTTTCTTCACTGTGCCGGTAGCGGCCTGCCTGTCGAAGACACCATGACTTATAACTACCGTGAGCAGCGCGGCTTTATTGCCTCGATGGTGAAAGGCCAGCTGTCGTTTACCGGTAGCCAGCTAAAAGCCATTGCGGCGAGACATTTTGAAACCCCGGACCAGCTCCGGGCTGCAAAACGCTTTACACGTATAGCATTAAAGCCGTATCTTGGCGGAAAACCATTAAAAAGCAGGGAATTGTTTATCCCTAGAGGAAGGAGTACCGGAAAATGAACAACATCTTACTCGGCGTGAATATCGATCATATTGCAACACTGCGAAACGCCCGAGGTACTCGATACCCTGATCCGGTGCATGCCGCAGAGGTGGCCGAGCGTGCGGGTGCCGACGGCATCACTATTCACCTGCGTGAAGACCGCCGCCATATCAATGATCGGGATGTTCGAATTTTGCGCGAAACCATCCAGACCCGTATGAACCTGGAAATGGCCGTGACTGACGAGATGGTCAAGATTGCGCTGGAAACCAAGCCAGAGTTTGTCTGCCTGGTACCGGAAAAGCGTGAAGAGCTGACAACGGAAGGCGGTCTGGACGTTGCCGGTCAGCTGGAGAAAATCAAGGCTGCGACTGCCAAGCTGACTGAGGCTGGCATTAAAGTATCCCTGTTTATTGATGCTGACCGTGAGCAGATTGATGCGGCGGTAGCCTGCGGAGCGCCGTATATCGAACTGCATACCGGCCATTATGCCGATGCCGAAACGGAAGAAGAGCAACAGGATGAGCTGAAGAAAATTGCCGCGGCGGCCAGCTATGCTGACGATCAGGGTATCAAGGTTAATGCCGGCCATGGCCTGACTTACCACAACGTGAAGCCAATTGCGGCACTGCCAGAGCTTTATGAACTGAATATCGGCCACTCAATCATTGGTCGTGCAGCATTCGACGGTCTGCAAAAAGCCGTTGCCGATATGAAAGTTGAAATGCTGGATGCCCGTCGTTAATGGCCATCTTGGGCCTTGGCACTGATATTGCCGATATTGAGCGGGTCGAAAAAGTCTTTGCCCGCTCTGGTGATGCGTTTGCCGAGCGGGTGCTGTCGCCTTCCGAGCTGGCTATATTTCATAGTCTGAAGTTGAAGGGGCGCTATCTGGCCAAGCGGTTCGCCGTCAAGGAGGCAGCTTCCAAGGCGCTGGGGACCGGGATTGCCTGCGGGGTAACCTTCCACGACTTTACCGTCAGCAATGACGAGCGGGGCAAGCCTATTCTGACCTTGTCGGGCAAGGCAGCCGAGCTGGCCGAGGCAATGGGGGCGAACCATGTTCACCTCACAATTGCCGATGAAAAAAAGTATGCGGTCGCGACGGTGATCCTAGAATCGTAGATCCTAGGAAAAGTAGGCTCTAGGAAGATCAGAAGCTTGACCCGGTTTAAGGTTCGGATAACTTGTCAGCAGGACCCAGGACCCAAAATAAATAAAGGAGAGCCAATGCTCTCCTTTTTAGTGCTTCCTCTAAGAACCCATAGCTAGGCTCACGTCTCTAATAGTCAATGCCGATACGTTTTTGACGCTTTCACCACGTTATTCATTTCATCGATCAGCTCGAACAGCTCCGGCTCGATATCTTCTGTCTTCGCATCAGCTTTCAGGGCCGTTTCAATGGTGTAGCAGAGGTTTTTCAGCCTCGGCACCCCACTATAGGCACAGCTGCCGTGAAGCTTGTGGATTGGCGGCCAAAGCTCGATATCCTTACCGTCCAGCGCTTCGTTGACCAGCATTTCGACTTCCGGCATATAGTCGAGCAGCATTTGCAGCATGTCTTTAGCCAGCTCTTCCTTGCCGGCAGCCTGTTTCAGCGCCAAATCCCAATCCCAGCTGACATTGTGGTTGACGGGCGGTGCTGGTTCCGGCTCGGACATTGATTCTGCATTGGCCTGCAGATGGGTGTCGGCATCATGCGGACGGGTCCACTTGGCCAGGATCTGCTGCAGGATATGCTCCTCGATTGGCTTGGTCAGGTAGTCATCCATCCCGGCATTGATCAGGCGCTCGCGCTCACCGGCCATGGCATGGGCCGTGACGGCGATAACCGGGGTATTGTGGTTCAGTTCAGTCTTGTGGATCTCCTGACAGGCCGTGACGCCGTCCATTTCCGGCATCTGGATATCCATGAAGATCAGGTCAAAGCCTTTCTGGTGGGCATATTCCACCGCTTTGCGTCCGCCCGTTGCGGTGATCACGGTCTCGACCCGCTCGCTGAGCAGGGCGGAAATCAGCTTAAGGTTGGCCGGGTTGTCATCGACGGCCATCACTGTTAGTGGCTGGATGCTCTCGCTTGGCTCTGGCAACAGCTGCGGTGCCGGCTCGGAAAGCATGTCAGGTTCGCTGACCAGTGTCTCCAGTAGCTTGCGGTGTGCCAGAGGTTTAGGCAGACAGGCGGATACCCCTGCATTGACCAGGCGCTCGGACAGGGCCAGTTCGGTGGTCGGCAGGCAGACCATCACCTTGTCGGTCAGTTGCTCGGCCTTGAACACCATATCCAGCAGGCTCGCGATCGGCGGCTGCTCGCCCGGTGTCAGGTTGAGCAGGGCAAAGTGGTGATGCTCGGCATCTTCCGGCATCGTCGAGCGGTAGGTAACATGGATCCCTGCCTTGATCAGGCGCTGCTGGATCACCGAGGCAGCCTGCATGTTAGGCTCGATAAGCAGTAGTTTCTTGCCGCTCAGCGACGAGGTATCAATCGGCTGGGAGACCGGCAGATCGGTTTTGGTCAAGCGCAGGCTGAACCAGAACGTCGACCCCTGGTGAAGGCGGCTGGTCAGGCTGATTTCGCCACCCATCTGGGTAACCAGTTTCTGGGTGATCACCAGTCCCAGCCCGGTACCGCCGTAGCGGCGGGAAATGCTGGCATCGGCCTGGCTGAAGGCCTGGAACAACTGCGCCTGTTGGCGCTCGGAAATCCCGATCCCGGTATCACGCACCATAAACTGCAGCTCGATGTTCTCGTCGCGGTCGGTTTTGAGTTCGACCGACACATCGATATTGCCGCGCTCGGTAAATTTCACCGCGTTGCCAATCAAGTTGGTCAGTACTTGCTGGATCCGTAGCGGATCGCCGATCAGCCCGGTCGGGATCCGGTTGTCGACTTTCAGTGTCAGCTCAAGTCCCTTCTCGTGGGCGCTCGGCGCCAGCAGTTTCATCACTTCATCCAGCGATTCGGTGAAGTCGAACGGGATATTTTCCAATAGTAGTTTACCGGCTTCCAGTTTCGAGAAGTCGAGAATGTCATTGATGATGGTCAGCAGGTTGTTGGCTGATTTCTCGATGGTCTGCAGGTAATCCTGCTGGCTGGTGCTGAGGCGTGTTTTCAGCATCTGGCGGGTAAAGCCAATGACCCCGTTGAGCGGGGTTCGCAGCTCGTGCGACATATTGGCCAGGAACTCTGATTTCACGCGGGCCGCTTCCTGGGCGCGTTTTTTGGCAATATCCAGCTCGACGTTCTGGATCTCCAGCTGCTCCAGGGTCTCGCGCAGATCCGAGGTGGCCTGGTCGATACTCTGCTGCATTTCGATGTGGTATTCCGACAGCGAGATGGCCATGGCGTTGATACCGTTCTTCAGGGTATCGAGCTCACCAAGCAGCTCACCTTCGATTCGGATATCAAGGTGGCCGCGGCGGATCCTGTCCACCACGCTGACCATATGGGAAATTGGTCGGGTGACATCTTTCATCAGACGGTAGGCAAACAGGGACGACAATGTCAGCCCGAGAAGAAGTACCATCAGGGCGGTAAAGACTTCCTGGTATTGTTGCAGGCGCAAGGCGCTCAGATCCAACTCTAATGCAATATAGCCCAGTGCCTCCGCCTGGTAGCCCGGTGCGGATATCGAGGAAAACTGGCCTTCGCTCAATATCGGAGCGCGGAGGATCAGTGAGTTCTCGTTGAGCCGGGTATCAAGCAGCATCGGGATCGGCTGATCGTCCGGATACATCAGGGTTTCAAAATTGCGGTGGAAGTTCGAGGTGACAAACAGCTGGTTGTCGGCATCGAAAACGGCAATGCTGCGGACTATCTGCGAGTGCTTGCGGTGGGCATAGCTGATCAGACGGCGAACGGCTTCGCGGTTCTTATCTGTCATTCCGTATTCGGTTGAAATCGCAAGGGGTTCGACGATACTGGCACCGGTCGAAATCAGCTGATGCTCGAGATCCCGATAACGGCTCATGGTAAAAAATGCGCTTAATAGCAGGCCAATAATCAGTGTCGGTGCTAATGTCAGGGTGAAGACCCTGGCACGAAGTCCATATTTGGTCATGGTTCTCTTAATTACAAGAAAGCGATTCTGTGGGAGAATTGTCGTCCATCTGTGGCCGTTAGCTTAATGAAACTATGGCTATTCGACAATCAACTAATACCAAACTGCCGACAATATCACTCAGTTTGGTTTATCTGCTCCGTGAGTCAAAACACTATGGCACGCTTTTTTAAGCCTCAAAAACGAAAAGTAACTGATACCAAGCATAAAGAAATTGAAATTAGCCGCCTGGATCACCTGGGCGCCGGTATTGGTCATATCAACAGAAAACCGGTCTTTGTTGATGGCCTGTTGCCGGGTGAAAAGGCGTTGGTTCAGTTTACCGAAGACAAGAAGCAGTTCGCGCGTGCCAAGGTCATAAAACGTCTGGCTGACAGTCAGGCACGTATTAAACCGTATTGTCCTATCTATGACCAGTGTGGCGGATGCAACTTGCAACATTTGTCCCATTCAGGACAGGTTGAAGCCAAGCAGCAGGCATTGAGTGAGCTGATGAGTAAGTTTTCGACCACGGACAGGGAGCAGGCGTTCAACCAGGCGGAACCGATTGTCGGCAGTGACAAGCACTACCGCCGCTGTTCTCGCTTTAGCCTGAGGCTGGGAGGCGGGAAGCTGCAGTTCGGTTTTCGCAAAAAGCAGAGCAAGGATATTGTCGATGTTGAGCAGTGTCCGGTGCTGGCACAATCATTAAATGAACTATTACCACCGTTACGTAGTCTGTTAACTCGGCTGAAGGGGCAAAAGCACCTTGGTCATGTCGAGCTGGTGGAAGCGGATAATGGCAGGGTCGTGCTGATCCGTCACCTGCAGCCATTTAATGACAAAGATATGACCTTGCTGCGTCAGTTTGCCGAGCAATACGATGTTATTCTGTATTTAGCCCCAACATCTGATTCAATCGATAGAATTTCGGGTCAGGCTCCGTATTATGAGTTAGATGGTCAGAAGTTGTATTTTTCCCCGAAAGACTTTATTCAGGTTAACCGGGATGTGAATAGCCAGATGGTCCATCAGGCTATTGACTGGCTGGATGTCGGGCCGACAGATCGGGTGTTGGATTTGTTCTGTGGTTTGGGTAACTTTAGTCTGCCACTGGCAAAACGGGCAAAGGCGCTGGTCGGTGTTGAAGGTGTCGACGAGATGGTGCATCGTGCTAGTGATAATGCACTGATAAATCAGTTAAACAACGCCTCGTTCTACCAGGCCAACTTGGAGGAGGATGTTACCTCCATGGTTTGGGCGCAAGAACACTTTAATAAAATTCTGCTTGATCCGGCACGCGCCGGGGCAGCCGGGGTCATGCAGCATGTTGTCAATTTGAACCCGGAAAGGGTCGTGTATGTTTCATGCAACCCTGCCACGCTGGCACGAGACAGCCAGGTGTTGCTGAAGCAAGGTTATCAGTTGGAACGTCTGGGTATGTTGGATATGTTCCCGCATACCGGGCATCTAGAGTCTATGGCCCTGTTTATCAAAAATAGTCTGGGCACCAAAAAGTAGTGTTTATTCAACATTAACAAGAGAACTTACAGGATAGAGAAATGGTCGCAGTTCGCGGTGCGCATTTAAAGGAAAATGATACATTTGAGCTTTCATCTTGGGTCGAGAGTTTGCAACAAGACGCCAAAGTGGCGAAACGCATTACGCAAACCTACCAGCGATGTATCGAATTAACGTCAGAGGAAGAGTCCGCGTCGTTATTGCTATGGCGCGGCCGCGAAATGGTGGAGATCCTTGTTACCCTGAGCATGGACAAGGATACTCTGGTCGCTGCCTTGTTGTTTCCGTTGGTCGAGGCAGGCGTCTACGATCCGGAACAGCTGAAGGAAGACTATAACAATACGATTTTGCAGATGGTGACCGGGGTGGGCCAGATGGCTGCCATCGGTCAGTTAAATGCAACCACCGAAGGAGCGGCACAGTCGGCTCAGGTCGATAATATCCGTCGTATGCTGCTGTCGATGGTGGATGACTTCCGCTGCGTGGTGATCAAGTTGGCCGAACGTATCTGTAACTTACGTGAGGTGAAAGACGAGCCGGATGAGGTTCGCCGTGCGGCGGCGAAAGAGTGTGCCAACATCTACTCACCGCTGGCCAACCGCTTGGGTATCGGTCAGCTGAAGTGGGAGATTGAAGACTACGCATTTCGCTATAATCACCCGAATACCTACAAGCAAATTGCCAAACAGCTTTCCGAGCGCCGGATAGACCGCGAGCAATACATTGATCACTTTGTCTCAGATCTAGACGAGTCAATGAAAGCATCGCATATCAAGGCGGAGGTGCATGGTCGTCCCAAGCACATCTACAGCATCTGGCGCAAGATGCAGAAGAAGAACCTGGCCTTTGACGAACTGTTCGATGTCCGGGCGGTACGCATCATTGCGGATCAGCTGCAGGATTGCTATGCGGCCCTGGGTGTCGTGCATACCAAGTATCGCCATCTGCCGAAAGAATTCGATGACTATGTCGCCAACCCCAAGCCAAACGGCTACCAGTCGATTCATACAGTCGTGTTGGGGCCGGAAGGCAAGACCATTGAGATCCAGATCCGCACCAAGCAGATGCACGAAGAGTCCGAGCTTGGTGTTGCGGCGCACTGGAAGTACAAGGAAGGCTCTTCGGGTGGTGCCAAGTCGGCCTACGACGAGAAAATTAACTGGCTTCGGAAGCTACTTGCGTGGCAGGAAGAAATGTCCGATTCTGGCGAAATGCTCGATGAGCTTCGTAGCCAGGTATTTGATGATCGGGTGTACGCCTTTACCCCGAAAGGGGACGTGGTGGATTTGCCGCTTAACGCAACGCCGCTGGATTTTGCCTACCACATTCATTCCGAGGTGGGCCACCGTTGTATTGGTGCCAAGGTAGAAGGGCGCATTGTACCGTTTACCTATCGCTTGCAGATGGGGGAGCAGGTAGAAATTATTACCCAGAAAGAGCCAAACCCCTCACGTGATTGGCTGAACCCTAACCTTGGATTTGTCACTTCCAGTCGTGCACGAGCCAAGGTACATGCCTGGTACCGTAAGCAGGATCGCGACAAGAACATTGCAGCCGGACGTGAGATCCTTGAAGCAGAGCTGACTAAGGTTGGTGCAACGCTGAAGGATGCCGAGGCCTACGCGCTAAAACGCTTTAACGTCAACTCTGCTGTGGAGCTGTATGCCGGAATCGGGAGCGGTGATCTGCGTATTAATCAGGTGATCAACCATATTAATGCTCTGGTTAACAAGCCGACGGCGGAAGAGGAAGACCAACAGCTGTTGGAGAAATTGGCCGAGGCCAGTACCAAGGTCGAAACCAGCAAGAAGCCTCAGCGTGATGCAGTCGTCGTTGAAGGGGTCGATAACCTGATGACTCATCTTGCACGCTGTTGCCAGCCAATTCCTGGTGATGAAATTATTGGTTTCGTAACGCAAGGGCGGGGTATTTCTGTACACCGTAGCGATTGTGAGCAGCTTGAAGAGTTACGCCATGTTGCGCCTGAGCGGATCATCGATACGGTATGGGGCGGCGGCTTTGTCGGCAACTACAATATCACGGTCAGAGTCACGGCATCGGAGCGAAATGGCCTGATCAAGGAGCTGACGAACACCTTTGCCAACGAGAAAGTCAAGGTCTCGGGCATGAAGAGCCGGATTGATTTCAAGAAGCAGATGTCAATCATGGACTTTGACCTGGAACTGACGGATCTCGAAGTTCTTAGCCGGGTACTCAAGCGTATTGAGCAGGTGAAGGACGTCGCTGAAGCCAAGCGCCTGTACTAACGTTATGCTAAATATCAAAAGCGGGTGGCCTGATGCCGCCCGTTTTTTAATGGAAATGAAAGAGCAGAAGAACAGTAACTATGAGTGATAAACAGCACACCCCGATCGAGCAGCTAGTAGACATTATGGCGACCTTGCGCGATCCGAACAAAGGCTGTCCGTGGGATCTCAAACAGAACTTTGCCTCTATCGTGCCCCATACCATCGAAGAGGCCTATGAAGTTGCCGATGCCATCGAGCAGCAGGACTGGAATGACGTGCGTGAAGAGCTCGGGGACTTACTGTTTCAGGTGATTTTCTATAGCCAGCTGGGCAAAGAGCAGGGACTGTTTGATTTTGATGAGGTTGTTGCCGGTATTAACGACAAGCTGATCCGTCGTCATCCCCATGTTTTTGGCGAGGCCGAGTTTGCCGATGACGAGGCCATCAATGCCAACTGGGAGGCTGAGAAGGCCAAGGAACGGACGGCGAAAGGGGAAGATACCAGCCTTCTGGCCAATATTCCCAAGGCCCTTCCGGCGCTGACACGGGCTGATAAAATCCAGAAGCGCTGTGCCAAGCATGGTTTTGACTGGAATACGGTTGGTCCGGTCGTCGAAAAAGTGAAAGAAGAAATTGATGAGGTGATGGAGGAAGTCATCCAAGTGTCACCAGATCAGGGTAAGATCGAGGAAGAAGTCGGGGATTTGCTCTTTGCTGTGGTTAACTTGAGTCGTCACCTCAAGGTCAAACCGGAGTCTGCCCTGCAGCGGGCAAACAAAAAGTTTGAGCGTCGGTTTCGCGAAGTTGAAAAAAGTGTGCTAGAACAAGGGAAGCAATTTGACGATTGTTCGCTGGAAATGCTCGATAGCGAGTGGGAGAAAGTGAAAAAGCGGGAAGGCTAGCTTACTCGTCTAATTGGCAATGGTGTCCATGTAACTATGCACAGGGCTGTTGTGGTAAGTGAGTCATGCTATTGGGTATATTTGATTTGAGACAAAAAAAAACAGCCAATGCTGTGATAGATTTCACGTTGTGGCGATAAACTGTGTCTGGTATACTAATTTCCCGTCCAGATACATTTTAATCCTCTACACCAATCTTCCAGGTTAAACATGACAACGAATTATATTTTTGTTACGGGCGGGGTCGTATCCTCACTAGGTAAAGGTATTGCTGCAGCATCTCTGGCAGCTATTCTAGAAGCACGTGGTCTTAACGTGACTATGATGAAGCTAGACCCTTACATCAACGTTGACCCAGGCACAATGAGCCCAATTCAACACGGCGAAGTATTCGTTACGGAAGACGGTGCAGAGACCGACCTCGACTTAGGTCACTACGAGCGTTTCATTCGTACCAAGATGACAAAACGCAACAACTTTACTGCAGGCCGTGTCTATGCGGACGTATTGCGTAAAGAGCGTCGTGGTGATTACCTAGGTGCAACGATTCAGGTTATCCCACACATCACTAACGCTATCAAAGAGCGTGTGATTGCCGGTGCTGAAGGACATGATGTGGCTATCGTGGAAGTGGGCGGTACTGTCGGTGATATCGAATCACTACCGTTCATGGAAGCAATTCGCCAGCTGGCTGTAGAACTAGGTCGCGAGCGTGCAATGTTTATGCACCTGACACTGGTTCCTTACCTTGCCGCTGCCGGCGAAGTAAAAACCAAGCCAACCCAGCACTCGGTAAAAGAACTACTTTCTATCGGTATTCAGCCTGACATCTTGGTATGTCGTTCTGACCGTAATATTCCTGCTAATGAGCGTGCGAAGATCGCGCTATTCTGTAACGTACAGGAAAAAGCAGTTATCTCGATGAAAGACGTAGATTCAATCTACAAAATCCCACAGCTTATTAAAGCGCAGGGTCTGGATGACCTTGTATGTCAGCGTTTTGGTATTACAGCACCAGAGGCAGACCTTACCGAGTGGGAACAAGTTATCTACGAAGAAGCCAACCCGACAGCCGAAGTTGTTATCGGTATGGTTGGTAAATACATCGAACTACCGGATGCCTACAAGTCAGTCAACGAAGCACTGAAGCATGCAGGTCTTAAAAACCGCCTGTCTGTGAAGATCAAGTATGTTGACTCTCAGGACGTTGAATCTAAAGGTGCAGAAGCACTGCAAGGCCTTGATGCCATTCTGGTTCCAGGTGGTTTCGGCGGTCGTGGTGTAGAAGGCAAGATCCTGACTGCACAATACGCCCGTGAAAACAAAATTCCATACCTGGGTATCTGTCTGGGTATGCAAGTGGCACTGATTGAGTTTGCACGTAACGTTGCGGGTCTTAAAGGCGCGCACTCAACAGAGTTCGATGCAGAAACGAAGAACCCAGTTGTTGGCCTAATCACGGAGTGGGTTGACGGTGAAGGTAAAGTTGAAGAGCGTACTGAAAACTCGGATCTAGGCGGAACCATGCGCCTTGGTTCTCAGCTATGTCACCTAGCGGACGGCTCGAAAGCGCGTGAGCTATACGGAGATGCAACGGTCCACGAGCGCCACCGTCATCGCTATGAAGTTAACAACAACCTGCTGCCTAAACTAGAGAAAGCAGGCTTGAAGATTTCTGGTCTATCGGCAGACAAGAAGCTGGTGGAGATTATTGAGATCCCGAACCACCCATGGTTTGTGGCTGCTCAGTTCCACCCTGAGTTCACCTCAACGCCTCGCGATGGTCACCCATTGTTCGAAGGCTTTGTAAAAGCCGCTGGTGTACACCAGCGCGGTGAGCTGAATAAGTAAGGATTACGGATAGCTGTAGCGGCTATGGCTGCAGCTATTTTTTTAGCTTTTAAATTGAAGATAAAGCAAGAGGAAACATAATGTCTAAGATCGTTAAAGTTCTAGGTCGTGAAATTATCGATTCACGTGGTAACCCAACTGTTGAAGCTGAAGTTCACCTAGAAGGCGGTTTCGTTGGTATGGCTGCTGCTCCATCTGGCGCATCAACTGGTTCTCGTGAAGCTCTTGAGCTACGTGACGGCGACAAGTCTCGTTTCCTAGGTAAAGGCGTTCTTAAAGCTGTTGAAGCTGTGAACGGTGCTATCGCTGAAGCTCTTGTTGGTAAAGATGCGAAAGACCAAGCTGCAATCGACCAGATTATGCTTGACCTAGACGGTACTGAAAACAAGTCTAACTTTGGTGCTAACGCTATCCTTGCTGTTTCTCTAGCGAACGCTAAAGCTGCTGCTGCAGTTAAAGGCATGCCTCTTTACGAGCACATCGCAGAGCTAAACGGTACTGCTGGTCAGTTCTCTATGCCTCTACCAATGATGAACATCATCAACGGTGGTGAGCACGCTGACAACAACGTTGACATCCAAGAGTTCATGATTCAGCCAGTTGGCGCTAAAACTCTTAAAGAAGGTCTACGTATCGGCGCTGAAGTATTCCACAACCTAGCTAAAGTACTTAAGGCGAAAGGCCTAAGCACTGCAGTTGGTGATGAAGGTGGTTTTGCTCCTAACCTAGAATCAAACGCTGCTGCACTTGCTGCAATCAAAGAAGCGGTTGAAGCTGCAGGTTACGTACTAGGCAAAGACGTTACTCTAGCAATGGACTGTGCTGCATCTGAGTTCTACGACAAAGAAGCAGGCAACTACAACATGAAAGGCGAAGGCAAAATCTTCACTTCTGAAGAGTTTAACTTCTACCTACAAGACCTTGCTAACCAGTACCCAATCGTTTCTATCGAAGATGGCCTGGACGAGTCTGACTGGGCTGGCTTCAAGCACCAGACTGAACTAATGGGCGACAAGCTTCAGCTAGTTGGTGACGATCTGTTCGTTACAAACACTAAGATCCTTGCTGAAGGTATCGAGAAAGGCGTAGCTAACTCTATCCTTATCAAGTTCAACCAGATCGGTTCTCTAACTGAAACTCTGGCTGCTATCAAGATGGCTAAAGACGCAGGCTACACAGCTGTTATCTCTCACCGTTCTGGTGAAACTGAAGATGCAACTATCGCTGACCTAGCGGTAGGTACTGCTGCTGGCCAGATTAAGACTGGTTCTATGAGCCGTTCTGACCGTGTTGCTAAGTACAACCAGCTAATTCGTATCGAAGAAGCGCTAGGTGAAAAAGCACCTTACAACGGTCTTAAAGAAGTTAAGGGCCAAGCTTAATCATTAGCTTGCCTTTGGAGTGAAGTTATCACTCTGAGTTATCGAACCGCCTCCTCGTGAGGCGGTTTTTTTATGTCCGAATACATGATGTGTTTGGCATTCGGCGCTAGTCACATCTTGCGCTTTATGGGATTATTACCCCATTGCAATTTTATTAACTAATTGCGCTATTCTATTTGGCGTAAATAAGTACTATTAGTTAGGAAAATTGCCGTCACTGAACTAATTGCATGAAATAACGGGGAGCGGCATGCGCTTGTTAACTGTCTTGCTGCTGGTGGTACTGTGCTGGCTTCAGTATGATTTTTGGCTTGGTAAAAATGGCATGATGGATTATTTGGCAGCAAGAGATAATGTTGCCATCCAGCAGCAGGCCAATGCCGAGCTAAAGCAGCGGAATCAGCAAATGTATGCTGAAATTCATGATCTCCATCGCGGTCAGGAAGCTGTCGAAGAGCGGGCGCGCAATGAGCTTGGCATGATAAAGCCGGGAGAAACTTTCTTTCGAATTGTGGGTGAATAGCCCCGCCTTGCTCAATACGCCTGAACGCAGGCATTGGCATTGATAATGTAACTGGTATTACTTTAACTCTGAGCGTAAACACCTTACTCATGACCGAAAAGATCACCGCAGTTGTACCTGCTGCTGGAGTTGGCAGCCGAATGGCAGCAGACCGTCCGAAGCAATACCTGCAGATAGCAGGAAAGACAATTTTAGAACACACCATTGATCGTTTGTTTTGCCATCCGGCAATAGAGCGCGTGATCATTGCGATAAGCAATAGTGATCCCTACTTCGAGGCGCTGCCGCTAGCCAGTGATCCGCGGATCACTCGTGTCGACGGCGGGGCGGAACGGGCTGATTCGGTGTTTGCAGGGCTGGCAGCGATTGACGATGAAGACAGCTGGGTGCTGGTTCATGATGCCGCCCGGCCTTGCTTGCAGCTCGCCGATCTGGATCGTTTGATTAATGCCGCGCTGCAGAGCGAGAGCGGTGCCATTCTGGCGGCGCCGGTACGGGATACGATGAAGCGTGGCGTGGTGCTCGCTGGTGATAACCAGCAGGGGATACGCGAAACCGTGGATCGCGAGAACCTCTGGCATGCCCTGACGCCGCAGATGTTCAAGGTCAGACAGCTCCGCGACTCGCTCCGGTATGCGCTGGAGAAGGGGGCAGTGATCACCGATGAGGCGTCGGCTCTTGAGTTTTGCGGATATGTGCCGCAATTAGTAAAAGGGCGGGCTGATAACCTGAAAGTGACCCAGCCCGAAGATCTGGCCCTGGCCGGTTTTTATTTACAACAAATAACGAAGGATTAGCCATGATGCGAATTGGACACGGTTTTGATGTACACAAGTTTGGTGGTGAAGGGCCGGTGATCATTGGCGGTGTGGCAATCCCCTATGAGCAGGGGCTGATCGCGCATTCTGACGGAGATGTGGCCTTGCATGCGGTCTGTGACGCCTTGCTTGGGGCGATCGGGGCCGGTGATATTGGCCGTCATTTCCCGGATACCGATGCTGAGTGGGAAGGGGCCGATAGCCGTTTTCTGCTGCGGGATGTCTATAGTAAAGTGAAGGCGAAGGGCTATCGCCTGGGTAATCTGGACGTCACTATTATTGCCCAGGCACCGAAGATGGCGCCTTACATTGAGGCGATGTGTCAGACCATTGCCGATGATCTGGAAACAGAGATTGATAATATTAATGTAAAGGCAACGACTTCAGAGCGTCTGGGTTTTACCGGGCGCAAAGAAGGGATTGCTTGTGAGGCTGTTGTACTCCTTAACAAACAATAAGATTATTTCCCTGCTGCTCGTTTTGTCTGCAAGTTAGCAGCAGGTTTCGCGGCAAGTGTTTTGCCGCTAACAAACGGTGTATTTATGTCTAACGTAATGGACAATTTTAATTGGTTATACGGTAAGCCTGGTTGCCAGGGGCGAATCAAAGTCCTGCCTGAACATTTTGTGGTTAAAGAAAATTTAGGCTTTGATTTTGCCGGAAGCGGTGAACATTTTATGGTGAAAGTCCGCAAAACGGGCGAGAACACCAAATATGTTGTCAATGAACTGGCCAAGGCCTGCGGAGTTAAGTCCCGGGATGTCAGCTGGGCTGGTTTGAAAGATCGCCATGCCGTGACCGAGCAGTGGCTAAGTGTGCATCTGCCGGGCAAGCCGGATCCTGACTTGACGCACTTTGTTGCCGAACACCCTGGCGTCGAGGTGCTGGAAACAGCCCGCCATGATAAAAAATTACGACCGGGTGATCTTGTCGGCAACTGGTTTCAACTGCGCCTGATTGACTTGGACATGCCGCAGGATGTCATCACCCGCCTGGAGCAGGTTAACCTGCATGGGGTGCCTAACTATTTTGGTGAGCAACGGTTTGGCCACAACGGTAATAATGTAGTTAAGGCGCGCAGCTGGGGCAATGACGAATTCCGCGTTCGTGACAAGAGCAAGCGCAGCTTCTATTTGTCTGCAGCACGTTCTTGGTTGTTTAATATGGTGCTGTCATCTCGTATCGAACAAGGCAAGGTACATACCTTGATGGCGGGCGATAGCCTGCAGCTGGACGGTGACGAGCGAGGTCAAATTGTTGAGTCGGTCTCTGCCGAGCTGCAGCAGCAGGTAGATGACGGCAGTATGGCAATCACCGCCCCGATGATGGGGGATAATGCCCTGCCAACTACCGCGGATGCCGAGGCGTTTGAGATGGCTGTTGTCGAGCAGGAGCCGCTGTTGCTCAAACTGATCCGTGATAACCGGATGCGCCATGAGCGTCGCACCTTGCTGTTAAAACCCCAGCAGATGGAGTGGCAGCAGGATGGTAATGATCTGACTGTGTCGTTTTCGCTGCCGGCTGGCTGTTTCGCGACTGCGGTGGTGCGTGAACTAATGATTGAGCGTGAGCTAGAGGATGGCGACCATGCGAATTTTGATCAGTAATGATGATGGCATTTTTGCCGATGGAATAAACACGCTGGCAGCAGCGCTGGAAGAGATCGGCGAGGTGACCGTTGTGGCGCCGGATCGGAACCGTTCTGGTGCCTCGAACTCCCTCACGTTAGATAACCCGCTGCGTATTCGCGAGGAAGACGAGCGCCGGGTCTCGGTTGAAGGCACACCGACAGACTGTGTTCACTTTGCGCTGAACGAATGGCTGGAGTATCGTCCGGATATTGTTGTGGCCGGTATTAACCATGGTGCAAATCTCGGTGATGATGTGCTTTACTCCGGTACGGTTGCCGCGGCGACAGAAGGTCACTTTCTGGGTGTTCCGGCGATTGCTGTCTCTTTGGTTGGCTCGCAACACTTTGATACCGCGGCTATGGTTATCAAAGATATTGTCGGCAAGTTGACGGAACAGCCGTTGCCGACCAACAAGATATTGAACATCAATGTACCTGATGTCCCCTTTTCCGAGTTGGGTGACTGGCAAGTGACACGTCTGGGTGCCCGCCATCGCGCCGAGAAAATGGAAAAGGCCGTGGATCCGCGCGGTAAGACGATATACTGGTTGGGTCCGCCGGGAGCATGTCAGGACGCCGGCCCGGGGACGGATTTTTACGCCATAGAGCACAACCATGTATCGATCACGCCGCTACAGGTTGATCTGACTGCACATGATGCGATTAACGACATTGAACAATGGCTAACACAAGTGGAGACAAATTAAGGATGCGCTATGCGGAAGAACGACATAGTCTGCTGACATTTTTGCATCAGCTGGGTATCCGTAACGATAACGTGTTGCAGGCGATGGCAGCAGTTCCCAGGGAGCTGTTTATCGACGAGGCTTTATCCCACAAAGCCTATGAGAATAATGCCTTGCCTATTGGTTGCGGACAGACGATCTCGCAGCCATATATTGTGGCGAAAATGACGGAGCTGCTGGACCTGAAGCCGAGCTCCCGGATCCTGGAAATCGGGACGGGCTCGGGTTATCAGACCGCGGTATTGGCACATATTGTTGAACATGTATTTTCTGTGGAGCGGATCAAAGCCTTGCAATGGCAGGCAAAGCGCCGCTTCAAACAGCTCGACCTCCACAATATTTCGACCAAGCACGGTGACGGCTGGCTCGGCTGGCCGAGCAAAGGGCCATTCGATGCGATTATCGTAACGGCTGCTGCCGACGATATCCCGGTAGAGTTGTTGGCTCAGCTGGCTGATGGCGGTCGCCTGATCATTCCGGTCGGTGACGAGTATCAGGTACTGAAGCAGATTGTTCGTAACGGTGAGCAATACCTTTCCCAGGACATTGAGGCAGTTCGTTTTGTTCCTCTGGTCGCAGGAGAGCTGGCGTAAATTCCGATGGGTGTGATGGTGAATAGATCGAACTGGCGAGTAACGACTATGGCAGTCGCATGTCTACTGCTGTCAGCCTGTAGCACCCATATACCAGCGCCTGTAACCAGTCTTGAAAAAGATTACAACAGCCTGAAGCGAGGAAGCTTTCGTGGCAGTTATTATCAGGTAGAGAAAGGGGATACTCTGTATTTCATTTCTTATATAACTGGTCGTGAAGTAAAAGATATTATTGCCAGTAATAAGCTTTCTCCTCCTTATACCATTTACCCGGGGCAGACCCTCCAGCTTTGGAAACCGAAGTATGTTGCCCCTGCATACGGAAAGGCCGGCACCGTCGCAGTTGCTAAACCCCCAGTAAAAACAGTGGCTAATGCTGCCAAGCCTAAACCGCCCCCACCGCAGGTAGTCAAACCGGTGCCAAAACCGAAGCCGGCTGAACAAAAAACAGCCAATAAAAATGTTGATCCTGCTCGCACAAAAGAGTACTCTCAAAATTCAAATAGTAACAAAGTTGTTACAAGTAAGGCGAATAATAGCAACAAGGTGGCTAGCTGGTCATGGCCGACAAAAGGTCGCGTTATTGCTAAGTTCTCCAGCGCAGAAAACGGTAACAAAGGCATAGATATTGCCGGAAAAAGAGGTCAGGCCGTCAAGGCATCAGCTGGAGGAACGGTTGTATATGCAGGCAACGCCCTGCGCGGTTATGGCAACCTGGTGATTATTAAGCATAGTGATGATTATCTCAGTGCTTATGCCCACAACGAGAAAGTGCTGGTCAAAGAGCAACAGAAGGTAAAAGCGGGGCAGAAGATTGCTTCAATGGGAAGCTCCGGTAGCAACAGTGTTCGCCTACATTTCGAGATCCGTTACAAAGGTAAGTCGGTTAATCCGCTTCGGTACTTGCCGAAATAGACAACATGGCATAGTGAAGTTGTAATGTCTTGCTAACTCGCCATCTGGGAGGCGCTATGAGTAGAAGCAATACTGCTACAAATATCGAGAACTTTGACTTTGATGATGTGGAAATAGACTCGGCAGAGGTTGAGGCAAAAGCTGCATCGACGGAAACAACGAGTGATGAAGTCGATATTTCGCAATATGGGGCCACGCAGAAAGCCCTTGATGCGACACAGCTTTACCTGGGGGAGATCGGTTTTTCTCCGCTTCTGACTGCGGAAGAAGAGGTTCTGTATGCCCGTCGGGCATTGCGTGGCGATGAAGTGGCCCGCAAGCGAATGATTGAAAGTAACCTGCGACTGGTGGTGAAGATCTCCCGTCGTTATAGCAACCGTGGCCTTGCTTTGCTGGATTTGGTAGAGGAAGGTAACCTTGGGTTGATCCGCGCCGTCGAGAAATTTGATCCGGAACGCGGCTTCCGTTTTTCTACCTACGCAACATGGTGGATCCGTCAAACCATTGAACGGGCTATCATGAACCAAACCCGAACTATCCGTTTACCTATCCACGTCGTCAAAGAGCTGAATGTTTACCTCCGTACTGCCCGTGAGTTGGCTCAGAAGCTGGATCACGAACCGACGGCGGAAGATATCGCCCTGAAACTGGATAAGTCTGTCGATGATGTCAATCGCATGCTGCGTTTGAACGAACGTGTCGGCTCGGTTGATAACCCGATTGGCGGTGATTCGGAAAAAGCCTTGCTGGATATCATTCCGGATGAGAAAGGAGGCGGCCCGGAGACATCGACTCAGGATGACGATATCAAAACCTCGATTGTGACCTGGTTGCAGGAGCTAAACCCGAAACAGCGTGAAGTGCTGGCTCGCCGCTTTGGTCTGCTGGGCTATGAGGCATCAACCCTTGAAGATGTTGGTCGCGAAATCGGTCTGACCCGTGAGCGTGTACGCCAGATCCAAGTCGAAGGCCTTCGTCGTCTTCGTGATATGCTGACGCATCAGGGATTGAACATCGAGTCTCTGTTTAATCAGGACATGTAGACAATTCATGTAAGCCGATATACCTATTGAGTACGATACCTAGTTTGGCTTACAGACCCATAGAATGAAAAAGGACGCATGATGCGTCCTTTTCTCTTTCCTGTTTATGTTACTGCTACAGAAGCGCTTTCAGGCGATAGAGCTCTTCCAGTGCCTGACGCGGGGTCATATCGTCAGGATTGACATTCGCCAGCGCCTCTTCCACCTCGCTCGGTTCGGGGATCAGGCTCAGTTGCTGTTCGGCTTTTGGCGCGATGTTGGCTGGAGCGCTCGCCTGCTGGTGACCGCTGGCCTCTAGTTGCTGAAGCTTGATCTTCGCCCGCTTGATCACGGACTTCGGTACTCCGGCCAGGCTGGCAACTGCCAGACCGTAAGACTTGCTGGCAGCGCCTTCCTGTACGGCATGCATAAAGGCGATCTCGTCGCCGTGCTCGACAGCATCCAGGTGGACATTAGCCAGTCCTTCCATCATCGACGGCAGCTCGGTCAGTTCGAAGTAGTGGGTTGCAAACAGGGTCATGGCCGCAATTTTCTCAGCCAGCCACTCGGCACTTGCCCAGGCCAGCGACAGGCCGTCATAGGTACTGGTACCGCGGCCGATTTCATCCATCAATACCAGACTATGCTGGGTTGCATTGTGGAGGATATTTGCGGTCTCGGTCATTTCTACCATGAAGGTTGAGCGACCGGAGGCAAGATCGTCCGAGGCACCGATACGGGTAAAAATGCGATCCAGCGGCCCCATTTTCACCGACTCGGCCGGAACAAACGATCCGACATGTGCCATCAGGGCGATCAGTGCCGTCTGGCGCATATAGGTCGACTTACCGCCCATGTTCGGACCGGTAATGATCAGCATCCGGCGATCATGATGCAGGGAAATCGGGTTGGCGATAAACGGTTCGCTCAGGACTTGCTCGACCACAGGGTGACGGCCGGCATTGATCTCAATACCGCTCTCGGCTGTGAGCTCCGGACGGCAGTAGTTGAGGGTATCGGCCCGTTCTGCCAGGTTGGCCAGCACGTCGAGTTCAGACAGGGCATTGGCTGCATTTTGCAGCTGTTCCAGGTGAGGCAGCAGCAAGTCAAACAGCTCTTCCCACAGCTTTTTCTCTAGTCCTAACGCCTTGGACTTGGAGTTCAGTACCTTGTCCTCGTGCTCCTTGAGCTCGGGAATGATATAGCGTTCGGCATTTTTCAGTGTCTGGCGGCGGACATAATGGCTCGGTACCAGATGGCTCTGGCCGCGGCTGACCTGAATAAAGAAGCCGTGGACCTGGTTGAAGCCAACTTTCAGGCTGTCAATATCATGGTGTTCACGTTCGCGGGCCTCAAGCTCATCAAGGTATTTTGATGCGCCGTCAGCCAGATCGCGCCATTCATCCAGCTCGGCGTTATAGCCCGGTGCCAGTACCCCGCCATCGCGGATCACCACCGGCGGGTTGTCGATAATCGCCCGTTCCAGCAGCTCGCAAAGCTCATCCATCGGTGCGGCAAACTGGGCCAGCTCGCCGATCCGCGGCTGGTTGATTTCTGCCAGCAGCTCAGCTAGCTCAGGAAGATGCTGCAAGGCGGTGCGCATGCGGGCCAGATCTCGTGGTCGGGCTGAGCGCAGGGCCAGGCGCGCCAGAATACGTTCCAGATCGCCCATGTGGCGCAGCACACCGGCTAGATCAGTAAAGAAACCGGTATCCTTAAAGGCGGCGATGGCATCAAAGCGGTTATTGAGCTGTTGCGGATCGCGGATCGGTTGGTGCAGCCAGCGCTTGAGCAATCGGCTTCCCATTGGGGTTGCGGTCTGATCCAGTACAGAGGCCAGTGTGTTGTCAAACCCGCCAGCCAGGTTCTGGGTCAGTTCCAGGTTGCGGCGGGTAGCTGCATCTAAGATCACAGCATGATCTTTGGTGTCTTGGGTGATCGCGCGGATATGCGGTAGCGCAGTACGCTGGGTATCTTTGACATACTGCAGCAGACAGCCGGCAGCGCACAGACCGCGCTCGGCTGTTTCGACCCCGAAGCCGACCAGATCGCGGGTACCGAACTGCATGGTCAGTTGCTGGCGTGCGGTGTCCAAATCGAATTCCCAGACCGGACGGCGGCGGGTACCTTTCTGCGACTGCAGCAGGCCCGGCAGTGCAAAATCCTCAGGGTAGAGCAACTCGGCAGGGCTGGTACGTTGCAGCTCGGCCTGCATGGCTTCTTCTGTTTCAGGTTCGGTCAGCATAAAGCGGCCGGAGGTAATATCCAGCGTGGCATAGCCGAACCCGTCGTTATTCTGGTAAATCGCCGCAATCAGGTTGTCGTGGCGTTCATTGAGCAGTGCCTCGTCACTGACTGTACCCGGTGTCACAATACGTACCACCTGGCGCTCGACCGGTCCTTTACTGGTCGCCGGATCGCCGATTTGCTCGCAGATCGCCACTGATACGCCCTGCTGGACCAGCTTGGCGAGGTAGCCTTCGACCGCATGGTAGGGGACACCGGCCATCGGGATCGGCTGGCCGTTGGAGGAGCCGCGTTTAGTCAGGGAAATATCCAGCAGTTGAGAGGCCTGTTTGGCGTCGTCAAAAAATAGTTCGTAGAAGTCGCCCATACGATAGAACAGCAGAACATCAGGGTTTTCTGCCTTGATCCTCAAAAATTGCTGCATCATGGGGGTGTGCTTTTCTAAACCTTTCACTGTCACGATATTGCCTGCTTATTGATGCCGGAATTGAAAACGTACCGGGTAAATTTCTGGAGGCTAAGGATACGTGAATCGGTTCAGGGAGCAAAGTCGCAATTGGTTCTCTTGCGCACAATTTCCTTGCCTTTGAAGGCTGGGTAGAGTTGCCGCCGAAGGCGTGGCAGAGTATGGTTGGGCTGGAATTATCGACGGGAGGAAGGGATGACGGATATCCAGCAATTGTCTCGGGAACTTGGTACGGCTCTGAGCCGGCACGGGGGCGTCGCCACCACGGCAGAGTCCTGCACCGGTGGCGGTGTCTCTGCGGCTATTACTGATATTGCCGGTAGCTCAGCTTGGTTTGATCGTGCGTTTATTACCTACAGCAATGAAGCGAAACAGCAGATGCTCGGTGTGGGAAGTGACGTGCTCGAAGCGAATGGCGCTGTGAGCGAGCCTGTCGCCGAGCAGATGGCAGTGGGCGCGTTGAGGCATTCAGCTGCGACGATCAGTGTGGCAATTAGCGGCATTGCTGGTCCGGGTGGAGGGACACCTGATAAGCCGGTCGGCACGGTGTGTTTTGCCTGGGCAGATACCTCCGGCTGGATACAGTGCGAAACCTGTTTTTTTGATGGTGATCGCAATGCGGTAAGACAGCAAGCTTGCCAAAAAGCCCTGTCAGGTATGTTGCAACGCCTGCAACTGCTGGGCTGAGCAGAAAATGACGTCAGTGTGAGAGTGGCACCGGGCAAAAAAATTTTCATACAGTGCTAGACACTGTATGAATAGACAGTATACTAATCATCATTATCAGTATTTAATTTAAGCATCCGTTGGAGAGTCGAATGGACGACAACAAACAGAAGGCTCTTGCCGCAGCGTTAGGCCAGATTGAAAAGCAGTTCGGTAAAGGTTCCATCATGAAGCTGGGCGATAACCGTACCATGGATATTGAAACGGTTTCGACTGGCTCCCTGTCGCTTGATATCGCGCTGGGTGCAGGCGGCTTACCAATGGGACGTATCGTTGAAATCTATGGTCCTGAATCATCAGGTAAGACGACGCTGACGCTTGAAGTGATTGCCGCGGCCCAGAAGCAGGGCAAGACATGTGCATTTATCGATGCCGAGCATGCCCTTGATCCTGTCTATGCCCAGAAGCTGGGTGTGGACATCGATAACCTGCTGGTGTCTCAGCCAGATACTGGTGAGCAGGCACTGGAAATTGCTGATGCACTGGCGCGTTCAGGCGCGGTTGATATTCTGGTCGTCGACTCCGTTGCCGCACTGACACCAAAAGCCGAAATCGAAGGTGAGATGGGTGACAGCCACATGGGCTTGCAGGCTCGTATGCTGTCGCAGGCGATGCGTAAGATCACCGGTAACCTGAAAGCATCAAACTGTATGTGTATCTTCATCAACCAGATCCGTATGAAGATTGGTGTGATGTTCGGTAACCCGGAAACCACTACAGGTGGTAATGCCCTGAAGTTCTACGCTTCTGTTCGTCTTGATATCCGCCGTACCGGTGCCATCAAAGACGGTGACGAAGTTGTGGGTAACGAAACGCGTATCAAGGTTGTTAAGAACAAGATTGCTGCTCCGTTCAAGCAGGCTGAAACCCAAATCCTTTATGGTCAGGGCTTTAACCGCCTGGGCGAGCTGGTTGACCTTGGCGTGAAGAACAAGATGGTTGAGAAGGCGGGTGCCTGGTACAGCTATCAGGGTGACAAGATTGGCCAGGGCAAGGCAAATGCCTGTAAATTCCTGGCTGAGCATCCAGAGATTGCCGAAGAGCTTGATAAGAAACTACGTGAATTACTGCTAACGACACCAGTCGAGCAGGAAGATGCGGCAGAAGAGAAAGATGCTGAGAAAGATCAGGCATTCTAAACACTCTTATCATCTAGAATCTTGACAGCAACGGGCCCGGTACGCGAGTACTCGGCCCGTTTTGTCTATGCAAGGCCTGAGAGCAATGAAAAAGCAAGCACCAAAGCAAAGCGCCAAAGAGGCAGCTATCGGTTATCTGTCACGCCGGGACCATGCCGAGAAAGAGCTGCGACAGAAATTAAAGACGCGTGGCTATTGCGAGTCGGATATTACCGAGGCGATTGATTTTTGTCAGGATTACAACTGGCTTGATGATGCTCGCTACGCGGGCATGATGATGCGCAACGGCATTGCCAAGGGGTGGGGTGAGCTGCGGATCAAGCAGGAAATGAAGATGAAAGGGGTGCATGGCACCATTGTCAGCCAGATTTTCGAAGAAAATGATACGGACTGGTACGAGCAAGCCCGTGAGGTTGCCCGGCGCAAGTTTGGTAATAGCGAGATGGATACCCCAAAAGAAAAAGCTCGCCGTTTTCGCTTTATGCAGTACCGCGGCTTTGATTTCGATCAGATCAAATACGCGCTGGATACCGATGACGACGAATAATCTCACCAGTCTCAACTAGCCTCTTGCTGCCAACATGTCTGGCTTGGCAGCACTGCCCTATATAAATTCCGTTAATTCTTAACATAACATTTCCCGTAGCGCCTGCCGTTGTTTTACAATAGCCCCCAAAGAATTTATCTTAGTTCGATTAAAGCCTGCTGACATAAGCGTCGAGCCGTGTGGCCCGGATGCATATTCAAAGCAGTTACATCATCGCTTAAGTGCGATTTTTCGGTTTATAAAAGCATTTATTCAGGATTTGCCAATGTACATGAGCACTGATGAGATTCGCCGTGCGTTTCTTGCGTTTTTTGAGAGCAAAGGTCACCAGATCGTAGAAAGCTCTTCTCTTGTACCTGCTAACGACCCAACACTGTTGTTTACCAACGCAGGTATGAACCAATTTAAAGATACATTTTTAGGTCTGGAAAAGCGCAGCTACACTCGAGCGACAACAGCTCAGCGCTGTGTACGTGCCGGTGGTAAGCACAATGACCTAGAAAACGTCGGCTTTACCGCCCGTCACCATACTTTTTTCGAAATGCTGGGTAACTTCAGCTTCGGTGACTACTTCAAACAAGACGCGATCAAGTACGCGTGGGAATTTCTGACCGACGTGCTTAAGCTTCCTCAGGACCGCCTACTGGTGACTGTCTACGAGACCGATGACGAGGCATTCGACATCTGGAACAAAGAGATGGGTATCCCGGCGGATCGTATCGTTCGTATCGGCGATAAGAAGGGTGGCAAGCCATACGAGTCAGACAACTTCTGGCAGATGGGTGACACCGGTCCTTGTGGTCCGTGTACCGAGATCTTCTACGATCACGGCGAGCATATCTGGGGCGGCCGTCCGGGCACTCCGGAAGAAGACGGTGACCGTTTCATTGAGATCTGGAACAACGTATTCATGCAGTTCAACCGTCAGGCTGACGGTACCATGGAGCCGCTACCTAAGCCGTCGGTAGATACCGGTATGGGGATCGAGCGTATTGCGGCGATCATGCAGGGCGTGCATTCGAACTACGAGATTGATATTTTCCAGACCCTTATCAAAAAAGCCGCCGACGTGATTGGCTACGAAGACCTGTCGAACCAGTCGCTACGTGTGGTTGCCGACCATATCCGTTCATGTGCCTACCTGATTGTCGATGGCGTAATGCCGTCAAATGAAGGTCGTGGTTACGTGCTGCGCCGCATTATCCGTCGTGCTGTTCGTCATGGTAACAAGCTGGGTGCCCAGGGCGCCTTCTTCTATAAGCTTGTTGGCCCGCTGGCAGAGATCATGGGTACAGCCGGTGAAGAACTGAAGAAACAGCAGGCGATGGTTGAAAAAGTACTGAAGATCGAGGAAGACAACTTCGGCCGTACTCTTGACCGTGGTATGACAATTTTAAACGACGCGCTCGATAGCCTAGACGGCAAAGTGCTGGACGGCGAGACGGTATTCAAGCTGTATGACACCTACGGCTTCCCGGCTGATTTGACCAATGACGTTGCTCGCGAGCGTGGCTTCTCTATCGATGAAGAAGGCTTCAACAATGCAATGGAAGCCCAGCGCCAGCGTGCCCGTGAAGCGGGTCAGTTCGGTGTTGACTATAACGAAGCGATTAAGGTAGACGCCAGCACCGAGTTCTGTGGCTACACAGATACCGATGGTGAAGGCGAGGTGGTTGCCCTGTATCGCGGCGGTGAAGTCGTGGACAGCATCAGTGCCGGTGAAGAAGCGCTGGTGGTAATGAACAATACGCCTTTCTATGCCGAATCAGGTGGTCAGTGCGGTGATACCGGCGTCATGACAGCGGCTGGTATCCAGTTTGATGTGGCTGATACCCAGAAGTTCGGCGATGCTATCGGTCACAAAGGTACGCTGGCGGAAGGCGCGCTAAAAGTGGGCGACAAGCTGACGGCGACAGTCGATGCGTCGCGTCGCGCGGCAATTAGCCTGAACCACTCGGCAACGCACCTGTTGCATGCGGCACTTCGCAATCTGCTGGGCGAGCATGTTGCGCAGAAGGGCTCGCTGGTTAAGCCTGAGTCCTTGCGTTTTGACTTCTCGAACCTGGAAGCCGTGAAGCCTGAGCAGCTACGTGAAATCGAGCGTGTTGTGAATGAGCAGATCCGCCTGAACCATTCTATCGATACCAACATTATGGATATCGAGGCGGCGAAAGAAAAAGGTGCGATGGCACTGTTTGGCGAGAAGTACGACGATGAAGTTCGCGTACTGAGCATGGGCGAGTTCTCGACCGAGCTGTGTGGCGGTATTCACGCCAGCAACACCGGTGATATCGGCCTGTTCAAAATCATCTCTGAAGGTGGTATCGCCGCCGGTATCCGCCGTATCGAAGCGGTAACAGGTGAAGGGGCAATCGAGGCACTGCACAAGCAAGAAGCGCTGCTGTCTGAAACAGCGACGCTGGTGAAGTCTGATGCGGCATCGGTAGCAACCAAAGTAAGTGCACTGGTTGCTCATAGCAAGCAGCTAGAGAAAGAAATCCAGCAACTGAAAGATAAGCTGGCAGCACAGGAAAGTGCCGGTCTTATCAATCAGGCGCAAGACATCAACGGTGTCAAAGTCTTGATTTCCAAACTAGACGGTGCTGACAACAAAGCCCTGCGCGGTATGGTTGACGAGCTGAAGAACCAGATGGGCAGCGGTATCGTGGTATTGGGTAACGTCAATGGCGACAAAGTCGGTTTGATCGCAGGTGTTACCAAAGATCTTGTCGGTAAAGTGAAGGCCGGTGAGCTTGTTAACATGGTCGCCCTGCAAGTTGGTGGTAAAGGTGGCGGTCGCCCGGATATGGCACAAGCTGGCGGTACGGACGCAAGTGCATTGCCAGCAGCGCTAGAGTCGGCACAAGCATGGATCGCTGAGCGCCTTTAAGGCGCTCTTTATCAAAAAGTTAGGTAACGGGGTATTAGCCCCAGGAAGGTGAAGTAAAGTGACGCAGATTGCGCGTAATTCGCTAATAGTGCAAAAGTTTGGTGGTACGTCTGTAGGTTCGATAGAGCGTATCCAGGCTGTCGCCGAACGAGTCATTAAAGCTAAAGAAGAGGGCAAGCAACTGGTCGTGGTTGTTTCTGCCATGTCTGGTGAGACGAATCGTCTACTAGGCCTTGCACAGCAAGTTGATGCTGTGCCTGCAGAGCGAGAACTTGACGTTCTCTTGTCAGCGGGCGAACAAGTCTCTATGGCTTTGCTCGCAATGATGTTGAATAGGCTGGGGCATAAAGCGATATCGCTAACAGGTTGGCAGGCAGGGATTAAAACCAGCAGTCAGCACAATGATGCGCAGATCACTGATATTGACCCTAGCTACATTCAGCAATTGCTCGAACAAGACCAGATAGTGATAGTTGCTGGTTTTCAAGGCATTAATGATGAAAGGGATATAACCACCCTTGGCCGTGGGGGCTCAGATACCACGGCAGTTGCACTGGCAGGTGCTTTACGCGCAGACGAATGTCAGATTTTCACCGATGTGGACGGCGTCTATACGTGCGATCCGCGACTCGTACCGCAAGCTCGACGCCTGGATGTCGTTCATTTTGATGATATGACATCCATGGCGCGAAACGGTGCGAAAGTGCTACAATTACAGTCAGTTGAATATGCTCGACAGCATAGAGTCCCACTGAGGGTCCTGTCTTCGTTCGAAGAGGGGAAGGGGACGCTGGTTAGTTTTGATTCCTCTGCCGCAGCGGATGTTGTGGGGGTAGCGCTAAAGAATCAGCAAACACTGCTTGATGTCGATATGCCTCTGCCTGAGTTGCAGGAGCAGCTAAACCTGTTCGGCATGCAGTGCTGGTGTAAGGCCGTTGCTGCTGATTCAACACAAATTGTTACAGCAAATGAAGATTTGGCACGATTAAAGCTCGTGCTGGGTAATAAAATGCACCCGATCGCGACGGTGTCGACCCTATCCGTAATAGGGGAGGATGTCTCTGATCTGGCAGATAATATCTGTGCCGTGCTGGCGGAAGCTGGCATACGCGTGCGCCAAAATAAACGGTCGGCTCATTGTCTTTCTTTGTTGATAAATGAGGATGATCATCAATTAGCTGTAGATATCGTCCACAAAAGGTTTGTGGTTGAGCCAGAAAGTCTGGATAATCGACCACTTCTCGCTGTTTCTTGAGCAGTGACCATTTATGCCTTCGTGACCGGAGGCATAAATATTGTTGGATAATAAACTTTAACTCTTAATAGACTGAGATTACTCAAGGAGCACACGAATGCTAATTTTGACACGTCGCGTAGGTGAGACGCTAATGATCGGTGACGAAGTGACTGTTACTGTACTTGGCGTTAAAGGGAATCAGGTTCGCATTGGTGTTAACGCGCCAAAGGAAGTATCTGTTCACCGTGAAGAAATCTACATGCGAATTCAAGCGGAAAAAGAAACCGGCTCTCAGGGTTCTGGTAACTTCTAAATCGAAAAAGGTCAGTCTATTGCTGGCCTTTTTTGTCTCTGGAATCTGCCCGGATCTATTTGGCTCATTGCGCCATTTATTTGAAAAAAGACAAGATACTATTGCGTTTACGCAGGTTTAATTGTCTTGTTGGCTATTAAGTGTGCACCTGCGCCGTGAATGTCGTTTTTTGACGATAAAGTGTTTGACTTATTTTCGGCTAGCAGTAATATGAGCCCCCGCAAGACGGTGAGGTGGCCGAGAGGCTGAAGGCGCTCCCCTGCTAAGGGAGTATACGGTTTATCCCGTATCGAGGGTTCGAATCCCTCCTTCACCGCCATTTCTTGCAATGATTATCTGCGCGTCCGTAGCTCAGCTGGATAGAGTACCTGGCTACGAACCAGGCGGTCGGAGGTTCGAATCCTCCCGGACGCGCCAGTTATTCACAATATGGCCCAAGTTGGCGGTATTGATAAAAAGATATTAGTGTGCGCTCGTAGCTCAGCTGGATAGAGTACCTGGCTACGAACCAGGCGGTCGGAGGTTCGAATCCTCCCGAGCGCGCCATTAATCTGTGTGGTGAGGTGGCCGAGAGGCTGAAGGCGCTCCCCTGCTAAGGGAGTATACGGTTTATCCCGTATCGAGGGTTCGAATCCCTCCTTCACCGCCATTCTTTCTCGTTCCTGAAATTTATCGGGAGTGAGCAAAGAAAGCCTGCGCGTCCGTAGCTCAGCTGGATAGAGTACCTGGCTACGAACCAGGCGGTCGGAGGTTCGAATCCTCCCGGACGCGCCATTATTGAAACGCATGGTATCGAAATAGATACGGTGCAGTAAAACCGAATTAAGTGTGCGCTCGTAGCTCAGCTGGATAGAGTACCTGGCTACGAACCAGGCGGTCGGAGGTTCGAATCCTCCCGAGCGCGCCATTAATTTGTGTGGTGAGGTGGCCGAGAGGCTGAAGGCGCTCCCCTGCTAAGGGAGTATACGGTTTATCCCGTATCGAGGGTTCGAATCCCTCCTTCACCGCCATTCTTTCTCTTCTTTGAAGTAAGTTAGTCTTAGTTCTTTGAATATGAAAACCTGTGCGTCCGTAGCTCAGCTGGATAGAGTACCTGGCTACGAACCAGGCGGTCGGAGGTTCGAATCCTCCCGGACGCGCCATCTCTTTTTGAGATGATTAAGGTATGGTTTTTAAGTACCAATGGACTGTTACTGACAATAATTGGAGCCTTTATTAGGTTTCGGTTTACAAAGATTTCTGCGCGCTCGTAGCTCAGCTGGATAGAGTACCTGGCTACGAACCAGGCGGTCGGAGGTTCGAATCCTCCCGAGCGCGCCATTCTTCTCGATATCAGTTTGAACCGTTTAGGTTTTTACGGGTATCATTCTTTCCTGTTCTGATATTTTCAGATATAGAGTAAAGAAAGCCTGCGCGTCCGTAGCTCAGCTGGATAGAGTACCTGGCTACGAACCAGGCGGTCGGAGGTTCGAATCCTCCCGGACGCGCCATATCTTCTAAGTATCATAGAATGTTACTTATTGATAACCGAATCGGATTGATGATTCGGTATAAAGCAATTCCTGCGCGCTCGTAGCTCAGCTGGATAGAGTACCTGGCTACGAACCAGGCGGTCGGAGGTTCGAATCCTCCCGAGCGCGCCATTCTTCTCGATATCAGTTTGAACCGTTTAGGTTTTTACGGGTATCATTCTTTCCTGTTCTGATATTTTCAGATATAGAGTAAAGAAAGCCTGCGCGTCCGTAGCTCAGCTGGATAGAGTACCTGGCTACGAACC
>NZ_JAKJSH010000017.1:0-150333 GCF_050336885.1 Photobacterium kasasachensis
GTACTTGTGGCGCTACCGCATGGAGCAGAGCATGAGCCGCCGTGGCAACTGTTGGGATAATGCGCCTATGGAAAGGCTGTTCCGGAGCTTGAAGTCAGAATGGGTGCCCACAGCGGGTTACCGCTCTGTGTCCGAAGCAATGAAGGATATCAGTTTTTATCTGATGGACTATTACAACTGGCAACGACCACACAGCTATAGTGGTGGTATCGCACCAGCTGAAGTAGAAAATCGACTTAACTTACTGTCCGGAATTAGTTGACCACTACAAAAAGATTAACGTATCGACTTCACAAACCTCACCACCCGCCACCTAGCTCGTGGCTTCTTCTCTACTATGTGTGTTCGCCAGTGCTCTAGTGGGAGGCTTTCGCGTATGTGGTGTTTATTGTGGTTTGCTGTTGCAATGCTGATTGGAGTGTTAAGCTCTTGTTCTGGGAATAAACATCGTCGTTGGTCGCTATAACGTGTTTTAGGATGGTAAGTTAGTGAAGGTTTGGTAAAACTCTTGTACCCTTTTCTTTAAAGTGGGGGCAAAGTGTTTCAACCAATAGTTCACGCAGTCGTCTAAAGTGACAAAATTTGTTCACTACAACCACCAACCCCATTTGCTAGCTCAGAATTTCGGCCCGATTCCCACAATTCCATTATGATTCTATGTTTGAGCCTTGCCTCTTTGCGGCAAATTGCGGGTACTTAACAACATTGAATTTTGAGACTCTTTGCACTAAATCGACAACAGGAATGAATGAAGTCGTCTATTGTTGTTCTGCACAGAGCACGCATTGAAAATGCCATTTTTTGAACAAGCACATAATACGAATGCAATGTTTTTTTGGAAAACACTATGAACAATACAAATGAGCCAACTTTGCTTTGGCTTGATTATGAGATCATCACTATAAGCTATTGTTCTAATTCATAAATTAACGTTAGGTTCATCTTTAAGGACGCTAGTTGGACACAACTTCGAGGGCTAAATCACCAACAAACTACTAGGTCATATTGCAACTCTCCTCTTCATGTAGCGAATACACTTAATTATTGGCATGATGTACAATGCTTAAGTGCATGATATTATGTATTTTTAGAGACTCTCTTGTGTTAGTGAAGAGCGAAACACTAACTTATTCTATTATTCACAATCAAGACTCTCTAGCCTATTGGCTGCCAATTACTAATTAAGAAAACAAATCGCTAATGATTTGACATGTCCTAGAGGTTTTATTAGATGAGCCCCAACACAAATCAACGCATGCTAGTATCTGCACTTTCGTTGATGTTCACTTTAACTGGTTGTACCACCCCTTCTTCTAACAGCACTACTTCTACTGTAGAGTGTTCAGATCAAAAAATCGGTAGCCTGTTCTCCCAAAATGGTCGCCAATACCTAGTAGTAGATAATGATAGTATAAGGGAAATAAAGAATCTCAACGCGCTTAGGACTAGTCAAATTAGATATTGCACATCTCACGTCACTAACATGAGCAAGGTATTCTATAAAGACTTTAGGTTTAACCAACCAATAGGAGACTGGGATACCTCACAAGTCACCGACATGTCTGAGATGTTTAATCTGGCCATTAGTTTCAACCAAGACATTGGACAATGGGATACTGCTCAAGTTACTAATATGGGTGGAATGTTTTCTAACGCTCAACATTTCAACCGAGCTATCGGGCAATGGGATACCTCAAAGGTCACTATAATGACTTTGATGTTCGATAAAGCCAAGCGCTTCAACCAAAATATTGGACAATGGGACACTTCTCAAGTTACTAATATGGGTGGAATGTTTTATAAAGCAGTTCGTTTCAACCAAAACATTGGACAGTGGGATACCTCGGAGGTCACTGAAATGTCTATGATGTTCGATAGCGCAAAAATTTTTAACCAAGATATCGGACGATGGGATACTTCAAAAGTCACCAGTATGCTTGGAATGTTTTCTGGAGCCAAACGTTTCAACCAAAACATTGGTCAATGGGATACCTCAAATGTCACCGATATGGCTCTTATGTTCGATAGCGCAGAAATTTTTAACCAAGATATCGGACAATGGGATACCTCAAAGGTTACAGATATGCTTCAGATGTTCGAATACGCCAAAGACTTCAACCAAGACCTTAAGAGGTGGAACACAACTCAAGTAACTAATAACTCAAATTTTTCTAAAAATAGTGGGCTGGTCAAGGAGAACCTACCTCTTTTTGAAAATAAGCAGCTGACACATTAGTAAAAATCCGCAGTCGAGCACTGCATTTATATTGTGCTTGTTCGTAAATTAAATGGGTTCATAAGTAGTCGGATGTACCGACCCATACTTGCTCAAGCAAGTTTTAATGAAAAACTTAACCTAATAGACAGTCTACAACCAAAGTAAGTTGTTATAGCTGTCATTGTTCGTGATTTAGCATACTAGTTAACGATACGGGCATATTAAACAGGTGTTTCATTAAGAGTTATTATGATTTAATATTGCATGCTGAATTTATGTATACCTTAATATTAAAACTGAGAAGAATTAATGAAAAATTTTGTTGTTTTACTTTTTTTAATTGTATTGAGTGGATGTGCAAAGGAACCTGAGGTTATTTATAACGATTATGATGGGGGTAGCCCAACACTTAATATTAGTGGTTTTTACAAGCGTGGTGACCGTATGGACTACTTTCTTAAAGAGGGTGAAGGAGAGTTTGTATTCCTAACGACAATTGAATCATTTTTTTTGGGTACTAACGTAGATATCAAAACGCCTATAAAAGCAGGTAATAAAGTGATAGTTGCGGCCTCAAGTTCAAAAAAAATTAACGGTGTATTAAGGCTTGATGGAAGATGTTTTGAGTTTATCCCTAATGAGAAAAAAGAATATAACCTGAATCGGTTTGATCTCACAGAAGTAAGCACAGGTGATGTGCCAAGCAGCTTTAAAATCCTAGATTTTAGAGATTGTAGAATACCTCTTAAATAGCATTACATGTGTGACTAATTTAACTGGTTTATGAGCAACATTCTGATTTAATCAAACCCAGTTTTTACATTTTTAAAAGTCATCACCTTAATAGAACTCACGTTAAAAAGAACAAGGGAGGCTTTAGCCTCCCTTGTGGATTTCAGATAGCATAACGCCGCATTAAGGGGTAAACAAAGCAAAAAAAACACAAAAATCAACGCGAACCCCTCTTGAAGCTGCACATAAAGTGCCTTTACTTACTTATTGAACTTCTGTTAGCTCAGAAAGAGCGACATAAATATCTTCTTCGAAAGTGTCTCTTTGCTGAGGTGTTAAGTGTAAAACATAATGGAAAAATGGTTGTGAAGATTCTTTAACATCATATTTTTCTGATAAGAGGTTTATCATATCTTTCATGTCATATTGTAATCCTTCAAAATCTGAACCATTTTGTTTCGTAACTATTGCATAATGAGCTGTTGGGAAAACCGTATACTCTGTCGGTGTTGGAAACCATGGAGCTATAGCGAGAATTTCTGAATCAACCACATAAGCTTGTGGCTTACTTATATAGATATCGTTTGAGTATTTATCAACCAGCATTGACCTTAATGAAGGGAAAACATTTGTTAAATAATCAGTCACCTCAAAGTACTGAATTTTTGACAAAGGATCAGAAGTTTCTTTTACTACTTCTTTTTCAACTTTATTACTTGTAGAAACGGTATTATTTGCCGCTTCTGTCTCAATTGAATTACTCACGCACCCAACCAGTGAACTCAATAGGATTATCGTAATAATTTTTTTCACTTATACCTCCTTTACTATAAAACAATTTTCTGACAGATATTTACCTAAATACTATAATGCATAACACCTGTAATAAGGTGTTCTCCACAAAACCAACAAAGCACACTAGGCTCCATACCAAAACTGTCGAGTCAAACGCGTCACTTTGATATCTTTGTTATATTAATTCATGTATTGAATTATTGACGTAGCCTCTCCATTCACAAACTCAAAAGCTAAGTTTGTGATTAGTGCATTCCCAAAACTATCGTCCATATAAGTATCTCTTGCCAGATAGAAGAATTTTCCTTTTTCTTCTTCTGTCATCGAACCCTTCCCTATGTATATTACAGTCCTTCGAGGAATAGCAATTATTAGTGTTTCATCATTCAACACCTTTTGTGCCTTTTGAATGAAATTTGGACACAGTATTAATTCAGACGAAAAAGGGCTACCTGAACCAGTTACTGCAAAATGACCCGTTGATGTTACACTTTCCAGCTTTACATCTTTTTTACATAAGTTTTTTAAAGCTTTCTCTTGAGTGACTTCTAAGGGTTCCTTTACATCATATTTGGTTATGAACTGATAACTATCATCGTACTCATACCCATAAGATATAATTGGAATAGGATCTTGGTCTATACCTAGAAAGGTATTATATATCACATGTTTTTTTGCATTCCAAGAATGTGGTTTCAAAATTGGGTAGACTAAATCGTCCACTCTTGTTGATGCGGCAGAGCTTGAACTCAGAACCAGCAGTGTTGCCGCTAAAATTATCTTATTATTATTTCCATTCATAATTATACTCATGTATCTATGTACTAATATAACATTGTATTCTAGGAGTTCAGTTCATCTATCTTCCGGATACCCGAAAAGGATTAACGTACCGAATTCGCACAGCTCACCACCCGACGCCTTAACCACACACATCCACACACTAAATGGTTTGGCATGAAACCATACATACCAGAAGGTGTAAATAGTTTCGCGTCATAAATGCCTAGTAAAGCAGTCAATTTTTCTGCATCCCATTGAGCAACTAATTACACGCCATCATTGGCTATCGTGACACGTCTTAAAATGGTTAAGGATTGGTCCCCCGTTTTAATGTACAGGCGCATAGACGCCAGCTTCCTGCTGGTTTTTTATGAGTGCGAATCAGCACACCCAAATTATGGTGGGCTGATCGGGGCAGCTTCGGCTGGCCGTTTCCTGTGCAACGGTAGGACCAACCCCGGTCAGTTCACCACCCAAAGATTGGTCCCTTTGCGTGGTGATAAAATCTCATTGCACAGGAGACGATTATGTCTAATCAAATCACCGTTCCGTTCCACGGTTCAAATCTCGTCATAGTTGAGCACGAAAGTCAGCCATTTACTCCTATGATGCCTATTGTTGAAGGCATGGGTGTCTCTTGGCAGGGACAACATCAAAAGGTAAAAAATACCCTCAGAGATGGGGTATAAAGGAAATCTTGATACCCTCAATAGACAAACACAACGCAATGATTTGCCTCCCCCTCCGCAAACTCTTTGGCTGGCTTCAAACTATCTCCCCCAACAAAGTCAAACCTGAAATCCGCAACCTCGTAATCCAATACCAAAACGAATGTGACGACGTTCTCTGGCAATACTGGAACCAACAACACTCGCAGCCCACCCCCAAGTTATTCCGCCCAAAAGCATGCGCTTATTAATGGTCATGGAACAAGGCCAGGTAGTTAGCACTCAGATTGTACCTAACGATTGCATGGTATTCGGTCGCTCAGAAATTCCAGAACTCATCAAAGAGCCAGGCCTATTTTCTATCCAAGATCTAAAACGTATTACTGACCTAGCCATGGCCAAAATAACCGAAGCAGCACAGAGCAATATTCAGGCTATTGGGCACCGTTAATGGCAGCGTTGCCGTCGGGGATGACCAAGAACTATTTAGCCTGCGATGCCCCCACGTATGTAGTGTTTATGCTCTCAGAAGAACCTAACAAAAAGCCACTCTTAAATGAGTGGCTTCTGGTAAGAAATTATACCTTTGAAAAGTTTTGGCTACTTAAGGATTAATACACATAAACTGCGCCTGCATCAGCAGCGTTATCATCTGGCAAACTGTTGACACCTGTAGAGCTTGAATTTTCATGATAAGCACCAACTGCAAGTGTATTACCATCTGAACTTAGAGATACGGATTGCCCGAATTTATCATAAGGCCTAATAACCGTGGGTTTGATATAAGCTTTACCAGACCATAAATTTCCCACTCGCTTGTAGACATAGACAGCACCAGCATCTTCAGTCAAATTATCTGGATTGCTATTAATACCTGTAGTACTTGAGTCTTCAAGATCTGCGCCAACTGCAAGTGTATTGCCATCGCCACTTAAAGCAACAGCCCTTCCAAACCAATCTGAATCTTCAGTGTTATGAGCCTTAACGAATGCTTGCTGCACCCAGTCATCTCCAGTTCGCACATATACATATACAGCACCAGCATTATGCCCAGCATCATTAGGAGTACTATTTATACCTGTTGTATTTGAGTCCTCCCATGTTGCTCCCACCGCAAGAGTATTACCATCACCACTTATAGTGACATCTCCTCCAAACCAATCGTTTTCACCAGGATTACTGGCTTTGATGTATGCTTGTTGCGCCCATACAGTTCCTGTACGTTGAAAAACATAGACAGCACCTGATGCACCGATAGCCTCATTTGGAATACTGTTAACTCCAGTTGTGCCGGAATCTTCGTACATTGCCCCTACTGCTAACGTGTCGCCATTAGCGCTGATAGAAACTGAATCCCCAAAAAAGTCCCTATTTTGTGTGTTGCTTGCTTTTATATAAGCCTCTTGTTCCCACTTGGTACCTGAATATGTAAATACATAAACAGCACCGGCACTACTTGCATCGTTGTTTGGCGTACTATTAATGCCAGTTGTACTTGAGTCTTCCCACCCACTTCCTACCGCCAACGTGCTCCCATCGGCGCTTAAAGAAAGAGACATTCCAAAAAGATCTTCAACATCGCTATTGGAAGCTTTGATATAAGCACTTTGAGACCATGTTCTTCCTACGCGTGTAAAGATATAGGCTGCGCCTGAGTTGGTTTTAGTATTATCTGAAGGGATGTCGTGCTTGCCAGAGTCTTCTTTTGGGGCCCCCACAGCGAGACGATTACCATCAGCGCTCAGAGAAATTGAATATGCGAAGAAATCATCTGAATCAGTATTACTAGCTTTAATATATGCTTCTTGTTCCCATTTCGTTTCTGAGCGGGTAAAGACATAGACAGCCCCAGAATATGAGGCTAATTTATTTGGCGTACTATTGATGCCAGTGGTGTTAGAATCTTCAAGATATGCCCCTACTGCTAATGTGTTGCCATCCTCACTAAGAGACACTCTCCATCCAAACCAATCCTTTACATCTGCATTGCTGGCTTTAAGGTAACCGATGGCTGCACTGATATCAGATTTGCTCACCGTTACTTCATTGCTCAACGTAAAACCATTGTCATTTTGAGGCATGACAAAAAAGACTTGCGATTCAACATCAATCAAAGAGGGAGCCGTATACTCTGCGGTGAGGCTAGAAGTAGCATCTCCAAGTGGCTCACAATTATTTGGTTTTGTTATGTCTTTAAGGCAGAGCTGATAACGTGTTGCTTTCTCAACACTACTCCATTGAAATATAAATGTTTTCATTTTAAATGAAGCATTGACAATAAGATTTGTATCGCTACTTGGTTCATCTTCATCAACTACATCTGTTAAGGTTATTGTTACACTTTTCGTAGCCGAGTTACCATTCTCATCAGCCGCCGTCACCTTAACCGTATGCGTATTGGGGATCGTTTCAAAATCCAGTTCTCCGATGTAAGTCAATACACCTTCAGCACTTATAGTCCAATTATTATCATCATCCACAGTCCAACTAAGTTTACCTACAGGTCTATCACCTGCAGTGGTCGCTGTCTGTGGTGTGAACGGTACATTTTCTTGCTGAGTCTCACTTGATAGGTTCTCAATTGAGAATACGACAGTTCTAGTTTCAGGGGTTACCTCAGAATCTCCACCTCCAGGGGTGGCACTAGAACCCCCGCCGCCTCCGCAGGCGGATAATAAAGCAGTAGTTACCAAAAGAGGGATGAACTTTGTTAATTTCATGAACAATTTCCACTAGATCTATAAATTATCAGTTATTGGTGGATGCGTTATTAACTTGAGATAACTCAGCCATTTAACCCAATAGCATATCAAAATATAGACTAATGACTCTATACTTATTCACAAAATGAATAAACATAAATCATAAGTACAACTAGCTATGAATTAGTAAGTTACACGTATTACGGCTACCAACAGGATCCATGCAAACGCCGGTGAACAAATCGAGGGTTACTTTTTAATACATCGTTAATTATTAACCACCCCATGGTCACCAGAAAGCCGCAGCTGCAAGCCCGACTCACTGAGTGACCATTCCACCGCTTTCAGGCGCCACTTGCCATCTTCCACATCCCCGAAGCCTTCCAGATTAAGGTTGCTTTCGGAAACCAGTGCCATCAGGTATCACTAGATCTGACAGATTAATGCTCGCCTCAAGATGAAGCGAGCGTAGGGAGCTATTAATGTTTGTTTCAATAATACGCAGGATTAACCACAGTCTTTATAATTAGAGTTGAAGCAGGCTTGAGCTTTCTGTTCGGCTTTGGAAATTTCATCACTAGACATTATTTTTGTTAACTTATCAAATTCAGCTTTTATTTCTTTATTCAAACCTTCTTGCTTAGCCAAGAACAACCACATGTAACCGTTGAAATTGCTTTTTGGCAAACCACGACCACTGGCATACATCCAAGCAAGATTCACTTGCGCCTTCGATACCCCTTGCTCGGCTGCCAGTCGATACCACTTCACCGCTTCTTTATAATCTTTCTCTATGCCTCGGCCGTGCTTATACATATGTCCAAGATTCACTTGCGCCCTTGCGAAACCTTGCTCGGCAGCCAGTCGATACCACTTCGCCGCTTCCTGATCATCTTGCTCTGTACCCCAACCGTTGAGGTACATATTGCCAAGAGTGTATTGCGCCCCCGCATAGCCTTGTTCGGCAGCCAGCCGATACCACTTCACAGCTTCCTGATCATCTTGCCCTGCCCCCCTACCACGATGGTACGCAGAACCAAGATTGATTTGCGCCCAAGCTAAGCCTTGCTCGGCAGCCAGCCGATACCACTTTACCGCTTCGTGGTCATCTTGCTCTACGCCCCTCCCGTGACTGTACATATTGCCAAGATTGTATTGCGCATCCGCATAGCCTTGCTCGGCAGCCAGCCGATACCATTTCACCGCTTCTTTATAATCTTGCTCTACACCCTTACCGATGTCGTACATATAGCCAAGATTGTGTTGCGCATCCAGATATCCTTGGTCGGCTGCCAGTCGGGTCCATTTCATAGCTTCTTGATAATCTTCCCCTACTCCCCAGCCGTACTGGTACATCAAGCCAAGACTGGCTTGCGCATTTGCATAGCCTTGCTCAGCAGACAGCCGGAACCACGTAACCGCTTCTTTGTAATCTTGCCCGACAACCTTGCCAGTCACATACATAAGCCCAAGATGGTGTTGCGCCTGCGCATAGCCTTGTTCGGCAGACAGTCGCTGCCACTTCTCCTCCTTTTGCTCATCTTGCTCTACCCCTCTACCGTAATGATACAAAATGGCAAGATTGTATTGCGCCTGCTCAGAGCCTTTCTCTGCTGCCAGTCGATACCACTTCACCGCTTCTTTATAATCTTGCTCTACACCCTTACCGATGTCGTACATATAGCCAAGATTGTATTGCGCATGCACATAGCCTTTCTTGGCAGCCAGTCGGTACCACTTCACCGCTTTTTGATCATTTTGCCCTACGCCCTGTCCCTTCTGGTACTTAACACCAAGATTGTTTTGCGCAACCGCAAAGCCTTGCTCGGCAGCCAATCGGTACCACTTCACCGCTTCTTTGAAATCTTGATCTACTTCCTCCCCTTCATCATACATATGGCCGAGTATAAACTGCGACCTTTCATGGCCCTGCTGCGCTAGCAAGAATAGCTTCTTGGTATTTTCTGAAGTAGTGGAGCAAGCAGTGAATAGAAATAATGCTATAAGATTTATTGTTATAAGTTTGAAATTAAAGCGCATATTGGAATTATAAATAGTAAAATTTGATTGAAACGATATTAGTAGCATCTGGGCCAATACAAAATAGAAAATGATGAAAATTGAGTATCAAACCCAATAGAAATTAAGACTTAATAGCAATCTGAGACAATCTTTGTGAAGGATTACCTTAGAAATCGAAATAGGTAATAGCCAGTTTCGACAACAATTTAACCTGTTACAACCACCCCATGGTCACCAGACAGCCGCAGCTGCAAGCCCGATTCGCTGAGTGACCATTCCACCGCTTTTAAGCGCCACTTACCATCTTCCACATCACCGAAGCCTTCCAAGTTCAGGTGGCCTTCGGCAACCAGTGCCATTAGTGATGATCGAGCAGGCATCGTAATATCCAGCGTATCACTCCCCGACTTCACGCTTTTTGCACGAGCAACTACTGCGGCCTTTGCTTCTTCATAGCTCGGATATTTAAAGACGATTTTAAACTCAGGCTCTCCAGTGCCTGTTGATACCTCTTTGATGTCGCCGGATTCGGATAGCATCAATCATACCCCCTCACGGGTTCTGTAGTCGTTGCCATAGAAAGATAACTCCAAGGTAAAAGATTGTAGTCGCGGCAGGCCACCTTTTGATGAATGGTATTACCTCTCTCTGTGGGCTGGATAGCTGCCATAAACGGCAGACTTAGCTCGGCTGGGTTTGATAACCTTCTGAGCAGCAGCGAGTAGCTGGGTGGATAGCGGCCGGCCATATTGCGGAGGCTTCTGCTGTCGTTCTCTTGCTTCCTGGTTACGCTGAAAGAAACATAGCGAGGCACCACCCCCTGCAGTTGGTTATCCAGTGCATGGTTCTTGGCAGTTAGAGAATCAACTGTGAGTAGTGAAGCCTTGAGCTTTTTCAGCAACGTAGACCGCTAAAAATTCCCTGCCCCGACAATAAAAACCTCTTCATGGGTAACTTCCGAATTCGGCGTAACACCAACCGTGTGGCCATAACCGTTAGTCCAGACATTAGCAGAGCATTTATAGGCGTTTAACTGACACCCTTCATAGTCCATGATCAGCTTCAGCCCGGCATCACTGGTTTTCAGTGTGCCGGAAGGCAGAACCGATAACAGACCAACGATAACAACAGCCGGAAACAAAGGTAAGACAACGCCGAAGATAGCTTTTCCAGCATGCTTCCACCCATACAAAAAAGCGCCGCCGACCAAAAGCCAGAAGCGCCAATTTATGTTGATAAGGCTAAAACGAAAAAACCCCGCCATCAGGCGAAGTTTTCCGACGAGGTAATCAAGCATCGTTTCAGGGTGAGTGTCAACGTTCATGTTGAAATTTGCAAAGATAACTGGACAAAGAGTTTTTTAACTATAACTGCAAACATATGTTTTAGTAGCACTTATGCCAGCAACAGATGAAAGATGCCGTGTTTTAAGGCATAATTCATTGCATTTAATGGTATAAGCAATTAGCTTTGAGTCTGTTACTCAAGAACAGTAGCATACTCAATTACAACAACCATGTTCGAAATATAGTCTCTAGACAATTACGTATATCGAAGTTTTTTGAGAAGACGATGTGAATAACAATCAAGAAGAATTACCCCATACAGCTATAACAACATGGAGTGGTTTCGTGTATCAAGGGAAAGTAGCACTGCTCCATTGCTTAAATCTCATACACGACTTTAACAAACAAGTAACCAAGTATCAGTTAAAACTTGAAAATGTTGATGATTTTGCAATACATTACAACAACGCATGCTTATCAATGCACCAAGTTAAAGCATATAAAAGCACTAAATTTAATTCTTACCAAGTAGCTATAGAAAAACAAGCAAAAGAATCTCTGAAATACCCTAATGTTAGAGCATTTTTTCATGTATCGCGAGAAATAGAAAATACTCCCGGGAATTTTCCTCAACTTTACCCTTCAGTTAAGCTCTATGAGTACTGTATAGATAATAAAAGACAAAGATATTGTGGTTTAAATGAAATAGATAATCTTTTAAACGATACAATAAAAGATATTTATATTAAACATTATAGCGAGCAAACTCACAAAATAACTGACACATATATAGATCACTCACGGAACATATTAGAAAACATTGTATTAAACAAGGTTATACTTGTTCATCATAAAATCCAAACAACACCAGGTAATGTCGTAAGAAAAATCGCAGCCGAAGAATATATTGGCTTTATTGAGTTGTTTGAAATATTAGAAAAAAACATTACGGAAGTGCTACTCAATGATGAATACTTTCTTTATGCATTAAAGAAGGATATCGGTAGGTATTATCAAGAATTTTATGATGAACTAGACCAAGAAAATGGTGATATTGGAGACCTGAAAAAATTAGGAAATTACCTAGATAGAGTAAATGGTTTAAATATAGCTGAGATGAGTAAATTTATCCGCTCAATTCTACCTCATAAAAAAGGCACCTTTAAAACATTACAAGATTATAAAGATGAAACTTTCACACAAGATGAATTAAAGCAAGGTTTGTTCTATATTTTAGACCAACTCGTTGAAGCAAACTTTAATTATTTTGATGATAAACCAAATTTGTTCTCATGGGTTTCTAATGATAAAGAATATTATCCAACCGCCGTATCTAACGCACGTAGATCTAGAAGAAACATCTGTAGAAAAATAGTTGAGTCGGCAATTAATAATGACGTCGAATTTCTCTACGAAAGTGGCAACTTGGTGACAGCTGAAATAACAAGTAATAATATTTTTAGTGATATCTCAAATGGACCAAATGCCAACCATGAGAATAACCAACAATTACATAATAAATTTAACCACTTCAAGAAGATTTCACTAATTTCAGTTTATGATGTACCACAGGAACTATTACATGAAAGCTCTAATTCATAATACATTCATCTTAAATAGATTTATAGAACAACCAATTAGTGATTTAAGTCTATATTCGAATTGTGACCCCAAGGTTAAAAACTACTGGTTAGTGCTAGAAAGTAATCCTGAACATGTAATGGAAATACAGAGTGAACTAATAGATCTTTGTGTCAAAGAGACTAAAGACCGTGCGGTTGAAAAGAACATTAACATTCTATGCCTTTGGAAAATCAATTCATTTAATGATGATATTAACAAATCAATTCAAGAACTAGAGGAAGATCCATATTTCTTCAAAAAGCATGTCCTTTGCTACACCCAAAAAGAGCTTAGCGAACTAAATTATGAAGTAAGTAAAAACACCTTACAACATTTACTGGATGAACAACTAACCTCTCCAGAAGTTTTTGATAGATATAAAGAATATTATGATAGAGAGACATGGCAATCATTATTATACCGCATCGCAATAAAAGCCTCCTTCATCAGGACAAACACGAAAAACTTAGGAGATATATCCAATCTTAAAACTGACATCTATAATAAAATAAACTCTATAAGGAATGATAGCGAACTAATATCCGATCTAAATCAAATAATATTGGACACTAATGTAAATGAAGTTCCAAACCCTACAAGCATCTTGGATGAAATCATCAAAAATCTAAAAGAGAATGGTCATGAATTTTAAAATAAACCGTTTAACCATCGATAATTTCAAAGTTTTCAAGCATGCAGACATCGCTATAAATGGCTCTACCCTTACAATATTAGACGGTCCTAATGGCTTTGGTAAAACCTCTTTTTATGACGCTGTAGAGTTATTATTCACTGGAAAAATTAAGCGCTACATTGAATTAGAAACAAAAGCTATCGACAAGCGAAATCAAGTCTGTGGTTGCCCTTTTGTTTATGATAAAGCTGGAAATGGTGAATCACTATCAATAAAAGCTGAAATTGAGTTAGAAAATGAAAGATTTATTTTAGAAAGATATGCATTAATTTCTAAACTAAATGAGTGTAAAGGACTGAACTCAGCAAATTTCAAATTGCGTAAAATATTTACGTCAGATTTAAAAAGACGTTATTACGACATATATAATGAAACTGAATTCATTGAAAAAATACTCGGTAAAAATCACATTAACAACTTTCACCTTTTTCACTACTTAGAACAAGAAGAAAATACAGCCTTATTAAAAGACAAAGGGAAAAATAAGCAAGAAAAAATTGCTCACCTCTTTGATGTTGGTGATATAAAAGACATAATCACCAAAATTGATACTGTAAAAAAGACAATATCAAAACTAAAGAATAAAGACAGAAAAGAAGAAATAGATAACTTAAAGGCAGAAATTGACCAATTAAAGGAAAATTTAAACCGTTCTGACGAAAAAATAGAATATCAACGAATAATCTCTTATTCTGAACATCCTTGGGATAAGGAAAGAATTCACTTTGATGCTGATACATATGCAAATTGGATTAGTCAAAATGGAATCATTAATAAAATAATCACTTTCGTCGCTAATTTTCCAGACTATACTGCTCTCTTACATAATAGAAGTATTCAACAAAACCTTAAACCAAAACCTCAAGCAGTTGAAGATCTACTAAAATATGGATATCATCTGAAATTTTTAAACAATTATAAAGAAGATATTCAAAACTATGATCAAGCCAGTTTCATTTTAGATGAAACAATTGTTGACTTAATTAAGTCAATAAGTGAGTCAAAGCTAAATTTATCTCCATTTTTATTAAAACTGCTTGGCAATGACTTCGACATTAATACTTATAATATCGATAAAGATGAGATAAAGAATTTAATTTTCAAGTCAAATGATATAACTGCGAACATAATAAAACTAAAGAATATAAGAGATTCTTTTCTAGAAGTATTTAACGAATATCATGACCATTCAGAAAATGATAAAGCTTGTCCTACTTGTGGTTTTGAGTGGGAATCAAAACAAGAACTCATTGATAACATTGAGGTTCAAACTAATATTTTTAATACGTTAGCTACAGATACCAGCAAAGAAATCTCATCAAAAATTGACAAGTTCAACAAGTCACATATTGGTGTAATAAAATTAAAACTAAATGATTATATTGATGCTAACAAAAATAGCATTAAATACAAGCGAGAAATTATGAATTTAGGAAAGGAGAATTTAGGTTACTTAGAATCACACCTAACWAATCTTGCCAAATTTGACATTGATATAACACCACTCCTAAATAAAACATTTAACCAAGAAGAAATTTTAAAAACGGAACAATTTAATCAAGAAGTATCTAAACTTTATAAAACCGTCAATTATGAAAAAATTTACGATTACTATGATGAAATTTTTCAATCGGTTTTTTCTGGTAAAGAAATCAACGTTTACAACACTAATCAAGAAGATTTAAACAATAAAAAGAAATACATACAACAACAATATACCCAATCCATTGTGTTGAGTATTAATGCAAAAGAAGATGAATTTAAAAACAAAAGTATAAAATATGAAAATGCAAAATTCATTGAAAGTAAACTATCGACATTATTAAAAATATACAAAGATAGCATGAAAGATTATTTACGTACAATATCTAAAGATATTGAAATACTCTTTCATATATACTCAGGACGTTTACTACAAAGTTACCAACAAGGTCTTGGTATTTTCATTGAGAATAAAGGGAACTCTATATCATTCCGAGAAAACCCTAAAACTGAACATGATGTTATTTTTTCAATGAGTTCAGGTCAGCTTTCTGCACTAGTTATATCATTCACTCTTGCATTAAATAAACGTTATGCGAAAAACAACTTACTGCTCATTGATGACCCAGTTCAAACATTAGATGAAATAAACATCTCAGGGTTTGTTGATCTGCTTAGAAATGAATTTGATGATAGAAAAATATTTATATCCACTCATGAAGATAATATGTCAAGCTATATGCGATATAAATTCAAAAAAATGAACTTGGAAACGAATAGAGTAAACTTCAAAAGAAAAATGCTCAACTAAATCAAATTGAGCCAGAATTATTTTCCATCAAACGAGCCTAACACTAAAGGCGACTTTTCGTCGCCTTCCTATTCCACCCATCCAAAATCCACCAAAACCGATATACTGTATGTTTAAACAGTATCACTATCAGGTACACCTATGGCATTCCCACCACCAACTCACGCTCATGTTGAAGCTCCGATGGCGGAAACAATAGATGACTACCTAAGGCCGAAGAAGTCAGCCATTCACGCCATGCTTGTTGAGAGTGAGCTCCAGCTCAGAAGTATCCATAAAGGTGATGCGCTAACTATTGAAATTGGAAGGAATCCGCATAACGGATGTGTTGGCTTGGTTGAATTCCAAGGTGAGACGTTTTTAGCCGTTTTGCACTGGCATCATAGGCGTTGGTTCGTTCAAACTGATAATCGTCGTTGTGCTGTCACAGAAGCGATGACTTTGGTTGGCGTAGCTAGGGCTTTGATCAAGAACCAACTTAATTAACGACTAATCCAACACATCTTATATAAGCTCACTATATAAAATTTTTATTCATCGATTAATCAATTCAATAATTTTTGATTTAGATAAACATATTGAACACCTTAGTAAGGCAAAATATGGAAATCACAGATAAAAATAATATAGGCTTGTTTCTAAATGACGGACGTCGATTATTCACTATCTAAGCCCAAAGGAAAGCTCACAATTTTACAAGGGGAAGAGGCAATTAACTTATGGCTAAAAGGCCAGGATGAGTGGAATGACTGGGTAGAAGCAAACCCTGAAGCTGAAGTTAGTTTTTTTGAGGTTGATTTTACGAAATACGTTCTAAACTCCATGGGTAATTGTATTTCTTTTGAAGGGTTTAACTTCCCTTCAGGAACTACTACCTTTCGCCTAGCGAAATTTGGCAGTTACCAAATAAACTTCGTAAATGCAAATTTTGGCGATGGCTTAACTTTATTTAGTGACATTGATTTTGGTGAAGGTAATATTTCATTTTATGAAGCCCAGTTCGGAGATGGAGACATTAGCTTCAAAAATAGAAAATTACTTAATGGCGATTTAGACTTTGAAAATACTGACTTTAGCGATGGCTTAATTGAGTTTAACAACTTCAATCTTGAAAATGGAAATATAATATTTATTGAATCTAATTTTGGCAAAGGGAAAATTTTTTCACATCATCTAATTTCGATAATTCAAGTATTACCTTTAATTATTCAAATTTTGATTGTGGAAATTTTAACTTTGATAAAGTATTAATCTCCGAAGGTAATTTCCTCTTCGAGCACTGTACATTAAACCATTGCCACCTTAATTTTGAACAAACAGAGTTTGGTGATGGAGATGTTTCTTTTGAAGATCTAAAATTAAATAAAGGTAATGTAAACTTCAAAAAAGCTAATTTTGGAAAAGGTTACACCTCATTCAACTTTTCTTCTTTTGGTCATGGAACTATAAATTTTTTTCGAGCTAATTTTGGTGGTGATGTCGATTTTTGTGAGACCAACTTTGGAGATGGAGGTTTTCATTTTAGAAATGTAAAACTATTGCCTGGCAACCTATCTTTTAGTGAACCATCTTTTGGCACAGGCAACGTATTCTTCAATAAATCAGAGTTTAATAATGGCGATATAGACTTTGAACACACTGATTTTGGAAAAGGAAGTGTCTTTTTTCAAGACTGCAAATTCGGTAATGGTGATATCTCATTCAATAATGCAATACTCTCAGATGGGCGTATGGTGTTTGCGAGGTCCATATTCTGTAATGGTAAAATTGACTTCGAAAGAACAACCTTTACAAATTGTTCAGTAGACTTTGATCGAACTTTTCTAGGAAACGGAAATTTTAGCTTTCAAAAATCTACTGTTGATGGTTCATTTGATTTTACGAATGTTACAGTTGGAGTCGGTTCTTACAACTTTGAGAAAACAGATTTTAAAAACAGAGTCTCATTTTCAGGATTATCAAATACCGAGTCATTAGAACAGTTATCTTTTAAATACTCAAACTTTGAGAAGTCATTAGATATTTCAGGGAACTTTAACTTTGTTATCGATCTCACTAACATAAAAATCACCAATCAAGTATCTGTTGCAAACCTCAAATGTAAACTGAATCGAACTAATGGTATATGTCGAAAAGCAATAGACCCAGTTGATGCAACCCGATTTAGAAGGTTGAAAGAAATATCAGACTCAAACAAGAACCATGAAAAAGCTCTGTATTTCCATGCGCAAGAAATGAAAGCGAAAAGATGGCATGAAATTGGTTTCTTCCCATCTCTATTAGATAAGTCATTTTCAGCCATTTGTGATTATGGCTCTAATATCTCTCGACCATTTATTGCCTTAATAGCTAACATATTTCTTTTTTCCTTAATATATAGTCACCTACCAAAAATAAAGTCATCATCATTTTGGGATGCTCTTATTTTTTCAGCCAGTAACAGCTTTTCATTTATACCTATTTCACGTGGAGCTCGTAACACTGGACTTGAAATACTCTTTGGGGGAAACGGTGAATACGGGTATTGGATATATTCTATTATAGGGCTGCAAAGCATTCTTAGCTTAACTTTTATATTTCTTATAGGTTTAGGCCTAAGAAACAGATTTAGAATCTAATTCTATTATCTACCTATCAGCAATAAAGGCGACTCCCGTCGCCTTTCTCTTACCTCACACTCCCCCTATGCCACCTCCAACACCTCAGCCTCTTCCCTCTCCACCCTACCCTGTAGCGCCAACATAGCAGCAGTTCTCTGCCCTACCAGCCATTCAACCAGCTTTTCTAATACTGTTGAGTACCTTTTGAATCGTGAATAGGTGATCGGTAGTTTCTGACAGAAGAGCGCGAAGCGGGTTTCTGTTGTCCACTCTATGCGGCCTTCTTTGCAGCATGGGCACTTGCGGGTGACGCGGTGCTTGTTGGCTAGCTTCCCCGCCCCGTTGCACTCGGGGCAGAGTTGGCCGAGTTGTTGGGTGGCTTCTGCCATGGCGGTTAGGCACAGAGCTTCGATAGCTTTGGGTGGGTAGACGCCGCGCCATTTTTGCATGGCCTTGGCGGCTTCTAACCAGGTTAGTTGGTATAGCTCTTTGGCTGAATCCCTGTCGGATAGGCATTCTACAAATAGGATGTGGAAGCCAACCGGTGACTCCTTCCATGTAATGCCTACTACTGCCAGCTGCTCGTCGAGGCTGAGCAATGCTTTTCCGCCAGTTCGGGGGCCGTAGGTGATCCCCTTCATTCCGAATTTACCTAGCAACTTTTCAATTTTCATCTTCTTATGCCGTCTCTTCGAGCGTTGTTACCATGCTGGCACACAACAAATCAGGTAAGGATTTTCGATCCGCAGCTACTACCAAATTCAACGGAGGATTCATGATGGAATATTTACCAGTAATCATTTACGCCATCGGCTGTGCTGCTTTTTATGTCGGTTATTCGCTTTAGACCAGTAACAACCCGAATTAAGGAAATCGTGATGAGTAAGAAACTAAGAATAACGTGGCTAAACTGCACAGTTTGCGACAGTAACAAAATCGAAGTGGCTTTCTCGAGAAAAATAGCGAACTTGGCAATGACGAATGGCTATATGACGGCGATAAAGCAAAGTGCCTCAACTGCTGCGCCACTGGTGAAATTGAAACTGACGGCGTAGATGCCTGGTTCGAAGCCGATGAGGAGCAGCAAAATGTACAATTACACTAACTACCCTACTGTTGATGTCTCTTATAGTGTTAAATCAGACATTAACGTGACACCGTCACAGTTGAATTCTGAAAAGAATCAGGAACATTCACCCGAGCAATCTCAACCAGTTACAACCTTAGATGAACAGTCATCACCGCAATTGATCAGCCATAAAGAAGTGTTGGAGATGTTCCAAATCTCCAGCAAAGCCACCATCTACAAATGGCGCCAAAACCGCGGCTTCCCAGATCCGGTTACACTTATGCCGCTACGGTGGTTACGTTCTGCAGTTGAAGAATGGAAAGAAGGTATTGGTGGCTGTGGGCGGTGAGGATTAAAAGCGGCCGAGGGGCCGCTTTTAGCATGCCAGCATTATTTTCACTGGCTGCTTAGTACTTTCATCATAAGCTCTAGGTGATGCTTTATTGATAATTTTTTAATGTACCCCAAATTTGTAGACTTACCTTCATCGTGAATCTTCAATAGCTCTTTGACAGCACTTGAAAATTCAAAGTAGTCACTGAACTTATTTATAAAAGTTACTAACTCAGGTAAAGCTTCATGAATCAATTTCGCCTGATCTGAAGTTGGATAATCATAAATCTCTGACAAGAAATGACGAACCCAGACTTCATATGTATTCCTAACCTCATACGTTAAGTGCAACGCAGCTGTATATGGTTGAAATCCGTTTGATTTGAATTTTTCAGGTAAAACAGTAAAGTCACCAAAGCCATAATACCCATCATCTATATATGTCAAATGAGCATCACTAAATAGTTCTAGATTTGGTTCTGCAAAATCTGCATTCTTGCTAACTGCTCTAAAGCAGCAATTAATATTTACTATTTTAAAACTAGAGAACTTCTTCTTATAAAGCCTACTGACCTTTGAATCCGTAAAGATATGGTACTGAAAGTTTGAACTTTTTGATGTTTCTATTAGAAACTCAGGGGTGGAAAATGAGGACTCATGAATGAAAGAAAATCGGCAATTTCCGATGTTTTTTATAAAATTTTTGATTTCTTCTTGATGAGTAGTACTTGATATAACTAATGCGAAATGATTCGTTTCTGTGTTTTCTCTAACTTCACAAATTATCTCATCACACAAGTCCTGGTCTTTTCCAACGTCACCGTTATTTGAATTGTAAATTACTATATGATCAACTTTTTCTTTACCGAGTTCATTCAAGCATTTTATTAAATTAGAATGGCCTTTAGTTACAGGCTCAATAATTGGGATAACTTTCCCGGACTTCGCCAACTGTTCCTTACATTCTCTTAAAGCTAAAAGTTCATTCTGTTTCCCTCGAAGTAAAGGAAAGTACATAACCACACCTCTTTAGGTCAATTTTTGGTCTAGGTTATGCAACATGATGCCATAGCTCTTATCTGAAAAATTGGACACACATAACAAAGATAACAATGAGTTAGGAAAACCAACCAGAGTTTTTTTATTTTTCTCGATAGCCGCTCGTTGCTTTAGCGCTAATTTAAACTCTCGACAGGCTTGATCTTTAGAAAGATAACTAAACATCTCTTTACATGCTTCCCTAACAAAAGCGGGCTTTGCATCAGGGAGCTCTTCAAAGTTTCTTAATATTATATCGAATACTTCAGATTTATTTAAACAGTCAAAAACTAAGTCGTGATCTAAAGAATTAGTATGTATAGCTGAATTTTGAACATCACTAAAGGTATAACGCTCGGTCAAAATAACGATACCAATATCATTTGGTAGAATTGGTAATAGCTTATCCAATTTACTTTCAGGTATTACAACATTAACCACTTCAAACACCTGTTTATAAGTGTTTATTTGGTTAATTAATCGAGAAAACGAATCATATTCTGTTTTTATCTCGTATGCTGTAGAAGAACCATTAACAACAACACAATCAGCAATAACTTTACGTACTCTAAATTCTGTAAAGTATGATACGTTGGCTAAGCGATGCCGCCCCTTCACAATTTTCTCAGCTATTGCATTTTTGTATACATACTCATTTCGGTATTCACTAAGCAAATTCGAATATATAGAATCAAATGCATTCCTCAGCGTCTCGACCTCTTCACCAAGAGGAGCGAGAATTTCATCTCTAATTTTTTTATGACCGTCTTCTTGAGCCAACATTAACATCGACTTTCGCGAAAACAACCTCGAAACAAGTATCCTTTCAGAGATGTTCATGACGCATTCCGAATGAGCATTGCTGTTTTAACCTAAAAAAAGACATAGTGATTAGATCATAGCATCTAGTTTCTGCTTTTTCATAGACTTATGTTAAGGGTTTTTGCTCATTCTATCTTTAGTCAAATAGCGTTCAACCACTTTTTGACCGTCCTGAACGACAATCTACTGTAAACCACAACTGAGTACACCAAAAGTTAGGCATCGCCTGAAATCGCTGTTCATGACAAGCCTCATTAAGATCAGTGAAAAGGCGCGTTAAGGTGTGAACAACGCCACCACCTATCCTAAGCCATTACTACCTAAGCACGAACCCCAACCTTGAACTAAGAATGCTAAGCGTTGGGAAACACTCTTAAATGCTCTGTTATGTACGCTTCCAATTTGACAAGCGTTCTTTAGACTTTTTGACCACTTCTTGTGAAAATAACTCAGGGAATTTCAAAATTACTGCTTCGAAAGCAAATTCTTCTAAACCCATTTCAGCTAAAGATTTGTACCCTTGAGTAACATCTTCACGGTTTACCGCTCTCTCAACTGCATCTATTACACCACGACGCTCAATCATCTGCCAAGTTCTCGAGGCTCTAGTTTTTTTCCCATTACGATTTGAAAGAACTTCCTCGTAAGCATAAACCGCTTCGATAGCTAATCTTTCAGCTTCCGTCTCACAACCGTATTGTTCAGCCCGGATCGCCACTGCTCTCAATGTTGCTTGTTTTGCCAATTCACTTTCGCCAAGCCTTAGAGCATTAGATTTAAACTTCTCACACGACTCAACTGTCTTTAATTTCAGTACTCTTCCGTCCACAATTCAATTCCTAGTAGCCATTTACAAAGACAATAACAACAGGTCAACTTGCATTTCAATCTCACAACAAAAGCTCATACAAATTGTTAGATCAGAAACAAATAACGAATGACATGGACTCCCCCTCATCAGACTTTGCCACACTTGGTAAGTCTGAGTCTTATCACTGGAGGCCACCATGTCACAATCAATTTATGGCATTGATTTAGCCAAACATTCTTTCAGTATCCACGGCGAGGATCATCAAGGCAAGCTATTGATCCACAAAACAATAACTCGGTCTAAAGTCCTTTCGACCTTTGCCAATATCCCGCCAGCCATTGTCGGGATGGAAGCCTGTGGAGCCTCTCACTATTGAGCTCGAGAGCTCACTAAACTTGGGCATACCGTTAGGATAATGGCGTCAAAATATGTGGCGCCTTTCAGGACGGGGGCCAAAAATGACCTCAACGATGCCGTCGCTATCTGCGTGGCTGTCACCCGCCCTTCAACGCGCTTCGTTAAAATCAAATCACCTGACCAGCAAGCTATTTTGCTGCTACATCGAGCCCGTGATAACTGGGTTCATGAGCGAACAGCCTTACTTAACCAAATACGAGCAATGCTGGCCGAGTTTGGTATTATCGCCCCAAAGGGTCGTCATGCTATACAAAAAGCCATTCCCGAAGCACTTGAAGATGCTGAAAACCAACTGCCCGACTTAGCAAGAGCTATCCTCTCCGATAGTTACGAGCACTTACTCAATATCAATCACCGAATCGCTGACCAAGAACGCTGCTTTGATATGCTGGTATCTCGCAGTCATAATGCAAAGAAAATCATGAAAGTTGCTGGCATTGGCCCTATTACCGCCACCGCCGTCATAGCAAGTATCGGTAAAGGTGAGCAGTTCGACAAAGGGCGCGACTTTGCTGCTTGGCTCGGATTAGTGCCGTCACAATATTCAACCGGAGGGAAGCCTCGGCTCGGCCGAATAACCAAAAAAGGCGATAAGTACCTCAGGACATTATTGGTTCATGGTGCCAGGGCTGTTATCTCAGCCATCGGTAACAAGACTGACCGCTTGAGTTTATGGTGTAAAAGCTTGGTCGAACGGCGAGGCTTCAAACGGGCTATTGTGGCACTGGCAGCCAAGAATGCGCGGATAATCTGGTCGCTACTGAACAACGACACCGAGTACCAACCAATATAAAGACAAACTGTTTTCTTAAGGAATAAATAGCTTCACCGGGTCATTGCAATAGCCAATGATGATGTAAGGTTCAGACCTTTTGCGGGAAAACCTGATAATGCGGCGGGCAATAAAAATGCCTTCTAACGAATGAGGAACCGCAACCGCGTAGTGTCATCAGGGTCATGGCATCAAAAGCCAGTAAACAGACCGAATGTAGAGCGGCAGTCCCAAACCTTATATTACCTGACGCTGTTGTTGACAACCTGGGGAGTCCATGTAGCCGCATTAAGGTGTGAGCAACGCTACCACCTAACCTAAACATTGCACCGTAAACGCGAAACCCAACCTTGAACTGAAAATGCCACGTGTTGCGAATCACTATTAAACAGTTTGTTATGTCTTTATTATTCGAGATCTTGAACATGAATATCGATTTTTTCCGCCAAATCTCGGCAATTATTGATTAATTCATTAAGACTTTCTCTAGATATTAACACTGGAGAACCTTGCTTATCATATCCCGCTCTATGAACACAATCGTGCCTAACTACAACAGCTTTAAATAACCAAGATACATCACCAAAATCATAAGAAAGTACTTCTACATACATTGGTTTAACCTTTCGCATATCATGAAAGATAATATTTTTTAAATATGTGGCAACTGTTAATTTAATATTACTATGCTGAGCGTAAATTTCATTAACTGTAAACTTTCGACTCCCAAATTTCGGATCAGTTTCGATCAATTTTCTTGTTAATTTATCAGAATTTGTAACGCGATAAATAAATGTAGTTGCGAGGAAATGCTCTAACGCAGAAACAATATGAGCGTGTAGCATTACTAACAGGCTAAATTCCGCACTGTCAGTAATTTCTATTTTAAGTATCTCTGGTAGCTCTACCAACTGCTTATTAAACATTTCTAGTTGTTCTGAATGAATGACCTCCCATTCAAGTTCATCTTCCTCGGGATTATCCAACTCCCATGGAGATAGACTTACGTATGAACCTGACGTTAAACCATTTATTTTCTTCATAATTGAAGGATCGTTATCATCGCCGAATTGAACAATGTAACCATAAAGTAAACCATCGTTGCTGTAGTCCCCGTCGATCTCATAAACAATCTGATCTAATTCATCCGAAGTAATCCCTAAGAGGTTAGCTAATCGGTAATTCTTTTGCGCTTCAATATGGTCAAACCAATATTCTTTAGTACTACCCATTTTAATAACTCCTTTCATGGACATAGCGACTTGCTAAGTAGCAGCTAACACCACTACACTTAAGAAAAGCCACCGTAATCACTAAACTCAACCGAACCAAAAATGCCATAGGTTAGCTGTCCTGCTTGAGCAATTTGTTAGATGCGTCAGTCTAACTCAGTGGTGCTATCAACTAACACTTCTTCACCAGTCAAATCACCACTGCGAGATATCTTGACATTGAACCTTTTAAAAGAAGAGAAGAAGCCCTCGAATGACATGTTAACTCTAATCTTTCTTATTGAGTCGTCATTTTCATCTTCTAACAAAACTCCAACCCAAACCGGATTATCGTCCCCCAACGCAGAATCGCTTACGTACATTTCGACGCCAGTTAGGTGCTCGTAATCTTCAGCATGCCCTTCCTCTCTTAACCATTCGATGAGGCTATCGTTGTCAGCATCATCTGCGGCAGCTGTACCTAAGTGATCATCGTATTGAGTATTTGCAGTGAATATTTCTGCACACATTTTGATTCCTCTCTATTTTCTTGGATTTTAATTTCAATAAACATTGGCTATGTATTCTCAATTACATCTGGTGATAAATATACTTTTTGCTTGAGCATCTAACGCCTGCAATAAGGTATACCCCACCGAACCAGCAAAGCGCACCGAGTTTTATACCAAAACCGCCGAGTGTAACGCATCACCTTGATTGCCTTGTTAGGAATTTAGTCTTGATGAAATCTGCTCTACCTCTGAATTATTTTGCAATTTAAAGTCACTTATCATGGTCTTCAAATTAGAAAATTTTGGTTTTTTCTTATTCTTAGTAATTAACCCATTGATTTTTTTTGTGTCTGTATACTGAAAATCATAGCCAAACGTGTTAATAAACATCAACAAGACTAAGTGCAAACACTCTAAGCGAAACCACCTGAGCCGCTGTTCATTTGGGTTTATTCCAGATAAAAAGTTCACCATCTTATCAACATTAATTTCTCTGTTTTCTACCTTATTTTTAAACTCATCAAAAGAAATTACACCATTTTCTAAGGAAATTTGACTAACAAATGATTGAAAATCGTTCTTAAAGAAATGATCCGTGTCACGACTATAGTCGTATTCAAAGCCTCTAAACAACGATGCGTCACACATTAATTGTGAAAATAGTTTGAGAAACTTTACAAAATCAAGGTCTTTCTCTTCTGCTATTGTTGAATCTAAATAGATCATTTCCTTTTCTACTTTATTACACCAAGAGAAGAATACTAGTAGCCTATATGAAAAAGAGTATAGATAATATTGAGAATCAATTTCTTTGTTATTTTTAACATGCCATCCTTCCGAATAGTTCTCGTTGAAGTTCCACATTCTATGATTTAATGCTTCAGCGGAATCAATAATATTAATTTTGTTTTTCGATATAACTTCTTTGATTTTTTTTCGTTGTTCATGTTCATGTGTTTTATTTAGCTTTTCCACATGAGAATTTGCTTCAATTTTAGCTTTTAGTTTTTCTAACTCCACATTGTTTTTATTTTTAATATCTTCAGTAATGGTAACTAGTTCTTGCTGATGCTTGAACTTTTCAGTCTCCATTAATCTATTTGCCCACACCTTTCCTAACCAAGATGACAAACCAAATATAATTGCACCTGCACTTCCGACAGAACTGACTATTACAGCAGATACGCTAAATAACTCTTGTAAACTCATAACGATCCTCTTCAAATGCCTAATATTATATTCTACGAACTCTGTTCATATATCTTCCTTAGGTCCAAGATAACCGCAGAAGATTAACATTCAGCGTTCGCAAATCTCACCACCCGCTGACTACTGCCACACATATTCCCCAACCGAATATTTAAGTATGAAACCATATGAAAACTAAGGTGTAAACAGGTTGTCAGTCATTAGTGCCCAGAAAATCTGACAGTTTGTCGGCATATAACTCATAAGCCTTAAGCTGGTCCTCTAACCAATCATGCTTGTTGTAAACGGCCAGTACGCCGCCCAGCTCGTGGCCTAGCATTTTCTCTACTACGTGTGGCATTACACCCAGCTCAGAGGCGCCTGTAGACAATGAACGCCTGAAATCGTGCGTTCGCCAATGCTCTAGTGGCAGGCTCTCGCGTATGCGGCGTATATAGCGGTTTGCAGCAGCAATGCTAATTGGAGTGTTGACGTCTTGCCCTGGGAACAACACGTCGTCATATGTCGCCATAACGCGTTCTAAAATAGATCTAACTTTGGTGGGGATCGGCCTTCGAATGGGCTTGTTGGTTTTGCTGAGCTCTTTGGGCACGGTCCAAATGCCCGCTTTCATGTCGAAGTGGGAACGGCGGGCAAGGCGCAGCTCTGATAGCCGGTTGCCCCATAGCATGGTGAGTTGGTGAAGGGTTTTATTGGCAGTACTAGCCCTGCTGCGTTCTATGGCTAACCAGATTTGGGCAAGTTCAGACCAGGTAGGAACACGGCTTCCGTTTTCTGGCCGCATACCGACATTCTGTTTTTTGATTCGGTCCAGGTCGGTTCTTTCAATAATGAATTTGCTTTTGCAGAAGTTGAGGCAGGCGCGGAGCGTGGTGAAGATGGAATTGGCAGTTTTGGGCTTTTCAGCGCTATATACCCAAGCTACTCCTAGGTGCAGAATTCAGAGTGAGTCCAGCGTGCTCAGTTCAAGGAAAATAACGTTAGGAATGGCGCTCCCTTTCAATGTTATTTGACACAGAAATAGGTGCGCTGGCTCACTCCCATAGGGCGAGTTTACTTGGCTTCTATGCGTTGTTACCGATTATTAATTTAGAAACACTAGATTTTCAAATCGGTGCCTAGCCTATAAGCCAAGTAATTCTCGCTGAAACTAGCACCTAGGAGTAGTTTGGGTATAGCCTCTAGCCATTGCATCCATTCTCGGGCGGGTATGGTTTCGACGTTTCTGTCGGGGAAGGTGCCAAGGAAGTAGTTATTGGCAAAGGATCGGTAAAGTGCTTGTATCCCCTTCTTCAAGGTGGGGACAAAGTGTTTCAGCCAGTAGTTCACGCAGTCGTCTAAAGTGACGAAATCTTGTTCACCACTACCACCAACCCCATTCGCAATCTCGGGATTTCGGCCTGATTCCCTCAATTCCATCATGATTTTATGTTTCCGCCTTGCCTCTTTCAGGCTAGTTGCGGGATACTTACCAATCTTGACTCTAAGGTTTGTACCGTTGAATCGGCAGCGATACTGAAAGGTGATAACCGCAGAAGATGTGATGCGAGCTATGAGGCCTTCACCATCGTTTAATTCTGATGGACCATCATAGGTTTCTTGCTTGGAAATCAGTTTAAGTTGTCGATCGAGTATGCTCATACTAACACCTTGTTTTCGTTCCCTGAATGGACACTAGTTTTGGACGCACGGCGCAAAATTTTGGACGCAGATTTGGACGCAAATGCAAATCCCAAACCTAACTGTGCAAGAATTAACTACTGTATGTATGAACAGTATAGCATTGAAAAGCCATTGTTAGAACAAGCACTTAATACGAATGCAATGGTTTCTGGAAAACACTATGAACAATACAAATGAGCCAACTTTGTTTTGGCTAGATTATGAAACTTTTGGCGCTACCCCTTCGACTGATCGTCCGTGTCAGTTTGCGGGTGTGCGTACCGATATGGATCTCAACATTATCGGTGAGCCGCTGGTTATTTACTGCAAACCGCCGGTGGACTATCTGCCAACGCCTGAAGCGTGCCTGATTACTGGGATCACGCCTCAGGAAGCGCATGAGAAGGGTTTATCGGAGCCGGAGTTTATTGCCCGTATTCACGCCGAGCTTTCGAAGCCGAATACCTGTGTGATTGGTTATAACAACGTTCGCTTCGATGACGAGGTTACCCGTTATACCCTTTACCGTAACTTCTACGACCCGTACGCATGGGCGTGGAAAAGCGGTAACTCGCGCTGGGATCTGCTCGACATCATGCGTACTTGCTATGCATTAAGACCGGAAGGGATCAACTGGCCGGATAACGAAGATGGCCTGCCAAGCTTTAAGCTTGAACACTTATCCGTTGCCAACGGTATCGAACACGCCAATGCCCACGATGCGATGGCTGATGTCTACGCGACAATTGAGCTGGCGAAGATCTTAAAGCAAAACCAGCCTAAGCTATTTAACTACCTATTCAGCCTGCGTCACAAGCGCAAGCTGCAGGAGCTGGTTGATATTGTTGAAATGACGCCGCTGGTGCATGTCTCCGGTATGTTTGGTGTCGAGTGCGGCAATACCAGCTGGATTGTGCCAATGGCCTGGCATCCGGATAACAAGAATGCTGTGATCACGGTTAACCTAGCAATGGATCCTACCCCGTTGATCGAGCTTGATGCCGATACGTTGCGTGAAAGGCTGTACACGAAGCGCATTGACCTTGGCCCTGATGAGTTGCCAGTTCCGCTTAAGCTGGTGCATCTAAACAAGTGTCCGGTTCTGGCGCCTGCCAAAACGCTCAAGGCCGAGGATGCAGATCGGATCGGAATCGACCGCCAGAAGTGTCTGGAGAACTTGCAGCTATTAAAGTCTCACCCTGAAATTCGTGAGAAACTGCTGGCTATCTACAGCGTTGAACGTGAATATGAAGCCAACACCAATGTCGATGCCATGCTGTACGATGGTTTCTTCTCTAATGCTGATCGCTCAACGATCGACATTATCCGTGAAACAGCACCGGAAGAGCTGGCGAATCTCGAGCTGAATGTCGACGACAAACGCATCAAGCCATTGCTGTTCCGTTACCGTGCCAGAAACTTCCCGATGACGCTGGACTACAAAGAACAGCAGCAATGGAAGCACCATTGTCAGGATTACTTTGAATCCAATCTGCCTGCCTATATGGAAAACCTCGAGGCAACTGCCATGACTCACCAGGCGGATGAAGCCAAAATGGCGATACTCAAAGCRGTGTATGAATATGTAGACAGCCTCGTATAACAATGCAGTGATTATGTAAGCCGTTACACTTTGCTGTTTAGCTGGCTAACTCACCGTAATACCTTGTTATTTTATCTAAGCCCTCCGGCTTGCAAAGCCGGAGGGCTTTTTATTAAGACATTATCCCATTTTCGAGATTTGAACTTAGTGCGATTGCCATCAACACTTATAACGAAGGTATCTGAACGAAAGTCAGATTTTACTCATTCAGCCTTGCAGTCTGAGTCCAAGTTTTTTTGATCAGACGAAATCGCCATTAAGCGCACCTGCGCTGCAATGGAGATTACGTCGCAAGTATCGAATTTAGTATTCATTGGTATTTAAGTGGTTGATATGACGACTAAAGCATTAACGCGTTGCTATCGCTTTGAAAGTGTGGATTTTGAGCCCGATCTGCGTCTGTTGGTATGGCAAGACAACACCGAAACCGTGCTCACGGTCCATGAGTCTCGCCTGTTGGAAACCCTGTGCTATTTCGCCGGTGAGGTGATCAGTGCCCAGTCGCTGTTTGATAAGACATTCACTCAGGTCGATCCCTACAGCCACGAAAGCAACAGCCACTATGATCTAAATACTCTATTGATCTCGCTGACAAAAAAGCTCGAATACAATGGCGAGATGTCCATTCCGATTGAAGTTATTCCTCACTTTGGCTTTCGCGTTCCCCTCCCAGACAAAACATGCCGTCTTGTCCATACCTTTGATAAACAACCGAGACTTCCTGCCGAAAGTAACCAGGAACCAAAGCTAGAGTCAGCCACCGAGCACATTGTTAAATACAGCCTATTGCATAAGATTTCAGTGCTGTTACTAGCTGCTGCCGGGGTTGCGATTGTGGTTGTTTCAAACTTCTAGCAACCGGTATTTTTGCGTTCAAATTTTTTGTGGCTTAGATCACATTTGTTTTGTATGATGAATGAGTCTCTTCGTTAGGAATCAAGGCTCATGGCATATCTCCGTTCCTTTTCTGTCATTCTCATTTGTCTGTTTATCGGCAAGGCGATACAGCACCTTACCCAGCTGGCTATTCCCGGTAGCATCATCGGCATGTTGCTTCTATTCATCGTGCTCTCAATGGGGCTCATCCCTTCCAGTTGGGCAAAAGAAGGCTGCCATCTGCTCATTCGCCACATGGCATTGCTCTTCGTTCCTGTTGGCGTCGGCCTGATGAACTATCTTGATTTACTCTCCGCAAACACCTTACCGATTTTACTCAGCACCATTGGCAGCAGCCTGATTGTTTTTCTGGTTATTGGCGTGGCGACTCACTACAAGGAAAAATGATGATCTGGTTGGCTACAACATTAATTGTTTTCTATATTGCCCGGTATATTTCAAAGTACATTCAGCACCCTATCGTCAACCCACTTTTGATCTGCCTGCTTGTCATTATTCCTCTGCTGGTATGGTTGAACGTGCCATATGAGACCTATTTCGAACAAAACAAATGGCTAAACGCGCTGCTTGAGCCTGCTGTCGTCGCATTGGCGTTTCCCCTCTATGAACAGCTGTCCCAAATCAGACAAAAATGGAAAGTCATCTTCACCGCGTGTCTGGCTGGCAGTGTTCTGTCGATGCTAACCGGAGCCGGCATCGCTTTGTCGCTTGGTGCCGATCCTCAGCTAACGGCAAGCATTTTGCCTAAATCTGTTACTACACCTATCGCAATGGCGGTTTCTGAACAGATTGGCGGTGTTCCGGCAATTGCGGCCATCATGGTGATTATTGCGGGTTTGTTCGGCGCGGTATTGGGTTACCCGCTATTTCGGTTAGTGGGGATTGAAGCCCCTATCGCAAAAGGACTAACCATGGGGACGGTATCTCATGCCCTTGGAACGGCAAAAGCGGCGGAAGAAAACTATCAGGATGGCGCATTCAGTTCACTGGCGCTTGTTATCTGCGGTGTAATGACATCTATCCTTGCACCGGCTATTTTTCCACTAATCTTAAAGTTATTCAGCTAAGACATTAGTATTCACAATATATGCAGGTAATCGAATACATCGTTAACTTATTGATAAATAAAGGCGCGAAAATTAAAATCTGTGTGACACCACTCTCATTTATGTAATGCGTGTAACGGCGATTAGGTATCTGTGACAAAGATCACACATGAAATTAATCACTGCGCCTACAATGTTTCTCCATACACAATACGGAGTAACACTCATGCATACTAAAGTGATGGATGCTTTAGGCACTTTACCCTCTGATCTGGCGACTGCAATTAAGCCTGTTTTAGAAGATGCAAACTTTGATGCAACTTTGAGCCCAGAAGTATTCGAACAGCTGCTCGCTAAGACACAGATGACGGACAGTGAACTGCGTGTTGCTCTGCTTCCTCTTGCTGCAGCCTATTCCGTTGCTCCGATTTCCAACTTCTTCGTCGGTGCTATTGTGCGCGGTGAATCTGGTCGCCTTTACTTTGGCGCTAACATGGAATTCGTCGGTGCTTCTCTGTCGCAAACCATTCACGCCGAACAGTCTGCAATCAGCCATGCCTGGGTGAAGGGTGAAAGAGGAATTTCCGATATCACCATTAACTACAGCCCTTGCGGCCACTGTCGCCAGTTCATGAACGAGCTGACTACAGCACAGAGCCTGGTTGTCCAGCTACCTGAACGCGCAGCGAAAAAGCTTCAGGAATACTTGCCTGAGTCATTCGGTCCTGCTGATCTGAACATTACTGATGCCCTGTTGGCGAGCGTTGACCATGGTTTGAAAACCGATGCGACCGAAGCACTGATTAAAGAAGCATGTGCGGCAGCCAACGGCTCTCACGCGCCATACACCAAGAACTTCAGTGGTGTTGCACTAAAAGCCAAAGACGGTAAAACCTTCATTGGTAAGTATGCCGAGAACGCAGCGTTCAACCCAAGCCTGCCACCGCTTCAGGTTGCACTGGTTAACATGAACATGGCTGGCTACCCGCTTTCAGACATTGAAGAAGCGGCACTGGTAGAAAAATCAGACAGCACTATCAGCCACCTGGCAGATACCCAAAACACCTTGGAAGCGCTGAACCCAGATGTACCTCTTACTTATGTAGCGGCTTAACAGTAGCGCAGCATAATCTGACTATTTAAAAACCGCCGAATGGCGGTTTTTCTTTTTAAATCAGTTTCATCCTCTCTTATGCAGGGGTATGATGCCGTAAGATTTTATTACCTGTACTGATAATATTACCCATGTCTCATCACCACAATCCGCTCCAGGGCGCCAGCTGGATGCTAACCGCAGGGCTTGCATTTGCTATCGTCAACAGCCTGGCTCAATACCTGAGTGTCATGCTTCACCTGCCCTCAACCACTGTTGCACTTATTCAATATTTCATTGCCCTTATCGCTATCTTCCCTTGGTTAAGAAGCCTGGGTCTAAGGCAGGCACTGCAAACCAAACACTTTGGCATGCACTGTTTACGTGTGTTCCTTTCAGTAATTGGTATTCAGCTCTGGCTGTGGGCACTCGCCTATCCGGTGCCTATCTGGCAGGGTATTGCGCTGCTTATGACCTCACCATTGTTTGCCACTATCGGGTCTGGGTTGTTCCTGAAAGAGAAAGTCGGTATTGCACGCTGGGCGGCAACATTGGCAGGTTTTGTTGGTGCGATGATCATTCTTGAGCCATGGGCCGACTCGTTCAGTTGGGCAGCATTACTGCCTGTTGGTGCTGCATTCTTCTGGGCCTGCTATTCACTGATGGTGAAAAAGATGTCTGTCGATGACTCGCCAACGACGATGGTTGTCTACCTGCTGATTCTGATCACGCCATTCAACCTGTTTCTTGCGGTGCCGGACTTCACTATGCCTGCAAGCGGGCTGACATGGGTACTGCTTGCCGGAGCCGGATTGCTGACAGCATTGGCACAATGGTCGATTGCCAAAGCCTACGCGGTTGCCGATGCCTCATTCGTTCAGCCGTTTGACCATGCCAAGCTTCCTTTGAACGTACTGGCTGGCTGGGTTGTCTTTGGCTGGGTACCGCCGGGCCGTCTATGGCTTGGCGCTGCCATTATTATCGCTTCCGTCGCCTTTATCACCCAGTGGGAAAATAAAAAGGCAACCGTTAAAAGCGAAGCAGCCTAACCCATCACTTCTCCCCAAAATCCCCGCCTGCCGGGGATTTTCTTTTTCTTGCTAGCCAATTAGAACAACTGCTCATTATTACGAAGAAACTGAGTGAGTTACGGTATCTCTTCTATACTTTTCAATCGTACGGAGAAATTTGTTACTCAGAGGAACCTGATATGAAGCAACTTGGTTTAGCGTCTCTTTTCATTAGCCTTTTTTCTTTGCTCTTCTCAATCACGGTACGCGCAGAATCATTCATCACCATTGGTACTGGTGGCGTTACAGGTGTGTATTATCCAACTGGCGGTGCGATTTGCCGTCTGGTCAACAAAGACCGTGACGCTCACGGCATCCGTTGCTCGGTAGAAAGTACCGGCGGGTCAATTTATAACATCAATACAATTCGGGCTGGTGAGCTTGATCTGGGGATCGCCCAGTCAGACTGGCAATACCACGCCTATAATGGAACCAGCAAATTTGCCGACAAAGGCCCTTTCAAATCACTTCGTGCGGTTTTTTCTATTCACCCTGAACCCTTTACCGTTGTCGCCAGAGCCGACTCTGGCATTAAGACCTTCACAGACTTAAAGGGGAAACGCGTTAACATCGGCAATCCGGGCTCCGGCCAGCGAGGAACGATGGAAGTACTGATGAAAGCCCTTGGCTGGACGAATAAAGACTTCGCGCTGGTTTCCGAGTTGAAGGCATCCGAGCAATCTAAAGCCCTTTGTGACAACAAAATCGATGCGATGATCTATACCGTTGGCCACCCTAGCGGTGCGATCAAGGAAGCCACTACATCCTGTGACAGCGTGATTGTCGAGGTGGCAGGGCCTGTGGTCGACAAACTGATTGCCGAGAATGACTTTTATCGTGTCGCAACAGTACCCGGTGGGATGTACAAAGGCTCAGCCAGCGACGTGAAAACCTTTGGTGTCGGTGCCACGTTTGTTTCATCGGCCCAAACAGACAAAGCGTTGATCTATCAGGTCGTCAAATCCGTGTTTACCAACTTTGATACCTTCCGCAAACTTCACCCAGCCTTTGCCAATCTGAAGAAAGAAGAAATGGTTAAAGATGGCTTGTCTGCGCCGCTTCATGATGGTGCCAAACAGTACTACCAGGAAGCAAAACTCATAAAATAGAGTTAATAGGGTTAGCAATAGAACAACGCTTGTGACAGCGTCACAGAATGCGACTTACACACCACAAGCATTCCCGGCACAAGCAATACAAATGACAAAAGGCTGGAGTATCCAGCCTTTTTAGTTTGCAACTAACTCAAATCCACTTAGAAGCGATAGCGAACGCCCAGTGCGCCTTCTAGCTCCAGATCAACGTCTTCTACGACATACAGTGTCGGGCCAACTTCACCGTAGAGTTCAAACTGGCTTACCGGCACCTGGAATCCTACTCCTGAACGCACACCCAGTTTGTCATACTTGTTATCGACGTACTGAGCACCAACGAAGGTGTACATGCTATTTAGATCAGGGTCATTGACGAGTGAACCTAAGTTAAACGTCTTGTCTACCGCTACACCAAAATCATCCAGGCCAAGAGAAAATCGAAGATCGTTCGTCTTGTACTGAATACCACTCATCGGGCTACCAAAAAACACCCCGACGCTTTGTGAAGCGTGTGCTGAAACGGAAAGAGCAAGCGCCAAGCCTAGTAAAACTTTTTTCATCGTAATCATACTGTCGGTAACGAATAATGGGCCTACGTTAACCAAAAACCCCCTAAGACTCGATAGCCCCGCAGTAATCATGACAAAACTTTTACAAAGAAACCTCTAAGTATAGCCTTGGAACAACAAGGCAAAAACCAAGCAAAAACAAACAACGCAAACGATTGCGTGATGATTAAATTCCTGTATGATCGCGCTCAGTATCAATACTTATCGTAAGGAAATTCGATGTTAGGTTCAGCGACTCGCACAGATGCAACCCGTGTTCTACTGCTAGGATCCGGCGAACTAGGAAAAGAAGTTGCAATTGAATGTCAGCGTTTAGGTCTTGAAGTTATCGCTGTTGATCGCTACGCCAATGCCCCGGCGATGCAGGTTGCCCATCGCAGCCATGTTATCGATATGCTCGATAGCAAAGCGCTCAAACAAGTTATTGCCAAGGAACAGCCTCACTATGTGGTGCCGGAAATCGAAGCAATTGCCACCGATACGCTGGTTGAGCTAGAAGCCGATGGGCTGAATGTTGTACCAACTGCCAATGCGACCAAGCTTACTATGAACCGTGAGGGCATTCGTCGCCTTGCGGCAGAAACATTGGCTATTCCAACCTCCCCTTATGAATTTTCAGATCAGTATGATGATTTCGCCGCATCAGTTGAGCGCATCGGTACACCTTGTGTCGTCAAGCCAATCATGAGCTCTTCCGGCAAGGGACAGAGCGTGATCAAAACACCGGCAGACATCGAATCAGCCTGGCACTATGCACAGGAAGGCGGACGTGCAGGAGCCGGACGTGTCATCGTCGAAGGCTTTGTCGAGTTTGATTACGAAATTACCTTGCTGACCGTTCGTGCCATTGATGGCGTGCATTTCTGCGATCCTATCGGTCACCGTCAGGAAGACGGCGACTACCGCGAGTCTTGGCAGCCACAGCAAATGTCAGCTGACGCTCTTAAGGCCGCTCAGGAAGTTGCCGAAAAAGTAGTGAACGCACTGGGTGGCTATGGTTTATTTGGTGTTGAGCTATTCGTCAAAGGGGATGAGGTTCTGTTCAGCGAAGTCTCCCCTCGCCCGCATGACACCGGCATGGTCACCCTGATCTCTCAGGATCAATCTGAGTTCGCCCTGCATGTTCGCGCTTTCCTTGGCTTGCCGATTCACGCTATCACCCACTACGGCCCGTCAGCATCGGCTGTTGTGTTGTCTGAAGGTGTTTCCGACAACATCCGGTTTGATGACCTGGCAACTGCACTGGCCCGTCCGCAAACGCAGGTTCGCCTGTTTGCCAAGCCAGAAATTAACGGTCGCCGTCGTTTAGGCGTTGCCCTGACTCGCCGAGACACTACAGATCAGGCAATCAGCGACGCGGTTGAAACAGCTTCGGATATCAAAGTCGTTTTTTAACAAAAATACAAATACGCCAAGCATGAAAAAAGGAGCCACTGGCTCCTTTTTGTTTTTGTTTACGGGTATAGCTTGGCTAACTACAGCTCGATCAGCCACACTTCTTCTGCAAAACGTGACAGTCCACGCTGACGGCGTGGGTGTGATTCATCGGCATCGTCGCGATCAAGGTGGGTGATCTTACAACCAGCGAACAGCTGCTCAACTTCATCTTTGGTGACACTGAACGGAGGGCCATCCATTTCTGGCTGCGGATAATCCAGAGTAACCAGCAAAATACGTCCACCAGCCTTCACCATCGAAAGCAAGTGCTCCGTATACATTTTGCGCATGTTCTCAGGCATCGCAATCAATGCCGCACGATCATAAACCACATCGACAGGCTCAACACGAGTGGCAAAAAAGTCGCCACAATGAATGGTAATTTCATCGAACTCATAGAGCGTCTGACCATTACCTATCGATGTCACCATCGGCGTATAAAAGTGCTCGGAGAAAAACGCCCGTACCGCAATATCACTGAGCTCAATACCGACAACATTATCATGTTTTTCAGCCAGCCAGGCCAAATCAACTGATTTACCGCACATAGGCACCAACACGGTATCGGTACGTGTCGTGTTTAGCCTAGGCCAATACTTCGTTAGTACTGGATTAATGTCACTTAAATGAAAACCGATACGGTTCTCCGCCCAGCGGCTATGCCAAAATTCTGCATCCATCTTATTAGAATCTCTTAACTGACTTTACTTACGTTTGTATTTATCTCTATGGCCGCTATCTGACCATAGTTTGTTGCTCTGATCCAGCATTCGGTACGCCCTCAGCTAACCGGAAACACTGCCACCGCCCATAAACGCCTCAGGCGCCTTCTGAGCGCCTCAAACGAATCACAACAACAATGCGCACAAAACACCACCAAATCGCTCTATAATCAATCACAGGCACAAATAAAGCTATTATCAATAAGTATTACGGAAAGTGTTCGTTTCTCAGCGTTCAGATGCAAAAAAGGATGCCGAAGCATCCTTTTCTACTAATCTGGCTTAGACTGCGCTAGGCGAGATTATAAATTTGTTCTTCAATTTTTCTTTTATGAGAGTCATTGAACAAACGATACAAACCGGACAATTAGGAAATTCTGAACAGCTTGATCGAATCACGGCGTACAGTTACACCGCGGAAAGTCACAGGCTCAAGCAACGTCATTAGCTGCTTAGAGACAAAGAACTTACCACCGTAGCTGCGATCGCCACCACGGTTTACCCAATCTGCAAATTCATCTGCCAAGTTGAACATAGAGTTTCCGACAAGCAGAACTAGGACTTTAGCGACTTCACTGTCATTCTGTTTATTAAACTCCGCGTCACGAACTTTCTTACGGTATTCGTCGACAATTCTTTCAAGGCACTCAAATCTGCTCATATACACCACCACAAAAAAAGAGGAGCGGATACTACTGCTCAAACCCAATGAAATCAACCCATGCATGGTGATTTAGTGCGATAAAAGCCATAATTTTTTCATGTTCATAACAACATTCAGCATTCTTGTCATATAAATCACGATTTAGATCATGTTTTCGGCGTATAGTTGTAGGTATATTATAAATATATGTTTAGTGCATCTCAGTAAGATTTATGCTGTAGAGAAACCATTATGACTCAAGCAGACCAAACAATTATTCTATTCGGAAGCCTTCAAACCGAATATAAAACCATCGAGGCAATGGTTAAAATCTACTGTAAAGATCACCACAACACCGCCGGGATTTGTGAAGAATGTGAGGATTTTCTCCAGTATGCCCATACGCGGCTGGATAGATGCCCGTATGGCGAAGAAAAGCCAACATGCCGTCTCTGCCCTATCCATTGTTACAAAACCGACTATAGACAGTTGTCACGGGAAATCATGCGCTATTCAGGACCGAGAATGTTATTGAAGCATCCTGTGTTAGCCATACGTCACCTTATCGCGGAAAAACGACCGATCCCTGACAAACCGGCAGCCAATGCATCCAACCGACACAAGCGAAAGCAAGCAGAAAAAACAGAGAATCACTAACCCAAATACAAGCCGCAATAACACTATTAGCCAAGACGAGTTAGAGTGATGTCTTGGCTACATTCTTGGCCTAATTACGATAGTAATCAACAACCAGCAGTTTTGATGGTTCAGGCTCTCCGGAAACATCCAATGTAAATGTATTCTCATCGACCATCACTACAGATGAGCCCAGCTTGCCAGTTACGCTGACACCCTCAATTTTTTCGAAAACCCGGGACTCGCTGTAGTGCATGTTGACGGTGATGTTAGCCTGCTGGTTGGCCGTGACATCGAATTGACAGATCCCGGTTTGGCAATACACATCAAGCTGATTAAGGTTGGTAACCTGCACATTCTCGACATTCTTAACGGGGGTAACCGTTAGCTTCAACTCCTCGCCGCAGCCCGTCAGCGCCAAGGCAGACAACATAAAACCAGACATGTACATACCAATTGCAAAAGCTCTCTTCACTTTCATCTCCTGATATAAGGAACAAATGACTCGCCTATCCAAATCATATCGCGTTTTTATGTGCTTCATTCTAAATAATTATTGCTCAACTGCGCTACAACAGACTTCAAGTCACTCTCAATCAATAAACCATTTCACTAGTGAGGTTATTGCAGTTTCGGGACATTTTCTCCTTTTTACCCGGCCTAAACTAAGTCTGTTTTATTAGGCATCAGTTTTATTAGGTATCACATAGAAACATTCAGCGGGTACTCCTATGGGCAATATCCAAACAACGATTAGTTGGCTTACTCAGTATTATCAAAATAATCAGCGAAACAAGCTGGTATCACCACACCTAATGACGGGCGCAATAGTTATCTGTTGCCTGTTCATCCTTAGTTCGTTTAATTCCCATGCCACATCAGATATGCAAAAGTGGCTGAAACCTCACAAGCCAGAAACTCAGCAGCAGATAGAACAGCAAATGCCATTCTATCCGTCGCGAGCAACAACGAATGGCAAGCAACTCACCCCAGATATGTTCGAAAACCCTGAAATCTGTAAAGGCTGTCACAATGAGATTTACCAGCAGTGGGAACGTTCTGTGATGGCAAACTCGTGGGAGGATCCTATCTACAAAGCGTTATTCAGGCGAGCCAGCAAAGCCACAGATGGACAAGTTGATAATTTCTGTATTGCCTGTCATAGCCCAATCGGAATGACCAGCATGCAGGCAACGGCAGAAATGCTTGATAGCGATGAACACCTTCCCGGCGTCAACTGCGAGGTATGCCATAACATTGTAGGCATCAGCGGTAATGATAACGGCGCCTACATCCTCTCTCCCAACAAAGAGAAGCACGTGAAGTTAGGGCCGCGCACCGATGCGGTATCGCCTTATCATAAGACCGAGTTCTCCGATCTTCATACCAAATCGGAATTTTGTTCGGTCTGCCATAACGTCTCTCACCCTTTCAATAGTACGCCCATCGAGCGCACCTACGACGAATGGCAAGAAAGTGCGTACAACGAAAAAGGTATTCACTGTCAGGACTGCCACATGACACCTGGGCCTGGCATTAAAGACAACCCAGGCCGCTCTGCCATTATGGGCAAAGAACGCGATCACATTTATTCTCATGAATTTACCGGCGGTAACTCTACTCTGCATCAGTATTTTGGAAATCCCGACAGCGCCGAGCTTGCTCGCGAAATGCTTCGCTCCGCTGCAACTATCGAGTTTATCGAACTCCCTGAGTCACTCACTCCCGGCCAGTTGGCGACCATCAAGGTCAAAGTGGCCAATGTCGGTGCCGGGCACAAATTGCCTACCGGCTTTCCTGAAGGACGAGAAGTGTGGGTAGATTTCGATGCCAAAGCTGAAAACCAGGTTTCAATCTATCGTTCTGGGGCCATCGTAGACGGACACACCGAAGCAGGAACACAAAACTTTAAAGTCACTCTAGGCGATGCCAACGGCAATGTGGTGGATCTCAATGTCTGGGAAGTGGACCGAATACTGTCGGACACTCGAATTCTGCCTAACGGATACTCGGTCGTTGACTACACCTTCCTTGTTCCGGAAGAAGTGACAGGCGATATCACCCTTAATGCCAACCTGAAGTACTGGCCATTCCCGCAGAAACTGGTCGATGAGTTACTCGGGAAAGGAAAACTGAAAGTCGATATCGTCGACATGACATCAACCAAAGCCACCATATCGGTTGAGGCTAAGGACACCAATAGTGCAGTAGCAATGAATCAGTAACTTAATCTGGGCTGAAAACACAAACGCCAGCCCAATGGCTGGCGTTTGAAGCTTATTACCGGGTATTAGTGATCAGTCGCAACATCATTGCCTGAGGCCTGCTGCTCCAACTCTTCACCCTTACGGATCAGTTTCGCAATCACTTTAGACAACAGCAAGGTTACAAATGCCATCACTACAGCAAGAATCGCTAGATTATAGAAGTAGCTGGTATACACGCCTTCAATGATCTCTTGAGTCAACACCTGATCTTTCGGCAGTGCAATCCTTGTCGAGATCACAGCCGCCAGAATGCCACTGAGCGACAGCGCAACAGAGCGTAGACCAATAGCAAACGCCGACAGGTAACGTGGCACCATCTCAAAGATGAAACCGACACCTAGCGCGCCAACAATCAGTTCAGCCAGCGACTGGAAGAAATGAACCCAAAGGATCCAGTCTGCTGAGATCTTGCCATCATCTCCGACAAAGTGGGTAGAAAGACCCAACAGAGCAAAAGCCATGGCACTAAATACAAAGGCAGCCGCGAACTTGGTTGGAATTGTTGGTGAAAACCCTTTTCTCTCCAGCCAAGCATAAATGTAAATCACAGGCGCACCCAGAATGAAGCACCATAGCGGGTTGAACGCCGCATTAGATTCCGGACGGATTGGAATGAAGCCCAGTAGCTGATCGCCCATCAAATTTATCGCATAGATGTTCATTGAAGTGAGCATCTGGCCATAATAGAAATAGAAAACAATCAGAATAAAGATAGTGATCAGAACGCCACACATCTTGTATTTGTAGGCTGCGGTTGCACGGGTAATTTCATAAATGAAATACAAGATCGCACACGCACCCAGGGCGTACAGTAGGTATTTACCAGCATCCAGATTTGAGAACACCCAGAATACCAAGCCTAGCATTGCCGCCGAGCCTACTACGAAACAAACCCATGTTTTAAGGTCAACCGGACGACGGTCAATATCGTTGCCCACCGCCGCAAATTGCTTACGGAAGATAACGAACAGCACCAGTGTCAGCGACATTAAGCCGGATGCAATATAGAAGTTACCTTGATAGGCAAGGAAGGCAACCAAAAACGGGAACAGATACTTGGATGAGAACGACCCCAGGTTATTGATTGAATAGTTAACCGTTAAACCCTGCTGGAATGATTCACGGTTAGTTTCCGAGTAAGAGTTCCCGAGCAAGACGGTTGGGCTGGTTGCCGAAAGGCCACGGGCATAACCAATTAAAGCTATGGAGAAAATACTCAGAGGAACATTCAGATCGCTGGCCCCTAACCCAAGGAGGAAAAAGCCGATGGTGTAAGTCGTATAACCAATGTAGACCGCCCTGAACGAGCCAATATATCTGTCAGCAACAAAACCGCCGACAGCTGAAAAGACCGGTCCCACGGCACCAAAAGCACCCATCATCATGATGGTATCTGCTTCACTGTAATTTAACTCTTCAAGAAAAAACTTTGTTAGTAGTACATAAGTTCCGTAAAAAGCCGCACCCCACAAAAATTGACGTAGGATTAAAACTCTAGCCATAAACGGAAATCTAGCGTTTGCATCTTGCATCCTAAACTCCTTTAATATTATACGCTGCGAAAAGTAGCATAATGCAAGATATCGTTTCATGATCGAAACGTTGTTATTAGATTAATGGCATATCGGATATGCGCTTTCTTGCATTTATGAGATCTTGATATGAAAAGTGTCAATAGCGGATGAAAGGCTTAGGAAACAAATGACACATATCGCAAAGAAAGGATACTCAAAGGGAATCTGACACCAGGCAAGGCTGGATAGTGCCAATAGAAAGCGCCAGCCTTCTGGCTGGCGCTCGACCTATTTAAACGTCGTTATTAATGATCAGTTGCAATATCTTTCCCAGCTTCCTGTTGTTCCAATTCCTCACCTTTGCGGATCAGTTTGGCGATCACTTTAGACAGGCCCAAGGTGACAACGGCCATTACAACCGCAAGAATAGCCAGGTTATAGAAATAACTGGCATAGACACCCTCGATAATTTCAGGCGTCAACACCTGATCCTTGGGCAAGGCAATCTTGGTCGATATCACCGCCGCGACGATGCCACTCAATGACAGCGCTACAGCACGAAGCCCCATCGAGAACGCAGACAAGTAGCGCGGTACCATTTCAAAAATGAAGCCGGCGCCCAGCGCACCCACAATCAGCTCGGCAAACGACTGGAAGAAGTTCACCCATAAAATCCAGTCGGCAGAGATTTTTCCGTCTTCGCCGACAAAGCTGGTCGATAGACCCAATAGCGCAAATGCAATTGCAGTCAGACCGAATGCAGCCACAAACTTGGTCGGAATTGTTGGTGAAAACCCTTTTCTCTCCAACCAGTCATAAAGAAAAATAACCGGTCCACCCAATACAAAACACCAGAGCGGGTTAAACGCGACGTTTGATTCAGGTCTAATTGGAATGAAGCCCAATAGCTGATCACCCATTAGGTTAATGGCGTAGATGTTCATCGACGTCAGCATTTGGCCATAGTAGAAGTAGAACACCATGAAAACAAAAATCATGATGAGTACGCAGCACATCTTATAACGATAGGCGACAGTTGCGCGTGTTATCTCATAGATGAAATACAAGATAACTACGACACCTAGCGAATACAGAAAGTATTTGCCGACTTCCAGGTTATCGAAGATAAAGTACACCAAGCGAAGCATGATCGCCGAGCCGATAATGAAACCAGCCCACACCTTCATGCTAACGGGACGTTTGTCTAAATCGTTACCGGCAACAACAAATCGTTTTCTGAAAGTAAAAAATAAAACCAGCGTTAACATCATCAGGAATGATGAAATAAAGAAGTTACCCTGATAGGCAAGATACGCAACCATAAACGGGAATAAATATTGCGATAAAAATGAGCCCAGGTTGTTTATCGAATAGTTAATGGTTAGACCCTGCTGGAACGACTCTCGATTCGTCGCCGAATAGGAGTTACCAAACAGCACTGTCGGACAAGTTGCTGACAGCCCTCGGGCATAGCCAATTAAAGCAATGGCGAAAATACTCATCGGAATATTGAGTTGGGAAGCGCCAAGGCCAAGCGTAAAGAAGCCGATTGTATAAGCGGTATAACCGATATACACCGCCCGGAATGCACCAATATATCGGTCGGCGACAAAACCGCCGACAGCTGAGAATACAGGGCCAACCGCACCAAATGCCCCCAGCATCATAATCGTGTCGGCTTCACTATAATTTAGCTCAACCAGAAAGAATTTCGTTAATAAGACATACGTACCATAGAAAGCGGCTCCCCAAAGGAATTGCCTAAGGATTAATATCCTGGCCGTAAGAGGAAACCTAGCGTTTGCATCTTGCATATAATACTCCTTCAACATTATGCACCACAAAAGCTAACACAATGTGAAACATAATTTCATGATCAGATCTCAATATTAAACAAATGGCACATCACTATTGCACTTTCATTTGTAATTGAGATCTAGATACGAAATTGCTGGTTTCGGAGCATGTTTAAGGAGCACAAGCTCGATAGACTAGGCTGTTTAATCTATTTCGCGATGTTTGTTCAAGCTGCTTTCCGAATAGCTTTTTTAAATTTTGACTTAACTGATCGCCAATGAGTCATAGGAACCGTCGGTGCACGGTCGAGCAGATGTTGGAACTCTTGCTCGGATGGATAAACTTCACCACCATGAGCGAGAATAATGGATGAAGGCGCTAAATCGATAACCTTCTTTATCGAGTTTCGGTATCGATTAGGATAGAAGACAGGAAACGGGGGAATAAAACGGCCTTTCACTTTGACCATCAGATCGGCGACATAGATACAATTTGTGGGCAAATGATGCAATGACAAATCCCGATCGGTATGGCCCTGAGTAAAAAGCGCCACCCATTCCGGGAAACCAGGCAACGGCTCGCCGTCATCCAACCTGTAATCAGGCTCTAACCTACACGAGTACCATATATTACGGCGGGGCTTCCTCATTCGTTTGGCTACCCACTTTGCCAGTAACATATCAGTAAAGTGCATTAGCCTCCCGTCAATACCGGCATACCACTGACCCGGCACATTCGCGGCTGCAATTTTACAGCCCGTTAAATCACGCAGTGTGTTGGCAGCTCCAGCATGATCCGGATGCATATGCGTAACAACAACCAGTTTTAAATCACTAAATGGCCGATGCAGTTTTCCGACAATAAAATGTTTGATCTGGTGTATATCAGCACGGCTACACCCATCAAGTAACAACAACTTGTCTTGATACTCAGCCAAATATATCGACTGAATGTAGCCTTCCAGTTTATGTAGTCTCATATGCGCTGTGTTTTCATCCTTGAAAATAAATCGCTCAATTAAACCAGTATGGTTCAACTCATCCGACCATTCAAGAATATCGGCACTCTTCATTGTCTGTACTTACAGTAGGAACTTCATCAAATTCAATCTACTATAAATTTAGCTGGATAATTTCAAGGGGACACACATGTCGCGGCCAATACTCTACTCTTTACGGAGGTGCCCCTATGCCATGCGCGCACGAATAGCGTTGCTGCTTGCCAGGCAGACGGTCAGGCTGCGTGATGTTGTAATGAAAAACATACCTGCAGAACTACTGGCGGCTTCCCCCAAAGGCACCGTGCCGGTATTGGTTTTTGAGGACTCCCGTGTCATTGACGAAAGCCTGGATATAATGCTCTGGGCTTTACAGCAAAATGACCCCAACAACTTGTTAAATAGCAAGCAACCTGAAGCCCTAGCGTCAATGCTGGCCATAATCAAGCGCAACGACATCGATTTTGTCGATGCCCTGGAAAAATACAAAACGGCTGCTCGCTATCATGATAGCGCCGAGAGGGCTTATCGCCAGCAATGTGAAGACCTTATTTCCCCGCTAGAACAAAGCCTCAACAAATACGACTACCTAATGGGCGCGCGTCCGAGTTTGGCCGACTACGCCCTCCTTCCCTTTCTTCGCCAATTTTCACGTGTCGACCGCAAGTGGTTTATCAACGCCCCCTATCCAAACCTACACCGGTGGCTAAACACCCACTATCAGAACCCAATCTATTCAATCGCAATGACCCAGTATCCACAGTGGGCAGATAGCCATCAGGAGTTCTTATTTGGTGGAGGTTAGCACTAGCATTTAAGATCTCTGTTTAAAATTACTAAAGATCATTATCCGAACAGGTTTAATCCAAAGGCTTTCTTTACGCTGTTTAGTACCTGATTCGATTCGTCCTGTGATTTCTCGCTGCCTTGTCGCAAAATGTCAATTAACTGTGCTTTGTCAGCAATAAACATCTCCCGGCGCTCTCTTATCGGTTTTAGAATTTCCTGAAGGCACTCTTCCAATATTTTTTTCGTCGTCCCGTCGCCCAAACCACCCTGCTGGTATTTAGCCTTTAACTCATTGACATAGTTTATATCCGGGTGAAAAGCATCTAGGTAAGTGAAAACAACATTTCCTTCTACCTGGCCGGGATCTTCAATTCTGAGGTGATTAGGATCGGTATACATAGATTTTACCGCTTTCGATATCTCCTTTTCGCTTGAGCTCAGCAAGATGCAATTTCCCATTGATTTAGACATTTTACTTTTGCCGTCTGTACTAGGAAGTCGTGGTACCTTGCTTAATAGCGGGCGACACTCCACCAGTATTTCTTCCTGGGCAATACTGTTGAGCTTTCTGACTATCTCATTCGTTTGCTCAATCATCGGTAACTGATCATCGCCCACAGGAATTAGTGTTGCCATAAATGCTGTTATATCAGCCGCCTGGCTAATGGGATACATTAAAAAACCTGTCGGGATAGAGCTACCGAAAGATTTGCTGGCAATTTCATTTTTCACCGTCGGGTTTCTTTGTAACCTCGCTACTGATACCAGATTTGAATAATACATGGTCAGCTCCGCCAGTGCCGGGATCGCAGATTGCAGGCAAATAGTAGTTTTCGACGGATCTATACCAACCGCCAGATAATCCGCTACGACATTCAATATATTGGAAGAGACTTTACGCGGGTTATTACCGTTGTCTGTGAGCCCCTGAAGATCGGCTACTAATATAGTCTGTTGATATTTGTGCTGTAACTCGACCCGTTGTTGCAGCGAACCAATATAATGACCAATGTGAAGTTGTCCTGTTGCACGATCGCCGGTCAGTATTTTATCTACCGGATCATCAGACTGTAAGTTAGATTGAAATTGATTTTGCATAATTGTCTCCTAAATAGACCGCCGGAGACATAGTGAAGGTATTCATTGTCAGTCTTCCGACGGCAATGAATAGATGTGATTCAGCGCCGCTCTATTTAATAGAGCGCCACCAAGAAATTGAAATGATTAGATACGTATGATTTAAGTTCATTGCTCGAATCTATCAAGCAATAAACCTGGCTTCAAGATATAATTTCGTCAAATTACTGAACTTGTCTTTATCTAACTGCCAAATCAGACTTTTTACCGAGCCAATTTACTGTAGATAACCGTACTGGACAGCTCTCCGGAAGGCAGCCGACGATCATTTACCAAAGTGGCATCAAGATGATAACCACACCTTTCGGCAACCGCACGGCTATTACTGTTGGTTTCAGCAGCCCGAATCTCCAAACGCAACGCTTTCAGCTCGTTAAATGCATAGTCTTCTATCAGGGAAACCGCTTCAGTAATATACCCCTTGCCTGTTTCTTTGGTATTTAGCCAGTAGCCAATTTCAAAAAATGGCACCGATTTATCGCGAATAATTAGCCCAATCGCACCAAGAAACTTCGAATCACTATTTCGCAGAATGGATAACCGAAGCTCACCATCAAAGCGCTCATACTTATCAATCGCTTCTTGCATGTTTTTGATAGACTCGGATTCAGTTAGCGCATGTGGTACCCAAGGCAAATACTCGCTAAGCTCGTGTTGGCTTGCTCGAATAGCTTCTAACATTGGCTGGGCCAAATCCATTGAAGGTGGTACTAGTTTGATTCTCTCACTCTGCATATACAGTCCACTCCTTATCATTTACAGGTAATTAAGTATTGAATTCATGGCAAGTTAGCAACACCAACTTACCATTTGCTTTACTTTCTTGTAGACTACGAGCCGTTTTATGTCCCTCTCATTCATGGTCCATCATTTTGCATACTCTATCTCAGCTAAAATCTGGTGAATTATCAGGCACTCAGCACTTAAAACTATCAGAAAACCTAACAACTTTCCCAGAAGAAATATTCTCTTTGGCTGACAGTTTAGAAATCCTTGATTTATCGGGTAACCAATTAACATCATTACCTGATGAATTGGCCAAGTTTCAGAAGCTTAAAATTATTTTTGCCTCGAACAACCAGTTTGAAACTCTGCCCGAAGTACTCGGCAAATGCCCTAACCTCGAAATGGTTGGTTTCAAGGCAAACAAAATCTCTAACGTTCCGGCAAACGCCCTGCCGGAAAAACTGCGCTGGCTTATCCTGACGGATAACTGTGTCGAGACACTGCCCGATTCACTGGGCGAGCGCCCTCGACTGCAGAAGCTGGCCCTTGCCGGTAACCGGTTAACAGAATTACCACAGACCATGGCTCAGTTAACCAACCTCGAACTGGTTCGTATCTCGGCAAACCAACTGGTTGAATGCCCTGAGCATCTACTAAACCTGCCGAAGCTTGCCTGGCTTGCTTTTTCGGGGAACCCGTTCAGCCAATCAGATCTCGATATGCACTCAGTCCCTGAAGTGGCTTCATCCAGCTATAACTTGCAAGAAGTGCTCGGTCAAGGTGCATCCGGTGTTATTTCCAAAGCCGTGTGGAGCCAGCCTCAAGCCGAATTCCCAAGCGAGATAGCCGTAAAAGTCTTTAAGGGTGAGGTCACTAGTGACGGTTACCCTGAGGATGAACTAAAAGCTTGCCTGAAAGTAGGCAGACACCCTAATTTGGTCCAGTCTTTGGCTCAGGTCAACGAAGAAGACTACTCGGCACTGATTATGGGGCTGATCCCGTCGCATTACAGCAACTTGGGTTTTCCGCCATGCCTGGACAGTTGCACCCGTGATACTTTCCCTCCCGGCTTTACGCTGTCTATAAACGAGATAGATAAGATCGTTGCTCAAATGAAGGATCTCTTTGACCATTTGCACATCAATAAGGTGAGTCATGGCGACTTGTACGCGCACAACACGCTTTTTGACGAAGAAGCCAACATCATTTTTGGAGATTTCGGTGCCGCGACCATGTACCACATGCTCACTGAAACACAGCAAGAGAAGATCAGACAGATTGAACAACGAGCGCTTAACCACTTTATCGACGATCTGTTAAGTGTCTGCGCCGAAGAAGACAAACTATCCAATCAATACATCCAGCTTAATCAGCAAATAGCTAACTAAGCGATATAACAGAAAGGCATTGTTTCAGCACTATTGCAATGCCTTTTGACAATAAAGTATTCTACCAGCTCATTAAGCGGCTTCATTTTCAGCCTATATTAGAGACAAACTATCACACGCTATATAGTTCCCCCACCGCAAACCACTGAACATTGATAGCTTTCAAGCTTTTCTCTTAAGCAAAAAATCAACACAAATAACATTCACCTATAAAAACAATACAACTTCCCAATTATTCATTTGAATTCACTCGCAGATACAGAAACAAGCACACCTTCACCCCATCAGAATATTAATCTGAATTATTAGAACGGATTAAATTTCACACTACTCTTTCTTTTCATGCTTATAACATTTAGACAAATAAACTTTTAACTTGGTCCTTTGAAGATGATTTTAATGAAGAACAAAATATTGAGAATATTCAATTTTAAGTTCTATAGTGAAGTCGCTGCGTGGTTAGACAGTAATTAAGACTGAAAGCTGTGAGTGATATTCAGTCTCTTTACCAAAGGCGAACATGATGAATAAAAGGAAATGCTTTTAATCCTTGGTTTACTGTGTGTCACAAACTCATCCTCTCCTCAGGTATAGGTACTGCTGTCAATCGTAGTAATAACACATCCAATATCTGTCCCTTACAAGGAGTTTCACATGTTAAAGCTAAAGCTTCTGTCTACCTTAATCGGCTGCAGTATAGCGGCAAGCAGTTATGCCATGAGTCCCCAACCCGACCCGCAAAACCCCACTGGCTATATTGTATCGAAAGCTGATGTCGTAGCCGCAGAACAAGCTAAAACGGCAGATCCTATGTATAAAGTCTGGGCTAAGGCGCTTGCGACCCGTCCGAACACAATAGTAGAAGCCATTGAACCCGGTCTTGCCAGCAACCCTGAAAATGTCAAACGCGTTGAACGCGTTTTCCCCCAATCAGATTGGGACTTCCTGACTCATATGGCAGCGCCCGAATACACCTATACCCGCTTCCTGCGCGCTATAGGTAAGTTCCCGGCATTCTGTGGTGAGTATACCGATGGCCGTGATTCTGACGCGATCTGTAAGAAGTCAATTATCACTGCATTTGCCCACTTCGCACAGGAAACGGGTGGTCACATAGCGAAGGACAACTATTGGGACAACCCACTTGGACTTGAGGAGTGGCAACAAGCGCTGGTTCACGTTCGTGAAATGGGCTGGCAGGAAGGCCAACCGGGCTATACCACAGGCTGCGGCCAGAATGACTGGCAAAATAAGCGCTGGCCTTGCTCACCAGGACAGGGATACTTTGGTCGCGGTGCCAAGCAGCTATCCTACCACTTCAACTATGGGCCCTTCTCTGAAGTCATGTACGACGGCGATGCCACGGTACTGTTGAATAACCCCGCTCTCGTTGCTGATACCTGGCTCAACCTCTCTTCTGCTATCTGGTTCTTCCTTACTCCTCAGGCCCCTAAACCTGCAATGCTGCACGTTATCGACCGTACCTGGGTACCATCCAAAGCCGAGAAAGAAGCCGGAATTGGCTACGGGTTTGGTACCACAATCAATATCATTAACGGCGGTATCGAGTGTGGCGAGCAAAACAGATATAAAGGCCAGCCTGTAAACCGGATCCGTTACTGGGAAGGCTTATCTGCACACTACAATATTCCTATCGAAGCGGATGAAAGCAACACCTGCTGGCAACAGACGCCTTATGGCAGCCTGAACCTGAATGGCTCAACAGATGTGCTTTACACTAACTGGGAGGCTAACTGGAAATACTACCCGGATCGCCCTGAAGGGGTTTCTTTCGAGTGTGAACTGGTTGGGTATCAAACGGCCTATTCGGCGCTGGTTCCCGGCGACTACGAGAAGTGTATTACCAACTTCTATGAGTCCCATGCCAACTGGCCTCAGGTACGTGTCGTCGATACCATGCCGCCAACAGATCCTGGCACAGATCCGACAGATCCTATAGGCAATGCCTGGGATTCAAATAAAGTCTACAATACCGGCGATCGCGTGGTTGTGAATGGTGTGACCTACGAAGCCAAGTGGTGGACGCAAGGTGACAACCCCGAAACCAGCAGCGCTTCAGGACCTTGGAAAAAGGTGTGATCTAAAGATTTGGTAATCGTTACAGGCCACCTTCGCTGAAGGTGGCTTCGTCTTTTTAGTTTGCTACCCTTAACGCTATTTACGGAGTTTAAGCAGCTGTAGCAAATGATACTTCACGAAATAGTTTTTCCCTGCACTATAGCGATCAGGATTATTATCACACTCAAGTGCAACCTTCTTCTTTAGTTCACCATATTCGATTGCTATCTCAGGGTGAGCAATCAGGTAATCCCTGAACGTAATGTGCAACTTGCCGTTTTCATCACCAGCCTTAAAGACATGGATATGATGGGTACGATTATTTCCACCCTTTTGGAAAAAACGGCGCTCAGCTATCCCAAATTCACCCATAGCTTCATAACCAAGTGAAACCAACTCTGAAGTAAGTAAATCCACATAATTCAAATCAGTCACTTCTACAAGAATATCGATAATGGGTTTAGCCGCTAACCCCTTTACCGCCGTACTACCAATGTGGTGAACGTTGACAGCCGCATTTCCTAGTACATCTTTAATCGCCGTCGCTTCTAATTCATACAACTCAACCCACTTAGGATCATAGTCAACTACTTCTATTATTCGCTTACTCACCGTTTACCCTATAGCTTTTATCGCCAGCATGAGCGATGCGAAGAATACACTCGCCAAATTAAATACGATTAAACCCAATATTCGCCCAATCAGAGCTATAAATTGCTCTAGCCGATAAATCATCGGTCTCTGGAGGAATTTACACCATAAAAGACTGAATTTAATTGGGAGTCTATTTAAGATCTGAAACTTTTCACGTGCAAATACTAAATCAATACTGCAACACTAGCGAATAAAAAAGTCTAACATCAACCAATAATGTGAACGCAACCTATACGATAGGCGACAATTGTAATACTTTATTTCAAGCATTAATTAAACGTAACAACCAAGCCAGCAAACAGCGACTTTATTTGCTTTTTGAACCATCAATTTCAGGATGGCCAATTAACCGACCATGGAACTTAGACAACCCTACCGTTCGGCGTGTTTTCTCTGCCCAAATAATACCCAATACGACACCAAATCCGGTACAGATAGCAATGACGGGGAGAACTATTTCATTCAGTGCAAAACAAATCATCCCACCCAAAAACGCCCCTAATAAGGCTGGCGATACCGCGACTTTCAGCCAAAGCAATATATGCACGAAACAAGCGACAAATTTCATTACGCAGCTCCCTTATTTACCAATCTATTATTACCTTCTACATTTGAAGGCTCATCATAATATCAAGCTAGTTGAATATTAATTTGACGAAGCTCTTATTAGTCTTACAAACTGGTGAAATAGAAAGAGAAAAATTTGATTTCAATAACGAAATCAAGCGCTGGCGGCACTATCTGGCCGCCAATCGTTAATGGAAAGCTATATTAAACGGGCCCAAAAGGGTCTTAAGCTCCATAGCGAAAAGAACATCACCGACGGGGCATACTTTTTCTTGCTCCATAAAAAACGTGATTGCTCTCTTAGAAAGTCTGCACCGAGAAAAGCATCAGCAAGTTGCTCAGATTCCCGAGCGTTAGCTTTTTTCAGCTCGTCCAACTGACTTCCAGCCATAAATTGTCGCGGTTCTTGGTTAGTCACCCAGCCTCGTGCAATGCGTTCAGCTTCGTTCATTAATTGCTCATGGGGTACAACCTTTTGAACCAAACCGGCTTCTAACGCTTCCGTGGCCTTAGGTTTCCAGCCTTCGCTTCCCAACATGCGCTGTGCATTCTTTTCTCCCATTAGACGGGGAAAATGAACACTTGAGCACCCTTCCGGTGTGATACCCAGTGCCGCAAATGGTGTTGAGAAAGTCGCATTTTCGGACGCAATGATACTATTTGCCAAGGTGGATGCAGTAACACTGGCACCAATTGCCGGGCCATTCACAGCAATTAACAGAGGCTTTTCACAGTTAAGGAAAAGCTCAAATAGAGCCTTATTATTTTTTACGATTAACTCGCGCAATTTTTTGGGGTGCATGAGCTTAAGAGAGCCCCCCAGGTTAACTCCGGCGGAATAATAATTGCCGGAGCCAGTCAGAACAACGGCTTTGACGGCCTCGCTAGTATTCGCCTTTACAAAGGCTTCACCAAGTGCATCCATCATATCCAATGTCCAACCATTGAGTTTCTTTGGTCGGTTCATTGTCATGATAAGCACCCCATCGGTGAGACGGGTTAAGAGGTGGCTGGCTGCAATACTTGTTAAACTCAGGTCATTCACAATACCTTTCCCTGTTAAAACAATATCGTAACAATTAGCCTACTACATCACTATCCAAATGATAAGCAACAGAGGTCACAATAACACCATCGTAATCCTTTATACCCAAGCAACCTCAAGGTGTTTATGGGAATAATTAAGGATTCTCCTTCATGTAGAGCCTATCTAAACGGCTCTTCAATCCAGTTAAAATGCTGTTATCAATTTCCCGTTGTAGAACATCTGACTCATGGTAGCTTAGCAATGCATCGACAGATTTAGTCAAAGCAGGGATTAAGTGCCTGTTTGCATTATCCCAATACCATCTATCGGCATTTTGCAGCAAAGTAATGACATCATTTCTATCCGTTAAAATCTGACTAATTACAATGTTGCAATCGGTATGATATGACGCAGTATTTTCCAGGTGCTCCGCAAAATCCAACAACCACTTCTTTGACTGAGATTCGAACATCAAGAAACAAACATCCCATTCTTTCCTTTCTTCTATTTGTTGTAATAACGCTTCCAAAGGATATGGCGGGGCGCTTTCCTGTACCTGAATATGCCCCACCCCATCAGAGTGATAAACCGGTTCGCTAAACTCATATTGCTGCAGTAAGTGGATGGGATCATCACCATTACATGAATCTGAGCCCAGTATCTCTGGCTGTAATGCCTGAAACTGGGTTAATTCACCGTATACCTGATCGATACGCTGCAGGAGACGAGACTTCTCATCACATCCCGCAAAATACAGTTCAGCCTTAAGTGTTGGCAATAAATCAAGCAAGGCTTTTGTTTGAACTCGAAATGTGTGTTGTTGGTGAACGATTTTATTGCTCATGCTTTTTTACCGTTAATATATATTCCGCATAAGGCGTTGCTGACACACCAATACTAATCCAGATTTGGGTGCCCTGAACGGTTACCCTATCACCGTGCTTTTCCCTTACTCTTTCAAACCCATCGCCATACAACGAGTACCCTGCCTCACCTTCTGCTGACTCGAGCGAAATAATAAAGGAATCACCTTTAAAACCTAGGATATGGTACTTATTCTCATGCTCGCCTCCGACTATATCCTTAACCTGAAACGGCCGTGCAGGCTTTTCGATATGCACGTAGTAATAATCTCGGCTAAGGGCTTCAATGTGCCGTAAAATCTGACTGTCTGAAGCTAGTACTGGCATGGTTCGGCTAACTAGCATCAAAGATATCAGGGTCAATGTGCATCGATTCATCCGTTAACTCCCAAAAAGCACATATTCATTCTCGGTCTCGAAAAAGAACAACGGGTTATCATTGTCCAGCTCGAGCTGAAGAGCATTATGGATTAAGGGACTAATGGGAGGCTCATAATTTTCATCAATCTCAAGCCTTATTCCATTATGTATGATCCCAACATCTGGGTTGCCAGAGTTTATTAAAATATCGTCTAATGCAACGTTTATATGCCAATGAGTTTCACTCTTTACAGCTTCTGCCGGAACGATACTTTCGCAGCACATTGCCACTGAATAGATAAGCTTGTCGTCAATCAAATTATCTACAGTTTCAGGACGTATCTCCTCCCAGCTCAATTCCTCCATATACCTGAGATAATGGCAGAACAGAATCACAAAGGCTTCGAATTCGCCCTGGCACCGATGTTTGGGGAGAGTGAAGTAAAAAGGCTTGCCCACTTCGCAGATTAAGGGCTCGTAAATCAACTCTTCACCATGATGCTGATCCAGCTTCAGCATAGTCTGAGTCACCATGTCAGGTTGATCCAAGATACTCTCTAGCGGAGAGCTCCAAAACCCTTCTCTATTATCTGCACCCTCTGTGTTCTCACTTTCTTGTTCATTATCGTACAGAACCTCAAAGCTGCCGACAGGCTCGCCGGTCTCCAGCCATTCCAGCATATCCCGAATATCAGTTCGCTTGGAGGAATGAGGCAAGCAAAAGTGTAATTCACCATCAATATCCTTAAGCAAACATTTCACTTCTTTCAGCAATTTTGATTGTTTCTCATTCAAGTCCATTCCTCACCCTTATACTCTAAAGCTCGCACCTGTAACTTTGTGATGCACGACAAAGACTCTATTAAATGTTCAGGCATAAAATCTACCAGCATGGGCAACCATTCAATGAAGCTCACAAGAACTGACACCTGCCTGTTATGTAAACAAAAAGGAACTTCCGAACTTGCAGAACAACGCTAACAGCCCAATTAACAAAACCAATCTACTGCATCGCACTCACCTATTGCTTGAACAACATCGAGCATTTTCTAATCAGCAAGGAGAGCGTTTTAATATCTTCAGTATATTAAAAATGGAACGAAAAGAAGTTGAAACCCATTCGAGATTTATCTATGAGTTACTCAACCCTCATGGGCGCCACGGAATGGGGACAACTTTTCTGGAATTGTTTATCACAGATGCCCTCTCTCTAGACAATCAGCGTGGTATGTACACGGTAAAACGTGAAGACGGTACTGATGAAGGCCGCAGAATTGACTTTACCATTGAGTCAGCAGACTCAATGATTGGCATTGAGATGAAGATTGATGCTGCCGATCAACACAACCAATTGTATGACTACTTTCTAGAGCTAAAGAAAAGAGCAACCAATAAAGAAGTGCGTCTTTATTATCTCACCCTCTTCGGTACTCAACCAAGTACAGGCAGCCTCAATAGCCTTACTGATAAACAATATGAGCTTATTGCATTTAGCAGCCACATCGTCGACTGGCTCACGGCTTGTATTAAAGAGGCGGCAATGAAGCCAGTCCTTAGGGAAGCATTAGTTCAATACAAACTTCTCATTGAGAAATTAACCGGGCAACGACAGGAATTTAAGATGGAATTGGCTAAACAACTGGCATCAAACCCTAATGACTTACAAGCAGCTCTTGCCATCGAACATGCAATTGTAAAAAGTAAGATAATGCTTCAGGAGCGTTTCTGGACAACGCTCAAGCAAGCCTTGGAGAGTCAGGAAAAAATCGTAGCAGTCTATGGTGGTAAATCGATAAAGGATATATCGAAGAACTACTATCAAAATAGCAAAGGTAACAAAAATATCGGACTCAAGTACCCTGTTGGGCAATACGCCGATATGAACGTATACATGTATATCAATCTATATAGCTGGGTTCATTATGGGCTGCGTGTTTGTGACGAACATGGAAATGCTGTCAGCAGACGCGACATCAAAAACGATATCGCTCCTCTCCTCCCTACTGGAAACGCTGTTAACAGCAAGAAAGATGACTGGATTACCTGTTACTACAATGATGAGCAAACAACACAACCCATCGTTAAGTTCGCAGAATTTGGAGACGCTTTTGATACCGATCCTGTACTGCTTTCTCTGACCAACGAGTATGAAGTGCAAAAGCTCGTCGAGAGTATCGTTTGCCATCTGTTGAAGATTGAAGAGCAATTTTCAAAGCAAGCATAAAATTGCCTCAATTTAACTAAAGGTAGTAAATTATAGCTGACAATCAACTTGCTTATTCAATGACTGCCAGCTATTTTACCAACTTAACTACCGAGGTATTTGATATATAAAAGCAAAATGATAATTAGCGCATATAAATCTTCACTATGCCATCATCAAAGCTTTATTGTAATGCTATATTTCATCCAATACTTTCTTAACAAGATCGGATAGTTTTACCCCAACTAAAAATTGTGCAGCGTAACCATTTTTAGCATAAGTTGAAACATTTATAATTTGTTTTAGGCCATGTTTGAGCTCCTGGCGACCACCTTTAACATCTAGTAACGGATCACTATTATTTGCACAGTGCTTCATAGCTTTCGACAAACTATCGTCGTCATCTTTTGATACAATAATTGCAGTTACAAACTTAGAACTATATGGGTTTTCCCACGCGATATGAACATAGCCTTTTATATAACCCTCAGCATCTTCAACTTGATATGTAAACCCTCCACGCGTGCCCGTAGCTGCTCCGTCCGACTTAGCATGAAAAAAAGGTGTGGTTTGTAGTGGTGCCATTTCAGGATTAGGCGGAATACACGCACTATCCGACCAAGCCTTGCCTGATTGATGCTTCATCGCAATTCTTGTCAAAAAGTGCTTTGCCGATATATTGGCAATCACACCAATAACACTAATACCATGCCCATAATCATCGTCAGCTTTCTCACCAAACTTAGCACTTGAAATTACGCTAGAATAAAGTGTATCTTGCGTCGTTGACTTATAGCCTTCAGAGACACCTATATTATTTAAAATCTCCGACTTTTCCATCTTTGATATTCTGCTCATTATGTACACCTTAGTATTTTGTAAGACCATCAACATATTGATATAAAAAGCAAATTGATTCGCCGTCAAATATCATTGCTTATGAAAATAATAAACAGTCTGCGACAAAAAACCATTACACATTATTACACAAGTGATTTTACAAAGGAGGGATTAATAGTGATAAGATAAAGACAAAAAATAGAGTTATAGTTTGGTCACCAGCAAACTGAATAATTTATCCTACTCTACATATTTACTTAAAGAGAGAAGAGTTAGTTGATATTAAAACTATAAATCCTAAATAACTCTAGATAGGTGCCGGATAATAATCCGACACTTGCTCCATTTCTGTGATTATCCCAATTCACCTTTTACACTTACATCTTTTATTCCAAGGTATGACTCTATCTCGTGCTCTAAAAAAAGCGCTTGTTCACTTGTCTCCAGCCCTGAGACTAAACACGTATTCTTACGGTCCTTTTGTATTACTCTGACCTCAAATGTCACACTCTCACCGTTCTTAGAGCTTTTCGTCACCTCTTTACAGTAAACCTGCTCAATTGAAGGTGCTGGTATAACTTTTTTTAAACCAAAAGGTATTGGTGATATTTTCGACTCAACATTACTGTGGCTAACAGTAACAGTTGTTTTGTTCAAAAAACCTGCAACAACGTAATATATTAAGCCAACGCCAACTGCCACATGACCCACAGGAAATAGATAAGTAATTATATTATCTTCAGTCAACGCGTCAAATCCCGGAAACTCTCTGTACCAATTAAACAGAAAAGCATTCCAAATAACCGCAAATCCCGCATAAAATAACGTTTTACTTGTATACCACCTACGCTCAATTGTTAGTCCATCATAGCCCGAATTAATGGTCATTCCTTCAGGAATACCAACATTCATTCTTGCTTTTTCCACCTAAAAAACTCCTTGTTATTGATCATTGAGCGAACACTAACTATTAGTGCTTGTGTTTTTCTCAATCTAAACATGCTGCAGTACATACATAACGACGTTCCGTAAATATAATGCGATATCAAAATCACTCTGGTATTCACAAGAGTCCTGCACTCCAAATGACATCACTCGGCTATTGCCAACTGCTTACCACGCATTCATGCTAAAAATAAGTATGTTAATAATACCAATAGTCTCAATATGCAACTTGATTTGAGTCTAATTTATCAGTCAAAAAAGCCGAATTATCAGTCAGCAATTGTGATGTTTGACACCCTCTGCTTACTGCAAGCATAGACAAGCGCCCCGTAACAGATATAAAACCAATTACCACTGTATAAACCACTGTATAAACCACTGTATAAACCACTGTCATTAGTGTGACATACCTCAATATTTTCAACTCAATACATAACCGGCCCATTTTCACTTAGACACCTACTCAATTTGAGCTAGTGCTAATATTCATTAATAAACAGTGACTTATATTAAAAACCAGTCTTAGGGCGAAACTTTCTTATCCATTGATTGCGACTTTAACGACAAAAAGTGCTTGCAACCCTGTCTGAATAAAACTACTGTATAGACATACAGCATGTATAAATAACCACTAGTAAGGATGACGAACAATGACAGCACTATTTGACAACCTACAATCGGTTTCTGCATCACAAGTCTATAAATCTTCTTTTGCAACCCTTACTAGTTCACCAACGCTTGTCCAACCGGTTAAGTGTCCTATAGAGGTTTGCTTCTCTGATGAAAAACAGACCCAACTGGCCTACTTCCTCCGTATTTTGAAGCAGGCCAGTCAACAAAGCCGTTGGATCATGTTTATCGGTGATGAAGCCATGCTTGACAAAAACCTGCTTCAAAGCGCTGGTGTCGATTTGAACAAAGTGCTGCTGTTAAAAAATAAAAAAGGATTGTCTGATCAGGCATTGATGGAAAAGGCACTACATACAGGAAATTGCAGTGCTGTTATTGCAACAGGTGATGTTGAAGATTTCGAGTGCGAGGACATCCGTCATGCAGCAGAAGTTGGTTCATCTTATGCTTTTGTCATCAATCGCCACAGCAAATCTAAAGTGACCATACATTAGTTAACCTGTGCAAAATCCAACCAGTAAGGAGCCACTAAATAATTATTATTGGTGGCTTTTTTGATCCAGTACAAAAAACAGTGCTTTTAACTACATTTTGCACAATGTGCGTCGCAATTCTTGTGCAATAAGAAGTAAAAGCATAATAAAATGCCTAGCACGTACAAAATGTTAGTCATTTAAACCGGATCTATAAAATGGAAAAGAAACTAGGGTTGGGTGCATTAACAGCGCTCGTTATCGGTTCAATGATTGGAGCCGGAGTCTTCAGCCTTCCCCAAAATATGGCCAACGTGGCCAGCCCTGCTGCCGTGATGATTGGATGGACAATCACGGGAATCGGAATGATTTTTCTCGCACTCTCCTTTCAACATTTATCCAGACTTAAACCAGAAATAGAAAGTGGCGTATTTGGCTATGCTCAAGCCGGTTTCGGTGACTTCATTGGCTTTTGTTCAGCATGGGGTTACTGGTTGAGCGCCATGCTTGCCAATGTCTCCTACCTAGTCATTGTATTCAGTACGCTCGGAATGCTGTTTGACCAGCCAGACATGATATTATTCGGTGATGGCAATACCTGGCTAGCCGTCGCTGGAGCATCTGTGCTGCTGTGGGTAGTTCACGCTCTCGTACAACGCGGTGTCCAAACAGCCGCGGCGATCAATATGATCACAACCATAGCCAAACTGATCCCGCTATTTCTTTTCATTTTCTGTGCTCTGATTGCCTTCCAATGGGATACCTTTGTTTTTGACTTCACCGGCATGCATTTTGGCGAGCAGCATGATTTGCTGTCTCAGGTTAAAAGCACCATGCTCATAACAGTGTGGGTATTTATCGGTATCGAGGGTGCGGTTGTTGTTTCAGGCCGAGCTAAGAGCCGCAAAGATATTGGCCGTGCAACAATATTAGGTTTACTGACCGCCCTTACTATCTATGTGCTGGTAACATTGCTTTCTATGGGCGTGATCAGTACCGAACAGCTGGCTACCTATCAGAACCCGTCCATGGCGCGAGTACTGACAGAAATTTTAGGCCCCTGGGGTTCAGTCATCATTGGCTGTGGGCTATTGATTTCTGTTTGTGGCGCCTTCTTGAGCTGGACAGTATTGGCTTCTGAAGCCCCTTACCTGGGCGCAAAAGACAACATGTTCCCGAAAAGCCTAGCCCGGCAAAACAAAGCCGGCAGCCCGGTGAATGCCCTGCTGCTGACAAACGGCTGCGTTCAGATTTCATTGTTTTTTGTTGTTTTTGCGGGTAGTACCTACGATATGCTGCTGGCAATCGCATCTGAAATGATTCTGGTTCCTTACTTCCTCGTTGGTGCCTATACGCTGAAACTGGCTATCGAGCGCAAGGATCGAGGCTCACTGTTTTGGGTCGGTTTGGGTGCAAGCCTTTACGGTATTTGGTTACTCTACGCGTCTGGCCTGAACTACCTGCTACTGTCCGCGTTGCTGTACTTGCCTGGATTATATTTCTATATCAAGGCTAAGCGAGAACAAAACACAGATATCTTTGTCGGCTCTGAGAAAGCAGCAGCCAGCCTCCTGACCGTCGCAGCATGCCTTGCAGTGGGCATGCTATGGCAGGGAATGATCTGAGTTATCACCAATCAAGAAAAAAGCCAGCTTAACAGCTGGCTTTTTATTGGATTTCAAACGACTCGGCATTTAAGGCTCAACCATGTGGACTCTCAGTTCCTCACCGTTATCAGACGCCATGGTAATCCTACAACTGGCTCTGCTTTCAATCTGATCAAGCTGCTCACTTTCCAGGGCATACGGCAAAGTAATCAATAATTCATCAATCTGTTCAGCTCGTGCCAAGCGCAGCAAACGGATCAAATTATTCGAATCACTGGTATTGGTTGACAGCACTTTTAATGCCTGCATCTGTAATTTTTCTGACTCGGTTAATTCTTTTGGCAATGAAGATGTCCATGAAATTTCAAATGCCGGAATTAACGCCTTTAATGCATCACTAAAAGTCATCCTATGTTTACAAGATGCAGATAAAAACGATGTGTAATCAAACACGACGTTACTATTTTTTGAGATTTCAACTGATGTTTCCATAATCATCCTTAAAAGAAACATAACCACTGTTGTTACGACTCAGTGTGACGATTGGCATCTACTTGTAACCGTATTCAACTATACGACTAACTTGTTTCTGAGGAATTGTTTATTTTTCAAAATTTGCGTCTGATCTTACTTTTATAGCCTAAAAACCAATATTAAAATACCTATCAAACAATTGATTAACATCAACAAAACTTTCAAAACACATGCTTCACGTTGCTGAAATATTGACCTAACCTACAATTTTCTTCACTTTCTTTCGCGAAACCGCATAACAAGCACAAACAAAGCAACACAGACAAAACATATGATTAACAATTAATGTTCTGTCTATTATTACTTTGCTTAATATAATTTGATGCTAACAAGAGTTTATTCCCTGCAAGCATCCATATAGTTGTGTTATCTAGGAAAATTGTTGAGGCGCAGAAATAACAACCACACCATTTTCTGACACGTGAAATCGTTCTTTATCTTGCTTTTTATTTACACCAATTATGGTACCTGGAGGAATATTAACATTTTTGTCTATAATACAATTTTCAAGGTGTGAGTCAGCCCCAATGGTAACGCCTTCAAATAAAATACTGTTTATCACCACTGCTGAATTTTCGATTGTAACCTTTGGAAATAATATTGAATTTTGTGCTGAACCGCCGGATATAACGACGCCACTAGAGATAATCGAATTAATAAAAATACCCTCGTTACCAGCCGCCGATGAAACGGTACGTGCCGGAGGTAGCTGAGGCTCGTAAGTGCGGATCGGCCAGTCTTGCTGATACAACTGCAATGGAGGCTGTACCTTTAGCAGATCCATATTTGATTGATAATACGCATCTATAGTGCCGACATCACGCCAGTAGGCGTCCTGGCTTACACGTCCCTCTTCCCCACCAAACTGATATGCAAAGACACTTTGATTGTCGATTAGCCCCGGAATGATATCTTTACCAAAATCATGACTAGAATGCGGGTTGATAGCATCACTCTCTAACGTACTGATCAGAGCATCAATCGAAAAGATATAAATCCCCATAGAAACTAGGCTGGAATCCGGTTTATTAGGAATGGCTGCCGGAGTCTCAGGTTTCTCGGAAAACTGTGTTACCTGGTATTGTTCATCCACCGCCATCACGCCGAAAGCACTCGCCTCTTCTTTGGGTACTTCCATACAGGCGACTGTCAGCTCGGCGCCTGATTCTTTATGGTGCTTCAGCATTGGGGCATAGTCCATGCGATAGATATGATCACCGGAGAGCACAACAACATACTTGGCAGCACTTCGCGAAAGCAAGTACAAGTTCTGGTAAATAGCATCGGCTGTCCCCTGATACCAGCTATCACCGGTGCGCATCTGTGGCGGCACTGCAGTAATATACTCACCCAGCTCAGGATTGAAAATTGACCAACCATCACGGAGGTGTTTTTGAAGTGAATGGGACTTGTATTGTGTCAGAACCAGAATCTGCCTTAGCCCCGAATGCAGACAGTTCGCCAGGGTAAAGTCGATAATCCGATACTTACCGCCAAAAGGTACCGCAGGTTTTGCGTGATTATCTGTAAGCGGTGACAAGCGTTTCCCTTCTCCACCAGCCAGAATAACTGTTATGGTCTCATCTTTCATCGGATATCCCCTTTTTAGTTTGGCTTGAAACATTATCAGCAAGGATCAAGCCAGTATTTGAATCCTCCTCGACTTAACCACAACCTTTCTCCCCTCCTGCTCCAGTTCCGTTTATGGCGGATACACGGCAAACAAGCACGTTATTACTTTGCACCATTACTGGGATGACAATAGTGCATTGCACTTAATTGGAGCGCTATGAGTTGAGTAAGATAGAGCAAAGCTCTTTGCATCATGATGATCCAGAGGCTGAATTTGAGTTGGTATTGGTACCGTGGCGCTTATGGACGTTCACCGCTCACCAGGCTGCTGACTTGTTCCTCACAAGCAAAGGGGATGGCTTTGACCATCCCCTTTACGTTAATTCAACCTGTGCTGAGCTCTATCGTCGGTCATCCGACATTACATCATCTTCAATATGCCGGTAGTCACCTTTCTCCTGCTGCTCCCACCTTGCATCAAGCGATGCCAGCTCCTTTTTCATTTGAGATAGCTCGCGCTCCATATAAGAAATATTCCGAATCAGCATTTTTCTTTCCATAATCTATTCCCTATGAAATTAGGCTCATTATGACAATATCAATTTGAATGGATCAAAACGCGGCTATCTATTCAAGAATCTTTTTTTGCACTGATTAAAAAACTAGCATTCAGTATCGGTTAAGTATTGTATCAATTTGAAATTTTGCCAGTTTAAAACACCTTTCCCAGAAAGATAAAAACCCGCAACGATGACAGTCACGGGCTTTCCGTTTATAGGTTTTCTATACGCAGAGGAACAAGTAACCTACACCTTGAATTGGTTTATCGCCTTCTGTAGCTCACCGTTATTATGATTAAGCTGCTGAGTTTCACTCACGGCAACCTCCATCTGGGCACTGGTTTCATCGGCCATATCATTAACACGATTCACATTGCGACCGATTTCCTGGACCACTTCGGTCTGTTCGGAGGTCGCGCAGGCAATTTGCTCTGTCTGTGCCTGGATGTTTGAAATGGCGCTCATAATTTGATCCAGTACCTCACCGACGTTTCGTGACTCCGTGGTTGTCTGCTCAGCCTGAGTTCGATTACGCCCCATCACAGAAGCCACGTTTTGAGTATTAGACTGCAATTGCTCGATGATTTTCCGAATATCAACCGTCGACTGCTGCGTCTTGCTGGCAAGGCTGCGTACCTCATCGGCAACAACGGCAAAACCCCGGCCATATTCACCCGCACGGGCCGCCTCAATCGCCGCGTTCAACGCCAGCAAATTCGTCTGGTCGGCAATATCACTGATAACACCTAGAACCTGACCAATTTGATCAGCGTCATGACGAAGATTCAGTACGAGTTCTTCGGCATTGAAGATCTCTTCCGACAACAGTTCTACATTCCTGATAGCCGACAGCACTGTGCTATGGCTTGTAGAGACCAGCCCTTCAGCATCTTGGGTCATGGTACGCGTTTGCTCGGCGTTTGCGGAAATCTCACGAACGGCGTGCCCCATTTCAGTAGCGGCGGTAGCAATCTGGTCCAACTCATCTTTTTGCACCTGAACAGCATCATTGGTTGCCTTGATAGTCTGTTCCATCCCGCGACTGTTCTGCTCTACATGACCGGCTAATTCACGGCTATGTTTAATCAAACCTTGGATCTTGCTGGCAAAATCATTAAATGCCACAGCAACGCGGCCAATTTCATCTTCACGCTCCATGCTCAGACGCTGGGTTAAGTCACCGTCACCATGAGCTATATCCCGCATAGCCATCGCCGCTTGATTCAGTGGAGCCAAAGATTTCATGCAGAACAAGCCCAACGCACCCGCCAGCACCACTACGCCCAATACTGCGAATATAATTGCTTGCATTCTGGCGGCACTGACCGGTTCTTCGACCATAGACATAGGCACCATCAGAGCAAGTTTCCAGTCCATTTTCGGGTAGTCAAGAGCAATATCCTGAATGGCCACCAGCTGCTTGTGTCCCTGCCACTCGACTTCCGAGAACCAGGTGGACGTATTGTGTTCAGCCAGGCGCAACTGTGAGAACCCTGCATTTTCTCGATCAAGCTTTTCTAACGTGAGTTCCTTAATTTGCTCTGTGTCCATACCGGAGAAAAGCAGCACATCGCCATTTCCGTTAAACAGGAAAGGCGTTCCTTGACCTAAATAACGCGTTTCATCCAACAGGGCTTTTTGCAAAGCGGTAATCTTTATATCGGCACCACCAATGAATTTTAATTCACCTGACTCATCATAAATAGGCATATAAATAGCACCATTTAGATTACCGTTTCGCACATCGATCGCCGTTGTCAACCAGGGACCTTTATTATTTAGCGTTGTTTTCCACCATGGCCGCTGTTTTAAATCAACACTTGGATCAAAATATCGCCCAGAGGAATCAAAATACTCTCCCGTTTTATCCAAAGAGAAAAACAAGCTGAATAAATTAGAGTCAACTTCATTCATCCTGTTTATGTATTTCAAGATTGAACTGTATTCCTTTGAATCCAATAATTCTTCATGGTCATTTCTTTGCTCAATAAAATTCTGCAAATCTGGACCATTAAGAAATGTATCTACAATAGCTTGATATTTAAGGATATAACCTTTTGCAAACTGAGCTTTCTCACTCACTTGTGTCGCCAGCCCGTTGCGAATATTTGTTTGTGTTAAGTCTGAAATTTTATTCACCGCCATCCAGGTACCAATTGATGCAATGAGTAAGACCAACAACGAAACACCCGTTATTATTTTCTTAACAAGAGATAAACTTGCCATTTCTAAGCCTTCACCTTCAAAATAAATAGCCGAAAAACATCTAAGGAGCATGCCGCGTATAATTGTTAGGGAAAAGGTTGAAGATATGTAATTATTAATCCCCTAACAATTACAAAGAATACTAACAGTAAATCCATAAATACCAATTAGCTATCCGAATAAGAATGAGTGCTTATTTATTGAAATTATGATCAACATCACGAACAATAATGTCACAGTTATTTATCAGCTTTTCCTGACGCATTGGAATGCTTTCCTATGCACATTCAGTTTGTTCTTTCTGCCGCTAAGAAAACGTGTGATAGAGGAGAAATAATGATAGCGCTCACACCGAAGTTCTCATAAAATGCCCCTGTTTGGGGAGTAGTCACCAATTGTTCGCCTGTCGTCATCCCGAAGCATCATGCTTCCGGCAGTCGAGAATGGATTTGCTTGTTATTTCATGACATTTAGCACCATTCTGACGAGACCAACGCCATTATTTATGCACACTTGTGCTGTGTTGTAATGCGCGGAAGGTCAGGCTTTTCTTACGTCACCCGATCCTTCCGCGCGCATTCGGAAGGAGAAAACCATGAGCCTTTTTAGCTATGAAGGGTTCGCTGTTCTAACTGTCATCATGCTGGCGCTGGACTTGTACCAAACCCGTGGCGGTAAGGTCACTATCAAAAAGGCCGCTATCTGGAGCCTATTCTGGGTTGCACTCGCTTTGGCCTTTAATGTTGTGCTCTATCTGTATTGGCAGCAAATGGCCCCAAACAGTAGTTATACCAACAGTGAGGCTGCAACGGCTTTTCTGACAGGCTATCTATTGGAAAAGTCGCTCAGTGTCGACAACCTGTTCGTATTTGCCCTGATCTTCGGTCAGTTTGCCGTCCCTGAAGCGATTCGTCCCCGGGTACTGATGCTTGGCGTGGTCGGCGCACTAATCCTTCGCGGGATCATGATTGCAGTCGGTGCCGAGCTATTAACCCAGTTCCACTGGGTACTCTATGTGTTTGCTGCATTCCTGCTATATACGGGCTATAAATTATGGCGCGAAGATGACGACGAGCAAGAAGACTTCTCGGATTCGGCACCAGTTAGGCTGGTTAAGAAATGCTTCCGGGTAAGTGATAACTATCAGGGTACGAAAATCCTTGTCAGGGATAACAAAGGTTGGATAGCGACACCGCTAATGATTGTTATCGCCGTTATTGCACTGACAGATGTTATGTTTGCTCTGGATTCGATCCCGGCGATCTTTGCGGTAACCAAGGAGCCATTTCTGGTATTAACTGCAAACGTGTTTGCCCTGCTCGGCCTGCGTTCATTGTACTTTGTTCTAGAAGGTATGCTGACACGGTTTTGTTACCTGCGTCCGGCGCTTGCTTTCATCCTCAGCTTTATTGGTATCAAAATGCTGTTGATGGAAACAAGCTGGGCTATCCCAACACCTGTTTCGTTGTTTGTCATCATTCTGACAATATCAACAGCGATAATTGGCTCGCTATGGAAAACACGAACCGCGACGGCTTCGTAATAAGAGACTAGCTAGGGCACACAATAAAGCCTGAACTCAATAAGGGGTCAGGCTTTTTCCTTACTTTTCCCTGGTCAACTCAGGCTAACTAATACCTGAAGTCTTTCAAGGTGATATATTGCGGCTCGACACTCTTCTCTCCGGGACGATCATAGCCATAAATATCCTCACGTAACTGGAGCTGCTCATTTTCATCAACCCAGGCTGTCAGATACATGAAGTCAACATTTACCCTTCGTGCCAGACTCACCGTGTCTTGTTGTTCATCGCTAACCATCTGGTGGTAAGGCGCAATTCCTTCACGACGTTGATGCTGCAAGATTAACTCTGCCAGTTCATCGGCTTTCTCTACTCTTACGCAACCGGAACTAAAATTGCGCCTTTTCTTGTTAAACAGGCTTCGTGCGGGCGTATCATGCAAAAACACGGAGTAGTCATTAGGCATCAGAAATTTCACCTTTCCCAATGCATTGGCCGGTCCTGGCCCTTGCTGAAACTCGTAGGGGAAGGTTTCAGGATCCACCGTGCTCCACTCGATCTGCTCTGGCAAGATAACGCTGCGATCTCGCCAGCTTTTGACTATCTTTAAGTTCTTCTCAGCCAGGTAATTGACTGATTCTTTCACCTTCGGAATGACATCTTCCTGCTTAATGGTCGTGGGCACATTCCAGTAAGGGTTAACGACCATGGTATTAAGCGAGGATGAAAACAAATATGTTGGCCGACTTGTTCTGCCTACGATCACCTTGGATTCGAAAAGCACCTGGTCTTGCTGAGTCATCCTTAACATATAGTCCGGTATATTAACTTGAATTAACGGCTTGTCCGCCGCTTTGGTTCCGAAACGGCTTCGCTGTAAATTCAAGGCAATTACCCGGGCAACCTCTGAATAAGGCAAGGCAAGCTGTCTCGCTGTCGCCGGACCGATAACACCATCATCTTCGAGCCCATTCCGACGCTGGAACGCTTTAATAGCATAGGTGACCTCTCCTGTATTCCTGACCTCCTCATGATCACTCAGTACCTCATAATCAATTTGGCTAATATCGCCATAGCTATAGAGCACATCAAGCAACAAATGACCTTGAATGATGGGTTGATCCTCTTTGATCAAACGCTTGTTCCCGGTGAAATTCAATTGGTGAGGAGTCTGGCTACGAAGCCGCTCAGCAAGTGCAACCGAGCGTTCGAAGCGCTTGATTTGAGGACGAAGACGATTGAGCTCACCCTTTATCGATGCAGCAGATAGTGAATGATGTCGCTCAATAGATATGCCCGTAGGAACCGTTAAGTAATGGTGCTTGAACAGCAAACCAGGGTTAGCTTGTATCTGGGCAATGATTGCCTGATAGATCAACAGAGAATCCGTGGCAAGAAGATCAAAGCTTCGTAGTTCACGGCGTTGAGCAAGACTTTCAAGTTCGTAAAGACGCTTATCCAGCCCCGGAACCAGGTCGGCATAAACCAATGACTTTAACTGAACCAAGAGTTCTTGACGTGATGCGTCGTCTGCCCAAATTGGAAAGTAGTCATTTTCCTCATAGATTGTTGCAACAGCAGCAGGGAAGCAGACGTTGTAGGCATAATGATTAGACTGGATGGAATCCCGACATAGCTGATTTTGACTGGTTAATTCGTACTTATTAAGCAGCTGCCAATCTAACTGACTGCGAGAAGCCTGAGTTTGACCGGTTAGACTTTCGCCTGCTTGGCTTTGAACGGCCATCACCACTGGGCTGGTTACCATCATAAGGGAAAGCAAGCTAAATCCAAGTCGAGCTGTCCGAATCATTTTGAACATTATATACAGTCCTTAGTTTAAGGAAGAATGCGCTTAATGCTCTCAGTCCATGATTGCTTTAATCATTTATATCACCAGTCTAATTACGACATCCTATATAATTAGCCTGTATGTTAAAATTTAGTCAATAAAATCACATCATGACAAGTTTATAGTGTTCCCACCTTCGAGATTAATAATTATTTCTATTAAATATCAATAATTTACCATGAAAGACGACTTTATTGATTTACTTTGATTACTAGCACTATTTTATTATTACTCATATGACCAATAGTAATTTTTAACTAATTATTGCCATTCATTTCTGTTACAAAAAGGCTCATTAGTATTAAATACGGTTTATATGACACAGATTTTTTATTTATTTTTCCCTGTTCATTTAAAAAATAACAACCAGTACGAGGTAGCTTGGGTATAAGTTAATTTGTGACCATTGAACGCGGATTTCCATTTTGCAAAAACAAACTTTTCAGACTTTCACTTCAGGAAATAACTCAAAAACGGTAGTGTGGTAACCATAAGTTTCAAATGGGTATATGTTATGACCATTCAGGCAAAACTCCACCAAATCGTTACCGATCCTACACTGACACCAAAGCAGAAATCTTCCTATCTGGCTTTGGAGGCCGATGCCAGTCTTCCCAATGTTCCAGTTACTTACGCAGTTAAGGCCGCAATGGATGAAGGCATCATCTGTGATATGTTCGAAGGCAACGCGCCGTTCAAACCTCGTTATGTTTTGCCTGATTATGCTAAGTTCCTTCAACAAGGTTCTCGATATTTAGAGCTATCGGCACCTAAAGATCTCGATGAAGCACTCAATGCCCTGACAATTCTCTACCACCATGTTCCATCAGTGACCAACATTCCGGTTTACCTCGGGCAACTTGATGACATATTGATGCCCTTTGCCGAGGGAGTCGATGAAGACACCCTTTATCGGAAACTAAAGCTATTTTGGATCATGCTCGATCGCACCCTACCCGATGCCTTCATGCATGTAAATATCGGCCCCACAGACAATATCGTTTGCCGGACTATTCTGCGCATTGATGCCGAGCTAAAACAGGTAGCCCCGAATTTAACCTTTATGTACGACCCGTCAGTTACACCTGACGAGCTACTGCGAATTGCAACAAAGAATATCTGCGAATGCAGCAAGCCACATATCGCTAATTATCCGGTACATGCCAATGCCTATGACGATAAAGGGTTTGGCATTGTAAGCTGCTACAACTCGCTCCCGCTGGCTGGTGGTGCCAATACTCTCGTTCGAATGAACTTGAAAGAAATCGCCCTCAAAGCGCAGAGCAAAGAAGACTTTTTCTCAGAAGTGCTGCCTCACTACGCTTCTCTTATGTATGAGCTGATTGAGGCCCGCTCGACATTCTTGCACCAAGACTCTCACTTCTTTGACAGTTTCCTGGTCGAAGAGCAGCTAATCGATGAATCCCGATTCACCCCTATGTTCGGAATATACGGTATGGCCGAGGCCGTTAATATTTTACTAGAGAAAGAACAGGCACAGGCGAGCTATGGCCATGACGAAGTGGCCAACCAGCTTGGTTATCAGATTTCATCAGCACTGAATAAGATCGTCAAAACAACGCCAGTGACATACGGCTACAATGATCGCGCGCTGCTACACGCTCAAGGTGGGATCAGTTTGGATCTTGATGTCACACCGGGAGTCCGCATACCTTACGGCACAGAGCCGGATCCTGTCAGCCATATTCAGGCTCTGGCCGAACACCACCAGTATTACACATCCGGTATCAGCGATATTATCACTATCGATGAAACGGTGAAGTCCAACCCCGAGGCAATGTACCAACTTTGTAAGGGCGCACTTGGCCTGGGGATGCGTGAGTTTACCGCCAACGTTGATTCGAACGATTTAATTCGAGTAACAGGCTATATGATCAAACTTTCGGATATTGCCAAGTTCAAAGAAAACGGCTCGCGCACCAACACCACCGGTCTTGGCGCAGAGGCAGCCAGCAATACTGGCATCTTAAACCGAAAACCAAGAGTTGTTTCGCATGAACAGTCGCCTTACTACTGCAACGGTCAGTAAAATACTACCCTTCTCTTGCGTTGACGGGCCTGGCAACAGGCTCGTCATTTTCCTGCAGGGCTGTAACTTCGATTGCAAGAATTGCCATAACCCGCATACTATCGGGCTGTGTGACCATTGCGGCGACTGTATCGAGCATTGCCCAGCCAATGCGCTTAGCATGGTTGCAGGCGCAAAAGGTAAAAACCAAATTCGCTGGAATGCCTATGCCTGCACCCATTGTGATACCTGCCTTGCTGTCTGCCCTAACCAGTCGAGCCCGAAAACACAGCAGTATACCGTTGATGATATGCTGGCGGTCATCCGCAAAAATAGCCTGTTCATTACCGGTATTACGGTTACAGGCGGCGAGGCGACCTTACAGCTTAATTTCATCATTGAGCTTTTTCAGGCGATAAAATCGAATTCGGATCTTCAGCATCTAAGCTGCATGATTGACAGTAATGGCAGCCTGAGCGAAACCGGGTGGAAAAAAGTTATCCCATATATTGATGGTGCGATGATCGACTTGAAGGCCTGGCAGGAAGAGACTCACCGCTGGATAACCGGCCGTGATAATCACAGGGTATTTCAGTCCATCCACTTGCTTAGTCATCACAACAAACTGCACGAGCTTCGGTTATTAGTCATTCCGACAATTACCGACTTCGAATCAGAAATTGCTGCGCTGGCTGACTATCTCGTTATGTTACCTGATGAGAATACCCGCATCCGCCTCAATGCCTTCCAGCATCATGGCGTAACGGGCGAAGCACTAAGTTGGCCCACATGTAGCAAAGAAGAGATAACTGCATTTGCCGAGCAACTTACCCAGTTAAGCGTGAGAAATGTGGTTTTGCCACCGCTGATGGGCACATAAAGCTATTCGGAATTGACTATGCAATGCCAACAATTGTTGGCATATATAATTCTGATTTATTTAATATCCACAAATAACAATAAACTTATCTACTCCTGAGGCCTAGCTCCAACTAACCAATTGAATCTTGGTATTTCCTAGATACTTAAAGGTTACGTTAACTAAGCCACCTGAATTGTTAAGAGCGACTAGTGCATCACAGTCTGTTCCAGACCCACACTCGAAATTCTTACCCAAGAAGTAATAGTTTCCATCAGTTTTTGTAAACGTTGAGTTCAACATTTCTATTCCGTTAAACTCATAAGACGTACCTACCTGATCTTCAGTTGAAGATAGAATCTCAATATGCTGGTATTTTTGAGAAGAGGCATCCGCTGGCGGATTATCAATATTTGTAATTTTTACTTTAACCTCGTACAAGGTGCCCCAACTATAAGAGAAGCCTGCAATGTCATCATAAAACAACTCGAACACATCGCTACCTAATGCCTTTGTTCTCATACATAATTGCTGAAACATGCTCTGGCAAGTACTTTGATAAGAATCTATGGTAAGCACTTTTTCCGTTCCCTGAGAACTTTCTGAAGAACAGCTACAAATACCAATCAACAGCATAATTGCAATAATATTTCTGTACATAAATAATCCTTAGATATAGCACCTTGCATGAAAGTTGACTCAATAAATACCAACTACTTGAGATAAGCTTGCTAAGTGTAACAAACAAATATCCGTGTATTTTTTCAGCTCAGTAATGCCTTATAGTTGGTTTATTGTTAACTTCACACACACCCCTGATATTCTTCAGTGCTTAGTTCTTTGAGTAGCTCTACAGTGCCGTTTTTATGTACTTGGATTAAGTTTTCACCACGTGTACCACACAAATTATCCCACTCAATAATGACTTTATAACCAATTTCATTTTTCTCATAGTATTTAGCATTAGCGTATCCAACTGACAGTAAATAAGATAACTCAGCTTCAGTATCAACTTCACCAAAGAAACTGATAAGATCAGTGTTTGACTCAATAAGAGTAACTTGAGTACCTAAAATAGCAACACCGTAAATCGGGCAGTACATAGGAGCACATCGACTGTCAAACCCATAATTGGTGTCAGCCTCTGCTAGTAAATTAACTTGTTCAGTGGATAAATTACTGTATATATCATCGTCAAATTTATTTAATACTATATCTTCACTACTTTCCTGGTGTGACATGTTACCTTGTCGAACCTCCCAGTAAGCATAGTTTTCATTTAAGGTAAAATCTGAAAGCTTATAACTTCCTGAAAACTCTGTAGAGGGGAGCTCATCGCCATTATCGCCATTACAACCAAACAAGCCTAAGCAAAGCAGTGATATTAAAGATATCTTACGCATCTTTCTTCCTTGTACAAATTCTAACATTTAAACTAAAGTCAGACATAACCTCACCAACATACCCCTAGCGGAACCATCACTCGACCATATGAAATACATCATACACTGGGCCATATACACAAGTTTGAATTTAGTTAATTCTTGTCAATAACATCAAACATTTGTCATCTAGTATGATGTACGAATGTTCTCATCCTTTGTCTTATCCAAAACATAAGACTGGTTCAAGAAAAGAGAACGAAACAAAAAGCCATGTTGCCTTTCTTAATTTATCGCACAACAAAATTGGTCAGCGCAAATCCGGATCCTTCTTCGCCTGTCGTCTGATAATAGTTATTAGGAAATGAGTATTTATCATCAAAATCTAGCTCGACTATCGTGCATGAACTGTTAGCCTCACAGGCTGCCAGCTTTTTATATAATGTATCTATTGAAGGTGCACTTTCTAGATCTAAGAGTGCTATTGGGTTTTGATCACCAATATAGTTAACATATATGACTTTGCTATCTTGGACTTGAATTTCCCATAGTCCTTTTAGTGGTGAAAAGCCTCTTTCCTCATAATGAAAACTATATGATGACACTGATGCTTCATTCCACTTCGACAATGAAATGTCACTCTTACTTTCTTGATGATTACTACCAGAAGAGTTACACCCTAATAGCAACAGCCAAATCAAAGATGCGGTTATACGTTTCACTGAATAAAATCCTTTTATTCCATAATCATTGATTGAACATTACACTCGGCAAACATTGTTCGAGTATCACTGTCAGCCAATGGTATAGCAAACCACGCTCATATAACCATGATTGATATCAGTGTTCTACAAAAAGATATAAAAAAGGCAGCTTATGCTGCCTTGATCAAACACTTTATCTTGTAAGCAAAAGTGGCATCACTCACCCTCCACCTCCCGGCAGCACTCCAGGATTTGTTCATACAGCCAGCGATGAGCGGGATCATTCATACTGGGCTGGTGCCACACCAAACTATATGACACCTCGCCATAATTGAACGGAAGAGGTTTGGTGATCAGGCCTTTTGCCTGCATCGCAGAACTCGCCCACCGCTTTGAACATGTGAACAACAGATCGCTATGATGGCACATTAGGGCCGCATTACCGAAATCGGCAACGGTAATGGCTACCCGGCGCTTGCGGTGCTGCTGCGCCAGTTGCATTTCAAAGAAAGGGACACTCAAATCATGATCCATGATGCTGACATGACCATAGCTGAGGTAGTCATCAATCGTTAATACCTGCTCCGCCAACGGGTGCGCCGGGTTCATCAGGCAAACCATCTCATCATCGATCAAGGTTTCCCACACCAGGTTATTCTGGGAGCTTGGCGGCTGACTGCGATCATGCGGCAACATAATGAAATCAAGCTGGCCTTTTGTCAGCCCCTCAAACCCCATGCTGTCCTTCGACCAGATTTCCAACCGTAGTTCCGGAGCCTGTGCCAGCACTCTGGCACTCAGCTTGGCAGCAAGCAGCTCAAAGGTACTTTCCCGCATCGCAAGAGAAAAGCGCCCTTCGTAACGGGACGGATCAAACGCTTCCTGAGTCAGCATCTGGTTCATCTCGTTGATCATCTGATGGACTGTTGGCCCTAACCGACGCGCCAGCGGCGTGGCCACAAGCTGATTACCATGGCGATAAAAGAGCTCGTCATTGAGACTTTCCCGGAGCTGCGTCAAGGTTTTGCTCACGGAGGAAGGACTCAGGCACAGACGTTCTGCACTGGCTGTTACGCTCAGCGTATCCAACATTACATGCAGCGTGACCAGGTGTTTCATACTGATTCGGGAAAGCTTAATCAAATCCATAGATAAACAAGGCTCAGAGACAAAAAAGCCAGCTGGTAACCCAGCTGGCATTTAGTAAATTCATGCTAGACGGTCATGTCTAACTCTAACGAAGGCCGTTCAGAAATTCCGCACGAGTCGCTGGGTTGCGCTTGAAAATACCACCTAGCGCAGTCGTAGTGGTCGAACTGGTTGCGTCCATAACACCGCGTGCTTTCACGCAATAATGCGTTGCGTCCATGGTAATCGCCACATCATCACTTTCCAGCAATGTCTGAAGAGCAACCAGAATCTGTTGCGTCATACGCTCCTGTACCTGCGGACGCTGGGCAAAGAAGCGGACAATACGATTGATCTTCGATAGGCCGATGATCTTTCCGCGAGGAATATAGGCCACTGTCGCCTTGCCGTCGATAGTTACCAGATGGTGCTCGCAGGTACTGGTCAGCGTAATATCTTTAACTCGAACCATCTCATCACAGTTCATCTTGTTTTCGATAACGGTGATTTTAGGGAAATTGGCATAATCCAGACCCGAGAAGACTTCATCCACATACATCTTGGCGATGCGCTGCGGCGTTTCCATCAGGCTGTCATCTGATAAGTCTAACGAAAGCAGCTCCAGGATCTCACGCATGTGATACTCAATTCGCTCTTTCTTCTCCTCGCGACTTACCACCTTGTCAGTCATAGGTGTCTCAAGTCCGCGTTCTTCAAGTGCCTGGCGCACCTTCAGTGCAGATTCACTTAATGCTGTCATTCTTTCCCTCCAACCGGCCTGGGCGTAATGCTGTTTAAATGCCCGAAATCAACTGCCAGCGATAATTCAGCCCGCAGGATACCTGTAAATGACACAAAATACACTACGAATTTACTAAGGTATTAGTGATGAACCGTTTTTTTTGTCATAATAATTCCTTATGCAAATCATAATAAGCTAATGACTTATAACGGATACCACTTATGGGATGTTGTGACGCGCCAGGCTTGATGCCTATTGAAACTGCTCTGACCAAGATTTTGGCAGAAGTTAAGCCACTGGAAACAGTACAAACTGTTTCGTTGTCTGAAGCGATGGGACAGGTGATCGCCGAAGATATTCTCTCTCCAATCAACGTACCGCCTTTTGCTAACTCAGCAATGGACGGCTATGCGCTACGCAGTGCTGACCTCGAAAAGTCTGACACTTTGACGATGACGGGTAAATCTTTTGCCGGTATCCCGTTTGAGGGTGTTTGCGGCGAAGGGCAATGTATCCGCATCATGACGGGTGCCCAAATGCCTGAAGGTGCCGATACGGTTATCATGCAGGAAGAAACCGAAGTCGACGGTGACGGTGACTCCATTCGATTTCTGATTAAGCCACCAGCCAACGATAACGTCCGCCCTATCGGTGATGACGTCCGTTTAGGTGATGTGGTTGTGTCCAAGGGTAATCGCGTAACTGCTCGCGAAATGCCATTGCTGGCTTCACTGGGCATTGCTACTGTCAGTGTTTACCGTCGCCCTAGCGTTGCGTTCTTTTCAACCGGTGACGAATTGCGTTCTGTCGGTGAGCCGCTTGAAGCCGGTCAGATCTATGACAGCAACCGCTATGGTATCCGTGCGCTGCTAGAAAAGTTTGGCTGCGATGTCATTGATCTTGGCATCATTCCGGATAACCCGGAAAAACTGCGTGAAGCCTTTGATGAAGCAACCAAAGCCGATGTACTGGTTACTTCTGGTGGCGTAAGTGTGGGTGAAGCTGACTACACCAAAGATATCCTCGACGAGCAAGGTGAAATTGGTTTCTGGAAAATTGCCATGAAACCGGGTAAACCTTTCGCCTTCGGCACTATTAAAGGCACTTGGTTCTGCGGACTGCCGGGTAACCCGGTTTCAGCTATGCTGACGCTCTATCAGCTAGTCCAGCCAATGATCGCCAAGCTTGCTGGCCACAGCCAGTATCAGCCTCCTCAGCGCCTGAAAGCCAAAGCGACAACAGTATTCAAAAAACGCCCAGGCCGAACTGATTTTCAACGTGGTATTTACCAAATCAGCCCTGAGGGCCAGATTGAAGTTGCCACAACGGGTAACCAAGGTTCGGGGGCTTTCAGCTCGATGCATCAGGCTAACTGTTTTGTTGTTCTCGAGCAGGAACGCGGTCGCGTCATGCCTGGCGAAGAGGTAACAATCGAGCTATTCAACCACACTATGTATTAACCTTTACCGAACAGGAACACACGGTGGTAGAACTAACCGATGCAGAAATGCTGCGTTACAACCGTCAAATCATTCTCAAGCAGTTTGATTTTGACGGTCAGGAAGCTTTAAAAGCTTCATCGATGTTGATCCTTGGTGCTGGCGGCCTCGGCTGTGCCTCTACCCAATACCTGGCCGCCGCCGGTGTCGGGAAGCTGACCTTGATCGACGACGACAAGGTCGAGGTATCGAACCTTCAGCGCCAGGTACTACATAACGACAGTACAGTGGGTTGCTTGAAGGTCGAATCTGCCAAGCAGGCGCTGGCAACTATCAACCCTAATACTCAGATTGATACAATTGCAAAACGTCTCGATGATGAGGAACTACTAGCCCTGATTGAGCAACATTCTATTGTTCTCGACTGCAGCGACAACGTAGCCACTCGCAACCAACTCAATCGTCTGTGCTTTCAGAGCAAAACACCTCTTGTCTCTGGTGCAGCGATTCGTATGGAAGGCCAGATCAGTGTCTACACCTATCACACTGACGAGCCTTGCTATCAGTGTCTGAGCGCCCTCTTCGGCGAGCAGGCTCTGAGCTGTGTGGAAGCCGGTATTATGTCGCCTGTTGTCGGCATTGTCGGCGCTGTTCAGGCGATGGAAGCAATAAAGGTCGTCTCGAACATGGGTCAGCCGCTCAGCGGGAAAATTCTGATGCTCGACGCTATGAGTATGAGCTGGCGGGAAATGAAGCTCAGCAGACAACCTCACTGTTCTGTATGTAGTGAATAGCCGCATAATGAAAAGGAAGCCGATGAGATGGCTTCCTTTTTCATTTATACGGTTAGCGTTTTATTGTTTGACTACTTGAACAAGTCAAATTTTGGTGTGATTCGTACTTCGATACGACGGTTCTCCTGTCGTCCCGATGCCTGCTCATTGCTTGCTATTGGGCTCCACTCACCTACGCCGAAACTGTTAACCCTCTTTGAATCAATTCCCTGCGAGATAAAAAACTCAGTCACCGCAAGTGCCCTGTCCTCTGACAACTGCTGGTTAAACTCAGCCGACCCCGTACTGTCAGTATGGCCGACAACAAAGATGGTAGACTTTTGGTTCTCCGACAAATAGTTCGAGATCTTTTCCAGTACGGCCAATCCGTTAGTCCTTACCTCTGAACTTCCATGACGAAAACTCTTATCACCGCTGAGAATTACAATCACTTGTTGCTCTTCTCTATTTACTTTACCTTCTTCGGCCGTAATAAAGTCCTCAAGCTGCTCCTGAGTCTTATTCAAAAAGGCATCAACTTTTCTTTGGGATACTTCATTTTGTCCACTCGACGCACAGCCAACCAGCAGTGCCGACATCAAAAACAAAATGGCAATTTTCGCTTTATGCATGAACCTAACCCTATCCAACTTATTCACTGGCAACTCTATCAAATCGCAAAGATCCTTCGTGGTCAGAAACAGTTATCATGGAGATACTTCACAACATATGTCGTTAATAACGCAAGAGTTTCAGAAGAATCGATAATGTACCCAACTAAGCGGCCGCTGACATTGTTATAAGTAAAATAGAGAGGAAAAGACAAAGAAAAAAGCTGAGCAGTGATACCCAGCTTTTCATCGCTTGTTAAACAGCAAAAGCGTTACTTCGTGATATACAAATCACGGGTGTATCGACTTTCCGAGGCATTCTTCAACGAATAACCACCAACCTCAGGTTGCTTGAGCACTGTCCGTGTGTAGTGATAAACAGGTATTGCCGGCATCTCCTGAGCAAAGACTTTTTCGGCCTGCTGATAATAGCTGTTACGTTCCTTATCAGAAGAGGCTGTCGATGCCTGCTGCATCGCTTTGTCAAAGGCCTCATTACTCCACTTCGAATAATTCATGCCGCTTGTTTCAAAGTAAGACAGGAATGTCGAGGCTTCATTGTAATCCCCCATCCAGGCATAACGAGCAACGGTAAAGTCTTTCTGGCTAAGCTTCTGCAAGAATGTCTTCCACTCCTGATTGGCCAGTTCTACCTCTACCCCCAAAGTCTTCTTCCACATAGAAGCCATTACTATTGCCAGCTTTTTATGTGACTCGTTAGTGTTATACGCTAACTCAAACTTAAGCGGGTTCGTCTTGTCATAGCCGGCTTCTGCCATTAACTGCTGAGCTTTAATAATTCGCTCTTTCTGGTTCATCTCACTCCATGCTAATTCAGGAGCATCAAAACCGGCGACCGAACCAGGCGTCACACCATAGGCAGGAGGCTGGCCCTGACCGAGAATAACTTGCGTGATCACATCACGATCAAGGGCATAGGCAAGCGCTTTACGTACTCGCGCATCATCAAACGGCGCTTGATCGATATTGAATAAGTAATAATAGGTGCCTAAGGAAGGTACCGTCAGCAGCTCATCCGGACGCTGTTTCTTGATGGTATTGTACAATTCCAACGGGAAGGCAGAGGTAATATCAATTTCGCCGGTGAGGTAACGGTTGTATTCTGATTTGAGATCCTGGATTGGCAGGTAAGTGACTTTATTAATGACCGTTTTAGTATCATTCCAGTAAGACGGGCTTCGCTCCAGAACAAGCTTTTCGTTAACCACCCAGTTCGAGAGCTTGTAAGCGCTACTGGTGACGATATTTTCAGGCTTGGTCCACCTGTCTCCATAGGCCTCAACTGCCTTACGGTTTACCGGAAACATCGACTCATGAACCAGCATTTTCGTGAAATGCGGCACCGGCTTATCGAGGGTAATTTGTAACGTTCTGTCATCAATGGCTTTGACACCTAGGCTCTCTACAGCCTTCTCGCCACTACTAATAGCGTCCGCATTGGCGATATGCGCGGTTGAATAATACCAGGCATACGGTGCAGCTGTTTTCGGATCGATAACTCGCTTAAAGCTGTACTCAAAGTCATGAGCCGTAATCGGCTCGCCGTTTGACCACTTAATATCGTCACGCAACTCAAACGTGAAGACTTTACGATCGTCTGAAGCCTGCCAACGGGTTGCCAGCGCAGGAACAATGTCGCCATTGAGATCCTGTGTCACCAAGCCTTCAAACATGTCCTGAATGACTCGGGAACTGGCGTTATCTGAAGAGTATGCAGGATCGAGTGTCGGTACCTCGTCACCGTTACCACGAACAATTTCTTGTACTTTTGCTAAGGTCACACCAGCAGGCACATCTGCCGCCATCGCCGGCGCTGCAACCGATAACGCCATCAAAGCTGCGAGCTTTGACAATCTACTTCCTTGCATATTATGCCCTCGTTTGTAGGCTTCTATTAGTTGCTACAAACATACATGCATAATTGGCAGTATAATACGCCAGTAGTCACAAAAAAGCCGGTGAATATCACCGGCTTAGAAATAACTTTAGTTGTCGTTCAATCGAATACCTTCTTTCTCGATAACGATCAGACCTTGCTTGTACAAGCCTCCGATCGTTTTCTTGAAAGTAGCCTTACTGGTACGGAATTCTTTGAAAATAGCGTCCGGTGAAGACTTGTCGCTTAACGGAACAAAACCGCCTTTGCGCTCTAGCGTCGTCAGGATCTTATCGGCCAAATCGTCAACCTTGCCTTTACCTGCTTTCTGCAGAGAAAGGTTAATTTTACCATCCGGACGGATTTCTTTGATGTAGGCCTTCAGTTTCTTGCCCGGGAACAGTTTACCGAATGCTTCAGTTTTGAAGATCAGGCCCCAGTGCGCTTCCTCAATCACGGCCTTGTAGCCAAGATCGGTCACTTCAGCAATCATCACCTGCACTTCCTGACCAACCTTGTAGTTTGCCGGCGTTTTGTCCAGGAAGCGGTTGAACTTTGTCGAACCCACAATGCGGCCGGATGCCTTGTCGGTATAAATACGGACCATGATGTCCTGACCGACTTCAAGGCGGCGACGCTGTTCGCTGAATGGTACCAGCAAATCTTTGTTCAGACCCCAGTCAACAAATGCACCAACGCCACAGATGCCAACAACACGCAACAATGCAAAATCACCCACCTGTGCCAATGGCTGTTCAGTCGTCGCGATAACGTCATCTTCCGAATCAAAATAAATGAAGACTTCCAGTTTATCTCCCAGTTCAGTGCCTGCCGGAACAGAGGATTTCGGCAACAAGATATTGCCAAAGTCTTCACCACCATCAAGGAAAACGCCAAAATCTACTCGCTTGACGACCTCTAACGTGTTGTATTGTCCTACTTTAATCATTTCTTCGACACTCTCTGGGTAAATAAAACTCGATTATCAAATCCGCATCTCTGGCCCACATGTTGCCAATACACGGTAATCGCTATCTTCATATTCTTTAGGCCGCGCATTATACGTGATGTTGGTTCATCACGCCTGACCTATCTTCACTAAATTGACTACTTTTCATCCTTTCAACGTGGTAATTCGTTATTAGCTCTGCTAATAAATTGTTAATTCATCTAAAATTAGTCTCATCGCTGATATCATTGTCAAACATGAGTGGTACTCAGCGACCAGTTAACCCAAACCACAAGATTATTTTCTCCTCGAGGTATTAAAACATAGTGATCACTGTTGAAAAGAAAGACGGGCATAAAGTTAAAATTTCCCATGTGATTCAAGAAACAACCAATCGACAGCTTGATCTCTACATTTTTGTGCCTGGCGAATTAGGCCTGAACTCCAATATTATTTCGGAAGATGAGTTCTACCATAATGCCATTCTCGGCAAACGTACCTATTACAGTGATGTGAACCACCTTCCTCTGGTACATAGCCGGCTTGCCAGCCGCGGCAAGCTCTCGACGGAACAATACCGCCTAAGTCTAAGTTTATATGCTTACCAGTATGCTTTGGCTCTTGAGCAAACTGCCCACCAGCTACTGGAAGAAAAACAGGAACGAACACTCGGCGAAGTCGAAGAGGTTGCCGAGCTTGCGGTGCGCATTCTGAAAAGGTTACGACGTAACGTACCTAGCGATAAAAAGTTGCTGAAATACTACGAGAACATTGATAACTACCTGTCGTGGTTTACCGAACAACGCTGCCTGTCGTTGATCTCCCACCTGCCTCGCACTAGCGACTACTCGGAGATTAAAGCAATGCTGATTGCAATTTGCGAGAAGGAAACCCAACACCGCATCGGCAATAATTACAATTCTAGCAAGGCAACCAAAGACCAAACCCGGATGTCCAATAAAATGCGCTTGTTAAGACGCCTGATTGAATATCCGGTAACGATGAAAGAGAAAACAATTGAGCTGGGTAAAAACACCAAAAAAGTTGTGACAGGGTTTGCTGCAGGCTTTGTGATGATCTTTGTCACCCTGATGTTGATCCAGGCTCGTGGTGTACTGGGCGACATTACAGCGTCGTTCATTCTTGTACTGGCCTTTATCTACGCTGCCCGCGAAGTATTTAAGGACGATCTCAAGGTCATGCTTTGGCGCTGGGTGCGAAAAGGAAAACCCAAATGGCGTAAGCAGTTTTTTGACGCTAACTCAAACCGGTTAATTGGACGTCAGCTCGAGTGGCTGGAATACATTAATTACAGCAAGATTGATGACGAAATAAAGAAAGTCAGAAAACACAAGGTATCGCAACGGGAAGAAACCATCCTGCATTACAAAAGTACTACCCGTATGTCGACCACCAAGTTTATGACAGGTTACGAACAAAGCCGTGAGTCGATTATTCTCGACCTCAGAGTGGTGACCAAACTGATGGAGCGAGGCTCACAAAAAATCTATCAGCTAAAAGACGGCCAGGTCTCGAAAGAATCCGTGGAAAAACGCCACCTGATCAACCTGATCACACGAGAAACGGATGAAGATAAAACCGTACGGATCCAGCGCTGGAAGATCATCATGAACCGCTCAAAAGTGGTTGATATTGAAGCAATCACCTAACTGTCCACTTATATCTCGCCGGACTATTCTTAAAATGATACAGGGCTAGTCGATGAGATCGCGATTAACGTTGGTCAGCTGATACAACGCCCTTGGTTGTTACCTGGGCCATTTCGAATAGCCCTACTTTTTGTCTCTTGTTACCGACGGGCAAGTTGCTAGTCTGTCAGTAATAAATCACAAGACTAGGCTGGCTCGATGCGAACTCTTACCGAACTTAAGTTCAACAATACCTACAGTGAACTACCTTCAGTTTTCGGCACCCAGGTCAACCCGCAACCGCTGGCTGACCCGTTTATTGTTAGTGTCAATCCGGGAATTTGCGACTTACTTGAACTTGATGTCAGCGAGGCAAGTACTGATTTCTTTGTTAACCTGTTTACCGGTAATGATGAACTCCCCGGCTTCTGCCCCATCGCCATGAAGTATACCGGACACCAGTTTGGTCAATACAACCCGGACCTCGGTGATGGACGGGGCCTTCTCATGGGGGAAGTAATGACCAGCCAGGGCAGCAAGTGGGATATCCACCTTAAAGGTTCGGGCACTACCCCCTACTCTCGACAAGGTGACGGACGGGCCGTATTGCGTTCAAGTATACGCGAGTACCTAGCCAGTGCCGCTATGCATGGACTTGGTATCAGAACAACTCATGCCCTTGCCATACTCAGCAGCGCAACTCCTGTCTATCGAGAGCATATCGAACGTGGCTCGACCTTGATCCGGGTAGCCGAGAGTCACCTGAGATTTGGCCACTTTGAATACCTGTTTTACACCAACCAACATGCCGAACTGAAACTTCTGGCCGATTATCTGATCAAGCACCACTTTCCAGATCTTCAGCAGGACGACATCAGCACGCCGAACCGTTATGCGGCGATGTTCGACCGAATTGTCAGCCTGACCGCCGAAATGATTGCTGACTGGCAGTCCGTTGGGTTTGCTCACGGAGTAATGAATACCGATAATATGTCGGTGCTGGGACTGACCTTTGATTACGGTCCATACGGATTTCTCGACGACTATAACCCGGGCTTTATTTGTAACCACTCTGATTATACCGGCAGATACGCCTTCAACCAGCAGCCCTCCATTGCACTATGGAACCTGTCGGCATTAGGTTATGCCTTATCACCGCTCATCGACAAAGCTCTGATTGATGAAGCACTGAATACCTATCAACCACAGCTCCAGCAATATTACAGTCAAAAAATGCGTAGCAAACTCGGGTTGGCGGAAAAGCTTGAGCAGGACTCTGCGTTGTACAGTGAAATGTTTAGCCTGTTGACCAGCCAGGCGGTCGATTACACCTTGTTTTTCAGAACGCTTTCAACGATCCCAAAAGATGCGTTGACCAGCAGCATCACGCAGTTTGAAGAGCTATTTACTTGTACAGCAGCCTTATCACAATGGTTGCAGCATTATGCAGAGCGCCTGGAGCTTGAGTCAGCAGGCGATCAGACCAGGCTCAATCAGATGCAAGCAGCGAACCCTAAATATATCTTGAGAAACTACTTGGCCCAGCAAGCCATTGAGCTTGCTGACAAAGGTGATTTCAGTATGGTTGACCAACTCTTGTTGGTGTTGGGTAACCCGTTTTCTGAACATCCTGAGTATGAGAACTTCGCAGCACTGCCGCCACAGTGGGGAAAAGAGCTTGAAGTGAGCTGCTCTTCATAACCAACCTAACAATACGAAAAAGCCGGCAGAGAAAATGCCGGCTTGATGTTACGTATTAATATCGACTTACTATCGACAATGACATGCCCCTACTGGCTGATCACCGATTTCACCTCATGCTCTAGCAGCCATTTTTGCAACTTCGGTGCCTTATGAATGTAATGGCTAACAACCTCACACACTTTACCGGCACTTTCTGCCGTTTTAAGGGCGTGTTTAACTAGCTGCAATACCGCTTCATTCTGATCATCATGTAAATAGTTCAAAGAGTCATGCTCTTGATCGAGTCCTAAGGCAAACTGGCCCAGCTGATCAATATCGATCACTAAACCATCAAAATACGGCAGGAATTTATCGCTCATCAAGGCATTGGCTGGCAGTTCACACATCAGGTGAACCTTTAGGCCATTTGCTCCGCGGCACAGACCCTGCTCTGCCAGCAAGTCAATCGCAGTTGCAGCCTCACTGCACGTTCGAACAAAAGGCACCACCAGCTCGATATTGGCCATCCCTTCCGAGTTTCTTGCTCGCTTAATCACTTCGCATTCGAGATTAAAACTTTTTCGGTGCGACAGATCAGCAAACCGGGAAACGCCACGCAGCCCAATTAAAGGGTTCACTTCCATTGCTTCCAGCTCACTGCCAGGCAGTGTTCGTCGATAATGGGAATCCGCGCCTGACAACCTAACTCGCAGTGGTTTGTTATCTGCTTTCTTGGCTGCCTCGACCAATATGTTCGTCAATGTTGTCACATACCATTCAGCCGGTGATTCATAATCACCTGCCGCTTCCAACACGACTTGCTGCAGTTGCTCAGTAAGCTTGGTTGTTTCTGCAACAGCATAGGGGTGAATACAAATCGCGCTATTAATAAGGCCATCCATCGACACTAAGCCAATGGTAGCAGTCGACTGCTCCAGCTGAGCGGGATCTAATAATAATTCGGTGAAAGAAAATCCAGACTGATTATTGTTTGTCATACGGCACCACTACTACAAAATTACGCCAAAGTCAGGAAGTTGTATCAAATACGCGCAGGCTCAAACAATACTGCCTGCAGTGAATGAATAACTAAAAAGCCAGCCCAGCCAAATTATGCAAGCTAATACTGGCCAATCAACATAACCACCACTAAGTGCCTGTTAACAATCTTCCTTGTGTCATGTTCGACATTACTTTTTCATTCTCTGCATGGCAAGTAGAAACACAAAAAACTGAAAAGATATTTACTAAAACTGCATAAGTTATATCAAACCACTTCTCACTCCTGTTACATCCCGGTTCAAGGGGTGAGACACATTATTTCGACCAATTCTTCTCAGCTTGGTAACGATCACACAGCATGACACCCTCTATGCTTACAAAAGCGCAGTCAAATGAGATAAAAACTTAAGTCATATCACAAGTTTGGTTTATTCCTGCTGTCTTTTGGGCTATCTTTACGCGTCGTTATTTTTTGAGTTACCGAGATAGGCAAACGTATTATGCCAATGAAAACAGATGAACTCCGCACGGTTAGCCTAGGGCTAATGCCAACTCCTGCAGAGGTTGAAGCCGCTTACCCGATTACAGATGAAATTGCAGAGCATGTCGCGAACTCTCGCCGCCAGGTCGAAGCGATTTTAACGGGACAAGATTCTAAGCTGCTGGTAATCGTTGGTCCTTGCTCGGTACATGATCCTGAAGCAGCTCTCGACTATGCACAGCGTCTAATGCGTATTCAAGACAAATACAAAGACGAACTGTGTATCGTAATGCGCACCTACTTTGAAAAGCCACGCACTGTGGTTGGATGGAAAGGGCTGGTTTCCGATCCGCATCTGGATGGTAGTCTGGATCTGGTAACAGGTTTACATACTGCCCGTAAACTGTTGGTCGATATCAACAAGCTCGGCATGCCAACAGCCACTGAGTTTCTGGATATGATCACCGGACAATACCTGGCAGATCTAATTTCGTGGGGTGCAATTGGAGCCCGTACTACCGAATCTCAGATTCACCGAGAAATGGCCTCTGCCCTTTCTTGTCCGGTCGGCTTTAAGAATGGTACCGACGGTAATATCAAAATTGCAGTTGATGCTATCCGTGCCACCCGAGAGCCTCACGTTTTCTGCTCGCCGGCCAAGAATGGCGAGATGACTATCTATCGCACATCGGGTAACCCATACGGCCACGTCATCCTTCGGGGCGGTAAAATGCCAAACTACCATCAAGAAGATATTAGTGCCTCGTGTGAAACACTGGCCTCCTTTGACCTGCCGACTCGGCTTGTTGTTGATTTCAGCCACGGCAACTGCCAGAAACAACACAAGCGCCAGCTTGATGTTGCTGCCGATATTTGTGAGCAGATAAAGTCTGGCAGCAACTTCATCGCCGGCATCATGGCCGAAAGCTTTATCGAAGAAGGTACGCAGGCAGTCGATATCAAGCATCTTGATAAACTGACATACGGTCAATCAATTACAGACCCATGCATAAACTGGACGGATACCGTCACCATGCTTGATATGCTGGCAGACGCTATCAAAGCGCGCAACTAAGCTATAACTTAACAAGTACAGTGACCGGATATATCGGCGAATCCGTCACTGATGACTAAATTTTGATATACTCGCCGGTGAATATGACAATTACGGATTAGGATTGAGCAAATGCCATCTTTTGATATTATTTCTGAAGTCGATTTAGTTGAAGTACGAAATGCAGTAGACAACTCGTCACGTGAACTCGATACCCGTTTTGACTTCCGAGGTGTCGAAGCTAGCTTCGAGCTGGATAAAGAAGTTGTAAAAGTCACGTCTGAGTCTGACTTTCAAATCACTCAGCTCGTTTCAATTCTCCGTAGCAACCTTGCCAAGCGCTATGTTGATGCACAGTCAATGGAGCAGAAAGAAACAGTTCGTTCGGGCAAATTTTTCACCTGTAGTGTTGCTTTCAAACAAGGTATTGAAACTGCCGTTGCGAAAAAACTGGTTAAACTCATCAAGGATTCAAAGCTGAAAGTACAAGCTTCAATCCAGGGTGACAAAGTCCGCGTCACAGCCAAGAAGCGTGATGATCTTCAGGCAACGATGGCACTTGTTCGCGGTGCTGAACTCGACCAGCCTTTCCAGTTTGATAACTTCCGCGACTAAACCAACAGCTAAGTTTACGACCTCATGAAGGAAGGCAATAAGCCTTCCTTTTTTTATGGTTATTACCTGGCTGGCCCTTGACTGGTCAATCATTAATCATCCTCTCTTTGCAGGTGCTGATATATCGAACAATAACGATGAACCAATATTCCATATTTCTTGGCTATGGCATATAGTAGCGCCATACTTATAAGAAATGATTTTCTAGCGTTGTAGATATAGCACCATCTAGGGGGAATACGTGATAGAGTCGGTTTTTTCTGACAAGCGCTACACCAAAGAAGCACAAGCCGCAGCATCAGAAATTAGTCGCCAGGTAAATAGCCGACACGCTAAGTGGATGGTGAGCTTACAATATTTGGTCAACCAAGATGATGTTGATCATGTATTAAGCCGCGAGAGCGAATTTTGTGAGACCATTATTCTCTACGAAAAAGAACGTGTTACAGATAACCAACGTCTTTTGCTTAACTGTGAAACCGATAAAGTTCTAGAGCGCCGAGCTGAAAATATCGTCAAACAGCAGCGCCACCAAAAGATCCTCGAACTGGTTCAGAAAACAGCGGAAAATGTCATGGAATCCCGCTTTGAAAAAATGGAAATTGAACGACTGCTGAACCTTCACTCTGGCTTTGCCGATTTTGCCTCGTTTGCATATACACCCACACTTAACTTTCAAAAACTTGGCTCACTTGCGATTCTCTACAATTCCCTGGGCACGAACATTCTTGAACTTGTGAATAACACACAGTTCTGTAAGCAAATGGGGAAGACGCCGAGAAAAATATCCGATCCCAAGACAGCCATCGGCTTTATCGGAGTTGATAACTGCCGGATGCTCTACCCTGTTCTGATGACAAAGCCACTCCTTAAGTGGGCAGACAGCAATACAAAGCTTATCGCCCCGAAAATGTGGCAGCATGCGATCACAATGGCCAACGTGACTCGTATGCGTTTAAGTGACGCCGGTTATAAAGAGCCTGACGAAGGGGTATTGCTGGGAATGTTACGCGGCATCAGCCAATTCGCCATATGTAACCACTATACAAGCTGCTATGATGACGCTTTGGAGCTGGTCATGACAAGGTTCCGAGAAAATGAGCAACGTGAGGAGTATTTTGCCTGCGCCGATGTTAGCTACTCCATGGGATTTCTGCCTGCTGTACTTGAAAAGTGGGAAAAAAGACTTACTCAGCGTATTGTTGACTATATCGATTGGGGCCCTAGAAACTTGCATTTGAAAAATGCCCTACTTGAAGATATCAATGATGTCTCTATCTATGACCGTAGCCTGCATGGAGTCGCACTTGGTCAGGCAAGATCCTATGCTATCTACGATATGATGAAAAAGAGTAACGCATTTCTAACCGATCAAGCCCCATATTGGTTTGCACATATGCAAATGGACGGAAAGATCCTAAAAAGTATTGGTGCTCGTAATCCAGGGAAATTTATTCTTTCGGTTAAAGATAATTAATTTTCCACACTGAATTTTTCTTATTATACACCGTTCCTCCTCTGCTTGAGACGGTATCGGTGTATTTGTTATATTCGCAACACCAATAATTAATGACTCAAGAATACAGCAACTACTAATTTAATTATTCTAACTTGTAACAACTCTTCACCATCGCTCACGCTATTTCATAACTACTCTTTTTAGGTATTGATACAAATGCATATTCTTTACCCAAACAAACAACCACAAGATTAAAAAAATAGTTGTACCACAAATAATCCCCTATACTCCTTTCGTCGTCTAGGGTTCCAAAGTATTTATAAGGTTTTATTAATTTAGCGATATAGCAGACACTGATATCATTCAGCTTAATTTCTTTGTTCATTCGAACTAATTTGAATCGCTCTCTTTAAATACCCCAATAAAGGGTAAAGAGAACTAACTGCGCTCTGCCTATATTCCTTCGCGTTTCGCGAAGCATGGAAGATATACGACTTGAACCCTTTGAAGGCTATAGACATTATACCTAAAAGGAGATGTCCATTATGGACACTGTGAAAAACAATACTGCTAATCATTCTGCAAGAAAATCAGCCAAAATGGGCTGGAGTAAAAACGATACTGTTTGGGCTCTGGGGCTTTATGGTACGGCTGTGGGTGCAGGTACATTATTTCTACCCATTAACGCCGGTGTTGGTGGCCTGATCCCTCTTGTCGTTATGGCAATCTTAGCTCTGCCAATGACTTTCTTTGCTCACCGAGGCATGACTCGCTTTGTACTTTCCAGCTCTAATCCCGGTGCAGATATCACCGAGGTTGTTGAGGAGCACTTTGGTACAGGGATGGGTAAGGTCATTACTCTGCTGTATTTCTTTGCCATCTACCCAATATTGCTGGTTTATAGTGTTGCACTCACCAATACGGTAGAAAGCTTTATGGAACACCAATTAAATGTCGCTCCTCCCTCTCGTGCCGTTTTAGCATTAGCTCTCATTGTTGGCCTGATGGCTATCGTGCGTCTTGGTGAGCAGCTAATTATCAAAGCAATGAGTGTATTAGTCTTTCCTTTCGTTGCTGTACTGCTGATGCTGGCTTTATACCTAGTTCCCCACTGGAACGGTGCAATTTTCGATCAGGTAATACCGGCTGAAGGCGGTGCTTATACAATTTTCATGGCAGTATGGTTAATCCTTCCTGTTATGGTTTTCTCATTTAACCATTCACCGGTTATTTCCTCATTCGCCGTAGCCAAACAAAAAGAGTATGGAAAAAATGCCGAAAAGCAGTGTTCGCGTATTCTTATTCGTAGCCATGTAATGATGGTTGCCACTGTTATGTTTTTCGTTTTCAGCTGCGTGCTAAGCCTTTCTCCGGCAAACCTGGCAGAGGCCAAAGCGCAAAATGTTTCAATTCTCACCTACCTTGCAAACTATTTTGACACGCCGGTAATTGCCTACGTAGCTCCAATCGTTGCCATTATTGCAATTACCAAGTCTTTTCTTGGTCATTACCTGGGAGCCAGTGAGGGCTTTAACGGTCTAGTCATCAAAGTCGCTCGTAGCCAAGGCAAAAAGATTAAACCCAAAGCGCTTGATACATTTACAGCGTTGTTCATGCTAGTAACAACCTGGGCTGTTGCAACTATCAATCCAAGCATTCTGGGTATGATCGAAAGCCTTGGTGGCCCAATCATCGCTATGCTGCTCTTTATTATGCCGATGTACGCCATCAAGAAAGTGCCTAGCATGCGACAATACTCCGGTGCATTGAGCAACGTTTTCGTAATGATAATTGGCCTAATTTCAATCTCTGCCATTTTCTATTCGCTGGCGCAGTAACGCTTGTTTCAATCTGATATTTGGCCATCAATTGATGGCCTCTTTTATACCCAAACTACTCAGAATCAAGCAGCTAGCTTCTTCATCCTTCATTTTTCTGCTAGGCTGGTTTTATATTCAATGAGAAGTATTTGAGAAATGGATCTAGATAAGTACACCGAATACGATAATCCTTTGATCTGGCCGATTATATCGCTGTTGCAAGTAAAACCTACCGGTTGGATGATCCATACGCTGGCTGATGCGCTCAGGCAACAAAACCTTCTCGAAACACTCGACGACGATCCCGAAAAAGACCTTTTTAAACGTAATTTCCTCCTGATGAATGCCTTGTATCAACTTCAGGAGATGTTATTGCCAAAACAATGGCTTCAGGCTCAGGCGATGGACATTCGTCTATCCCACAACATGGCATCAGACCATAATCAAATCGACATCAATGATCCGTTAAGGGATTACTATCTTGACTGGCGAAACTACAACACAGATGCCGAAGCCGTTAAGGCCTTGCTATCTTCGTTCTGGCGACGCTATCAGAGCCACATCGGCTCTTCGCAGGGCGCTTCATCGGCACCGCTATCCAGTGCCAATCATCAGGATCTCGCGTTGCTTGAACTCCCTGCAGATGCGACGGCTGGTCAAATACGCCGTCAATGGCGCAAGCTCGCTCTGCGCTGGCACCCTGACAGACCTAATGGTGATGCAGAACAATTCCGTAAAGTTTGTGAAGCATGGCAAAGACTAGGTTCTAGGTTCTAGGTATAGCGCCTCAAAGTCATTCAGTTTTTTCAAACAAGCTGTTCACCTTTACCCTCTGTTAACCATCAGGCCACCCTCCTACACTAGCAACATTCCCCATTGAATGGGTTTGTATTCGGAGGACATATGGCTATCAGACGTATTAAGCAAATCATTGATTCTCACCCATCGTCCGATGGCGATGGCGTAAAAATTCAACGAGCACATGGTTTTAACAACAGCCAGTTCTCACCATTTCTGATGATAGACGAGCTAAAATCAGAAAGCCCCGAAGATTATATTGGCGGTTTTCCTCCTCATCCGCACAGAGGCATCGAGACCCTTACCTATATGCTGCAAGGTCACTTTCAACATAAAGATCATATGGGAAACACCGGTGAACTGCGTGATGGCGGCGCGCAATGGATGTCAGCCGGACGAGGGGTCATTCACAGTGAAATGCCCATGATGACCGATGGCAACCTGCATGGTTTTCAAATATGGATAAACCTACCAGCAACCAAGAAAATGCAGCCGGCACAGTATCATGATTTCCAGCCCGAGGTGATCACGGAAAAATCACTCTCTGAAAATAGCCTGGTCCGTGTTATCTCCGGCGATTTGACCATCAAGGGTGAGACATTAACCGGCCCTTTACAAAAAACCGGCGTTCCGACAACGGTTGCCGATTGGCGAGCAGCCAGCGGCGAATCATTCAACAGTTGCCTGAACCCGGATTTTCAAGCCATGCTGTATGTTTACAAAGGGGCTATTGAGATCGCCGGCGTCACAGCCCGGGCAGGTCAGCTGGCTATTCTCGAAAGCGGTGAAGGTCTGTCGATCAAAGCAACAGAGGATACTGGCATCTTGCTTCTTTCTGGGTTGCCCATCGATGAGCCCGTTGTTCACTATGGTCCTTTTGTGATGAACAGCATGGAAGAGATTGAGCAGGCGATATCTGATTATCAGCAAGGTAAGCTGGTTGGTTAAAGCCGGAAAGCGAATTTATTTGAAGATTAGCTCATTGGATCAATGAGCCACAGGCAAAAAAAAGTGTAAGGAAAGCGATCGCCGTGCTCTTCCCTACACTTTCTTTTATTTGCGCTTGGGCAAGATTAGTAAAGCGATTCTTCGCCTTCCGGGCGAGTCTTAAAGCGGCGGTGAAGCCACATATACTGTTCCGGCGCTTCCATAATTGAGCGCTCGATGGCCTTGTTTACATAAACAGCGGCAGCATCAGGATCATTGTGAGGAAACTCTTCCAGAGGTGGGAAGACCTTAAGTGTATAACGCCCCGTATCCGTATTGCGGACCATCGCGAATGGCACAACGGCACAATCTGAAGCATCCACCAGCAAACTCGTACCTGTTGTGGTGCAAGCCTTTTCAACCGCAAATAGCGGGGCAAAAGTCGAACGGCGTCGACCATAATCATGATCGGGTGCATACCAAACGCGCTCACCTCTTCGCAATGCACGCAGCATTCCTTTGACATCCCGGCGATCAACCATGTATTTGTTCGAGCGAATACGGCCGTTAAACTGGAAATAATCAAAACAAGGATTCGTATTTGGTCGATAGACACCTACGCCCGGAGTCTTCAAACCAAATGCCCGAGCACCGAGTTCAAGATTCAGCGAGTGCACCGCGATCAATAGAACACCCTTTCCCTGCTCTTCAAGTTGATGAAGATACTCCAAACCTTCGTACGTCACGTGGCGCTCAACACGCAAATCAGGCCAGAACCAAGCCATGCCCGTCTCAAACATGGCCAAACCTGTATTGTCGATGTTCTTTTGCGTCAACGTCTCGCGTTCGTCAGCTGACATATCCGGAAAGCAAAGTTCAAGATTACGTTCAATCGTCTTGCGGCGCTTTTTCATTATTACCATTGCAAGGCGCCCAAGCCCCTGGCCGAGGCGGAACTGGATAAAATACGGCAACCAGCTGATTAGATACATCACACCAATCATGGTCAACGTTAGCCAATAGCGTGGATGAAGAAACGCTTTTTTAAACGTAGGCGCTGTTAAATTACTCATATCAGAAAAACATTCCCATGGTTATTATTTTGGCTTCATCATGGTCAATAAAAGCAAGGGAGTACCCCTATCGAACATCGTATTTTATTAATTAGTAACCAATCATGCAAGACTGTAACAAGACTTCTAGCTATCCATACAGGCTATATTAAGAAAACTATTCTTAAATCCAATAGTTAGCTCTGTAAACTTACAACATTACAGAGAACAAATAGCAACGAGTAATACCCAAGAGGAATGAATGACATGCTTGACGAGGAAAGAAAAGCCCACATTCAGTGGGCTTTTTGAAAGATGGACGCGTTAGGCCTACTTAGGCAATAAATCTCTCACTGGGACGATGATTTAGCATATAAGCAAGTCTCTCCTTCCGGGCGAGTCTTAAAGCGACGGTGAAGCCACATATATTGCTCGGGAGCTTCCATGATGGAACGCTCAACGGCTTTGTTGATGTACTCTGCCGCAGCCTGTTCATCTTTATGAGGAAAGGCTTCCAAAGGCTCATGAATTTTCAGGGTGTATTGGCCGGATTCTGTATTTCTGACAATTGTAAACGGCACTACAGCGCATTCAGATGCATCAGCCAATAAACTTGTTCCCGTTGTCGTACACGCTTTTTCAACGGCAAAAAGCGGAGCAAAGGTTGAACGACGACGACCATAGTCATGATCCGGGGCATACCATACGACTTTACCGGTACGCAATGCATGGATCATCCCTTTTACATCTCTGCGATCTATCAAGGTGCGGTTTGAGCGAGAACGGCCTTGATACTGGAAATAATCAAAACAGGGATTGCTATTCGGTCGGTAAACCCCCGTCCCCGCTTTAGTTATCCCAAACGCACGTGCCCCCAATTCCAGGTTCATTGAGTGAACCGCCATCATCAACATCCCCTTCCCTTCGCTTTCTAGCTTGTATATATGCTCCATGCCTTCAAGGGTTACGTGGCGGCGAACACGCAGATCAGGCCAAAACCAGGCCATTCCGGTTTCAAACAGTGCCAGCCCGGCATTCTTGATATTCATTTCAACAAGATGATTACGTTCCTGTTCTGGCATGTCAGGAAAACAAAGCGAAAGGTTCTTCTCAATGGTCTGGCGACGTTTCGGCAAAACCCGCATAACTGCCTGCCCAATCCATTGCCCTAGGCGAAACTGGATAAAATATGGCAGCCAGCTAAGCAGGTACATGATCAATACCATCACTAATGTTGGCCAATAGCGAGGCAGGAGAAACTTATAACTAAAAGTTGGTGCTTCAGATTTGCTCATAGCGTTTATTGTTCGCAGTGCTAATTGTTGTTATGTACACACTGTAAAAACAATGGATACCCATGCTATAAAAAGCAAAGCATTTTATTACCTCTGCTTTATAAGTAATAGAGATATTTACTTTTCATAACAATTATTGACCTGATGTCACCTTTTCAGAAAAAATAAGGAAAGATGTAGCCATTTTTGACGATTTTTACACCAGTAAAATCTATTTAAGGTGCCTGTACAGCTCGAAACCAAAAAGGGTAACAAGTATCTTGTTACCCTTTGGCTATATCACGACAGAAGAGTTAAAACCCTTCAACGCCATGCATATCAGGTAGCTTGTGGGCGATACCTTTATGACAGTCAATACAGGTTTTCTCCCCACCAGCTAACGCCGTCGAATGCTGATTGGCTGCTCGCTGTGACTGGCGGGTAAAATCCATATAAACAAACTCATGACAGTTCCGGCATTCCAGTGAGTCGTTTTTCTTCATTCTTGCCCACTCTCTGTCAGCCATATGCCGTCGCCTTTCGTTGAATTTATCTAGCGTCGAAATTGCGCCGGTAACCCAAGCATACACCTCTTTTGAAGCCTGCATCTTACGCGCCATTTTATCTGTCCAGTCATGAGGAACATGACAATCAGAGCAAATAGCCCGCACACCGGTACGGTTGGTAAAGTGGATGGTGCCTTGAATTTCCTGATAGACATTATCTCTATGGCAGCTCACACAAAATGGCTCACTATTCGTAAATTCCATACCTGTGTTGAAGGCACCCCAGAAAAGGATCCCGGCAATAAATCCACCCAGGGTTAAAAACCCAAGACTGAAATATTTCGATGGAGAACGAACCAGCTGCCACCATTTCTTTATCCAGTTCCACATGCTGGCTACCTCCTCACTGCTCTTGATCAATTAAGGTGTCAAGATCTGTGAAATCAGTACCGACCAGTTGCTTCGCATCGGTTTGTACCACATGACACTGCTGACAGAAGTACCTTCGCGGAGAAAGCTCTGCTAGGAAGTTACCATCACGATCCATATAGTGAGTCACACTGATCATGCGGGCCTGCGTTTCCTCTACCCGGCTCCGAGCATGGCAAGACATACACTTATTCACATTCAGATCGACTTGGTAATTGTCAATCTTGTGCGGAATAACTGGCGGCTGCATCGGATAACTTCGCTTCGGAATAATGTCAGTATTGAGAGGATGGCTCATCACCGGAGGCTCGGGCTGAGTATCTAGCGCCGACATACGCAGTGTCGCCAACTCCTCATCAACAATCGCAGTAGCCGCAACCACTACCGCGGCAGAAAGTGACAAAGCGGCCGTTAGCAAAAGAAGTACGGAAATTAAACCCTTCATTATTCAGACTCCTATGCTTTCATTATTTTAATTGCGCACTTCTTGAAGTCAGTCTGCTTGGACAGCGGATCGGTTGCATCCAATGTCACCTTATTAATGAGCTGACTGGCATCAAACCAGGGTACAAACACCAAACCTTTCGGCGGCTTATTACGGCCCCGGGTTTCCACTCGCGTGATGATTTCACCGCGCCGGGAAACAACCTTGGCCGCATCGCCGCGTCGTAATCCGCGGGATTTTGCATCCTCAGGGTGCATAAACACTTGTGCATTCGGATAAGACTTAAATAACTCTGGAACCCGTTGCGTCATAGAACCGGAGTGCCAGTGCTCAAGCACCCGACCGGTAACAAGCCAGAGGTCATAGTCTTTATCCGGCGCTTCAGCCGCCGGCTCAAAAGGCAGTGCAAAGATGATCGCTTTACCGTCAGGCTTGCCGTAGAACTCAAAGCCCGCACCTTTTTTTACATACGGATCCGAACCTTCACGATAGCGCCATAGGGTTTCCTTGCCGTCGACAACCGGCCAACGTAACCCGCGAGACTGGTGATACATCTCAAACGGTGCCAGATCATGGCCGTGGCCACGGCCGAATTCGGCATATTCCTCAAACAACCCTTTTTGCACATAGAAGCCATATTCTGTCGCTTCATCATTAATCTGTCCTTCCGGCAGATCGGACAGCGGGAACTTGTTGACCTGGCCGTTGATGAACAACACATCAAATAGCGTTTTACCCTTGTAACTCGGGTTCGTATCCAGCAGTTCTTTCGGCCATACTTCTTCCGTTTTGAACCGTTTTGAAAACTCCATTAACTGCCAGAGATCTGACTTGGATTCGCCGGGCGCCTTGACCATCTGATACCACAGCTGAGTTCGACGCTCTGCATTACCATACGCACCTTCTTTCTCGACCCACATCGCAGTGGGCAAGATCAAATCGGCAGCCTGAGCCGTCACTGTTGGATACGCCTCGGAAACAACAATAAAATTATCCGGATTACGGTAACCCGGCAGGGTCTCCTCGTTGATATTGGCCGCCGCCTGGAGATTGTTGTTCACCTGGATCCAATAGGCATTGATCTTTCCGTCGCGTAATAGACGGTTTTGCAATACCGCATGAGCACCAACTTTACCCGGGATAGTCCCGTCTGGTAGTTTCCAGATCTTTTCCGCTGTCTTACGATGTTCAGGGTTGGCAACCACCAAGTCTGCAGGCAAACGGTGGGCAAAAGTACCTACCTCACGGGCAGTACCACAAGCCGATGGCTGACCGGTTAATGAAAATGGACTGTTACCTGGAGTGGAAATTTTCCCGGTCAGAAGGTGAATGTTATAGACCAGGTTATTACACCAAACCCCACGAGTATGCTGGTTGAAACCCATGGTCCAGAATGACACTACTTTAGTATCGGGGTTTGCATAAAGCTCTGCCAATTCAATAAGCTTATCCGGTTTCACGCCAGAGAGTTCACTAGCTTTTTCTACCGTATACTCCGAAACAAACTCTTTGAATTCGTCAAATGTCATTGGATCAGAGGCGCCACTGTCCGGGTTCTTCGCTTTTTGCTGCAGTGGGTGCTCGGGGCGCAGTCCGTAACCGATATCTGTCGCCCCCCGGCGGAAGTTAACATGCTTGCTGACAAAATCTTGGTTTACCTTGTTGTTGGTAATGATGTAGTTGGCAATAAAGTTAAGAATGGCAAGATCAGACTGAGGAGTAAAAACAATAGGGATGTCTGCCAGCTCAAAACTACGATGCTCAAAAGTCGATAGGACCGAGACTTTTACATGCGGACTCGACAAACGTCGGTCAGTTACCCGGGTCCATAAAATGGGGTGCATTTCCGCCATATTAGAGCCCCAGAGAACAAAAGCGTCAGCCGCTTCGATATCGTCATAACACCCCATCGGCTCATCAATACCAAACGTCCTGATAAAGCCAACAACGGCAGACGCCATACAGTGCCTGGCATTAGGTTCAATGTTATTGGAACGGAACCCTGCTTTCATCAGTTTCGATGCGGCATACCCTTCATAAACCGTCCACTGGCCCGAGCCAAACATTCCTATCCCTTCCGGGCCCTTCTCTTTCAGCGTCGCTTTCCATTTCTCGGCCATAATGTCGAAGGCCTGATCCCAACTCACCGGGATGAACTCTCCGTTCTTGTCGTACTTACCTCCTTTCATACGCAGCATTGGCTGAGTCAGGCGATCATCACCATACATAATCTTAGAGAGGAAATAACCCTTCACGCAATTCAGGCCACGGTTCACTGGCGACTTGATATCACCATGAGTCGCAACAACTTTATCATCCTTCACCCCAACGTTTACCGAGCACCCTGTTCCGCAAAAACGGCACGGTGCTTTTTGCCATTTCAACTGAGTTTTTGATGCATCCGTCACCACATTACTGGCCTTCACCGGGATCGTCATTCCAATCGCTGCCGCTGCAGATGCTACGGCCTGCGCTTTAATAAACTTCCGTCGTGAACATTTCATTACGACCTCTCTGCATACTTCACTGTTTCGGCCATCTCTACAACGCGGCCTGTTTTAACTGGTAATTAGCCTGTAAGCACCTGTAAAAACCACACCAAAAAGCCATAACCGCCCACAACGGCTACAGCTAGAATCGGAAACATGATTACGGTAATAAACAGGAAAGCTTTGAGCTCAGCTCGGCGTTGATTCTCATGTTCCATCCGCCTACTCCAAGACTATTTCGATATGTTAACTCTAGTCAGCTTCTGGGAAATTGATAACTCTGACAGTAGTAGGAGGCGTCATAAAAATGGTAAGAAAAACAGACATCGTATCGGAAACTATTGAAGAGGAAGCTGAAGTCCGGAGATACACGCAGTTGCTGGCTGTTGCCAGCCCCCCTTTAATGTTACTCTCGAAGGTGAGGACAAAATAAAAGGATTTATGTGACGTCTATGGCTACCAGCAAAACGAAAAGCAGTTTTTATCGCCGCCTGTATCTTGCTCACCTGATTGACAGCGGCATCTCGACAGTGCCCGGCATTCTCGAATACACCGGCATGCCGAGACGAACAGCCCAGGACACCATTAAAAGCCTTGCTGACTTGGATATCATCTGTACCTTCGTCCAAACCAAGGGGGAACGTAACCGCAGCGGCCACTATAAGATTACTGACTGGGGAGCGATTAACAAACAATGGATTATCGATAATCTGACAGAGATAAAACTGGTCCTCGACTACCCCTAAGACATGAACCACCTAATAAGCTTGCCCTTCAAGTAACACGTAACCAAGTATGTTTATCCTCTTTACGTGTCTGTTGTCGGAAAGCATAATCCCGGATCTATTGTTACTCTGCACAAACGGAATTTTCCTTGGAACTACTATCAATTGATTTTCTTGGCCGCCCATTGCGATTGGAAGGGTCGATGGCGGGCTGGCAGCAGCTTTTCTGGAATAATACACTGGTATCCCAAATTAATGCCGATGCTGATCATACCAACCAGCATGTACATCAGTTCGAACTGAGTAATGACGAAGAAGTGATTCAATGTCGTGTCGAGGTGGCATTAAGCTGGCAACCATTCTTGATGGAATATCGCCTGAGTGCCAACGAACAACTCATTGCCGACGGCTCAAGAAACACCAAAGATATTGAGCAACAGACGCCGGAAGCCCTACCGTCTCCCGAGCGAAAGTTTAGCTTAATCGGCTTGGCGTCTCTGGGCATGAAGCTGCTAAAAAGTGCCAAGGTAATCAAAGGAGTATTAGCTGCAGCCAGTCTCGCTGCCTACTCCTGGCTATTTTCCGTCCAATTTGCCCTCGCATTGGTTGCCTGCTTGGTCTTTCACGAGTATGGCCATATCAGGGCAATGAAATACTTTGGCATGAAAACCAAAGGTATTTACCTGATACCTTTTCTTGGCGGACTGGCACTGAGTGACGAAAAGATAAATACGCGATGGCAAGATGTGGTCATTTCGATCATGGGCCCGTTATTTGGCCTTATTATGTCTCTCATCTGCACCCTGGCCTACTGGACAACCGGCGAGATGTTTTTTGCTGGTCTGGCTGTATTTAATGCCCTGCTCAACTTGTTTAACCTACTGCCAATCTTGCCGCTAGATGGCGGGCATGTGTTAAAAAGCATCAGCTTTTCAATGAATAGTAAGGTGGGAATCAGCTTATGTGCCTTGGCGGCAGTAGGCGGCGTTTGTCTGAGTTATTCTCTGGGGCTGGCACTGTTCGGCTTTCTGCTCATCATGGGCTCTATCGAGATCCTGATCGAATGGAAATATCGCCACAATAGCCACCTTCTCCCGCTTGATCGTTATGGGCAAATCGTTTCCTTCGTGTGGTATGTCGGGCTGGTCGGTGCATTGGTTGGAATAATCTGGTATTTCGCAGGCACAGGCGACGCCATGCTAGGGCTGCCACTGAAAGTGTTGGGATCTTAGATTGGAATACTCCTCCCTCTTTTCAAGGGGGAAGCTGAGAGGGGGTTAACATAACACCCCCCCTAGCCCTCCCCTTCATAAGAAGAGGGAACAAGAACCTACTTCTTTTTCTCCATCATTGCTTTTAAATCAGCAAATGGATTAAACGTCGCCGCTTCATGATCATCTTCACCTGCTTTGATCACACTGCCTGTCTGCTGATCATGCTCGGTATATTTTTCATGCTCGTGATCATGGCAAAACAGGCATAGCAACTCCCAGTTACTGCCGTCTTCCGGGTTATTGGTATGATCATGATCGACATGGTGTACCGTCAGTTCACGAAGGTTGGAGTAAACAAACTCTCTGGTACAACGACCGCAAACCCAAGGATAAAGCTTCAGCGCTTTTTCACGGTAACCTTGTTCTTTGCGGGCATAAGCGGCACTAGTGCCGTAATAATCTGATGACATAATTCAGCCTGATGGTTCGTTAAAGCAATTATCTAAATCTACCGCAAGTGTACCCAAAATACATCGCAATAACCGGACAAAACACACATTGTAATGATTTTCCACTGGCTCTGGTTACCGATACGCACCACTTCCGGCGCATAATTACGCAAAACGCCCCATGAAGCCAGCCTCGGCTCAGCCTGATTGAACAAAATTAGCCAAGGGATCAGCAGAATACTGACAAAGTCGTGAAAAATAGACTAAAAATGAAAGGAAGCAATCAAAGATTTCATCAATATTAATATGGGCGTTGTAGAATAACATCTTGATAGACATACAATGACAGAGTTATGTCAAACCCTTGATTGGTTGCAAATTAATCTAAGGCATCAATTCTTGCATAATTTGAAGTAAAAAAAGGTCCACCCTAGATGTAATGCAGGATGAGTATGTTAGTATTCAGCCCAAATTGTTCATAGTGAATCGATTTTTCACTGTAAAGAGAAGACGGATATGGCTTTTGATTTTTCTAAAATGACTGTGGATTTATCGGCAATGCCGACAACAATTGATATGGGACACGCTTGGTTAGGCGGTCTGGTATTAGTGTTACTGGTTTTATATATCGCCAAAAAAGGCAAACCAGTTGAAGTCGAGAAAGTTGTCGAGAAAGAAGTCGAAGTAGAGAAAATCGTTGAGGTTGAAAAACCTGTAGAGAAGATCGTTGAAGTTGAAAAGATCGTTGAAAAAATTGTTGAAGTTGAGCCGAAGCTAAAAACAGCAACTCCGGATGCAGCCCTTCAGCTACTTTCTTTGCTTCAACAAGAAGCCCGTTTTATTGATTTCATGCAGGAAGACCTGAAAGGTTTTGCTGATGCAGAAATCGGCGCTGCCGCTCGTGTTATTCACGAAGGTGGCCAGAAAGTCCTAAACGAATACTTCAGCTTTGCCCCTGTTCGTTCTGAAGACGAAGAGACACGCATTACCCTGCCACAAGGCTTCAATGCCTCAGAAGTGCGCCTAACAGGTAATGTTATTGGCGAAGCACCTTTCACTGGAACCCTTATCCATCGCGGCTGGAAAGTGACCGACGTTAAACTGCCTAAGCTGGCAGACGGTCATGATGCAAGTATTGTAGCCGCCGCTGAGGTAGAACTGTAATGCAAGATACACAAGAACATCGTTTTAGCGTTGGTATCGACTTAGGTACCACTCACTGCGTACTGTCTTATGTCGATCTGCAAGATGAAGAAGCAAAAGTCAACGTCATGCCGATCGCCCAACTAACCACACCGGGTAATGTTGAAGAAAAAGATCAGCTGCCATCATTTATGTATCAGGCTCACGAGTCTGAACTCGCAGAAGGCGATACCGCCCTGCCATGGAATGCGCAACCAAAAGCAATTGTCGGCGCAATGGCACGAACGCTTGGCAGCAAAACGCCAATCCGCCTTATCGCCAGTGCTAAGAGCTGGCTATGCCACGGTGGTGTAAACCGTCGTGATGCTTTCCTGCCGCTAAACAGCCCTGAAGAAGTTGCAAAGGCATCCCCTATCGATGCCACTCGTAACTACCTTGAGCATCTGGCAGAAGCCTGGAACAACCAGCACCCTGAAATGCCGCTGTTTGATCAGGATGTCACCATCACGGTTCCGGCCTCCTTCGACCCTGCAGCCCGCGAACTGACAGCAGAAGCGGCACGTAGCGTTGGCTTCAAGCATATGACCCTGCTAGAAGAGCCACAGGCAGCCGTATACAGCTGGCTGAAGAATAACGATGACACCTGGCGCGACCAAGTGTCTGTCGGTGATGTGATTCTGGTGGTTGATATCGGTGGTGGTACCACAGACCTTTCACTTGTTGCGGTAACCGAAGAAGAAGGTAACCTGACATTGAACCGCGTCGCGGTTGGTGATCACATCCTTCTGGGTGGTGACAACATGGATCTGGCGCTGGCTTATCGCTTGAAGATGAAGCTAGCTCAGGAAGGTAAACAGCTTCAGCCATGGCAAATACAGGCGATTACTCACGCTTGCCGTGATGCCAAAGAAGCCCTGCTAAGTGATGCAGAGCTACAGGCAGTACCAATTGTTGTACCAAGCCGTGGCTCCAAGCTTCTTGGCGGCACGCTGCAGACCGAACTGACACAAGAAGAAGTCCAGCAAACACTGGTAGAAGGCTTCTTCCCTCAGAACAGCATTGAAGAGCACCCTGTTGAAATGCAGCGCGGCGCCCTAACTCAGATGGGCCTGCCATACGCACAAGATGCAGCCGTGTCGCGTCATGTTGCCGGCTTCCTGAGTCGCCAGTCTTCAGCTGTTGACGAGCTGTTTGAAAAATACGACCAGCTACATGAAGACTTCATCCGTCCGACAGCAATTTTGTTTAACGGCGGTGTACTGAAGTCAGACCTGCTTTCTCAGCGTCTGCTGTCTATCATTAACAGCTGGCTAGCGGCGGGTGGCAGTAACGAAGCTAAACTGCTTGAAGGCCTAGACCTTGATCTGGCTGTTGCAAGCGGTGCTTCTTACTACGGTTCAGTACGTAAAGGTAAAGGCGTTCGAATCCGCGGTGGTATTGCAAGCAGCTACTACGTGGGTATCGAAAGCTCTATGCCGGCAATCCCAGGTATGGAACCGCCTCTGGAGGCACTGTGTGTCGCACCATTCGGTATGGAAGAAGGTACTCACGCTGACGTTCCAAGCCGCGAGTTTGGTCTGGTCATCGGCCAACCGGTACAGTTCAAGTTCTTTGGTTCCACAGTTCGCCGTGAAGACCCGGCCGGCACCCACCTTGACTGGTGGCAGCCGGAAGAATTGGAAGAACTACCAGCTATTCAGGTAACACTACCTGTTTCTGACGGTCGTACTGCGGGTGAGGTTGTGCCTGTACGTCTTGCGTCCCGTGTTACCGAACTTGGTACACTATGCCTTGAAGCCATCCCTACCGATGGCGGCCAGAAATGGCAGGTCGAATTCGACGTTCGCGAAAAGTAATCCCTACCCTGTTACGGCGCATCCATGATGCGCCGTAATTTTAACGGAGTAACCAATGTCTTCCCCTCGTTATCTAGTCGGTATCGATTTAGGTACAACCCACACTGTTGTCGCTTATACACCAATCACCGACGAACTCGAAACAAGCCCAATCAACATCTTTGAAATTGACCAGCTTATCGCACCGGGTGAAGTTGCCCGCAAACCACTGCTGCCTTCGTTTCGCTATCACCCTGCAGAAGGTGAAATAAGCCCGTCAGAACTGGTATTGCCATGGGATATCCAACCGGTTAAAGGCGATATCAGCAATGCTATTATCGGTGAATTTGCCCGCGAGCTTGGCGCCAAGGTTGAAGGCCGTCAGGTCGTCAGTGCCAAGAGCTGGCTTTCGCACACTGGTGTTGATCGCAGCGAGGCCATTCTGCCATGGTCGTCAAATAGCAGTGTCGAGAAAGTCTCGCCGGTAGTAGCCAGTGCCAGCTATCTTAACCATGTTCGACAAGCTTGGGACTATCACCATCAGGATGCCAAACTTGCCGATCAGGAAGTTGTGGTGACTGTTCCTGCGTCCTTTGATGAAGCAGCACGCGCACTGACGCTGGAAGCCGCAGCAATGGCAGGGTTACCAAAGATTCTGCTACTCGAAGAGCCTCAAGCCGTCTGTTATGACTGGTACGCAAAAAACAAAGACACTGCCGAAGCTCAGCTTAAAGATATTCCGCTACTGATGGTGTGTGATGTTGGCGGTGGTACCACTGATCTCAGCCTTATCAAGGTCAGCACAGAAAATGACAAGCTGACCCTTGATCGTATCGGTGTTGGTGACCACCTTATGCTTGGTGGTGACAACCTGGATTTGGCTCTTGCCCACAAAGCTGAACAGCGCCTTCACGGTGGCACCAAGAAGCTTAGTGCTGCAGGCTTGTCAAAGCTTATACAGCAAACTCGCAAAGTGAAAGAACAGCTGCTTTCCGGTAATGCCCCGGAGTCGGCCAAAGTCACCTTGCTGGGTAGCGGATCTCGCCTTATCGGTGGCTCGAAAAGTATCGAGCTAACCCGAGAGGAAGTTCACAGCATAGCACTCGACGGTTTCTTCCCTAAAACGGAATACAGTGATCAGCCAAGTCATCGCCAGGCCGCTGTGGTCGAGTTTGGCCTGCCCTATGCAGCCGATCCGGCAATCAGCAAGCATCTGGCTCAGTTTATTGACCTGCATGACTCAGTCTGCCGTGAGGCTCTGGAAAACAATGGCGCGGATCTCGAGGCAAGCCTTCCGGCAATTCCTTCCGCTGTATTGCTTAATGGAGGAGTGTTCAACAGCCCGCTATTGTCTGAGCGTGTACTCTCTACATTCACCCACTGGAGAGGTGACACCGTCACTGAGCTTCAAAACCCTCACCCAGATCTTGCAGTGGCATACGGGGCTGTCGCCTATGCCAAGGCACGTCATGGCGCACAACTGAAAATCGGTGGTGGTTCTGCCCGCTCTTTCTTCCTGACGCTTGAAGACAAGAAAAAAAGCAAACAAGGGATCTGCATCCTGCCCAAAGGGATCGATGAAGGCACAGAGATACACTTAACCGATCGCAAGTTTGCCCTGACGCTTGGGGAACCGGTTCGCTTTAACCTTGTTTCATCAACCGATGACAGCCACACTGAAGCCGGTGAACTGTTTGCTATCGACTCTGACAGCTTCGTTACCCTCCCCCCATTCATTGCAACGCTGGACAGCGATCGTGATCGTGCCGAACTGGCTGCCAACCAAAAGGACCGCGAAGAAGTCACGCTAGCTTGTCAGCTGACCGAAGTGGGTACCCTGCAGATTGAATGTGTCAGTGTGAACGATGACAGCAAGCGCTGGAAAGTAGAATTTGCTATCCGCAAGGATTTAGCCAAGCTTAATCGTGGTAGCGATGACGCCACCATGGCGGAGTCTATTCTGCCAGCTCGTATGGATGATGCTATCAGTGCGATTAAGCAAGTTTACGGTGGTAGCACCAAAAATGCCGATGACAAAGCCATCAAAACCCTTCGAAACAGTCTTGAAAAAATGCTGGGTAAACGCGACAACTGGGAAACGCCCTGTCTGCGCGAACTGGCTAATGCCCTGCTTGAAAGTAAGAAACGCCGTCGTCGTTCAGATATTCATGAACGAAACTGGCTCAAGCTGACGGGTTTTGCGATGCGACCAGGCTTTGGCTACCCATCCGATGACTGGCGAATGGAACAAGTTTGGGCTCTCTACCAGCACGGGCTCCAGTTTGACAGCAAAACGCAGACGTGGAGCGACTGGTGGACATTCTGGCGTCGTATAGCCGGTGGCCTTAGCCAAGAGCAGCAACTGGTGATTTTTAAGGATATCGCCAAATACATAAATCCTGGCGCAACACGCAACAGCAAGCTGAACAAAGAGCTTCAAGAGCGTAGCTATGAAGATATGGTCCGCCTTGCAGCCACACTTGAGCATCTACCTTTTGAGAAGAAGCTGCAGCTTATCGAGTGGATCTTTGGACGTCTGCAAAAGGCCCAATACTCTCAGGCGCACTGGTGGGCCATCGGGCGTATCGCAAGCCGCAGTCCGTTTTATGGCAGTGCGCATAACCTGCTGACGCCACAGCATGTCGCCTACTGTTTGCCCGAGCTTATGGATTACGACTGGCGCAAAGATCCAAACATCGCTTTTGCCGCTGTTATGATGTGCAGAATGACAGGTGACCGCACTCTAGATATTGACGATCAGAACCGTGCCGATGTCATCGCCAAACTAAAGGCAAGCAAGGCTCCGGATAGCTGGATTCAGATGGTCTCGGAAGTAAAAGTACTTACAGAGGCTGAAACCAAGCGAGTATTCGGGGATGCATTACCGACAGGGCTTCGGCTAATCGATTAAGGTTCTGTTAGGGTATAGGCTGGTAATCTCATTTTTATAAAGTATTTCATATTCTCTGCCACGGTATTCATGCAGAGAACGCAATATACCTAGTGAGTATTACAATGAACCGTACCCAATATAAGATAATTGCTCAGCGGATTTTTAAATCAGAAAATCAGCGCATCGCTGTTGAGGCGGTGATCTTTGACGGCTTGTCCAGCTATGAAGCTGAGAAGCGCTTCGATGTTCCAAAGGGAACACTTTCTCGCAACGTCAGAAAGTATAAAAACGAAGTCGATTACCTTAAGAACATTGTTGCTGCGTAATCATTTCTACATACCGTAATCAAAAACGGAGAGCGTTGCTCTCCGTTTTTATACCCACCTATTTAGTCCGACTCAGGCTACTGAACAACATGCTGAAAGCACTCTCATCCGTTGATCTCTGTTTGCTACACAGGTGAAATAATCCTGCACTTACCAGCAACAGAGCTAAGTGGGTCAATATACCTAAACTCAGATAGGCATCTAACGGATTCTCATCGGTCAGGATAGTCAGAGGCAGTGAGTAAATATCACTCAAAAAATCACCAATTTCACTCGTACCGAATACTAAATAGGACATGACTTTTATCGCTATTACCGCAACCACAACCGCAACCATTGGGTAAGATATCAGCTGAGACACAACCAACAATACGCAAGCTATCGGCAATAAAGACAAGCTCATCAATGTTACCCTGCCGATAAAACCAAACCAGTGCCAAAGCATGTCAGGAACAGTTATCGCAAAAGACACCATCGTATCCATAGGCATCCATAGCTTCGCCAGTAACCAAACAAGTACATCAGAAAAAAGCAGCAGCATGGATGTAATGAGTGGAATAATCACAAGCGCAAACAGTAATTTTGCGGCAATGGCCAGATGATCAGAAACAGGGACGGCACGCCAGAACATTAAGCTGCCTTCATTACGCTCTTTACGTAAAGTTTTGGGAACATAAACCAGGAAAAGCAATATATAAACACAACCGGCAACAACTTCATTGAGTTTTCCGACATAACTGGCAAAACCGAGCGAGTCAGTCCCTAGCACCCACTCCCCGGCTCCCGAAGATTGAATATAGAAACTAACGTTGTCACCGCTCATTAGCAATGCAAAATTCAATACGGCAAACAATGCGATAAAAAGCGGTAACTTTACGACGATACGATATTCTATCAACTCTTTTTCGAGCAGATGTAGTAGAGCTCTCACAGTCTGACCTCCTGCTGAGTAGCAATAAATATATCTGCCAGGCTTGCAGACGATACTTCACCCAGAGACTCAAGCTCTGATCGTTCGGTAGCTTCGAATATCAATTCATGCTTGTTGCTTCCCGGCCTGTGATAAAGTGGAGCCAATGATAAAGCTGCATCCAATGTTTCAGGGATAACAGTCAGCTTTGCAAAACGAGACTCAAGCTCATCGACCTTTGCCTGAAGAACCGTTTTTCCTTTTCGCAGTACCAAAACATCAGTAAGCAAATGTTCTATTTCCGCAACTTCATGGCTCGCAATAATCAATGCCCGTTCACCCTCTCTGAACCACGACATTAAACTGCGATAGAATACTTCTCTGTACATCAAGTCTAGGCCGAGCGTTGGTTCATCAAGAATTAGAACTCTGACATTTGTTGCCATCACGATAGCCAGGTGCAACTGGACTTTCATTCCCTTGGATAAGCTTGCAATTTTAGCCGAAAAGTGAATATCGGTGTCATTCAAATACTGTTCAGCAATGTACCGCTCAAATGAAGGGTGAACACCCGCCATATATTTCAGGATCTGCTTTACTGTCATCCAATTTGGCAATACAGCCACGTCAGAAATATAGGCCAGATCATTAACTACTTTTACCCGTTCCTTTTGCGGATGGAGACCAAATACGGATAACTTTCCGTCAAATGCCTGTGTCCCTAGCAGCGATTTGATTAACGTCGATTTTCCAGCGCCATTATGCCCTAATAAACCAAATATCTGGCCAGTATGGAGCTCAAAGCTAACATTATGTAGCGCCTGATGCTGCTGATATGACTTATATAGCCGTTCAGCTTTGATCAATATTCCCACGAGATCTACCTATTGCAGATTGATTGTATTCAGTTTGGAAATGATACCAAACGAAAAGGAGAAAGAATAAGCGCCAACTGAATATACCCAAACTATCTCAAAATACAGGGTGCAGTGAGAATGACTTGGATATAGCTAGCGCTTCATTCGGTAACGAGCTAAAGAAATGGAATACAGGCAAGCAATAGCCAAGGCGAACCGACTTGGCATATTCAAAGCAAGGCACATAAATTTGACACTGAATAACTGCTTAACAATGCTTTCTCATTCGAGCTGAAAATTCAGAAAACAATACTAAAGGCTTATTGATCACCTCTGTTTAAGGCAATGGTATTCATGATAAATATCGCATTATTCAAACGAAAGAAAGTTTATGCTCCCCAACCAGGTAGAGATTCTTAATGCATGGCATCACGATGTTAATAAGCAATTATATTTTTAAGACAAAAGAATCCTATCACTCAGTAGCACATATGATGCGCTTCCTGAATGTCATACCTATCCATCACTCGAATATCGAGCGGTTATGTGTTTAGTTTGATAATGATATAATGCTATTTATGCATTACTCTTCTTTTTCGACCAAATCTTCTGGATGAACGCCATCTTTTTCCATCAATGCCAGAATCTCAGTCATACGAACTTGGCGCGCTTCATCTTTAAACTCATGCAATACTGCAATTAGATCATTAATTTTTTGAAGTGGAATACGTTTAATAACGGCTTTCTGGCGTCCTGGCACTTCATCAGCAAAATCAATTAACATCTGACGATAATCAACACGCTCTTCTTTAATCGTACCCGTTGTTGAATCAACGTTCTTTAACATTGCGGTCAGTGCTTTTTCAGCAGCTGCAAAACTATCCATGAAACATACCTCTTAAATCATATACCAGCATGTTATTACTCAGGCTTCTGTATGGAAAACCAATACAAGATTTATTTAGCCTATATGCAATAGCCGGGCAATTGATACTTTCAGCTCAAAAAAGAAAACAACCTCAAAGGAATCGTAGAGGTCGGCAACTGTCTGTCAATTAACATCAGTAACGATTGCGATATCTATTCACACTCTAATTATAATGGAAATTGACGGCACATGTGGCCCGCAAGACAGTTTAACAGGCAAATAATACCTCTAGAAAGCGATCTTGTGAACTCAATTTTAAACAAAAACATCAATTCCGCGAGCGAAATGCCCTATCGCGAAGTCGTTACTCAGAGTGACATTGATATTTTGGTTCAATAGCAGCCATTTAGCAACAGCTGCTATTAATAAAAGTAACAATTTCCTTTCGTCAACAGTGAGTCAAATGGTCGATAACGCAATATAATTGCGAGATATACCCAAGCTACCTCAAGATGCAGGATTCAGAGTGAGACCAGCGAGCTCAGTTTAGGGAAAATGACGGTAGGAATGGCTTTTCCTTGTGATCCTGTTTCTCCCCCACTTCTTCACATGCCTCCATCAAGATTGAAGGCACATTTTCCGCAACAAAAGGCTATCAGACATATCAGTCAATCTGTAAAACTAATCTTGGAAACATATCTGTTCAACCCGGTAAAGATTACAAGGCAATCTCAGTAAATAAAGAAAAATAGAACTGGGTTCAGCTAAAGCAGCCACATGCCAAGCCAGAAGCGATGATGCTTATTTCAAAACTGCCGTGAATATTGTTCAGCGATCAGTTCCGAGCTTTTTCGCAACACATTAATAGTGTTCACTAGGAGTCAACGCCACAAGTAAAATTCAGCTTTCATGTAGTAATGAGCGCTACCTACAGAAAATCAGGCTCAAACTGAGCAAAGAGTTCGAACAATATGCCCCCTTACTGATAAGCTGAATGTAGCCACAGCTAGGGGACCATTTCGTGGCTATTGCATCAAGCTTCTATATATAGAGGAAGCAGGTAATAAATAGAGTGAAGATGGCGAACTTGTAACCACTGCGACTCTTTTCTTATTTCTGTTATACCGATCAATATTTTGATTTTGCTTTAAACGGACTTTGTTGTTAACCTTATCGTCGTTAGTAAGGTTTTGAATATAATGGCCTTTTGGCGGACATTAGCGCAGTTTGGTAGCGCACTACTCTGGGGGAGTAGGGGTCGCTGGTTCGAATCCAGTATGTCCGACCAAAGGGCCATTTTTTATATCCTGTAAACATCACTTCTCTCGAGCCATCTCTCCGAAAACTACACGAATCTCCTGCTTGTTACCAACACCAAACTGAGGTGATTTTCAAATGAAAGTTATGTGCTAGCGGTCAAAAACTTGCGATGAATCCAATTTTCTATTTCATATGATATGCAATTGATCTGTATCAAAGTACTATAGCCAGGTAAGACTTTGAGGAGACAATAATGAAAATCAATCCAACTTGTAGTAAGTGCGGACAGTCTGATGAGTTCCTTATCACTGAAGATGATGTGTATATCTGTATTTGTGGTCACAAGTGTACAAAGATTGATGAGATAAAGAGTGTTCAAGTTCTTCAACCAGCCGAAGAGCATTACCAACACCTGCAAAAGCCTGCTTACATGCACTGATATTTGCACCTATATAAAGCTAACAACACAACCTTTCTAATTTTCTCGCTTTACTGCCCTTCTTAAGTTCAGCTCCCGGCCCGGGAGCTGCTCATTCTTCCTCTTCAATACTTCATTAGAATAGTTATTAACTCGCTATTCATTTGCTCAAAGCACCTAATTGGAGATTAGCCCATGTGTTTTTCGCACAAGAATCAAACAGTTGTTAATTTTTCTTGAAATCCAGCAACGTCAAATCAGTTAAATTTTCTACAGATTAAGTTAAATTTAGGTTAAATCTCTATTTCGGCAATATTGAACAGCGTACAGAATTGCAAATAATTATTATCGCCATACCAAATATAATTGCATGAATTTTATAGACAATTTTTATAGACTGGCATTCTGTAAGCTTCTAAGTCACAAATCTCATTTGAAAAACGTGAGCAAGATCACGCTGCATTCAAAGAATTTCGTGCTAACTTGCAGCGCCTTCTTTGGGCAATACATCCGATTCTATGTTTCACAATTGTGAATGCAACAAGTTACTGATACTGATGCATTTGTGAGCAAAAAAAAATATAAATCCAGAATCGTATTCAAGAACTGTCACATAAATGGACGTTCCGGTTCGCTCAGTCTGTTCTACTTGGCTGAGCCTGATATACAGGAAAATTTTATGAGTGTTACTAACGAAACTTGGTTAACATCGCTAAACGATGGCCTGTTGGCTGTTATCGGCGAAGTTAATGGTGTTTTATGGGGCTGGCTACTTATTTACCTACTGGTTGCAGTAGGCGTATACTTCACTTTACGGCTAGGCTTCATTCAAATCCGCCAGTTCAAGCACGCTGTTGCTGTTCTTAAAAGCGGCAAAGATGTCGATAACGGCATCAGCTCGTACCAGGTATTTTGTACTTCAATGGCTGCCCGCGTAGGTACGGGTAACATGGCCGGTGTCGCCGTGGCCCTAACCGTTGGTGGTCCAGGTGCTATCTTCTGGATGTGGGTTATTGCCCTGTTCGGTATGTCGACTGCATTTATCGAATCAACACTGGCTCAGATCTACAAAACCAAAGACGTTGACGGCCAATACCGTGGCGGCCCGGCATACTACATGGAAAAAGGCCTGGGTATGCGCTGGATGGGTTCTCTATTCTCGGTGTGCCTGATCATTGCATTTGGTCTAGTATTCAACGCTGTACAGGCCAATACGATCACGGATGCCCTGAACCACTCTTTCGGTTTTGACGAAACTGTAATGGGCGTGATCATTGTCGCGGCCTCAGCGTTCTTCATCATGGGTGGCCTACGTAAAGTAGCCGCTGCATCAGCACGTATTGTTCCAGTGATGGCAATTGGTTATCTTGCAATCGCTCTGATTATTGTAGTGATGAACATTACTGAACTACCAGCAGTAGTCGCTCTGATTGTTAAGAGTGCATTTGGCTGGCAGGAAGCTGCGGCAGGTGGTGTGGCATACACTATCGCACAAGCTATGCAGAGTGGTATTGCACGTGGTTTGTTCTCAAACGAAGCCGGCATGGGTTCTGCTGCTAACGTAGCAGCAAGTGCAACACCAAACCCTAACCACCCTGCGTCTCAGGGCTTTGTTCAGATGCTTGGTGTATTTGCAGATACGCTAGTGATCTGTACGGCTTCTGCTGCAATGATCATGCTATCAGGTGTCATGGACCAGCCAGATGCTGCGTCAGGTATCGGTCTACTACAGCAGGCGCTAACCAATGAGCTTGGTGGCTGGACGACTTACTTTATGGCAGCAGCTATTCTGCTATTCTGCTTCTCGTCTATCATTGCGAACTACACTTACGCAGAAACAAACATCATGTTCCTTAACGGCAACACTAAAAAGGGCTTGTTTGTATTCCGTCTGATTGTTCTGGCTATGGTAATGTTTGGCTCTGTTGCTTCCCTGCCAGTGGTTTGGAACCTTGCAGATGCCTCTATGGGGATGATGGCTCTTGTCAACATCATTGCTCTGGTACTACTGTCAAAGCTAGCAATCAAAGTAATCAAAGACTATGAAATGCAGCTAAAAGCCGGCAAGACACCTGAGTTTGACCGTTCTAAGTTCCCTGAGCTAGACGAGCTGGATGGTGCATGGCACCCAGAAGGTACTGAGCCTGTTGCGGCTTCAGCGACTAAGTAATCCAGCACAATAAACTCATGCAGTGAGATAATTTATCTCCTGCTTGGAATATCAAAAAGCCAGCAAATTGCTGGCTTTTCTTTTCCTGTTCGACGGAGTTACAGAGGATTACTCAAACTCTACCAAAACTGTTAATTGCTTCTCTACCGGCAACGCAGCGCTCTCTATCACTATCCCGCCTTCTTGCTTTTTCCAGCCAGTCATCGGCTTGCCGTTGAGTTTTACTGTCTTCACCTGGCCTTCAAGACCAAACCATTCGAGATGTATCGGACGTGCCGCCGGTGCATTTGCATACTCACCTTCTGATGAAATCAGCAACTGAACACCATTGGCCATCCCTTTTGTTTTCAGAGTTGTTTTACGTAACTCTCCCTTAAGGTAAACATTGGTGGCACCATCATCTTCATAAAGCGTAAACTCACCGTTGCTACCGTAAATTCTTGCTCCAAGAACGACCGGCACATCACTGGTTAATGGCATTTCTTGCTGTGCATTGACCGGAATAATGGCACCTTGGCGAGCGAATAGTGGCAAGGTCAGCACGTCATTATCGATAACAGAAAGCTGTTTGAACCACTCCCCTTTACTGACAACTTGTTTACCAGTGCGGTAGTCAAACCAGGTTCCACTCGGTAAGTAGACATCTGTCGCTGTTTGACCTCTTTTCGCAATAGCAGCCCCCAGCAAGTCTTTACCCATCATTTTCTGGGCCGGAAGATTCTTGGCCATAGGATCGCCGCCGAAGTAGTAATCCATTGACGGATAAACCGGCTCTGCTGCAATATTGGCACGGTGAGCCAATGAGTATAGGTACGGTATTAACTGGTAGCGCAGCTTAATGCTGGCTTTGTTACTTGCAAGATCACCAACACGATCCGGAGCCGTTTCTTTACAGTTACATAGGTTTTCGGTGTGCGGGCGTACAGGCACCTCAAACAGAGAACTATAGGCGAACCACTGTGTATAGGTTTCATCCAGAGCCGCTTCCTGCTCTTCAGGCAAGACACTGAGCGCACGGCGGTGGAAACCACCAATATCCGAACTGTAGTAGTCAATTCCAGACAGCACCATATTTGGCTGCATGCTGAACTGAGTGGCCAGGCTCTCGAGGTTAGTACCAATATCTGCCGACCACATAGTCGCACCAAAGCGCTGAATGCCAGGCGCCCCTGAGCGCGACATCATAAACGGACGCACGTCAGTCTCATTGCGCTGATAGCCGTTGTAGATACTTTCCAACCACTTGTAGTTATAAATATTGTGGACATCATTCTGTTTTTTCCCACCAGCATATACGCTGAGCGGGTTATACATTTCAGGCTCACCCAAGTCAGTCCAGTGACCAATCACGCCCATCTCGATGAGTGGTTTACGTTTCCAGTCGTGCCAATGGTCACCAGCTTCTGGATTAGTCCAGTCGATCATGCCACCTTTGCCCCACCAGTAGCCGTAGCCATTCGGATCGGAGTCAATAGGCTTAGCGGTTTGTGGGCCCATCACTAAGTGTCCATTTTCGGCTAGGTCTGCGTGCTCCTCCAAGCCATCGCTGACGTAGGACTCTTCTATCAGCATCATGCCAACACCCTGCTCTTTGAGTGCCTTAATTTTCTGCTCAGGTGCCGGGAAGTGTTCGAGATCCCAGGTCAGGGTTCCCATCGGACTGGTTGCGCTAAATGCTTCGACGTTACCGAACCACTGCAGATCCATGACCACACCGTCGATAGGAAAGTCCTGCTGCTTTAGCGTACTTAATTTATCATCAAGCTCCTGCCAGTTATCAAAACCATATTCCGACAGCCACATCCCAAACAGCTTACGCGGCGGTACAAGTGGGTTCCCCACCAACGCCATATATTGCTGTCTGAGATCAGGCAAATCATCACCAGCCATGAACAAAAAGCTCGGCTCACCTTCAAGCTGTGATACTTTCCAAGGTGCTTTGGTGAAATCCCAGCTCGCTGAGTACACCGTATCCAGGTACAACGCGTAGTTCTGCTGCTTGGAGTTCAATGCATACAACACAGGAAACTGGGTGTTACCAGTACCGCCGCCCTGGTAGCCTTCCATCTTATTGCCGCCCTGGCGCTTAAACCCAAGCCAGTTAGCATTAAGCTCACCAGGATCATGAAATTCCTGTCCCAGCCCGTTTAGCTGATAATCACCTTCTGAATTGAGGGTAAAGCTATTGCTCTTCTCAGGACAAATCTCGCTAAGCAGGCCTTTTGCTTTCGATGTAACCGTCATGCAGAGGGTTTGCGGATCAACACCTACCTTCAAATTGGCCGTTTCAAAACCACCTTGGATACGGTTTAGTGCCGACGGTCCGCTAAATTCATCAAGCTTAATTAACTCGGTGGAAGGTAGCGCCTGATCTTTAGACTGCGCTTTAAAGGCGATATGAAGAACATCATCATCAAGCACATCGATAGCTAAATCACGTACCGGTTGGCGGGCCTTATCGAGAATTCTCGTTTGATGCTGTGCGACAACATCATCTCCGAGTTTCTCAGTGAGAGATAAAAGAAAGGCTTGCTGACTATAATATGTCTTGCCGATCATCGGCTTCAGAGCTTTGCGCAGGTTCACCTCAGGAATTGCTTTGCGCATTCTGAATATCTGGGCGGCTTCCAATCGGTAGCTTTCGCTGTTCTGATAGCGAATATGTTCGACCTCTGCAAAGGCCGAGCAACTTATTGCCAATAAGCTAGGCACAGCAATCCCCAACATCAAATGCTGTAGTGGTTTCTTTCCCGTCATGTTTCTTCCTTAAATGGTACCGGGCAGCTAGTCACGCATTATTAATAGTTTCAGTAATAATGCTGATCTCTTCGCTAATGGTATTTTCAATATAATTAACGGGAATATACGTCGAGGAAAAACTGCTGAAAAGTGATTGTTATCAATAATTTATTTGTACTGGTCACGTCACTAAATGTGCAATCAAAAGTAAACCGCAGTCACAGAATGTGATGATGGTTATGGTTTAGTATAAAGCCACCCTTGGCATACTTCTTTTTGGCTCCATTTCCATCGCAAGCAAAATCCTCGCACAGAACTAACGAGCAATAACCGCTCAGCAAGGCGGTTAAATTCCCGACAGTTAAATCAGCAGAGTTTTATTAAGTTTGCTGCCCGTTGATGGCTTTTCTTCCGACAACCTATTAATTATCAGTTAGCTACGCAAACGCTGTCATAACCTTCGCCTTATTCATAATGCAACTGTATGTATTTCGTCATTGCCCATACTAATAATCTTGGCTATATTGCGCCCGCCTCGCCATTTGCGGGGCATTTTTTTATCTGAGTTTTACTTTTTAGGTAGTTATATGACCTTTTCTAAGCCTCTCGTCGCATTATCTGTCACGCTGGCACTGGCTGGCTGTACACAAACAGCGAATCAATCAGAATCTAATCAACCGGACAATGCCTTCACGCTGACCGTTGCCCATATCAACGACACGCATTCCAATTTCGATCCGGTTAAATCCAGTTTCAAAGCCGACGAAACACTGGTTTATAACGAGTTTGGTGGCTTTCCTCGCCTGCAAACGATGGCTGAAGAATACAAACAAGCTGCCAAACAACAAGACAACAGTTTTCTGTTCCTGCACGGCGGCGATGCATGGCAAGGTAGTGCCTATTTCAAGCTCAACGAAGGAGTAATGAATGCCGAGCTTCTAAGTAAAATGGGACTGGATGCTATGGCACTGGGCAACCACGAGTTCGACCTGAACAATGCCAAGCTCAACCGGTTCATCAGTGATATCAACTTCCCGGTTGTTGCCGCCAATATCGATACCAGCCACGATGCCGATCTAAAAGATCAAACAAACCTCAAACCTTTTGTTGTCTTTGCTTTCGACGGAAACAGCAAAACAGTGATCAATAATCTGGATAACCTGCCTCGGGATAAAAACCTGGTTGCAGTATTCGGTATCGCCCTTGACGACATGCCTAACCTGGCACCGAATACCGGTAAGGTGATATTCCATGACATGGTTGAATCCTCTCAGGCCACTGTCGATATACTTAAAGAGAAGGGAATCAATAACATTGTAGCCCTCACCCACATTGGTAATGCCGTTGATCTGGAGATCGCATCGAAAGTAAACGGTATCGATCTAATTGTCGGCGGTCACTCTCACACACTCCTTGGCGATTTCACCAATATCGGCCATGACCACAATGGTGTCTATGCGCAGATGGTGCAAAACCCCAATGGCCAGAGCCAAACCTGCGTGGTTCAGGCTGGCCAATATGCGCAGGCAATTGGCCGACTTGCTGTTAGTTTCGATACCAATGGCGAAGTAACAGCCTGTAACGGTCTCAATACCCTGCTAAGCAATGACGAATACTTCCACTCCCCGACCCGAGAAGCGGAAAGCCAGTTCAATGAGACTGATACTGCCAAAGTGGCTGATTTCATCGATGGCGAAGACAATATCACCATCACCGAGGAAGAACCGGCGATGCGTGGTCTGATAGACAGCAAGTACAAGCCTGCCGTCGACCAGGCGTACGGAAACGTGATTGCTCAGGTTACTGAAGAAATTACCCACGAGCGCCGCCCGGGTGATCGTGGAACAGACAAACACGGCTCGGATGTTGCTGCAATTATTGCCGAAGGTCAGTATTACTGGGCGAATACCGCAGAAGTCCAGCAAGTAACCGGGATGAAAGTCGACTTTGCCCTCATCGGGGCTGGTGGTATCCGTACCAATATCGAAGCTGGTGAATACCGTGAAGGCAACGTCTCACTCGAAATGCTACCATTCTCAAACTTCATGTCAGTGCTGCCGGTGAAGGGGGCTGATATCAAAGCTCTCATCGAAGGTGCTATTTCCGCTACCTTGCCTGAAGGTTCACATGCCGGCAAATTCCCGTACGGCGGCCATATTCGCTATCAATACTCAGAAACCATCGCTAACCAGGCTGGTAAGCTGGATTATGTTGAAGTAATGACGGGACCAGCTGAAAACCCAACCTGGACAGCGCTTGATGACAACAAAACCTACAACGTTGCAATTAACAACTACAACGCAACAGGTAATGACGGCTGGACACCGCTATTCAAGGCACAGAAAAACAGCTCAGGGCGCATTGATCTTGCCTATGTCGACGGCAAGCTAACAGGCTTTACAGTAGAGAATATCGAGGAAGCCGACGGAAAATATAAAGTTCGCTACGAGACCCAAGGCCCGGACTGCAAGGCGGAGAATACCCGTTGTAACACCGACGCCCAGTCAGTTATCGACTTCATTGCCAATGAGCGACCGGCGCTTACACCGCTCGACTATCAAATCGTGACTTTCGAGCGCATCAAGTAAGACGCTAACTTCCCAAGGGCTTTCTGTTCGAAAGCCCTTTTCATTTCAAGTCTTGCAATAACCATGATCTCTTTTCCAGCTCTCACTCATTTTTTCGAGTACACAAGGCGGTAGCGGACGGTGGGCCCTTGCTGGCTTAGTCGCGATAGTGCGGTATCCGGCAGCGATCAGGCGTAAATCAAACGCCCTGTCGATAGGCATCCCGGCACGACCTAAATCCCAGCGAAATACCCTTAACGACATATATTCATACGGCGCTAACTCTCCGCCATATGGATACTTTAAAACCTTGCCATAGGCATGTTTTGCCAGTTCGAAGTTAACTTCAATCATAAGCACCCCCAAACACACTGGTTATAATAACAGTAGTCCGTTACAGGGTAGCTTGCAAAAAAGATTAAGTAAAACCATACCTAAATCAAACCTAGGTCAAAAAAATACTACTATTGCATCAGGTTAATGCTATTTCTCCCCTTACGTAATGGCAGCATATTGGCCGATTCCCTTTTTACCGTGAATTATTAGCATCTTGTCCTATGCTTAGGCTATGACAAATTAATGCTACTCAGCAGTGAAGGGACGCAATTTGTTCGTAGATACGTTAAGGCACTATGGCGATCTTCCCGCTATCGTCACAGACACAGGCTTAACACTGAGTTATGGCGAACTGGCCGACAAGGTTGATGCCTTCGCCGACAGCTTAGGTTCACACCGACAATTGCTCATCGTCGAAACGCTGAATGAGTTACACCCATTAATCGCCTATCTAGGCGCATTACGGGCACGACACCCGGTCATATTGGTTGCAGCTGGCTCGACAGAAAAAGACACCAATATACTCGACACCTTCAATCCATTTGCCGTCTACCGACAAACTCCTATTGGTAGCTGGACACTTGAGAAAAACCCTAAGTACAAGAAAGTGCAGCTTCACCCTGATCTATGCGTCCTGTTATCGACATCCGGTACCACCGGCAGTGCCAAACTGGTTCGACTTTCACAAGAAAACATAGAAGCGAATGCCCGTTCGATAGCCCAATACCTAGAGCTGGACACCAGACAGACAGCCATTACCACACTGCCTTTTCATTACTCATTCGGTATGTCTGTTATTAACTCTCACCTTGCTGTTGGCGCTACTTTGTTGTTAACAGAACGTTCTGTTTCCGAACCGGGATTCTGGGCGTTCTTCCGTGAAGAACAAGCAACCAGCCTTTATGGCGTCCCCTATACATTCGAGTTACTGGAGAGAATCCGGTTCAGAGACACACAATTTCCATCACTGCAATATATCGCCCAGGCGGGAGGACGGCTTTCAACAAATATCATCACTCAATATCTCGGCTGGGGCGAGCAGCAACGCAAACGCCTGATTGTGATGTATGGCCAGACTGAAGCTTCACCACGCATGGCCTATGTGCCGCCTCATGAGCTTAAGCAAAACCGGGACTGTATCGGCATAGCCATACCGGGCGGGCACTTTTCACTTATCGATGAGCAAGAAAAGGAAATTCACGACCCCGAGCAAAGCGGAGAGTTGGTCTATAAAGGCCCCAATGTCATGATGGGCTATGCCACCAGCCCTTGCGATTTAACCAAAGGCAACGAGCTTGAGCTATTACGAACAGGTGATCTGGCTTGCCGAAATGCAGCAGGTCTTTACCGAATTGTTGGTCGAATGAACCGATTCTGTAAGCTTTACGGCTTGCGTATCAGTCTTGACGAGGTTGAGCTCTTCCTGCAAAAGTCAGGCTTCTCTACCGTCGTTGTCGGCAATGACTCAGCACTGCTGATCGCGACGTTACAGAAGCATTCCAGCTCGGCAATCATCAATGTGCTCACCAAGCGCTATCAACTTGGCACGAACGCTTTCATTGTCAAAGAGATGGACGAATATCCACTTCTCCCTTCAGGTAAAGTCGACAATCGCTCACTAACATCCCTTATTGAACCAGCCACAGGCAACAACAACCATTATGACAATCTCTATCAGGCGTATAGTGACATCCTCGGTAACGATGACATCCGGGAAGGTGATAGCTTCCTAAGCCTAGGCGGTGACTCACTGTGCTACGTTGCGGTATCTGTCGCAATTGAAAGATATCTAGGGCACCTTCCCGACAACTGGGAAGCTATGACCGTCAGTGAGCTGGAAGATTTTCGTGAGATCGACCAATCTCCACTCCAGACAATACCGATAGCAGAACAGCGCCAGCCCCGAGCCTGGCTGACGATCTGCTTCATCATCGGTCTCCTGTTGTTCGGCGAGATCTTTCTGCATATCCGCACCTATATTAAAACCGGACGCAACGTCCTATCGTTATTAACAGATAACAGTGCCATTGTGGTCGACGACAAACTTCAGACGCGTACCTACCGCCCGAACCTCGTCATCAAAGATACAAACACACAGCAAGACCGCATGGTCATTAACTCATATGGTTTACGTAGCCCCGAAATCCCCCCGGAGCGCCTGCCTGACGAAATCCGTTATGCCGTTGTCGGTGCCTCAACGGTTGCTGGCATCTATGCCAAATCCAATGAACAGACTTTCTCTCAACTACTGGCAAGCGCAATTAAAGATAAATACCAGCATCGCCCGGTGAATATTATCAATGCCGGGATAGAAGGCAGTTCACTAAGCGAAACCCACCTGATTACTGAAAACATTGTCTACAAGCTGTCGCCCTCGGCAATTATTATCTACCCGGGGTTTAACGATATAACGATGCTGTGCCCCAAAAAAGGGGCAAACAACAGTAACCAATTGGCTCAGTCACCGAACGTATTACAGCCGCTGGGCTACCCGACACTACCTAATTGGCTGATGAGCAAAGACATGATCCAGAAGAACACCATCTTTCTCAGAACGCCGAAGGCCACCAGCGTTAGCTCACTCGATCCGGAAACCATCAACCCCACTGATTATCGCAACAGAATAGAGTCCCTTGTTAAAAGCATCATCGCGCAAGGGATCAAGCCTGTTCTGGTTACGGTTGCCCGCTCCTATATCAACGTTGCCAAAGAGCAACAGGAAAGCCTGGCCGCGACCTCGTTGTATTATTATCACTGCCTGGACCTGAATGGCATTATCCGCGCTGGGGAGATCTATAACGATCAAATCCGATCCGTTGCCCGGCAATACAATACGCCCTTTGTCGATCTCGCGGAGTTAATGCCCGGAGGCAGTCAGTATTTTGTCGATGGCGGGCATTTTACCTACAAGGGTGAACAGTATGTGGCGAAGACACTGAATGACAAATTAGCAAGCCAGTTGATGGAGCGTTAATATGGCAATTACCTCCCTGTCCTATTTCATTTTTGCGCTCTTTGCACTGATCGGCTGCGCGGCACTGCAGCGACAGAACGAGTACAAAAAGAGCTTTCTTCTCATCATCAGCTATTACTTCTACATGACGTTTGACTGGCGTTTTTCAGCTCTGCTATTGCTCCTAACCGGGATCAACTACCTAGCTGGACATATCATTATGCACCACCAGCAAAAAATGATTAAGAAAGCCGCGCTGGCGGGTGCCATTAGCAGTAGCCTACTGATTCTGTTCTACTTCAAGTACAGCAACTTTTTCATCGAATCCCTGTACGACTTTCTTCAGCTCTTCGGGATGTCCGGTCGAAGCCCGTTTGTCGACGTTATCTTGCCGATTGGCATCTCATTTATGACGTTCCAGGCTATTACCTATCCACTTGATCTCTATCAGCAGCGATTAGCAAAGCCCAGTTCCCTCAAAGATTTCGCACTGTTTATGGCGTTCTTCCCGCAGCTGCTCTCAGGCCCTATCGTCCGGGCCTCCTACTTTATGCCCCAGCTTGAATCGAGCCAAAAGCTGTGTGGCCAGGATATGATGGAAGGGTTAACCCTGATTATCCGTGGGCTTATCAAGAAAATAATGATTGCCGACATACTCGCACTGCACATCGTGGATCCGGCCTTTGGCAATCCATCAGGCTTTTCCTCACTATTTCTTGTCATAGCACTGTTTGCCTACAGTTTTCAGGTCTATATGGATCTCAGCGGTTATACCGATATTGCCATCGGGGTAGCTAAAATGATGGGCTTCAAACTACCCATCAACTTCAATCGCCCCTACATGGCAACCAGTGTGGCCAATTTCTGGCAACGCTGGCACATCACCATGTCCTCGTTCTTTCGAGATTACTTGTACGAAGCCATCAAAAACTGGCGTTGGAGCAATATCTATTTCAACTTACTGATTGTGTTTGTCGCCATCGGAATATGGCATGGCGCAGGTTGGAACTTCGTCATATATGGGCTGATCCACGGCAGCCTTGTCGGCATCGAACACTATCGCAGCCGCATGAGAGAACAACAAGGCCTGCCTCCCGTTGTATTTCGAGGTGTGTCGCTGGTTATTCGGATCCTTCAAATTTTCACCATCATCACCCTGACCCGTCTGTTGTTCAGAGCCGATGATCTTGAAGCCAGCTGGCACTATCTTCAGACAATCGTCAGTACCACAAGTACGGGCATGCCAATAGCTCCTGTTGCGGGCGTAGCCCTTCTGTTAGCAGTATTACTTCACTTCACGCCAATTCGCTGGCGTGATCAGCTAATGAAATCTGCCGTCAGGATCCCGGAGTACGGCTATGCCGCTGTCACCGTAGCGTTCATTTACCTGATGGCGGCTCTTGGCTCCGATCAAGCTGCCTTTATCTATTTCCAGTTTTAGGCAGCAATTGCCAACCAAAGCCATAAACGTTTACTTTTTGTCCAGCCGGGCACGTGAGTAAATGTTATGGCTTTAAACTCCCCTTTCTCTCATTTACTATTCCCTTTCTTCCAATCCCCAAGGACATACACCCAATGCAACAAGTAAACATTGCTCCGAACCCACAAATCGCAGTTATCTTCAAAGGTTGGGCGGCAGACTGGGCAAAAGAAGGCCAGGAAAACAAGAAAGACATGGCGACGAAGTTTCACACTGTCTATAGCATTGCGGCTAAGGTGTTTGCCGAGGGTGGTGAAGTAGAACTAACCTTCCTTTCAGCACTATTTCAAGACTGCAAGCAGAAGCTAGAAATGGCCGAAGCCATGAACGAGAAAGTAAAGGCGAGCCTGAAAGACGATGACGAGCGTGCGCAAGCTATCATTGCCAAGGTAAACAGCGCTGCTCAAGATGCAGCCCATGTTGTTCGCTATCTTGGCCAGCTGCTGATGCCTTCTGCGTAAGCCAATGCCAGAAAACCCAAACCGCCTTAAGACGGTTTGGGTATATACCCACAACACACGTTAGCGCATTTTAAAGATCTCGGAATGAAAGTGCTCGGGTCCAATCCCTGCGGCAGCTAACCCCGTACTCAATCTCTCACCAAATGCCGTGGGCCCACAAAAGCTAACATCAAACGTATTGCTATTCGTTCTGTCCAGGATAGCCTCTACACTAAGGAACTCTCCTTTATCAGCATCAAGCACTTCAAGCTCAATGAAATCTAAGCCTCTTAAAATTAAGAGAATCTCTTTTTCAAAGAACGCTTCCTTTCTCGAATTGACACAATAGAAAAGATGAATTTTCTTATACTGACTATTTTCCTGATTAGCTTTTCGTGCCAGCCAATACAGTCTGGAAAGAAACGGAATAATGCCTATACCGGCTCCAATCCAAACTTGCATTGCTTTCTCCGGTATCTGAAAACACCCATACCCCCCTTCAACCGTCACCTTTTGGCCCACAGTTAATTGATTGACCATTTGATGGGTATAATCGCCTAAGTCTTTAATACCAAACTCAATGAGCTGGGTTTTCTCATTGTAATTGAGAATGGAGAAAGGATGCGGCGCTTCACCATCATGAAAGTTCAAATAAGCAAATTGACCTTCTTGATACTCAATGGATGAATCTAATTTAATTGCCAGCCGAATGACGCTAGGACTTTCCGTATCGTTATTAAATCGCTCAACTGACACCACCTCTCCAGGTGACTTATTACTCGCGCCAATCTTTCCGGTTAACGATAAATAGCTACACCAAACACCAACAACAGCAACCCCCGCAATAACGATATTCATCGGTATCGACTGGCTATTCAAGTCAAGCAGCAAAGCGGTATGAATAACGCCTGCGATGACCAGCAAGCCACCTATTTTATGGGTGAATTTAAACCGTTTATAACTAATAGCCTGAACCAGGCTGATAAAACTAAAGAGCAAGAAGACATAGAACGCGATTTCTCCTATCTCACTGGCAATATGATGCCAGTTCACCCCTTCTATTTCAGGCCGTCCTCTTTCTGGCCTTGCTAACTGTCCAGCTTGCACAAGCCACTTGGCACTTTGGACACAAAGCCAGTGCAACACTAAAACGACTGTCGCACCTATACCCAGCTTTTTATGCAGCGCATAACCTTTATCTAACCCATTCAACCGACGTTCAACCCAATCAAATCTGGCCGCAATCAGTACCGCAAGGCTCATATAACCGAGCCCTATCATGCCAGACAGCATAGTTAACTGGTGACGCCAAAAAAAGAAGTCTCCCATTTCTTCATAGCCTATCAACAAGGCCGGAGACCATAGCAGTACAAGTATCAGTGTAAATTTCAACATAGCGGCAGCTTCTAGTAGAAAAGTGGAAATAAATCATTATTAGTATCTATGAAATACATAATACCCACTCCTCACAGCTATATAAGCGGCTTTACTTAGCTTCAAATTAGTTTACGTCAGTTTACACAATCCCCCTCAAACCATAGCTATATTACTCTATGGTGAACGGCGTTCTTTCTTGCAACCACTAGTAATCATTAGTTCTGCAATGCATCAGTATGCAATTACAAAATACATTTCTTTACATTGAAAACAGTCAGTTTTGACATTTCCCTGAAATTCAACGCCTCAAAAAGTGATTAACTATCACCATAAACAGTTAGCACTATGCATTTTTTCAACGTTATTCAGCGAGGTGGTTATGGCTCAAGTACTAATGGATCAAGCAAGCGGACTACGAGACGCGTTTTCGCGTCAACAGTGTATTAGCCGGGTTAAGAGTTACCAGAGCAGAATTCGCAAAGCAATCAGTAACAACAGAATCAGCGATGCTTCAATGCTATTGACTCAACTTGAAATTGCACAGCAACAACTTGAGGCGACGTATAAATAATATGACCAGCCTTTTTTCATCATTGCGTTGAATGGCCTAATCACCAGGCCATTCAAGCATTCGATCATTTGCTCGCCACAAACAACACTATCTATTTAGCATTAGTAAACAGTATAATGTGCGTTGATCCCGCCATATACATCTGTCACAGGAACAGCAATGCTAGAAGAACAGCAAAACAACCCGCTACACGGCCTTAAACTAGAAACATTACTGACCGAGCTTGTCGATCATTACGGCTGGGAGATCCTCGACACAGCAATGCGTTTTAACTGTTTCCATACCAACCCGACCATTGCTGGTAGCCTGAAGTTTCTTCGTAAAACAGAGTGGGCCCGTGAAAAATTAGAAGCGTTTTATCTATCCCGTTTCAAGCGAATGCCTAAGCCAACCGCAGAGGAGCGCGATCTACCGCCCCGTAAGCGTACTTTCCCTGTCGGTATTGTGCCAAGAGAGCCAATGGAGCTGACTGTTGAGTCCATTTTACTTTCTCAGGCAAAGGCGGCATCTGCCTATAAAGCCAGATCATCACGCAAGCATCCTCGACGCCGATAGGAAGAAAGCATATTCTGAAGGTTCGGCCTTGAGTACCAGCTCGAACCTTCTTGCCTCGTGCTTACTCACTAGAGCGATTGTTCTCACACACCGTACTTTTCAGCTTCACTTCATAACGAGTCAGCAGTTTATTGTATTCTCCGCTTTGACACAGCTTGCCCAGTGCCTGGTTGAAGCTATCTCGTACCTTGGCTTCTTTAAAGCTGGCCTGAAAGCTCGTTACTGACGGGAACACATAATGAAACGTCGCATCATCCGCGGCATAACCCAACGCTTTGGTGAAGTAGGTAAAAATACTCCTATCAATCACTGCGATACGATTATTGCCCTGCCAGAAAATTCGAACCTGATCTGCCTGATCGGCAACCTCGATATAGTTCTCCCGCTCCGGCGACTGAGGTGAGTACAATTGCTCAAATGCATCGCCTAACTCCAAGTAGGCATTCTGCCAGGTCAACACCAGATGGTCTTTCAAGTCAGCCACCTGTTCAATCTTTTTACTACTGGCCTTTTTACTCACGGCAACATTGGCGAAAGTGATGAAATGATCCGAGTAAAACACCCCGCTATCATCTTCTAATACACCAACACCCACATCCGCAATCCCTCTCTGAACCGCGGTCTGGATCTCACCAAAAGGCATCTGCACAAAACGAACGTCATAGTCATCCAGTGCCAGCTTAATGATATCGACCTGCAAGCCGCTTATCGCCTGGTTAATAACATAGGGAGGCATATCAACTGAAATCGCCACGGAAAGTGGAGGCTTTGCTGCAAGTGATTGTGGACCAAACACTATCGAGATTGAAATCGCTAACAGCTTGATAAAACAACGAGCTTTTCTGAATGAAACGAATAACGAAGCAGATATTCGTTGTATTGTAACCATCATCACAGACTCCCGGCAGGATAAACTGAAAGTATTATGTAGTTTAACACCTGCTCGGGATGTGGGAGGGGTGAGTAGCATTTCTAAATCAGGTTTTATTGGCTGCTTTAGCCTGTTTATCCTACCACTCCCTCACTAGTAACCGGCTCTTAACTCCCTTTACCTGTAAACCCATTGCTTCAAAAACATCCTCAAAATTTCGACATTGTGGAGGCAGGTTTGGTAATGACATAACCGCTTCATCAAAAAAGCGAATTTGTTCCTGCTCGCTCTGCCAAGCAGTTTGCCACCACTTCAAAATACGACCTTTGGACTCATTCAATCGCTTGTTTTTTGGCAACCTGTCTTTCTTGTTCAGGTTCTCTGTTGTTGTCGTCGGCAGCAAGTTCCAACGATCATTGTTCGGCCAGTAGGCAAACGGCAGACAGTGATCAACATGGTACTGGTCACGCAGTTTGGTACCACTCCAGACACTATGGATTTCTGTGCCGCACTGACGTAACGCGTCCACCTTTTTGCGTACCTCCCGTGTATCATGTTCTTTATCAACCCAAATCAAGCTGTCATGATATGTCTGCAAACCGATATTACGAGACTTATTGGCTTCAAAGCGCTGCATTTCCAGTACCCACTGGTTCACCACCAGCGGTTCTATCCAGCTGCCATACAGACGCAGACACTCCCACAGGCTTTCGTCAAGAATGAAAGTGCCAAAGCTCGCCAGAAACTCACTATCAATAAAGAAAGAGGAAAGATGCATTCTTCGTTTTGATGGCGGCAACATCTCAAACAGCTTATTTTCTTTGGAGCCTTGGTAGATGAAGGTCACTGGACCCTGCTTAATCGTCGCTAAGCTATCTTTAAATGTTTTCTGCAGTGCCTTGGCATCATCACCAGAAAACAAAGCACCGACAGCCAAATCATCAGCCGCCAAGTGTATTAACTTGTTCCAACCATCTTCTTTGACAAAGCCCAATCCTTTACTTGTGTTGCTGTTTTGTTGGATGCCCGAGATACCACCGATTTCAATGTCGATCAGTCGCTTGAACTGACGGATCCAATAAAGTGCCACAAGCCCCTGAGGCAAAGCTACTTTACCATCAGTCCTGTCCAACACCGCGCCGGGATGAGCATCAGCAATACGAAGCAACGTACGCAACAATGCCAACTTATAAGTTGCCGACTTACTGTCGTTAACAATGATGTGACGAACTTTTGTCAGATCGCCACTGCCGTCATCCGGTAAATTCAGTACTACTGTCTGCCACTGGATATCGCTCCGCCCCATGGCATCAGTATCAAGTTCAGTTTTCAGGCACAACTGCAAAGCATGATCTTTTGCCAGTTGTTCCAGCTCTTCAACTGATACGCCGTTATTCACCCGCCCATCATTAAAATCGCCATGACGGAGCGAAATCACCAGTTTGCCATTTGGGGACAGCAGGTTGGCCAGCTTGCGAAATGCCCGCTTTCTTTGAGAACTAGCAATGTGCATCCACACCGCCGAGACAAGAATGAGGTCAAAGCGCATTCCTAAATCAACGATCTTCTTCAGCTCAGGTAAACTATCATCAAACCATGTTATTTCCTGCCCTTCAGTATACTCACGGCCTAATTGACGAAGTGATGCTGCCGGCTCAACTGCGAACACCTCACCACCGTGTTGAGCAAACCACTTGGCATCTCTGCCGCTGCCAGCGCCAATATCTAAGATCCGCGCAGGCTGCTGGCTATCACCAGTAATTGGCCAAAAGGGTTTCCAACTGGAATGAACATCCTCAAAGGAAAGTTGCTGATAGCTGTCAGCAAGACTTGAAGCGTTTTGGTGGTAGAACTGAATATTTGGGTTCACAACAATGACACTTATGCTATGCAATTACTCTCATTTTATCTGCAATAAATATTAATTGCATCAATAAGATAGAAAGTTATTTCAGCATAATCAGCTGTTGGCGGTGACTACGCCACGCCCAGCAACTCATCACTACAGCAATTACAAACCTGATCATGATCCAGGTATCCTGCTGGTCGTATCGTATTACAGGTTACACACCGTTTAAAGAAACCGTTGTTGCTGAGTGTCTCAAGTAACGTATCAATTGCACCAACGATATCATCACACCGGAATGTACCAACCGTTTGCCAGCGATGAACCGGTTTATGATCATTCTGGATAACGGTGCAGAGCTTCAGGCTAATCGGCTTAAAATTTTGATCATTGCAGGCCGCCATTGAGCATGGGGAATCGACATTGAAAAAATCAATAGGCATATAAGAGCCCATACAAACATAAGGATAATGGCTATTGAGGTCATCAAGTGACAGATACTTTTCTCGCTTTATTCCTTGCTCAAGCATCAAGCTCTCGATATATACCAATACACCTTGCCTCAGGTTGTCATCGAGACTTACCAAGCCCTGAAGCATTACACCATACGCTTGCGTAAGCTGTTTTGTTGTCAATATCACTTTCTACCACTACCTAATTTGCCGTGCTTGCTGTTCTAATGACATAGACATCACAGTCTACACACCAAACAGCTAATCACTCACACTGCAATATTTTTCATTCACTCGCCTATTCTCCATAATCATGACAACTTTTCACTATTGATTTAGCCTTTATTTCAATTACTTCGACGGCATCGATTGCTATTTGATACCTAACGACACTCTGTGCATATTTACGCTGCGGTCCAGTTCAAAATCGACTAAACAACGAACAAACGTAATTAAAAATAGTCAATGCTGATTTCAGGTCTTGCATCTACTTATTTTCGGTATATATTAGTCCTCATGTGGAATACTGGATAAATAACCATGCCTTTACATCAACACGATCACATTATGGATATCACCAAGAAACTGGATGCCATTGGTTCGGCACAACGCGAACGGCTTGCCTTCATTGACTTCGCACTCTATTTCCTGGGTGAGCTCACCCGTAAGGATCTGATTGATCGCTTTGCTGTCGGGCATGCTGCTACAACACGCGACTTTGCATTGTATAAAGAAATAGCGCCCGACAACCTGAAGTTGGACATGCGCTCAAAGAAGTATTACAAGCAGCCAGCATTCACTCCGCTGTTTAATCTGGATCTCAAGAAAACCCTTGCTACCGTATCGCTAGGCTACGGCGATGGCTTTTCAGGTTTCCAGGAGTTTCCGATCAGTTGCGAATCACCTGAATCACTGACTATTCCGAAAACGGCAATTATGGCGGTGCTGTGTGAGGGCATTTACCGCAACAAAGCGGTTGAAGTGGAATACATCTCGACGTCCAGCGGAAAGGGGCGACGTGAAATTGTGCCACATAGCCTGGTCGATTCTGGCAACCGTTGGCATGTCCGCTCTTATGATCGCAAGAACGCACGGTTTATGGATGTCGTTTGCAACAGGGTTGTATCAGCACGCATTATTGACGAATCGCCAGCCAACCATGAGCAAGCGAGTGAAGATCGCCAGTGGCAGAAGTTTATCGAGCTTGAACTGATCCCCCACCCTCAGCAGGATAACCCTGAAGCCATTGAGCTTGATTACGAAATGAAGGATGGCAAAAGAATCATCGAAGCACGTGCGGCTCTTGCTGGATACCTTCTGCGTAAATGGGAAGTCGACTGCAGCAAAGACGGCAAGTTGCACAAGTGTGTGGGTTACCAGCTGGCACTGGCAAATCCTCAGGCGCTATACCAGGTTAACAGCGCTATGCTAGCTCCAGGTTATGAGGCTTAGTAAGAGAGGAAAGAAACATGTTCGAGCCAATTATTGATGACGATAAATACGCATTTGCTTTTGTTGGTCCACACTGGCCAAGCTTTATCAACTTGAAGCAATGCGATCCAGAGGTTATTCATCGCCTTGAGAAGGCTCCAGATAAACAGGGCCAGTTTGACTTAATTTTTACCCTCGAGAAAGAGCTGTCTGATAACGATCCTAGCGATGCCTATCGCCTGACGATTGAAGACAGAACCAATCACGGCGCATCGGCTAACTTTCTGACTTTCGCATCAAAGGATAAAAATAAGGTGAAGCAATTTATCTTAGCTATTGTTCAGGGGCTTACCCAACAACAACTCATTGGCGTTAGTGTTATTGATATTCAGTGGGCATTGGAAACAGGAGGCAGGGAGCTGTCTTTAATGACTATTGAAGCAGAATCGAAACTAAAAAGTACGGTCAATAACGCCCTGTTTGTTTACACCAACAATCAGGGCAATATAAATCATTTTGAAGCAACGGTTCAGCGGGTTCAAGAATCGCTTACACCCAATGCAACCCTGGTAGCAATGATTGCACCAGTAGAGGGCCCTGCCGACGCCTTCTGCTTAACAAAGGTTGACGCTTAATACATCCTAATATTGAAGTTACTTAGGAATGTTAAAGCTTTTCTCGTCCTTGCAGGTAAATGTGTAGTAGTTACTACGCTCGTTGAAAACAGAGAAGCCTTTGCCGTAACAATATGCGCCGTTTAGCTCGTTCATATAGGCAAGTGTTTCTTTGTCTTTTACTAGGAAGTAACTGTCATTTTCACAGATAACCCTGATTTTGCCATCATCTCCCTGAGAGTAGGTTTTTACCTTGGCGCCACACAATGTGAAGCTCAAATCAACATACTCATCGGCGCGCTCGTCCACTGTTTGTGAACAGCCAGCAAGAAGCAATGGTAGTAGAATAATGCTCAGTAATGGTTTCAAAGCCAAATCCTTGACAAATAAAGTTTTATAATCAGTGTAATAGCAATATTATGCTGAATTATAGCAGCCAGTGCAATAAACTTCAGGGTACGATGGTGCTTACATTGTCGATATGCTTCGAAGATTTTCCATTCAGCGTTTTTTCTTGCCTTGCTTTTCATCAATACGGCGTCGATGCCAAATCGAATAGTGGCGTAAACCTGCCGGTCCATGTGCGATAAACACTGACATTAACAAGACAGTAATAAACAACATGGGTTTGTGCTGCGGAATAATAAAGAAGGAAGCAAGCAACATCAGCTTCACCAACGTCAGCACACCTTTTAGCTGAATTAACCACAATTTGGATCGGCTGATTTCCAGCGTCATTAGAATAACGCCAGTCACCATTGCTAAAACCCACCAGTTCAGCCATAACTCGCGCTCGACGCCATACAGAATACCACCGGCTGAGCCTGCGATTCCCAAGATATGCAAAGCCCTCACCCCTGTTTTACTCAGGCGTTGAATCCAAAAACGGGTCTCTGATATTGGGTATTGATCTTTAGAAGCTGTGCGGTGATCGGATGATTTTCTTTCGTCGTGTACTTGTTGCTGTTCTGCGGTTGCTTTCTTCATCGTGCTGTCAGGGTATTCATTCAGTATATGGAAGAATACCCTTTCTTTGCCAAGGTGTAATCTGATTCTTTAACGAGTACCCGCCTTCGTCAGGCTCGAGATTTCACCATCGATCACCAGCACACAATCCATTCCGGCTGCCAATGCCGCGGTTTTACCTAGTTCGGTATCTTCAAATACCAAACAATCACAGGGCTCAACACCGATGCGCTGTGCAGCCTGTAAGAAGGTATCTGGGTTGGGTTTATGCTTTTCTACGTCATCAGCTGTGACCAGCGCATCCAGCAACGGCAGGATGTTTGTTTCGCCAAGCAGTGGTAACGCGTTCATCTGACGGCATCCGGTGCCAACGGCAATCTTCTTCGATGATTTGTTATCGAGCAGCAACTGGTAGGTGGAAGATATCACTTCTCCCTTAAAATCCAGCGTTTCAAAAAACTCGCTTTTGGTATTCGCCAAACGCTTGGTATCAAAGTTCTGTTGATAGCGATGGTTAATTGCCTGCGCCGTTTTTATCGTCGGCATACCACCCAGGCTGTAAAACCACTCCTCGTCGAACGGGATCTCAAAGAGTTCGCATGTTTTTTTCCACGCCTCGACATGAGCCGGCATTGAATCTATCAGGGTGCCATCCATGTCAAAAATAAGTCCTTTATAGGGTGTTAAGTCCATATTGCTCCTTTAAATCGTGAGTTTCTATTCCTGTTTTCTCCTAAAACCTATCAACCCACCATGTCACTTTTATTTCATATGTTCAACCTATTGCTGCATCAAGTTGCTACCTTTCCCACAGGCAAACGTTTAGGTGGAAATGAATTCTGGGACTTAACGAACATCCAACCTAACCAGCCCCCACTTTCTGGCTATCCGATCAAAAAATCCCTGCGTTTTCTTCAGCTCGATCCAATGATTGATGTAATTTATCCAGATCTGGTCTTCTTTGGGCAACAACATAGCCACAGGTGTCGGGCGGCGCATGCCGTTGACTTTGGCAACAGTTAGCTGAGGAAATCGATTTGTGATTGTGGCGGCTTCGATATTCGATGTCACAATGACGGTCGCTTTATTGGCCAGTAACTGCTGATAGTCACGGAGGGGAGCTTGAATGATACTATGGCGCGCTTTGGGAAATAGTTCTTGTACCAGCGCCTCTTGAACCGTTCCTCTGGTCGAAATGATCGTCACAGAGCTCGAATTGAAGTCACTCCATTTACGAAATCGTTTAAAATTTTGCTTTTGAATAACGGGAACGAAAGCGAGATTAAAATACGGCTGGCTATAACCGGCGACTCGCGCCCGCTTCATGTTCAGCGCCGCGCTGCCTGTCATATCATATTTGTCGGTAACGACACCGCTGACCAAGGTTTTCCAGTCGGTCGCGACATACTCCACTGTCACCCCCAAATCCTTCGCCAGTTCGGTGGTAATGTCGATATCAAAGCCTTTATAAAAATTGGTCGCAGGATCACGGATGGTCATCGGATTCCAGTCACCCGTAGTCCCGACTCGCAGCACGCCACGATCAATTATTTCCTGCAAACGACTAGGAGCAGCATTAGAGGGAGCTGAAAACACCGACACCAAAGCAAAAACAACGACGACAACTTTCTTCAGGGCGTACAACGCTCTCATAGATACCTCTCCCCCAATCTACCTGAATACACAAGCGCATACGTTTAAAGATAGCAGTAATTTGATCAGGCATTTCGCAAAGAAGTGATACCCCAAAAGTTGTCGTTCCGTGTCGTCCCTTGCGGGGTTATGACGAAGAAGCCATTTCCTGGCAATTATACCCTTTAAGAAAGAGATCCACGCACCGTTCCAGATACACACGGCGCTCTTCATCCGACTCACCGCTATCCTGACCGAGGTATTTCCAGTACACAGCTTTGCCATGAAGCATCAATAGCAGCTGCAAGGCAGCATCACGCAAATTGATATCAATGGCAATGACCCCTTTTTCTACATTGTGCCCCAAATACTCGGCCACCATATCCGTTGTCGTTTTTGGCCCAGCATTGAGATACACCTGGGCAAGTTCAGGGTGTGTATCGGCCTGGCTGACTGACGTCTTGTAAGTATGCTGCGCCTCATCACTCATCAGCATGTTCTGGAACCGCCAGGCAAACTCACAAAGCACTTCACGCATCGTGCTTGAGTCATCAATCAAACTACCGTCCAACTGATTAGCCGTACACTTAGCCCGAATACAGGTATCAAACAAATCGTCCTTGGTTTTAAAGTGGGCGTACACCGTTTGCTTGGAAACCTTTGCTCTGACTGCAATAGCATCCATACTGATGGCATACCCCTGCTCGGCAAACAACTCACCGGCCGCTTCTAAGATCTGCTCTCTCTTCTTTGCACTTCTCGGATTCAATACTGGCCCACTCACAATTAACATCCTTACATCATTGTTGATACTTTTGACACAATCAAACTGGACAGTCTAGTTCATTTGAATTACTTTTAACCTATATGGACTAGACAGTCTAGTTTTAGCATAACCCCTGTCAGGATGAATTACCATGCGACGGAAATTAAAGTTCACAGCCTTTAGCCTACTGGTTGCCTCAGCATTACTGAGCGGCTGTAACACATCAAATACAGAAACAAGTCAATCACATGAAACCCAGCAACTACCAAGGGTCAATACAGTTACCCTATCACCTTCAGACCATTATCTAGTTGAGCGGGAGTATGTCGGCACCGTTCAGGCTGGTCAGCAGGCTAACCTCGGACTCGAACTTGGTGGCAAAATTGCGCAGATCCTTGTTGATGTCGGTGACAAGGTAACTGCCGGCGATCCGCTTATCATCCTCGACAAACAGCTCCTTCAAACCCAGGCTGACGAGCTAAGTGCCCAACAGGCGCAAATTACTGCCCAGCTAGAATTGATTGAGGCCAACCTGAAACGGCAAAAAGCCCTTAAAAAGAAAGGCTTTAGTGCCGAATCTGAAATCGACAACCTAAACAGTCAGAGAAACGCCCTACGGGCAAATTTCCGCCAGCTCGCAGCCTCTTCGGCGGCCAATCAGCTCCAGCAGCAAAAATCGACTGTGTTTGCCCCGTATGACGGCACTATCAGTGCCCGGTTTGTTTCGAAAGGCGACGTAGTCAATACCGGCGCTCCAACACTGACATTGCTTGCCAGTACCAATAAAGAAGCGCACATAGGCATTCCGGCCAAACAACTGGCCAAGATGAGTGGAGAGGCGGACTGGACATTACGGATCGGCAACCGCTCCTACGAAGTCACCTTGCTCAACCCAGGAGCACGGGTAGACACCGGCTCCCGTACCGTGAAGCTACGGTTTGGCCTGCCGCAAAATGCTGACGTTATTGACGGTGAGCTGGCCTACCTGCAGTTTGATGATATTCGCGAAAAGCCGGGATACTGGATCCCACTGTCTGCAATGACGGATGGCATTCGTGGGGTTTGGAATGTGTTTGCCCTAAACGAAAACAATCAGGAACTGCGCATCGAACGTCGCTCAGTTCAGGTACTCTATGCCAATAACGATCACGCTTTCGTTACCGGAGCGATCAGTAATGGCGAGCGTCTGGTTTCCGACGGACTTCACCGCTTGGTACCGGGACAGGCTGTGATGCCGGTAAAGAAGTTGCCTTTGCCTCTGAGTGATACGGATGAAGAGGCGTAACCCATGAAGATAAATCACATTATCAGCAACACGCGGCTATTGGTATTGGCGGTGGCACTGCTCATTGTCAGTGGCCTTTCCGCCATCAATACCCTACCCCGCGCTGAAGATCCGGTGATCCATAACCGTTTTGCCAGTGTGATCACCCATTTCCCGGGAGCAACAGCCGAGCGAGTCGAAGCGCTGGTGACGGAAAAGATTGAAACTAGCCTGCGCCAGCTTGATGAAGTGAAGCTGCTCGCTTCTGTTTCGCGACCGGGGATCTCCGTTGTCAGGGTTGAGCTGAAAGATGAAGTGAACAACTCCGAGCCCGTTTGGTCACGGGCAAGGGACAAACTGGCCGATGCACAGCCGTTACTGCCACAAGGCGCATCTGTACCAGAGCTGGATGATGACCATGGCTATGCCTTTACGGTGATCACTGCCCTGAGATGGCAAGGACCGACCGAGCCCGATTTGCTGACTCTGCGTCGCTATGCCATCGAGCTGGGTAACCGCCTGCGGGTATTGAATGGCACCGAGTTCGTCGATCTGTACGGGCTACCGGACGAAGAGATCCTGGTTACCATGGATCCCAGTGTCACCAGTGCCCTGGGCCGCTCGGCAATTTCCCTGTCCAATGCAATCAACAATGCAGATGCAAAGAACTCCGCGGGTGAATTAGTCAACGGTGCCAATCGCTTTACACTGGAAGTGTCTGATTCACTGGATTCACTCGACAGAGTACGTCGGGTACCGGTAGCCATTGACGAAAGTGGCTATATGATCCGGTTGGAAGATATCGCCGAGGTCGAACGCACACACGCTTCACCACCTGCTGAGTTAGCCGTCATTAACGGAAAACCTGCCATTCTTGTTGCGGCCAGAATGCAACCGACACTTCGTGTTGATCAATGGACACAGCGGGTCAAAAAGCTGCTTGATAGCTATCAGCAAGAAGTTCCTTCCAATGTCAGCGTTGACCTTGTTTTTGAACAGCAGAGCTATACCGAGACTCGGCTGTCGGAACTCAATGAAAGCCTGTTGCTCGGGTTCTCCATTATTCTGGTGGTTCTGCTGCTGACGCTGGGAATACGCTCGGCCATCATTGTTGCACTTTCTCTGCCGCTTACCAGTCTGGTTACCCTGACAATGATGAAATTTACCGGGTTGCCGATTAACCAAATGTCAGTTACTGGGCTGATTGTGGCACTAGGGATCATGGTCGATAATGCTATCGTCATGGTCGACACTATTCAGCACTATCGCCAGCAAGGGGTTGCCAAGCTCACTGCAGCCGTGAAAGCGGTAAATCACCTCTGGATCCCACTGTTGGGCTCGACGCTGACCACTGTACTGGCATTTGCACCAATCTTCCTGATGCCCGGCCCGGCAGGTGAATTTGTTGGTGCCATCGCCATCACCGTCTGCTTCTCGTTGATCGGCTCGTACCTGATATCCCACACCATCGTGGCAGGGTTCGCCTCCCGCTGGCTACCCGCACAAAAAAGCGCACAGCGTTGGTATCACACAGGTATTTCGCTCCCGGCAATCAGTGCCCAATTCGAAAAATCGGTGAAGTTTGCCATTAAGCATCCGGCGATTACCGCGTTGCTTGTTTGTATATTGCCATTTACCGGTTTCTGGAGTGCTTCGCAGCTCACCGAGCAGTTCTTCCCGCCTTCGGATCGGGATATGTTCGAGGTTCAGGTCTTCTTACCTCCTCAGGCCAGCATTTATGCGACACTCGATGCCACCAGGCAAGTTGACGAGATCATGGCGGAATACGACACTGTCGAGCAAGTCAGCTGGTTAGCAGGCGGTAATTTCCCATCATTCTATTACAACCTTGTTAGCGGCCAGCAAGGTGCCCCCTACTTTGCTCAGGCAATGGTCAAGGTCACCGATTTCAAGGCCGCCAACAGCTTGATCCCGGAACTACAAACCAAGCTTGATCAGGCCATGCCTCAAGCCCAGATCTTAGTCAGGAAGCTTGAGCAAGGGCCTCCTTTCAATGCACCACTAGAAGTACGTTTGTATGGCCCGAATCTGGATCGGTTAAAGTCGATTGGTGAAGATACCCGCCTGATCATGGCCGAAACGCCAGATGTCACCCATACCCGTGAGACCTTGCAACCCGGCACTCCTAAGGTCTGGATCAATGTGAACGAAGAAGCCAGCCAACTAAGCGGCCTATCTCTGAGCGAGCTGGCAGACTTGCTACAAGCTTCGCTTACCGGTCGGGTCAGCGGCAATGTGATTGAAGCGACAGAGTCCATTCCTGTTCGTGTTCGGGTAAAGGATGAAAACCGCGAAAATATGGCCCATCTGAGCAGCCTGCGCCTGCCAGTTCGTTCCAGCGAAGGCCTGACAGGACTTCCGGTATTCGCCTTGGCAGATCTGGAGCTGACGCCGACTCGCGGAGCGATCCCGCGTCGTAACGGCCAACGGGTGAATGTGATCGAAGGGTATATCCGAGCTGGGGTGTTGCCTCAAACTGCGCTCGATCACTTCCAGGAAAATCTGGAAGCCTACGCCCAGACACTTCCGTCGGGCTACACCATCGAATTTGGCGGTGAGTCGGCAGAGCGAAATGAGTCCGTCGGTAACCTGATGGCAAACCTCACTATGGTCATGACCTTATTGGTGATGGTGGTTGTGATTTCGTTTAACTCGTTCCGACTTAGCCTGATCATTTTCTCCGTCGGCATTTTAGCGGCGGGGCTGGGCATACTGTCGGTATGGATATTTGGCTATCCGTTTGGCTTTACCGTGATCATCGGCCTGCTCGGCCTTGTCGGGTTGGCAATCAATGCCGCAATTGTGATTCTTGCCGAGCTCAAAGCCAGCCCGAAAGCCTTGCACGGTGATACAGATGCCATTCTAGTCGCGGTAATGAGCTGTACCCGCCACATCACCTCAACCACCATTACCACAATCGGTGGCTTTATGCCGTTGATTCTGGCAGGTGGTGGATTCTGGCCACCGTTTGCGGTCGCCATTGCGGGCGGTACGCTACTAACGACCATCGTCTCGTTCTACTTCGTACCCGCTGCCTACCGGCTTGCAGTCCTCAAGAAACCACTGAGTGACGGAAAGCTTGTAGAAGCCTAATAGCTCACAGCAATAAACCGATACACGAAAGCATCCACACCGGACGCCTCATCATCGGAAAACAATAAAAAAGGCACTTCAAGTGCTTTTTTGTTTCCGCGATACTTTAATATCGCATACACAGCATCTCGAGCTCTTGGTATACCGAGGAAAACCCTTCATTCGGAAAGTACTCACCGTTTATCAGCAAGCTTTTGCTTTCCGCCCAGTTCCCGGCGAAGGAACCATTACCGTATGGGATGTTGTAGACGAGGAAGTGGCGCTCCTTCCTGTCAAAAATCAGGTTTGCTGCCATTCTGCCTGAACGCAAATTCGAATTGCGGTAATACTGGAATTTAGCATCACAGCCTCTGACGATATAGGATCCCTTTTCACTTCGAACAGCGATGTAAGGACGGTTATTCTCTTCAAAATAACGTAGCTGCCATACCCCAACCGCTCTTTCCAACTGGATACGTGGGACAGGTACAGGCTTTGCTGGAGCAGCGCTAGTCGTCGTCACCGCAAGTTGATCCTGTAACTGAAGATCAYCGGCTGGGTTACTATTGATAATCGTCACCTTCACTTCCGGCTCCGGCTGAGGCTCTTCAAACAGTGCCATCATCGCCAGCAAAGGCTCTTTGCCCAACGTAAACAGCAGGCCAGCAATAACCAGAGGCATCATCAACATTAACCCGAAGCGGCGGAAATTAAAGTGGCCTAACGCCTTGATTTGGCTAATCACCTTGGGAGATATTTCGCTCAGGGGAGATGGCGATGACTCGGCCTTCATTCTCGGCGGCACGGTTGTTACCGTCCGGTTTGTATCACTGAGTTTCCGGCGAGCTTCTTCAAGCTGACTGTTCAGGCGTTTGTTTTCCCGTCGCAGCCATTTCAGCTCGTCCTCCGAAGCGCTCATATAGCGCTCGCTTTCCTTGGACAGCAATTGGCTCTTCTGCTGCTCGAGCTTAAGCTGACGGTCAAGCTCTTCATTTATTCGTTTAAGAGCCTGACAGTCTCGTTCAAGTTGCTGGAATTTCTGCTTGTCTGCTTCCGACGTCCCATTCTTGGTATAGATCGTTCGGACCGCTTCCTCGTGCCCCTTACCCTGACCTATTTTTTCGTAAGCTTGAACAAGCAATTGCATAATTGCTTTTGAGCCGCCTTTATCGGGATGGAGGCGGCTAGAAAGTAACTTGTAACGTCGCTTTACGTCAGCACTTGGAGTCTTGCTGTCTGTACCTAATATATCGTGAAAAGATGTCATTCTATCTGCAGATGCCGTTAACTACTGATTGTCTACGCGATACTGCGCATGTCCTGTAAAATGTGTAGCTTGCCTAAGTCCATATGCAATCAATATAGTCGAATATTATTCTCATGCGAGCTGATAATATACAGGCATGAAAACCGTATGTAGTCTGTTATCGGCAGATTTCTGCTAACTTGATACCTCCAGCACACAAATTTAAAGGAAAACACAACGATGCTTCCCTCATTGAGCCTCTTTAGGTATTCAAGTTGTGCTTTCTCATTCTGAACTCTCCCGGTGAGCACCCCATATGCTTCTTAAAAACACGAGAAAAATAGGAGACATCCTTAAAGCCAGCCGAGTTGGCAACCTGAGAGATTTTTTCCCGGTCCGAGCTCAGCAACCCACAGGCCAAATCTAACCGCTTTTTGATGATGTATTGCTTTAGCGTGACACCCATTATGCTATGGAACAGGCGTGAAAAGTACGTGGGCGAATAATGGCAGGCATTCGCCAGATCTTCTTCTCGCAGCGGTGCACTAATATTCTCATCAATGATCTTGAGCGCGGGCCGTATCGACAGCTCCCGGTGCTCGAACCCCGTATCAGCATCCGCTTCCACCTGATGAGTATGCAAACGACTGAAGCACTCGTCGAGCTCCTGTCTTGTTGCACTGGCTTCAATCACATCTTCGCCACCGGCCCGAAGTACATTCAGTGCCAGATTGGCGTCCAGGCTGTGATAAACAATTACAACCTTTGCTAGCGGAAAACGGTTCTTGATAGATCGCAATAACTCAAAACCTTCCGATGTGGAATCTACGACCTCAAGAAAAATCAATTCCTGTCCGGTCATTGTCGAAAGTAACTCAAAAGGCGAAACATCAACGACGTTATGTGATAGCTTAAGATTTTCTCTGGCATCTGCCATTTTGTCGTAATGACTGCAACTAACCCAAATCACAAATTCACCTTACTACTAGTGTCATAAGTACATACAAAAACTCTGTATGCTGCGGTGAAACACTCCTTGTTGATGAATAGCCGAACCTTTATAAGAATTGTTATGACTGCAACGTCAAAAATTTGACTTGCTATGAATAATTAACGTTCAGAAACCTAAATAATTCCAGCAGGCTGCTTTTGTTTCAAATTTAAGCAACAACGATCAGATTCTATGCTAGCTTTGTCACATCAATGGGTTAGCAGATAAAATAGGCAGGAAACACTTTTCTAATATTTCTTTTGGCAATTAAAATCAATTTTTAATTTCAATTTATTCTATATTTTCTCCGTCACCAGCTGCCTACAAAATAGTATAGGTGAGCATAAAAAAATAACACTGCAACATTTTCACCTCCGAGCCGGGCACAAATTGAGCGTTAAATAGTGTATTCATATGCAGCCTCATACACCCCAAAAATGATTTAGCTACATTGCTATGAAAATTTTATCGTTTTGTGCGATTTTTTTGCAGACAATCACATTTTTATCATTTAGTATGTCGCCCGAAAATGAGTTCCGATGAAGACAGCAGGAGAGTGGCAAGATACGTTATTGTATCCGCCCGCCGAAGAAGTAAGCAGTTTAACTAACCAGAATCTTTCTGTTATTAAGTTGTAAATCTTTCAGGCACCGCAATGTTAATTCCTAGAGTTGATATTATGGTATGGACTGTTGTTGGAGGAGCCTCTGGAGAGATCCGTTAAATCGGACGCCGAAGGAGCAAGCTTCCACCCTCTGCCTTGCAGGAGTGGTTAGTGAAACTCTCAGGCAAAAGGACAGAGGAGATAAGATCAACAGCTCAGAAAAAAACTGAAAACAGCTTTTCTGTAACACCACCTTTCTGTTGTTTTTTATCTCTTCCTTTGATGTTTAAGGGGAGAAGAATAATGAATCCGCTACACAATTTACTACAAACTATTGATAACTTCGTCTGGGGTCCGCCTCTACTTATCCTATTGGTTGGTACCGGTCTATACCTGACTATCCGCCTTGGTTTTATCCAGATTCGCCACCTGCCTCTCGCGCTTAGCTATGTTTTCTCAAACAAGAAAAATCGCAATGGCAGCGGGGATGTTTCCAGCTTTGCTGCCTTGTGTACAGCGCTGTCTGCCACTATCGGTACCGGTAACATTGTCGGTGTTGCAACAGCGATCAAGTTGGGTGGCCCGGGCGCGCTTTTCTGGATGTGGCTTGCGGCGCTGTTTGGTATGGCAACCAAGTATGCCGAGTGTCTGCTGGCAGTCAAATACCGTGATACGGACTCTAACGGCCAGATGATTGGTGGTCCAATGTACTACCTGGAAAAAGGCGTCGGAAGTAAATGGCTGGCCAAACTCTTTGCAATCTTTGCGCTAGGTGTAGCCTGTTTTGGTATCGGTACTTTTCCGCAGGCCAATGCAATCGTAGATGCTGCCTACCTGTCGTTTGAAATGCCACGAGAGATCACTGTCATTATCCTTACGGTTCTTGTCGCGACTGTTACCCTTGGCGGGATCAAGTCGATTGCAAGTGTTGCCAGTAAAGTCGTACCTGTTATGGCCGCGTTCTACATTGTGGCTTGTATCACAGTGCTGACCTCTCAGGCTGACGCACTACCGGCCGCAGTCGAACTGGTCATTACCTCTGCCTTTACCGGCCATGCCGCCGCAGGTGGTTTTGTCGGTGCCGGCATTATGCTTGCCATCCAATCCGGTATTGCCCGCGGTGTTTTCTCGAATGAATCTGGCCTAGGTAGTGCACCTATGGCAGCAGCGGCGGCCAAGACTGATTCATGTGTGAAGCAAGGCCTGACATCGATGACTGGTACCTTCTTCGACACCATTATCATTTGTACCATGACAGGTCTGACTCTGGTTGTGACCGGTGCGTGGCAAAGTGATTACGCCGGTGCCGAGATGACAACTTTCGCATTTGCAAGCGGCCTGGATTCTGCCTACTGGGGCCCGTTGATGGTGTCTGTCGGCCTGATGTTCTTTGCCTTTACCACTATCCTTGGCTGGAACTACTATGGTGAGCGCTGTGTGACTTACCTATTTGGTGTAAAAGCGATTCTTCCTTACAAGCTGTTCTTCCTTGTTCTTGTTGCAGGCGGTGCTTTCATCAAGCTGGATATGATCTGGTTAATCGCTGACATCGTGAATGGTCTGATGGCTGTTCCAAACCTGATTGGCCTGATCCTGCTAAGAGAAGTGATTGTTAGCGAGACAAAGCAGTTCTTCGAACAACTTAAGCTTTCTCAGGCCCAAAACGTCCAAACAGCCTAATATTGCTCGAAGCGAATTCCTTAAAAAAGGCGATATCGGTAGATATCGCCTTTCTTTTTGCTAATCGCTTGCCTAATCGAGATATCGCGTTAACTGCTGGTACAAATCAAAGCTACTGTCTTCAAGCCAGCAATCGGTGATCATCCCCTCCTCCCGCTTGAAAAACACCATGCCTGTCATCTCTACATGCTGCTTTCTGGCCGGAATCCTCGCCCAGCCACCGTTATAAGTCGCACTGCAATGGTACAGAGCTACGGTCTTCGTTCCGTCGTTTATCACATCTTTAATGATAAAATTGACGTTCTTAAACCGCTGGCACCAGATGGATATAAAGTTCAGGTAATCGACATGGCTAAGGGTAAGCACCCTGCCGCCGGGCAAATGAAAGTGAAAAGGATCAGTAGCATATTCTGCAAGCAAAGCGCCATCCGCCCGACTCCAAACTTCAGTAAACCAGCGAACAACCCATTCGTTATCATTCATCATGCGCGATATCACTCCAACTGCTTTTTCTTGCGCTTCCATAAGCAAGACTAGACAAAAAAATGACACTTTGCTCATGTCTGACACTTTTGCCTTCCACACTGTAGGCAAAAATACCATGGCAATGTTTCAGCATTAACGCAGCCGGGACTGATTCTCACTAATCCATTGCCGGGCTGTTACGTCGCTGGTTTTCTCTGCCAGTTGCTTTGCTCGCAAGTGCCAGTTCTGACCTCCGTCAGGCAATAAATCATGCAATTCCAAAGCTGTTTCAATTGCGAGAAGATCATAACGGTTATCTCTTGCTATCTGCCATGAAGAGGTTAAATGTTTGACCGCTTCTTGCTGCCTTCCTTTGTCTACCAATAAACGCGCTTTCTCGCGCAGGTAATTCGCTTCTGCCCTTGGTTCAGAATCAGAAAGGTACAAGTAGGACTGTCCGAGATAAAACTCAGCCTCTTCATGCTTGCCACGCATGACATATGTTCTCGCTATCTGACTGAGCAGCTCGCTCATATAAGTTTTATCCTGGCTGTTTGCAGCAAGGTTAAGTAGTGCTTTGAACGTATTCTCTGTCCTCTCCGGGTTGGCATAATCCCACAAAGCCATAAAATCCGGAAAATTCAGCCCAGCATAACTGTGGCAGTAAGGCACGTCTTCTTGTGCTGCTGATGCCTGGACATATGGAAACAATAGCCCCAGAGCAATTACGGGCAGCATCCGAAATCTAGTTGCTAACATGATGATTCCTAAATAGTGCCAAATAGATATGACAGGCCAAGCCTCTCGTGAACTAGTCAGACGAAAAGCTGTACTTTGAATCCAACATATATAAATCCAGCACTGTCGCCCATTTTATCTGTCAAACTTTGAAGGGCCATCACGTCGCTGGTGGGAAGGAGGATCCCCACGCTATATCGCCAAAGGGGATCCAACAATGAAAGGAATTACTATTCGAGGTTATAGTTAATAATTACTGTAAGGCCAGTTGGGAAAATGCCGCCTGATAGTGGACAAGGTTCGGAATGTGATGATGATGCTGACCTTTATCACCAACCTCAACAAAATCATACCCCAGTTCTTGTGAGGCATGCTTGTTCCATGACCCGTGCCCAAACAAGACCCGGCGCTGGAACGTCACACCTGAATCTTGCTTGGCCCTGAAAGCAGCCAGCGCCATGATCTCAGTCCTACTCATTGCATCGGAAGAAGAAGCAAACGTCATGTTGGCAATATCAATGCCCGCAGCACGCAGCTTTAGCTTGGCTGCAGATTCCCACCCACCGGTGGCAATCGCCACATGAGTGTCTTTTCTTTCTCGCATCTGATCGATGAAATCTTTGGCTCCCTGAATTTGGCTGACTTCTGACGGGTTCTTGGCCAGGTAGTCCTGTATCAATTGTAGATATCTCGCTTCAACTTGTCGGTGGATCAGTGAACGACTGTCAGTGATCTTATGCTTGGTTATGATCTCATCCAGTACACCTGAATCAGTCACATTCCGGTAGTGGCTCCAATCTTCCTCAATATGAATTCCCAACACATCCTGCACGGCCTGGGTGTAACACTTCATATCAACACTTTCTGAATCAACCAGTGCGCCATCAATATCAATAAGGAATAAGTTCATTTTCTCTACCTTTGTTCTTTTCGTCTTTGGTAAGGCGGACATAGCATGCGCTTGTAAAGGAAATGTTGCAATAGTGGGATTGCTACATTTTGTGTTTTTTTGCTCAGACTCATACCTTTGCAAGTCAAACACTTATTCTTTACAGGGCGACACAAGTTTTATTAATAACTTGTTAATAAATGTAATCCATTGCATGCCAGTCAGGTGATCGAGTCCTCCATATTCGCTCTTATTGCTAACTAATTAAGCACTTTCGCAAAAAGGAAAATGACGCCCGGCTATTTGCCTTCCAAACTTATCTAGCCAGCTTTACTAAGTATCAAAATACAGGTGCCCGTCGCCTCATAATAAAAACGAGAAGCAATGTCGAAAGCACAAGAAGGAAGTCACAATGAATGATCAATCGAATCGAAGAAGGTTCTTAAAATTCACCCTCGCGGGTGTCATCGGAGTTACCCTAGGAGGGAAAAACCTAATCAGGCCTGCTCAGGCTTCTGATCTGCCCCACCTGGATGAAAACGATGCACAAGCATCAGCGCTCAAGTACATCCATAAGTCACCGTACGAAGATAGAAATTGTTCGAACTGCGTATTGCTTCAAGGTGAGGTGGGTGATGAATGGCGTCCGTGTCAACTCTTCCCTGGCAAGCTAGTCTCCTCAAGCGGTTGGTGTTCAGCCTGGGCAGGCTGATCAGCACCTTTGATGAGTCGTGTTTAGAGCCTTGGAGCGTAATAAGCCCGACATTAGCGGGCTTATTACTAGCGACAATTCCTAGGCAAAACAGCGCTCTGCCCATCTTGCCAGGCCTGCAGTCACTGAGCCAAAGTAGCTTCCGCTGACCACAGGGACATCAGGCAATTGTTGCTCGATACAGGCTCTGAGGATCGGCGAACGGGCCGTCCCTCCCGTCATATAGATGACATCGGGCTTTTTACCACTTTGTTGTATTGCTTCAGTCACCAGCTGGCTCATTTTAACTCTTGGCGACTCAATGGCTGCGGCCATATCTTGCTGCGTGACAGAAACATCAAGCAATTCCGACAACCCATCAAGCTCAACATGGCAGGATGCTGCATCCGATAGAGCAATCTTGCACTCTTCCGCCTTTCTGACCAACTGATAGCCCAGTGTTTCGTGATAAACACGTAGCAAGTGAAGCAGCTTCTCCGGCTCAGCAGCATCACGTCGCAGCTGATCCAATACTGTTAGGTTAGACGCACTGTAGAACTCGGTCTGGGCAACAATGTTATTAATTGCTATCGGGTTCCAAAACTGGCTGATTGGCATATCAATCCCGTTGCGGGTTTTGCTGCCAAGGCCGAGCATCGGCATCAACTGACGAAATGCAAGGTGGATATCCAGATCATTACCGCCGACCCGAAGGCCACTGTGCGCCAGCAGGCTTTCCTGACGGTCGGCCTTTCCTTGCCAATCCGGTCCCATCTCGATGATCGAGCAGTCTGTTGTGCCACCGCCGATATCGACCACCAGCACGGTTTTGTTTTCCGTCAGTGTACTTTCATACTCCAGCCCAGCGGCTACCGGCTCATACTGGAACTCAATATGCTTGAACCCGGCACGTTTGGCGGCCTGGCTCAGGATCAATTCAGCCTGCTGGTTAGCCCTTTCACCTCCGGTGCCCTGAAAGTTAACCGGGCGGCCAATCACAGTGCTCTCTATCGGCTTATCGAGTGACAATTCCGACTGCGATTTGATGTTGCTCATCATGGCGCAAACTAAATCTTCGAAGAAACTGATTTGCACATCGCGCAAACCATTGGCACCAAGGAAAGATTTGGGAGATTTTACGTAATACACCTCTTCGGGATCATCGAGGTATAAATCAAGCGCTGCTTGTCCGAAAAGCAGATCGCCCTTCTCGACAATAATATCTTCATCACGGTTAAGAGCTATAGCCCGACGAAGCACTTGCTCGCCAACCTTATCTCCCGGCTTCACACCCATATGGCGATATAGGCATTCGCTTACCGCCTCCCGGGTTGGGGCACACAGTGTGGAAGGTATGTACTTGTTACCATTTTCAAGCGATAGCAGTTGTGGTTTTCCTTGCGCCATCATGGCGACCGAGCAATTTGCTGTTCCGTAATCAAAACCTATGTACATGCCGTACCTCCACACAGAAAAAAGCCGCTCATCATACCGAAATATCAGAAATCTACAATCACCACGGTCATTTCACTTATTTGGTTGTTTGGTTGTTTGGTTGTTTGGTTGTTTGGTTGTTTGGTTGTTTGGTTGTTTGGTTGTTTGGTTGTTTGGTTGTTTGGTTG